>NZ_FNAZ01000029.1:0-1150 GCF_900102125.1 Paenibacillus sp. cl6col
GAAGCGATTCCAATTAAAATGGTTCGAGTCTAAACGAAAATGAATGAATAAGCTAGAATTAGTGTCTTTGTGTCCAAATTTATGGGGTTAATCCGCTAGGAAGCTGTATACTTTAGGCCTCTTTGTGTTTATTCTCTGGTTTGAGTGACTCCTTTCAGCCGAGAACAGAATCGATGTTTAGAACATTCAAAACTATCTCTTTAAGGTCGGTCCACTTGAGCTAACCGAGGGGACGGATTTGCTTTCGGGGATTATCGATCTCTTTGAAGAGGGAGCAGTCTTGGGGAAAGGCGTGCTCGAAGTGACGGGCAGTGATAGTTTTCTGCGACGGTCTAATCAAAGATACAAAAACTTACGCTGACATCTATCAAGAATCTGTTGGCCAAGAAGGTAACAACAGGAATTTTCTATAATGCCCCCAAACACAAAACTACAATTCTATAGGGTGTAGTTTGGGCGGGGATACTTACTGTGGTAGGTCCATAAATAACAATTAGATCTCGGTTCGCAGGGGTTCCTGAAAAGTGTTGCCCATTTGTTAGTATGATTTGAGTATATGGAGAAATGGTTAATCGTAATCGTCCATCACTACTCTCCAACTCAGTATTAAAATAATCTACTTTTACATTCTGATAGGGGCTATTTTTTACCATGACAATTGCTTGATATTGTGGAGGGTAAATTAGAGGTGCAGGTGCATTTCCGTCATAATATCCAGTCACTTGATCTCCTACTGACACCATTACATGGTCTACAAAATAAGTTTTGGGCGACACCACGAAATTTACGATTTCCCCCAACCCGTTGTCTACAGCTATTAATTTATAACATCCTTCGCCATTTTGCCCTGTAAAAAAATCATTAATCATAGTGATAGTACCGTGAAAAGAATAAAAATTTGTCATTACAATACCTCCTTTTGCTGTGTAAAGATACGCACTATTCGTAAAGTCAAATATCCTGTATGTATAGTATGTAGGTTAATAACTATATGATTGTGCAGATGCCTATATAGGAGATTCCTCGTGTTGTGCTAACATCTATTAGCCTTGTAACGGATTAACCCCATAAATTTGGACACATAGACACTAATTCTAGCTTATTCATTCATTTTCGTTTAGACTCGAACCATTTTAATTGGAATCGCTTC
>NZ_FNAZ01000028.1:0-1694 GCF_900102125.1 Paenibacillus sp. cl6col
GAGGCCACTGAAGAACTAGCCATTTTCTTCAGATGCTATTTAGATAAAAGAAAAGAAGACATTCGTACCGCTTTTCGGGACGAATGTCTTCTTTTTGTGGGTCTAGCTTAGCTGTGTTTTCTAGTAACCTCAGTCCACTAGCTTCAATATTCGCTTGAGATTTACAGCAAATATCGCCATCGCGCCTTGTAATTGCATGCCAAGCAGACCCGAGGATGTGGCTACATCATACCCGTGTCCATGTTTGAGTTCGCTGTTTTTGGCTTCAATTTTGTAGCGTTCCTTAGATTTCGCCTTGAAATATTCTGTTTCCTGGAACGCTATCTGCTCCATGTGTTCATCAGACTTTATCGTCACTGAGTACGTTTTGCTCTTAGCTCCTTCTTTGTAACAACCTTCCTTCAACGGGCAGCGTTTGCAAATGTCCACATCGAAAAAATAGGTCTTCTGTTGGTTGTTACTGACACCTTTCTTGCCCTGTCGTGCTTTCCGAATCGCCATGTGTCCGGCTGGGCAAACGTACATTCCAGCATCTTTGTTAAACAGAAATTCGTTCTCTTTCTTGCGAGCGCCTTGGGTAATTAGTGGATTGAGCTTCGCTACAAGTTCAATCTTGTTCTGTTTCGTGTAGATAAGGCTATCTTTCTCCGAATACGCCGTATCCCCAATCACTGTTTTGACCTGCATTCCAGCAGCTTTGCTTTTTTCGATCAGTATTTGCAATTGCTTGCCATCATTTTTCTCGCCTGTCGTAATTACAGCTGCTGTTATGAGTCGTTCCTCGGCCATCGCTAGATGTGTCTTGTAGCCGAAAAAGGCGCTATCTACGCTCTTGTGTCCTACGCGTGCATCTGGATCTGCCGCAAGTTGCAGTTGCTCCACATCATCCTCAATTGTTTCTTTTAGCAGATTAAGCGGCTCCAGAACTTTTGGCACCTGTGCGATTCCAGATCCCTTTTCAATAAAGGCGACAAGCTTTTGGCAGTATGCGATTTCGTCTTCAAGTACGTTGTTCATGTTCTTCGCTGGCATCTTTGTTTTGACCGACTCGTCCATGCTGTAAACAACCTTACGCAGCTTTCGAGCACGGTCTTGTAGGATTTCTTGCGGTGACTTCTGGTTGTAACGTGCTTTCGTATGTGTAGCATCTACGATGATAGAGGTACTCTTTAAGATATCCTGCTCGATTGCAAGGGCTACTGTCTGACCGATGAGCATGTCGAGCAGATTTATGTCTTTCAATCGCAATTTACGGAATTTCGTCAGGGAACTCGGGTCGATTACCGAGTCTTCCGGAGCCATGCCGAGGAAATATTTAAATGACATGTCGTACTTCGAACGCTCGACAATATCTACGTCAGACAGTTCAAAGATAGCTTTCAGCAGTAAGTATTTAAACATGCGAATGGGGTCGATGGCGTTGCGTCCATTATCCAAACAATATTTTGCTTCCAATTCCTCGTATATGAAGGTGAAGTCCACCAGTTCATTAATTTGACGGAGCATGTTGTCCTTCGGCACGACGATGTCATACAATGCCGCATAAGGACTCAGAACCAAGGTTTGTTGTTGACGAATCATCTCGCTCACCCGCTCTCCATGATGCTTTCATTATAAGCGAAAAAAGGTACAGCTTCCTCAATTTTCTTGAGGGGCTGTACCTTTAACATGAGATGGACTTTTTCAGTGGCCTC
>NZ_FNAZ01000027.1:0-2303 GCF_900102125.1 Paenibacillus sp. cl6col
CCAGCGCTTCGGCTTATTGCCTCTTTCGCTTTCGTTCACCGCGTCTCTCAGCGGCGACTTTTATATCTTATCACTTCATCAACTCGAAGTCAACAACTTTTTTTAATTTGTTTTCTTCGTTCGATTGACTGCCTCCTAATGAAGCAGGATTTAGAATATATCATATTTCGAAGGTATAATGCAAGTCTTTTTTAAACTATTTTCAAATCCTTTTTTCATGTCCTCCAATCCTCTTCTTTCTATCCTCTGTACCTACTTGGTTAAAATGTTGTTCAGCATTGTAATGAATGCTTTAGCTGCTGGCGACAGATGCTTGTTTTAGTGATGAACATATTGAACCCCTCTCTCAAACTTCACTTCATCTATGGGAATACAACTAGCAGTTCACTAGCAATCTCCTGCATCTTCATTAATTCAGATATGCTGCTATGCAAGTCCATGGATAACGCCCTGTTTAATTCCTTCCAAGCTGCTGATATCAATCGTATTGGATATCGCGATGCCCGCCTGTTCGAACTTCATATCGAGGAATTGCCTTGTTGCTGACTTATCCGGCTTCATAAGAAAGGTCTCATTTTGAAGATCATATAACGTGCACCTCCTCTTCTGGGCTAAATGGTGATCTGGACGTGCAATGAGAACAAGGCGATCGGTGATAAAACGCGCAAACCTGATACCGTGACTCATCGACTTCTACTTGATCGGACAATACGAGAAATTCAATGCTGTTGGATTCCAATTGATGAATCAGCTGCTGTGAGGATGTAAGCTTCATCTTGGATTCACGCCTGAGCAACCCATGTCGTGGCCCCATCGAAGCACTTGGAGTCGGAATCGATATTCAGCCTGGAGATGTCGTTCTTCGCTGCAATTTTGCCACTGTAGAAGATGGTATAGTGCTGGATCGACGCACTGGCCGCATACGGGAACATACGGACAAGCTTGCTGAATCCATTTCAGGAATAGAAGTAGCCGAGGGCATCTATGCTTACTGCAAGCCTGCGACTGAACATCGTCCTGTACTTGTGCTGCGTAGACAGGGATTAAGTGATCAAATTACTGATTCTGACCCGAAAGCACCGAACGACGGCAAACCGTATCTTCCTGTTCAGCCGTTGGAAGATACATTAGAAGCACGACGACTGCTTCTAGAGTCAACCGCTTCTTAGAAATATCTTCTCGGATCTTGTCATCGCACCCTGCGAATGAGGAGCGAGTAGCTAATGGATTGCTGCCTGCCAGCTTCATTCTAACCCGTGGTGCAGGTAGTAGGTTGAACTTGAGCCGATTGCTTCGAGAATGAATTTCCGAGGTTGCTGCATTGCTGTAGAAAGCACCATTCTTTGGGTAGCGGAACTAGCCGGGTACACAACCATTACAGATATAAGAATGACCTGAAGTATGGATACTGATGTTAAACTGAAAGCAGAACTTGCACTTGAACAGATTGTCCATCATTACATTGTCTATGTTCATCTTAAAGCTCCAGATGTAATGGGGCCGATGATGAACCACTAAAAAGGCTCAATCGCTAGAAATGTTTGATAGAAATGTTGGCATAAACGCTGATCAACTATCAGAGGATGTATACCTAGCACTGGCCGCTGATCATTCTACTCCTTCTGAGGTTAAGGAGCATACTGGAGAGCCAGTTCCCGTCGTTATCTATGGATCAAGCATTCGAAAAGATCGAGTCGCCTCTTATAATGAAACGGACTGTGCCCATGGTGCACTTGGCCGGATGTCTGGTTCCAAGTTCGTCCGAACCTTGCATGGTTAATGGGGTATGTCGAAAAAAAGGGAACTGAGTTGAAAAATTCAAGATGCTGTCTTTAACAAATTAAATCGCAAGGGCTCTCATTTCTATTGCTGCAGCCCCCACTCTCTTTAAGTGGTGGGGGGTTGCTATATAGAATAGCATTCGTGATCGTCCCATTAATCATCTGTTTCTTTTATATATAAGAAATGTGTATTCTAATCACAGGAAATAGTCACTTAAATAGACATTCTGTCAATTCGCCTCCTTAAGCGAGTAACCAGTACTAGTCCAGCGAAATTGCATTAATAGCTCTTAACCACTTTTATACACCCTCGATCACACTTGCCGTCATTGCTTCCTTCGATGTACCTTAGAATCAGTCTCCCTACACTATTGAAATACATGTGTAAGTAGAACATTCTACAGCCATGGCTCCATTGGAGCTCACCTTGTTGAATGTGTTCTGGCACTTATGGCTGCTGTCTCCACGCTGGTATTGCCTATTGACGATGCGCGCTGTCGACTCAAGTGGACTCGTTAAAGT
>NZ_FNAZ01000026.1:0-3306 GCF_900102125.1 Paenibacillus sp. cl6col
AAAATGGCGCGCCCTGAGAGATTCGAACTCCCGGCCTTTTGATTCGTAGTCAAACGCTCTATCCAGCTGAGCTAAGGGCGCAAATTATATGGAGCGGACAACGAGATTCGAACTCGCGACCCTCGCCTTGGCAAGGCGATACTCTACCACTGAGCTATGTCCGCAATTTGTCGTTCAAAACGATATATCAGAAGCGACAAGTAATAATATATCATAAGGTATTAAGTAATGCAACCCCTATTTCAAAAAAAATAATAAATAGCTGAAAAACCTTGCTGTTGAGCCACTGGAGACTTCAAGGTGCCTGTTCTAGGACACCTCATCACAATGCTTAACCGCTATTATCGCCCACAAGCTCCAACGGTTCTCTACGTTCCCCCGCCCCTCAGAGCATTTCTTCAGGTCGCCATAGTGGAATGCAATCGTTATTCCAGTCGTACGCCCCCTTATTTGCTCTAGATGGGTTTGAGACGCTTTACGTATCCAAATCCCCTCTTTAAGGGTTTAAAAGGGCTATTACAGGCTTCTAAGCTTCTCCCTAAGATTAATTCCTTCTATTCTCCAACACAATATTGAGACCTACAAGAACACGTAGTTACCTAATTTAAACAGCAAAACGGTAAAAGGCTAATTTGAATAATGAATCAATCGCTTCATCTAAAATGAATTGTCCCATCAAAGGTGGAACTTTATTTATAAAACATATACCTAATTAGTGTGTACAAGTAAAGCCTCGAATAGTTCGGGTCTTTGTCACAGATAGGACTCATCTACAGCACAAGCTAATGGTTATATGTGGTATATTGGAAATGTATAACATTAATATACATTTCCAAGGAGGTTACTATGAAAAAATCGTTAGTCATCATTTCAACAGTGCTAATGTTATCAACATTTACTGGATTCGCTTCTGCTGCGCCTGACTCAACTAGAATTGCACCAACTCAATCAGAAACCTCAACAGATTCAAGAGAAATTTCACTTTTTGATGTTAGTCACGTTGGGTACCATTCCTTCCAGAGCTCATTTCATGCAAACATCCATGCCGGAAAGAGCTTAGACGTTCATGTTAAGAATGACGGCCCAGGAACAGTGTACATGACGTTAGTACGCGATGGAAAAAACTATGCGGTAGACATTCCAATATCTTCAGGCCAACAAAAAACAGAAACAATTAAAGTCTTTGGTGGCTTTATCTCTGAGAAATGGAAAGTATTCATTAATAATAAAGACGGCCATAATATGGACATCCAAGTTAAGGCAAAACAATACTAGAAGCATTTAAGCAAATGATCATAATAAAGCCTCGGACTAACCCGGGGCTTTACTTCTTTGGTGCCGGCCTCATATTGCCGCCAGACAAACTACTCCAAAATGGGTTAAAGTAACATTCCCTGTCAATCCACAAAATTATCTTAAATCTTTCATTACCTCTCTTTGCATATCTCTCTCTCCTCTTATCTTTAAACAGCATTATCCATGTTATGTTACAACACCACTATCCTGCCCGACAGTTCAACAAAAGGACGCTCCCCATCCTTCGCTTGGGCTACAATCACAAACTAAAGAACGTACGCAGGAGGCATGTATTGCTTAAAAAGAAGCCCTGGCTTAATCTAAGCACTAAGATAATACTTTGGTGCTTATGACATTTTCGTTTTCGGAAGTGATGATACTCGGGATGTGTTTATCTTCGCGTTGCTCACATACCGGAATAAACGAAAATATTTTATATCTTATCGTGCAGCATATCACATCCATCAATTATCACTACAAATAAGCAAATTTGATTCCAGATAAATAGAATGAATAGCTCTCAATCTTATTGTCTGCATTTTGGTGATCAATAGCATCTACTTCACTAGCGTCTCCATCGATCCTAATGTCGCGTGCTCCCCACCTACCAGGTACACTACATTCTTGTTGGCATCCAATGCATCTCTCTGCTTCGTTGCGAGTACCTTCCGATCCCTTTTGTCTGTGTAGTCATTGTGGAAGCGGTACTCTTTCCGTCCGATATCCCACTCCACTTCACATCCGCTATATCGACACGTAATACCTTCTGGGCCAGCAAAATAGAAGCTAATTCCCATCGACATTATGAAGAAGCTTGATCACCACGTTTGCCAAAAAGGAACTCTCACGTGGACGCTGGGGCAGTGTCTGACATTTCTTAAGGCAGCATCTGTGAGTCGCTTCTACACGGCCTATTTAACGACCATAAACACAGGAATTCGGCGTGGTGAGGTTCTAGGTGTCCAGGTGAGCGATTTCTCTTATGAAGGCAAATACATCGACGCTACGCAGTCACTCACGTATCATAAAGAATTCGGCTTCATTGTTCAGGCACCAAAAACAAAGAAGTCCGAAAGGCGCACACCTATCATAGATAGGTATACTTGAAAAGCTGAAAGAGAAGATCGAGCAGAATCATACCAACGCACAAAAGAACGAAGCGTATCAGAAACTATGGGGCTTGATTAATTGCCACCTAGACGGAGAGCCAATACGCCCATCTCAATTGCGACATGATTACGAAAAGATAATCAATAAAAGAGGATTGCCATACATTCGGTTCCATGACTTGCGGCATTCATTTACAACTAACTTGTGGGAGCTTGGTTTTGACGACATACAAGAGGTATTAGGTCATTCTAGTGTAGCAATTACAGGAGACATCTATACACACATGAGAGATGAAAAGAAAAAGAACCTCATGGCGAAATATTCTGAGGCTATAAACTCGATGAATAAAAGCAATGATCCTGTGGATATCTAGCTTTCCGTTAACAAGTCCGTTAACAAAAACAAGGAGCCTTACGCTCCTTACTATCTATAAACAGCAAAAAACCCTTGTCCGACAAGGGTTTAATGATATGGTGCGCGTAGAGGGACTTGAACCCCCACGCCAAAGGCGCTAGATCCTAAGTCTAGTGCGTCTGCCAATTCCGCCATACGCGCACATATTTAACTGGTGAGCCATGAAGGACTCGAACCTTCGACACCCTGATTAAAAGTCAGGTGCTCTACCAACTGAGCTAATGGCTCTTACAATGGCTGGGGATATAGGATTCGAACCTATGCGTGACGGAGTCAAAGTCCGTTGCCTTACCGCTTGGCTAATCCCCAATAAGGTAACAATGGTGCCGGCGAAAGGAGTCGAACCCTCGACCTACTGATTACAAGTCAGCCGCTCTACCAACTGAGCTACACCGGCATATTATGGTGGACGCTGACGGGATCGAACCGCCGACCCTCTGCTTGTAAGGCAGATGCTCTCCCAGCTGAGCTAAGCGTCCATGTTGT
>NZ_FNAZ01000025.1:0-7348 GCF_900102125.1 Paenibacillus sp. cl6col
TGGAATCGCAGCTCTTGCATGTACCGGCGGTACAGGAGGCGACCGTGGTGGCACTGGAAGATCATGCGGGCCAGAAGCAGCTGTGCGCGTATTTCACAGCAGAGCGCTCGCTCACGGCGGGCGAGCTGCGGGCAGTATTGTCGCAGGAACTGCCAGGCTACATGATTCCGTCCTACTTCGTACAGTTGGAGCGGCTGCCGCTGACGCCGAATGGGAAGATCGATCGGAGAGCGCTGCCGAAGCCAGAAGGCGGCATTGAGACTGGAACGGAGTATGTCGCGCCGCGTACAGATACGGAAGCAAGACTTGCACGCATTTGGCAGGATGTATTGGGGTTACCGAGCGTAGGCGTGAAGGACAACTTCTTCGAGCTGGGCGGCCACTCGCTGCGGGCAACGACGCTGGTGAGCAGGCTGTACAAGGAAATGAACGTCAACTTCCCGTTAAGAGGTGTGTTCCGTCATCCGACTATCGAGGAGATGTCTCAAGCAATCTCGCAAATGGAGACCTCATGGTATACAGCCATTCCGATTGCCGAGGAGCAAGAATACTACCCGTTATCTTCGGCTCAGTTGCGACTCTATATCATGAGCCAGCTGGAAGGAAGCGAGCTCAGCTACAATATGCCTGGCATGCTGGTGCTTGAAGGACAGCTGAATCGAGATCAATTCCAGACAGCATTTTTGAAGCTCATCGCTCGTCACGAGACTTTACGTACTGGCTTTGAGATGGTAGACGGCGAGCCGATGCAGCGTATCCATCGCAATACGGAATTCGCTATTGACTACAGACAGGTATCCGAGGACGAAGTTCCGGAGATGATTGGACAATTTATCCGACCGTTCGACCTGGAGCATCCGCCATTATTGCGGGTCGGGTTGTTCGAAGTTGGGCAGGATCGGCATATTCTCGTCTTTGATATGCACCATATCATTTCTGACGGTGCCTCAATGAGCAATTTAGTTGATGAATTTACTCGATTGTATGCGAATGAAGAACGGCCGCCGCTGCGTATCCAGTACAAGGATTATGCGGTATGGCAGCAGGCGAGTGAGAATCTTGAGAGGCTGAAGCACCAAGAAGACTATTGGATGAGTATGCTGCAAGGCGATCTTCCGAACACAGAGTTGCCGTTGGATTATGATAGAGCGGCGGTTCGCAGCTTCGAAGGGGAGCAGATCGAATTCGAAATTAACCCGGTTGTGACGGGCCAGCTGAACCAACTTGCTTCTAATCATGAGTGCACGCTGTACATGGTCTTAATGTCCGCCTATCAGATTCTGTTATCCAAATATTGCGGTCAGGAAGACATTATTGTCGGTACTCCTGTTGCGGGTCGCAATCATGCCGATTTGGAGCCATTGATCGGTATGTTCGTCAATACCCTCGCGATTCGTAACCGTCCGCAGGGCGATAAAACGTTCCAATCGTTCTTGGCAGAGGTGAAGGAGTCAACATTAGGGGCATTCGAACATCAGGAGTATCCATTCGAGGAACTGATTGACCTCTTGAAGCTGCAGTGGGAGACAAGCCGCAATCCGCTGTTCGATACGGTGTTCGTCCTCCAGAATACGGAGGAGCGTGAAGCCGGAATTGGTGGATTGACGATATCGCCTTACGTGACAAATGACTCGGTCAGCGCGAAGTTCGATCTGACGCTGTCTGTATCGGAAGAAGACGATGGGATGAAGGGAAGCTTCTTGTATGCTTCCAAGCTGTTCAAAGCAGCTGGCATACACAGAATGATGAGAGATTACTTGTCAATCCTGTCCCAAGTATGCGAGAACCCTCGCATCCGCATTCAAGATATTTCGATAAGTGGACAGCAGACACAGGAAAAGAGCAAGATCGATACGATCGAGTTCGCGTTCTAAAATGTGCTGGCAGCAGGTATTGCGGTAAGGCAGCAACGCCTTACCGCCTCCACACTGAGAAACCGCGCTTATCTAACGATCATAGCTAGGGTTGCAGCTCTATCAATTTGGTTAACTAGGTGCACAACCTTGTTCTACATTTGTACATGTACACAAGCGATACATGCTGAGCTTGGAACTGTGTAATTGCGGGAGCGCGTGGCCGCTGCAGGAACGCGCTCTCCTATTTCATTACACCCGTTAAGACAGGGAGGTTCACGAATGAAGTCGGTATATGAGAAAGAAGAAGCCTATTGGAATGGGATGTTTGATTCGGATGACAGCATGAGCATCTTGCCATATTGCAGTACACACGGAAGAGAAGCGAACGCGGATACGAAAGCCGCCAAAGTGTCTATGATCCGAGCACTCCCAACAGATCTGTCAGACAGAATGAACACCCTTGCGAACGGTTCGGATATTGCCCTGTACATGATTGGATTGGCAGGGGCCACTTGCTTGCTCCACCATTATACGAACCGAGAAAATGTGCTTGTAGGCATGCCGACGATGGATGAATCGGATGATGAGTCATCACCTCGTGACGTACTCATTATGAAGACGAATTTGACACGCGGAAGCAGCTTCCGTTCCGTATTGGGGTCAATTAAGACAGCTGTCGGAGGAGCATTGGAGCATCGTCATCTTCCGTTTCGGAAGATGGTACACAACCTAAACCTGGAGATGGACACGAACGGACTTCCGGTGATGAATACGATAGTGTCTTATTCAGCCATACATACCGCTTCTATCGACCTTAGTGTCAGCTCTGACGTCATATTCCGATTCGATGCGAAGGACGATGGCCTTCATTTGGAGGTGCTTTATGATGAAAGCCGCTATGACGCCTCCTATATTGCTACTCTATTCGAACATTTTTTCCGACTGCTTCATTTTGTGTTATTCCAGCCGGACCAGCCTATCGGCAATGCCGTGTTATTGTCCGAAGATGAGAAGCAGCGCCTCCTTCATGAATTTAATGATGTGTGGACGGATTTCCCTCGTCAAGCAACGCTACATCAGTTCATTGAGGAACATGCGGAGCGACAGCCAGAGGCAATCGCGGTTTCTTATGAAGATACCAAGCTGACGTATCGTGAGCTGAATACCCGGGCGAATCGCCTTGCCAGAACACTTAGATCTGAAGGTGTGCAGCCAGAAGCACTAGTTGGGCTCATGGCTGAAAGATCGATCGACATGATTGTTGGGATGCTTGCCGTTTTGAAGGCGGGAGGCGGCTACGTCGCGATTGATCCGGAATATCCGGAGGAGCGCGTTCGCTACATGCTGGAAGATTCGGGTGCTCGTGTCATTCTGGTTCAGCAGCATTTGCAGAATCGTGTGCCAAATACGGAATCAGCAGCTAGACTCCTTATACTTGACGATGAGCAGTCTTATCATGAGGATGCTTCGAAGTTGGAATCGAAGAGTACAGCTGTAGATTTGGCTTGCGTCATCTACACTTCGGGGACAACGGGTAATCCCAAAGGTAACCTGACGACACACCGCAATATCGTACGCATCGTGAAGAATACCAACTATATCGAAATTACGGAGCAGGATAAGGTACTGCAATTATCGAGTTATTCTTTCGATGGCTCCGCATTCGATATTTTCGGGGCATTAACGAATGGGGCCCAACTGGTTCTTGTTCCTCATCATACATTGCTTGATGCACGCAAGCTGGCGGAGCTGATCGAAACGGAGCAAATATCGGTCATGCTGATTACTACCGCTTATTTCAATGTTCTTGTTGACGTAAACGTATCCTGCCTGCGTCATATCCGCGCGATATTGTTCGGAGGCGAGCGCTCCTCTGTCGCGCATGTCCGTAAAGCACTTGAACAGACAGGTCCGGGAAGACTGAAGCATGCCTACGGCCCTTCTGAAAGCACGGTATATGCGACATGGCATGATGTGACAGAGATTCCGGAGCGAGCCGTAAGTGTACCTATCGGTCGTCCAATTAGTAATACAGCCATTTATATCGTCAATGAACGAAATGATTTACAGCCGATAGGGGTATCCGGTGAGCTGTGTGTAGCGGGAGAAGGGTTAGTTCGCGGATATTTGAACCGTCCAGAACTGACTGCACAGAAATTCGTTGATAATCCGTTCGTACCGGGAGAGCGCATGTATCGTACTGGGGACTTGGCGAGATGGCTGTCGGACGGAACGATTGAATATGTTGGCCGAATGGATGATCAGGTGAAAATCAGAGGTCATCGCATCGAGATTGGGGAAGTAGAGGCGCAGCTGCTCAAAGTGGCGCCGATTCAGAAGGCGACGATTGTCGTCCGAGGCCACGAGGACGGAGAGAAGCAGCTGTGCGCATATTATGTAGCAGATCGTCTGCTTCCTGCAGGCGAGATTAGAACAATGCTTGCCAATGAACTGCCTAGTTATATGATTCCGGCATACTTCATTCAGCTTGAACAGATGCCGTTGACGACTAACGGCAAGGTAGATCGCAAAGCCCTGCCAGAACCGGAAGAGCACGTACAAGCAGAGACGGAATATGTGGCGCCTAGAAGTGAACAGGAAATTCGGCTTGCGAGAGTCTGGCAGGAAGTGCTCGGTCTAAGCCGAGTCGGTGCAAAGGATCATTTCTTCGAGCTGGGCGGCCATTCATTACGAGCGACGACACTGGTCAGCAAGCTGCACAAAGAAGAGAATATCAGCCTGTCTCTGCGCGATGTGTTCCGCAATCCTACTTTGGAAGCGATGGCCGCGCTCATGGAAGATGCTCAAGGACGCAAATTCGCACCCATCCCGACAGTTGAGGAGAAGGATGTATATCCGGTATCTTCGGTGCAGAAGCGATTGTTCATTTTGCATCAGCTGGAAGGAGCTGAGCAGAGCTATAACATGCCAGGGGCATTACTGCTTGAGGGTGATGTTGACCGGAACCGATTGGAGTATGCTTTCCGTCAGCTGATCACACGTCACGAAACGCTTCGCACCGGCTTTGAAATGGTGAATGGAGAACCTGTGCAGCGCATTTATCCGACTGTTGATTTTGTAGTGGAAGAGATGTCAGCCCTGGAAAGGTCGGAAGTCGAGGAGCAAATCCGGCAATTCATTCGCGCTTTCGATCTGTCCACAGCGCCACTGTTCAGGGCGGGGCTGATTGAGCTTGCTCCTCAGCGTCACATTCTCCTGTTCGACATGCACCATATCATTTCGGACGGCACGTCAATTGGCATTATGATCGAGGAATTCACAAGCTTATACAGTGGGAATGAGCTTGAGCCGCTTCGCATTCAGTACAAGGACTTTGCTGCGTGGCAACGTTCCGAGGAGCAGATCGAGCAGTTGAAGCGCCAAGAAACTTATTGGTTGCAGCAAATGGAAGGCGTACTTCCTGTGCTTGAGCTGCCTACTGATTATGTACGTCCTGCTGTACAGAGTCATGATGGTGCGCTGTTCGAGTTCTCGCTTGATCGCGAGCAGAGCCAAGAATTGAGGAAATTAGCCGCCGATACGAGAACGACCTTGTACATGGTGCTGCTAGCGGCATACACGATCATCCTTCACAAGTATTCAGGCCAGGAAGACATTGTTGTAGGAACACCGATTGCGGGTCGAACGCATGACGATGTGCAGCCGCTTATCGGTATGTTCGTCAACACGCTGGCGATTCGCAATTATCCTTCAGGAACCAAGTCTGTGCTTACCTACTTGGAGGAAATCAAAGAAACGACGCTGGGAGCGTTCGAGCATCAGGACTATCCGTTCGAGGAACTCGTGGAGAACGTGCAAATTTCGCGAGATATGAGTCGTCATCCGGTGTTCGACACGATGTTCGCCCTTGAGAATACAGAGCATCGGGAATTCGATCTGGATGGTCTTCAGGTGAAGCCATACGGTGCTGAATACGGCATGGCTAAGTTCGACTTGAATCTGACCGTAACAGAAGATGGCGATGGACTCTACTGCACCATGGAGTATGCAACAGCATTGTACAATCGATCGACCATTGAAAGGCTTTGCGGCCATTTCCTGCAGGTCGTTGGAAGCATGACTCATAATCCGCAAGCAGCAATCTCATCACTGCAAATGGTAACCAGCGAGGAGAAGGCTCAACTGCAACATGAATTCAATGGTACGGTTATGGAGTACTCAAGTGACAAGACGGTTCATGAACTGTTTGCGGAACAGGTGGAGCGGACACCGGATGCTGTTGCTGTCGTCTCTGGCAGCGAGCAATTAAGCTACGGAGAGCTGAACCGTAAGGCGAATCAGCTAGCGTGGAAGCTGCGTGAGTATGGGGTGACCGCAGAGCAGCCTGTCGGCATTATTGTCGAGCGAACGCTGGATACAGTCGTCGCAGTGATAGCCGTACTCAAAGCATCGGGCACATTCGTACCGATCGATCCCGAATATCCAGAGACGCGTATTCGCTACATGTTGGCAGACAGCGGGGCTAAGCTGGTTTTGGCGCAATCGGAGCTACCAGGGATCATTTCTGATGACGTCCGCCTAATTGATGTACGCGATAAGTCTCTGTACCAAGGCGACGGAGCTGACGTACCGAATGGCAGCAAACCGTCCAACCTGCTCTATATCATCTACACATCCGGCACGACGGGCAATCCGAAAGGGGTCATGCTGGAGCACGGCAACATGGTTAACCTGCTGCATTATCAGCAGAATGGCACGAACATTCCGATGCCTTCGCGGATATTGCAATATGCGTCTGGCAGCTTCGATGTATGCTATCAGGAAATGTTCTCAGCGCTCCTGTTCGGTGGAAGCTTGTATATGGTCGACAATGAGATGCGCAAGGATCCGGTACGCTTGTTCCAGGAAATCGAAAAGCATGAAATCGACGTGATGTACATTCCAGTGGCGTTCCTGAAATTCATCTTCGCCGAGCCGGAGTGGGCAGAAGCGTTCCCGCGCTGCGTTCGCCATATCATTACGGCGGGCGAGCAGTTGGTCGTGACACCGCAAGTGCAGGCGTGCTTGAAGCGACTCGATATCTGCCTGCATAACCATTATGGGCCATCGGAGACTCATGTCGTGACGACCTATACGATGACGCCGGAAGTTATCGAGGTTGGTCTGCCGCCAATCGGCAAGCCGATCGCGAACACGAGCATTTACATCGTGAACGACAGCTTCGAGCTGCAGCCGATCGGCGTGAAGGGTGAGCTCTACGTATCTGGGGCATGTGTCGGACGCGGGTACTGGGGAAGAACGGACTTAACTGAGGAGAAGTTCCTAGATAACCCGTTCGCCCCTGGTGAGCGGCTGTACAAGACAGGTGACGTAGCGCGCTGGCTTCCAGACGGCAGCATTGAGTATGTGGGCCGAAGCGACCATCAGGTAAAAATTCGGGGCTTCCGCATTGAGCTGGGCGAGGTGGAATCGCAGCTCTTGCATGTACCGGCGGTACAGGAGGCGACCGTGGTGGCACTGGAAGATCATGC
>NZ_FNAZ01000024.1:0-10904 GCF_900102125.1 Paenibacillus sp. cl6col
CCAGCGCTGCCAGAAGCGCGCATCGAGGGAATGATCCAGGATGCCGGTATCCGTATCCTGCTGAGCGAAGGGATGCAGACAGAAAAGGTGGCGGACTGGGAAGAAACGCCGCTGCGGCATGTCCTGTGCTTGGATGAGGAACGCTCAGCCGTTACGGAGATAGCTGCTGCGGTTTCCGAAGGGAAGAAGGAACGCTTGACCGCCACGGATGCCGAAGGGCAGAAGAACTGTTCCGCCATGGTGAGGTTTGCCTCCGCGGAAGAACTGGAAATCTATTCGTCGGCCTCCACAGAACCAATGGATGTACAGTCGGATGTACCGACAACGCCGATGAACAGCGCGTATGTGATCTACACATCCGGCACCACCGGCAAGCCCAAAGGCGTGGTGGTGGAGCACCGGAACGTCGTGAACTTTATCGCAGGGATGGTGAGCTCGCTGCCGTTTGCGCCGTCTGCGTCGATCCTCTCGGTCACAACAGTGTCCTTCGACATCTTCGTGACCGAGAGCTGGGTACCGCTCAGCTGCGGGATGCAGATCGTTCTCGCCAGCGAAGCGGAGCTTCAGGATCCTGCGCTGCTGGGCGATTTGCTGGCGGAACATCCGGTACAGCTGATGCAGACGACGCCTTCGAGGCTGTCAATGATGCTGGAGCAGGAGCACAGCGCAGTGCAACTGCGTCGTATACCAGCTCTGTTAATCGGCGGCGAGCCGCTGCCTGCGGCGCTGCTGAAGCAGCTTCGGGCGCAAACGAATGCGTCGCTGTACAATATGTACGGCCCGACGGAGACGACGGTGTGGTCTACGTTTGAACATCTGGAGGATAGCGAAGGAGGAAAAGTCAGCATCGGCCGTCCGCTGGCGAACACGCAGGCGTACGTGCTGAACGAAGCGCTGCAGCTGCAGCCGATCGGAGCCGTAGGCGAGCTGTGTCTTGGAGGCGCCGGAGTCGCTCGCGGATACTGGGCGCGCGAAGATCTGACCAAGGAGAAGTTTGTCGATCATCCGTTTCTCTCGGGAGAGCGGATCTACCGGACGGGCGATTTGGCCCGCTGGCTGCCAGATGGCAGATTGGAGCATCTTGGACGGATCGACCATCAGGTGAAGATCCGCGGTTACCGGATCGAACTGGGCGAGATCGAAGCGCATTTGCTACGAATTGAAGGCGTAAACGAAGCGGTCGTGACGGTTGTCGCCGGGGGAACGCAGGAACTGTGCGCCTATGTAACAGGCAGCAGCGAGCTAACGGCGCAGGCGATGCGGAGCAAGTTGTCGGCGAACCTTCCGACCTACATGATCCCCTCGCACTTCATTCGCTTGGAGAGGATGCCGCTCACGCCAAACGGGAAATTGGATCGCAAGGCGCTGCCTGCGCCGGAAGGGGAACTGCAGACGGGAACGGAGTATGCAGCGCCGCGCACGGTAACGGAAGCGAAGCTGGCGCAGCTATGGCAAGAGGTACTGGGGCTGGAGCGTGTCGGCATTCGCGATAACTTCTTTGACATCGGGGGCCATTCGCTCCGAGCGATGACGCTTGTAAGCAGAGTGAATAAGGAAATGAGCGTGAGCCTGCCCCTAAGAAACGTGTTCTTTTATCCGACAGTCGAAGAGATGGCGCAGGCGATCTCTGAGCTGGAGCAGCTGGAATATGCCGTCATTCCGCAGGCCGGAGCAAGGGACTACTTCCCGGTGTCCTCGGCGCAGAAACGGATGTACATTTTGCAGCAGTTTGAAGGTGCAGAATTAAGCTATAGCATGCCTGCAGCCTTGTTATTCCATGGACGCGTGGACTTTGCACGATTGGAACAGGCTTGCCGGGAGCTTATCGCCCGCCACGAGGTGCTGCGAACCGGGTTTGATGTGGTGGATGGCGAGCCTGTCCAACGAATTAGCGCCGAGGTCGCGTTCGATTTGCCTTATCGGGAAGCCGGGGACAGGAGAGCGGAAGACCTCATCCGGGAGTTTATTCGTCCTTTCGATCTGAGCCAGGCACCGCTGCTGCGCGTTCAGCTGACCAAGCTGACCGATACGCAGCATCTGCTCCTGTTTGACATGCATCATATTATTTCCGACGGAACTTCCATGGGCATTTTGATTGAAGAGGTGACAAGGCTGTATGCTGGCGATCGTCTCGAGCCCGTATCGCTTCATTATAAGGATTATGCTGTGTGGCTGGCGGAAAACCGTCATATAAATACGTATGTCCAACAAAAAGAGTACTGGCTGCAGCAGCTTGGCGGTGAGCTTCCGGTTCTTCAGCTGCCGGCCGATTTCGCCCGTCCGTCGATCCAAAGCTTCGTGGGCAGCCGAATGGATTTCACGATCGATGCAGAATTGACGGCCAGCATCAAGCAGCTGGCGCAAGACACAGAAACTACATTATTTATGGTACTGCTCGCTGCTTACAGCATGTTCCTGGGCAAATTGGCAGGTCAGGACGAGATTATTGTGGGAACGCCGCATGCCGGCCGGCCGCATGCCGACCTGTCTGGCATGCTCGGCATGTTCGTCAACACCTTAGCCATCCGCTCGATGCCTTCCGCTGACAAAACATTCCGAAGCTATTTGGAAGAAATGAAGCAACTGGCTTTAACGGCGTTTGAGCATGCGGAGTACCCGTTTGAAGAACTGGTGGATCAAGTCGTACGGCATCGGGATGTGAGCCGCAATCCGATTTTCGATGCGATGTTCGTGCTGCAAAATATGAACCGATCCGAACTGCAGATGGCCGATGTCGACATTACACCGTACGATTTGGAAAACCCGACATCGAAATTCGACTTGTCGCTATTTATTCACGAGGAGGGACAGGAACTGCACGGCAGCCTGGAGTACGCGACAGCGCTCTTCGAGGTGGATACGATCTCACGGTGGAAAGATCATTTCATCACGCTGCTGCAGCATATGGCCGCTGACCCGGATGTCACGCTCGGCAAAGCAAGCTTGCTGAACGAACAGGATCGGATGACGCTCCAAGGCTGGATGGATGGGCCTGCACAGAAAACGCCGGATGCCACAGTGCATCAGTTGTTCCGTAAGCAGACGAAGGCAACACCGGAAGCTGTTGCGCTCGTATGTGCCGATACAAGGCTTACCTACGAAGAACTGGATCGGTTGTCGGATCGCCTTGCCGCTGTCCTGCGCCAGGAACAGATCGGCAGCGACAGTATTGTCGGGCTGATGGCGGGACGTTCCGCCCACATGATGATTGGTTTGCTGGGCATTTTGAAAGCCGGCGCGGCTTTCCTTCCAGTCGACCCTTCCTATCCGGCGGAGCGCATAGCGTACATGCTGGAAGACTCGAAGGTGGCTTGCCTGCTGGCGGATGCCCCATCCGCTCCAACGTGCGAAGGCCTTGGATATGAGGGCAAGACGCTCATTGTCGAAGAGCTTCTTGCGGCTAGCGAGCAAAGTGCGTGGAGCCGTGATAGCTCTGATAGCTCTGATAGTTCTAATAGTTCTAATAACTCTAATAACTCTAATAACTCTAATAACTCTAATAGCCTTGATAGCGGCTCCTACGAGCTGGATACGGAGAGCAGCCGATTGCTCTACGTCATCTATACGTCGGGTACGACGGGGAAACCGAAAGGCGTTATGTTGGAACATGGCAACCTTGTAAACTTGATCATGCATCAATACGAGCATGCGTCCATTCCATTTGACAAACAGGTGCTGCAGTATGCGTCGTACAGCTTTGATGTGAGCTATCAGGAGATTTTTTCTACCTTGCTGGCGGGCGGAACGCTGCATGTGATCGAGGAGGATATGCGTCAAAATCCGACTGCGCTCTTCCGCTATGTGGAGGAACGAGGCATTTCAACCTTGCTGCTGCCATCGTCGTTCGTCAAATTCGTGTGGAACGATCCGACCTACGAAGCGAGTTGGCCAACGTGTGTGCAGCATCTGATTACGGCCGGAGAGGCGCTGATTGTCGGTTCGGCGCTGCAGCGCTACTTGCAGGAGCAGGGCGTCACGCTTCACAATCATTACGGCCCTTCGGAGACGCATGTAGCAACCACGTACACGATCAGACCGCAAGAGCCGATGCTGGCGCTGCCGCCGATCGGCAAGCCGATCAGCAATTCGTCCGTGTACATTTTGGACGGGCTCGGACAGCTGCAGCCGATCGGCGTAGCGGGTGAGCTGTATATCGGCGGCGCTTGTGTCGGCCGAGGCTACTTGCATCAGCCGGGCTGGACGCAGGAGAAGTTCCTGGCCAATCCATGGCTGGAAGGAACCAGAATGTATCGAACCGGGGATCGGGCCCGCTGGCTGGCCGATGGCAACCTGGAGTATTTGGGCCGTATCGATCATCAGGTGAAAATAAGAGGATACCGGATCGAACCGGGCGAGATCGAAACCAGACTGTTAGCGTTGGAAGGAATTCGAGAGGCGGCCGTCATCGCGCTGCCCGATGAGCGTGGCAATCATGAGTTGTGCGCGTATGTAGCAGGCGAACGCGAATTTACATTCGCCGAACTGCGCGAAGCCTTGCGATTGAACTTGCCGGACTACATGATTCCGGCGTATGTCGTGCAGCTGGAAGAGCTGCCGCTGACGAATAACGGCAAAATCGACCGCAAAGCGCTGCCCACGCCAGAAGGGACGCTGCGAACGGGAACAGAGTATGCAGCACCGCGCACAGCGACGGAAGCAAAGCTGGCGCAGCTATGGCAAGAGGTGCTGGGGCTGGAACGTGTCGGCATCCGCGATAACTTCTTCGACATCGGGGGCCATTCGCTCCGAGCGATGACGCTCGTATCGCGCATTCATCAGGCGCTGGAGGCGGAGGTGCCGCTGCGGCAATTATTCCTCTCGCCAACGATTGAAAGCTTGGCGGCTGCACTGGAGGCGGCGGAGGGCCGCGCATTTGAAGCGCTCGTGCCTGCCCCGGCGCAGGCGGCGTATCCACTGTCGTCCGCGCAAAAACGGCTGTATGTGCTGCAGCAGCTGGAGGGCGCCGAGTTGAGCTACAACATGCCTGCTGCGCTGCGCCTGACGGGAACGCTGGATCGTCAGCGGCTGGAAGCCGCCCTCCAGGCGCTCATCGCCCGCCATGAATCGCTGCGCACAGCGTTTGCGGCGGTAGACGGAGAGCCGATGCAGCGCATCGTAGAGGCTCCGGACTTCACCGTCGCGTACGAGGAGGCGAGAGGAGCCGAGGCGCAGGCTTTCATTCATAGCTTCCTCCGTCCGTTTGAACTTGGCGTTGCGCCGCTGCTGCGGACGACGGTGGTACGGCTGGACGAAACGGATCACGTGCTGTTGTTCGATATGCACCATATTATTTCGGACGGCACCTCGATGAACATTTTGGTGCAGGAATTGACGAAGCTGTATGCGGGAGAAGAATTGGAACCGCTGCGTTTGCAATACAAAGATTATGCGCTCTGGCAGCAAGGCTACCGGCAAAGTGCGGCCTACCGGAAGATGGAAAGCTACTGGCTAAGCCAGTTTGAAGAGTTTGCAGGCGAGCTGCCGGTGCTGAGCTTGCCGACGGATGCTCCGCGACCTGCGGTGCGCAGCTTCGAGGGAGATCGGGTCGAATTTGAGCTGGACAGCGTGCTGGCGGAAGCGGTCAGAGAGCTGGCGAGGGAAAACGGCGCGACCGTGTACATGGTGCTGCTGGCCGCGTACAGCGCCCTGCTCGGGCGGTTAAGCGGTCAAGAAGAAGTGATCGTCGGTACGTCGATCGCCGGACGTTCCCATGCGGATCTGCAAGGGATGCTAGGCATGTTTGTCAATACGCTGGCGCTGCGGATGAACCCATCCAGAGAAAAGCCGTTCTCGGCTTACTTGGAGGAAGTGAAGCAGACGGCGCTAGGCGCATTTGAGCATGGGGACTACCCGTTCGAGGAACTGGTGGAGCAGGTTGTGAAGCAGCGGGATATGAGTCGAAGCCCGTTGTTTGATGCCATGCTGGTGCTGCAAAACACCGAGCAAGCCGAATTGGAATTGGCGGGTCTGCAATGGACGCCGTATCCGATCGAGAGCGGAGCAGCGAAATTCGACTTGACGCTGTCGGTCAGCGAGCACGAGCAGGGGATGCGATGCTCCCTGGAATATGCGTCCAAACTGTTCGAACGGACGACGATCGAGCGCTGGGCGGGTCACTTCACCGAGCTGCTTCGTCAAACGGTTCGTCATCCGCAAGCGGTGCTGGGAAGCATCGAGGTGCTGACGGCTGAAGAGCGGGGAGAACTGCTGGTGACATTCAACGATACGGCGGTGGAGCTTCCGGCGGAAGCAACAGTACATGCGCTGTTCGAACGGCAGGCTGCATGGACCCCGGATGCGGTAGCTGTGGTATTTGAAAATAGGCAGCTGACGTACCGAGAGTTGAACGAGCGGGCGAACCGCTTGGCGAGAAGATTGCAGGCGCAAGGGACGCAGCGTGAGCAATCGATAGGCATCATGGCTGAACGCTCGCTGGAGATGATTGTGGGCATACTGGCGATCCTAAAAGCAGGTGGAGCGTATGTGCCGATCGATCCCGAATATCCTCAGGAACGCATCTCCTATATGTTAGAGGATTCCGGGGCGCAGGTGCTGCTGATTCAGAAGCATTTGAAGGAGAGGGCTTCTTTTGCGGGAATCAAGGTGGAACTGGAAGAGGAGCCGTTGTCTGGCGCAGAAGAATACTTCGCGAACAGTGCGAACTTGGCAGTGGCGGCAATGGCCGACGATCTGGCGTACATCATCTACACGTCGGGTTCAACAGGAACGCCTAAAGGGGTATCCGTGACGCATCGCGGAGTTGTCAGACTTGTTTCGTCATCGGATTATGTGGACATTAGCGAACAAGACGTATTTTTGCAGGGCTCGACGATTTCCTTTGACGCTGCGACGTTTGAGATATGGGGCAGCTTGCTGAATGGTGCGGTTCTGGCGATTTTGCCGCCCGGTAAATTGTCGCTAACGGACTGGGTGCAGGCGATTCAGCAGCATCACGTCAGTATTTTGTGGCTAACGGCTGGCTTGTTTCATGTGATGGTGGAAGAGCAGTTGGAAGGTTTGAACGGGGTGAAGCAGCTGCTGGTTGGCGGTGACGTTGTTTCGAGGCCGCATGCAAAAAAAGTGTTGGAGCGATTCAGCGAATTACGGTTGATCAACGGTTACGGCCCGACGGAAAACACAACGTTTACGTGCTGCCATGAAATCCGGATGTCGGATGTGGAGCGCACGTCGATTCCGATCGGTCGTCCGATCAGCAACACGCAAGTATACGTGCTGGGCAGAGCCAAAGAGATATTGCCTATTGGCGTGATTGGAGAGTTGTATACCGGCGGCAGTGGACTGGCACGCGAATACTTGAACAACCCGGAGTTAACAGCGGCGAAGTTTGTGGAGCATCCGTTTGCAGCGGGCGAGCGGTTATACCGAACAGGCGATTTGGCCCGCTGGCTTCCGGATGGAACAATAGAGTATGCAGGTCGCATGGACGATCAGGTGAAAATCCGCGGTTACCGTATTGAGCTTGGAGAAATCGAAGCGCAGCTTCTTCGCGTAATGGACGTTCAGGAAGCGGTGGTCATCGCCCGCGAGGACGAAACCGGTCGGAAGACGCTGTGTGCGTACATCAAAGCGACACGTGATCTAGAAGCCGATGAACTCCGAAACACTTTGTCGCAAAAGCTGCCAGGTTACATGATCCCGTCGTACTTCGTGCAGCTTGCGCAGATGCCGCTGACGCCCAACGGGAAAGTGGACCGCAAAGCGCTGCCTGAGCCGGTAGCAGGCATGAGTGCGGGGACGGAATATGTCGCCCCGCGCACGGGCGAGGAAAAAGCGCTCGTGTCTGTCTGGCAGTCGGTATTAGGCGTAGAGAAGATTGGCGTCCTAGATCATTTCTTCGAGCTTGGCGGCGATTCGATCAAAGCGATTCAAGTCGCTTCGCGGCTATTGCAAGCTGGGTATAAGGTCGAGATGAAAGACCTGTTCCGCTATCCGGTCGTCTCCGAGCTTAGCTCCCAGATGACGGCGGTCACTCGCCGTGCGGAACAAGAAGAGGTGCATGGTCCAGTGCCGCTTACGCCGATCCAGCGCTGGTTTGTGCAGCATGATCCCGTGGATATGCATCATTTCAACCACGCGGTTATGCTGCACCGGGAAGACCGGTTCGACATCGGGGCGCTGCGCCTGACGATGCAGCGCATCGCTAGGCATCACGACGCGCTGCGGATGATTGTCACGCAGACGGAAGACGGCTACATTGCTTGGAACCGCAGCGTAGAAGACGGCGAAGGCTACAGTCTGGACGTATTTGACTTCCGTGGCGAAGAGGATTGGAGCCAGCGGGTCGAGACGGAGGCCGACAAGCTGCAGGCTAGCTTCTCGCTGGGCGCCGGTCCGCTCCTGAAACTGGGCTTGTTCCAGTGCCTGGACGGGGATCATTTGCTGATCGCGATTCATCATTGGGTCGTCGACGGAGTCTCCTGGCGCATCCTTTTTGAGGATATCGCGTCAGCTTACGAACAAGCGGCGCAAGGACAGGACATTCGGCTGCCGCTGAAAACGGACTCGTTTCAAACGTGGTCGCGGCAGCTTGACGCTTATGCGGCAAGTCCAGCAATGGAGGCTCAGTGTGCTTACTGGCAATCGATTGTAGAGAAGGGCGTAGTGCCTCTGCCCAAAGATGATGAGCAAGGCGTGTCAACGCTGGCCGCCAGCCGGACGCTGACGGTGGAGTGGTCGCAGGCACAGACGCAGCAATTGTTGAAAGAAGTACATCGGGCCTACGGGACGGAGGTCAACGATCTGTTGCTGACCGCACTGGCGATGGCGGTTCAAGCGTGGAGCGGACTCGAACGCGTGGCGGTCTTGCTGGAAGGCCACGGCCGAGAACCGATCGCGGCGGATGTGGATGTAAGCCGAACGGTCGGCTGGTTTACGAGTGCGTACCCGGTGGTGCTGGAGATCGAGCCGGAGATGAGCCTGCCGCAGCGGATCAAGCGCGTGAAGGAAACGCTGCGTGCGATTCCGCAAAAAGGGATCGGCTACGGTCTTCTGCGCTACATGTCCGCGTCGGATGAGGCGGAGTGGGCGTGCGATCCAGATATTTCGTTCAACTATTTGGGACAGTTCGATCAGGATTTGGAGCACAGTTCGCTGCGAATCTCGCCGCTTTCTACGGGCGAGGCGATAAGTGGCAGAAGACAGCGTGCGGCGGCACTGGAATGCAACGGAATGATCGCGGAAGGAGTGCTTCGTCTGCACATCAGCTACAGCGCGGAGCAGTACCGCCAAGCGACGATGGAGCGGTTCGCGCACGAGTTGCAGATCAGCTTGCAAGAGCTGCTGGCCCATTGTGTCGCGCAGGAGAGAACGGAACTGACGCCAAGCGATTTACTGCAGCCTGGCTTTACGCAAGAAGAGCTGGATACGCTCATGCAGCGGAGCGAAGCGTTAGGTGAGATCGAAGATGTGTACGCGCTGACGCCGATGCAGCAAGGGATGCTGTTCCACAGCCGCCTGGATCCGCAAGCCGGCGCCTACGTGAATCAGATCCATCTGACCCTGCAAGGCGAGCTGCAGCCGGCAGCATTTGAACAAAGCTGGCAAGCCGTCGTACAGCGGCATGCGGTGCTGCGAACGAGCATCGACAGTGAGTGGCGAAATGAGCCGCTGCAAGTCGTGTACCGGAAGCGGCCGTTTACAATCGCCTATCGCGATCTGTCGATGTACGACGCGGGCGAGCAGGCAGCTAGCATAGCGCGGTGGAAGTCGGACGACCGGAAGCGAGGCTTTGTGGTAGCGTCGGAGAGCCTGATGCGTGTGTCGGTGCTCCGCACAGGAGAGCAAACCCACGAGGTGTTATGGAGCTTCCATCACCTGTTGATGGACGGCTGGTGCTTGCCGCTGGTCATGGAAGAAGTGTTGGGGATATACAACGCCTTGCGCGCCGGAGAAGAGGCGCCGTTACGCAGCGTCCGCCCGTACAGCGACTATATCCGCTGGCTGTCCGAACAGGATGGGAATTCGGCACGAAGCTACTGGAAGGAGCAGTTGGAGGGCAGCGAAGCGCTGTCTGCGCTGCCGAAGCAGCAGCGTCAGGCGCAAGGCTATGAAGCGAAACGCGTGAGCTGGATCGTCCCTCGGGAGCAGAGCAAAGCCATCGCACTGGTGGCTACTGCGTACGGCGTAACGGTGAGCACGCTGCTGCAAACGGCATGGGGACTGGTGCTGCACGCCTACAGCGGCAGCAGGGATGCGGTATTTGGCGGCGTCGTGTCGGGCAGACCGGCAGACCTGCCCGGCGTGGAAGGGATGATCGGACTGTTCATCAATACGCTGCCTGTCCGGGTAACGTGCGAGGGACAGGAGACGGTTGCGGATCTGCTGCGCCGCATGCAGGCGAAGGCGCTGGCCTCGCAAGGGTACGCCTACTATCCGCTGCATGAGATCCAGGCGCAGTGCGCCGGAACGAGAGAACTGTTCGACCATATTCTTGTGTTCGAGAACTATCCGATGCAAACTGCGCAGGCAGAAGCGTCTGCGGATGCAAGCGGACTGGAAATTACAGGGGTTCAGGCGGACGAACAAACGAATTATGACCTGAATGTGATGATTCAGCCGGGAGAAGAGCTGCACATTCATTTCGATTACAACGGACTGGTGTACGAGCAAGGCACAATGGAGCGATTGCAAGGTCACTGGATGCGGATGGTAGAGCAGATCGTGTCCACCCCGAACATGGCGGTAGACAAGCTGGAACTGCTGACGGCCGAAGAGCGGGAAGAGCTGCTGGTGACATTCAACGATACGGCGATGGAGCTGCCTGCGGAAGCGACGGTACATGGGCTGTTCGAACAGCAGGCTGCACGAACGCCGGAGCAGCCGGCACTCGTAAGCGGAGAGGCGGTATGGACGTACGGCGAGCTGGAGGCGCGAGCCAACCGCAT
>NZ_FNAZ01000023.1:0-12397 GCF_900102125.1 Paenibacillus sp. cl6col
GGCTCCATTTTTCAAATCAGACATGTTGAGTACCGCGCTGCAATGCTTCTTGAAATACGGTTCAGCGCGCGCGTCCGGGAGAAGGACGTGTGGTGCCGACAATAGGAGGCACGATAAGCGACCGGAGTATTCCCGTTTCATTAACCAGAATGAAATCGACGCCGAAAGGCTTTTTTTATTTTGTTGAGAATAGCTGCGTTCGCAGTTCATATTTAGACGATCATGTATGAATTATAGGCTCTACATGAAACATAATGAGTAGGATGATGAACATACATTTCAGGCTGTTTAAGGCTAAAAATACAGGTTAGCGATATCAAGATAACGATCCATTGTAAACCCGAACCAATGTAAGGGGATACAATTGAAACGTGCGATTTTTTCAATGAAAAGTAAAGATTTTCGTCTCAATTTGTAGTATGATGTTAAGAAAGTCTTTTACAGACTGTACTGAATTGTGAGATAGGGGGAGACGAATGACTGATCTAACGTTAACCGCAAACAAGACGAATTCCAACAATATGTTGCGGCGGGACGTTCGTTTTCTGGGTAATATACTCGGCGAAGTGCTCGTCCATCAAGGTGGTAATGAATTGCTTAACATTGTGGAGAAGATCCGCGAGCTTAGCAAATCGTTGCGTGCCGTATTTTTACCCGAGTTGTATGAGGAGTTTAAGCAACTCATCAATACGTTGAACCCCGAAATCCGACATCAAGTGATTCGTGCATTCGCTATCTACTTCCAGTTAGTGAACATTGCAGAACAGAATCATCGGATCCGTCGCAAACGCGATTATGAGCGCTCTGCAGGTGAAAGCATTCAACCAGGATCGATCGAAAGTGTGATCATGGAGTTGAAGGAGCGTAAAGTTTCCGAAGAAGAATTGCAAGAAATTATTGAAAGCATTTCTTTGGAACTTGTCATAACGGCGCACCCGACTGAGGCGATGCGTCGGGCCATTCTCGATATTCATAAGCGCATCGCTGATGATGTCACAATGTTGGATAATCCAACTCTGACACACCGTGAGCGTGAACAATTGCGAGATAAGCTGCTGAACGAAGTGATTACACTGTGGCAAACAGATGAACTGCGTGATCGTAAGCCAACTGTACTCGATGAAGTGCGCAACGGCTTATTCTATTTCAACGAGACACTGTTCGATGTTCTGCCAGATGTATATCATGAATTGGAACGCTGCCTGGATAAGTACTATCCATCCGGAGGATGGCATGTGCCTACTTACCTTCGATTTGGTTCTTGGATCGGTGGCGACCGTGACGGCAATCCTTCGGTTACCCATGATGTAACATGGGAAACATTGAAGATGCAGCGTACTCTTGCGATTCGCAAATACGAGGAGAGATTGAAGTCCTTATTCCGTACGCTTAGCTTCAGTACTACAATTGTATCTGTGTCTGAGGAGCTGCTTTCCTCGATTGCAGAGGACAGCCGCAATGTGACATTGACGCATGCGGGATACTGGAACAATGAGAAGGAACCGTATCGTATCAAGTTAATCTACATGTTCGAGAAGTTGAATAATATACTGGATGAGTCGACGAAGGGGACAGCACAGCGTTACAATAATCCGCTTGAGTTCTTGGAAGATCTGAGAATTATTGACCGGAGCTTGCGCCACCACTTCGCAGATTATGTATCAGACACGTATGTGAAGAAACTGATTCGTCAAGTAGAACTGTTCGGCTTCCACATGGCGACACTTGATATTCGTCAGCATAGTAAAGAGCATGAAAATGCGATGACTGAAATTTTGGCTAACATGAACATCGTGGACGATTACAGCAGCTTGAGCGAAGAGGAGAAGATTGAGCTTCTTAATCGCCTGCTGAATGATCCTCGTCCATTGATATCGGAATATATTCAATATAGTGAATCTACAACTGAAGTACTGAATGTGTATCGTATCGTCTATGATGCACAGAAGGAATTCGGTGAGAAATGTATTACAAGCTACTTGATCAGTATGGCGGAGGCAGCGAGCGATGTGCTTGAAGTCATGCTGCTGGCGAAGGAAGTAGGCTTGTTCCGCAAAGAGAAAGGCAAAGTACACTGCACATTGCAGGCTGTGCCGCTTTTCGAGACTGTCGACGACCTTCATGCCGCACCTGCGATCATGAAGACGTTGTTTGATTTGCCGATATACCGCAGTGCTGTTGAAGCAATGAATGATCTGCAGGAGATCATGCTTGGCTACTCAGACAGCAACAAAGACGGCGGTGCATTTACAGCGAACTGGGAGCTTCGTATGGCTCTGAAGGAACTGACGGCGTCTGCGAAGAAGTACGATGTGAAATTGAAGTTCTTCCATGGTCGTGGCGGTGCACTTGGTCGTGGTGGTATGCCATTGAATCGCAGTATTATGGCTCAGCCTCCACACACGATTGGTGGCGGCATCAAGATTACGGAGCAGGGTGAAGTATTGTCTTCCCGCTATTCCGTACAAGGTATTGCTTACCGAAGCTTGGAACAAGCTACTTCGGCACTTATACAAGCGGCTACGCTGGCTCGTACGCCGCATACGGATCTGTATGAATCGAAGTGGAAGGAGCTCATGGAGAGCATCTCCCAGGCTTCGCTGAAGAAGTATCAGGATCTGATCTTCCGTGATCCAGACTTCATGACGTTCTTCAAGGAGTCTACGCCGCTTCCAGAGATCGGTGAACTGAACATCGGTTCACGTCCGTCGAAGCGGAAGAACAGTGACCGCTTCGAAGACTTGCGTGCGATCCCTTGGGTATTCGCATGGACGCAGAGCCGGTACTTGCTCCCTGCGTGGTATGCAGCAGGAACAGGATTGCAGAGCTTCTATCAAGGCAAGGAAGAGAATATGGAAACAATGCGCCATATGTATCAGAATTATTCCTTCTTCCAGTCTATGATCGACAGCTTGCAAATGGCACTTGCGAAGGCGGATCTTGTCATTGCCAAGGAATATGCAGGCATGATTAAGGACGAAACCATTCGCGAGCGTATTTTTACGCAAATTGAGGAAGAATTCAAATTAACCTCTTCGTTAATCCTGCAAATTACCGGACAAGAGGATATTCTCGACAATGTTCCTGTCATCCAGGAATCGATTCGCTTGCGCAATCCATACGTGGATCCGCTCAGCTATATGCAGGTGGAACTGCTAGCAGAACTGCGCGAGCTTCGTGAGAACGAAGAGGATGATGCGGTATTGCTGCGGGAAGTTTTGCTTACGATTAACGGTATTGCAGCAGGGCTTCGAAATACAGGTTGATAATGTCGGAATGATCGATTTCCGCAGGCTACGTCGATACGTAAACAGCACGAAGTAGCGACGATGCAGTCGAGTCTTGAGCGATCGAGGCTCGACTTTTCCTGTGTTTACACATAGGAAAGAGTGCGTCGGCAAAGAAGAGCAGCATTGCTTCTGCATTGACACACTCGCACCCCTAGGGCAGCGACAGGCAGGGAACAAGGCTTCCCGAATGAGCCATTGTTCATTCACTGAATTCGGTGAATGATCGTGAGCACAGTAAGATACGTTGCTCCCAAGGTTCGCATTCCTGCTTACGATGTCCGGCATTGTCATTGAGGTGCAATGATTGAGAAGACATCGGCATAAGAGCAGTGAGGATGGAGGGAGACCGCTTGGATACGCTAGAACAACGGCTCGTGAGATTAGCTCGAAAAGGGGATACGCGAGCGTTTGCCGAGATTGTCGATTTATATAAGGATAAAATATTCCATCTTGCTTATCGCATGCTGAGCAATCGGCATGAAGCAGAGGATGTGGTACAAGATACATTTCTGCGTGTATATCGCAATTTGGATCGTTACGATGAGACTCAGAAGTTCTCGACTTGGATCTATCGTATCGGAACGAACCTGTGTATTGATCGCTTGCGCAAACGGAAGCCGAATTATTCCCTTGATGCAGAGATGAATGACCAGGAGGGCATTGACGGGTATGCGATGATCCCTAGCGATAATCGTACACCTGAGACATACTTGCTTGTAAGCGAGACTCAGAAAATGGTCCATGAGGCGATTGAGAGTCTCCCTGCAAAATATAAGACCGTGATGGTGCTTCGTTACTTAAAGGATATGTCGCTGCAGGAAATTAGCGATGTACTGGATATGCCTGTGACCACGATCAAAACGAGGGTGCACCGGGGACGAGAATTTCTCCGCAAGAAGCTGGAACGTAAAATCTGATAAAAAATAGCAGGCTAAAGAGTGAAACTATTTTGCATTCAAGTCGTATCGTATAACAAGCCGAATGAGCCCTAACGAAAATGTATAGAATGTTGGGAAAGACTTCGGTGCATGACGATACGTCCCAGATAGGGTCATCCTTCTTAATGTAGGATGCGCCATCGTATCTGATTGGAGACTCCATGAAAGGATTGGCTCAAATGGATTGCAAACAAGCCGTCTCATTAATGCATGATTTACTAGATGACGATTTGACACCGGAATATGCACTCGAATTGAAAGAACATATGCTTGCATGCCCGGATTGCCGCGAACGATTTCGTCAGTTAGAGGAGATGGATACTCTGCTGTACAGCTTCAATCACCGAGTGCAGCCTGTATCGGATGATTTGACGGCACGGGTCATGAGCGTTATACCGAAGCCGAAGCAGCAAAGTGCGTTCATGCTATGGGTCAAACGTCACCCAGCCATTACCGTCGCAGCCGTCTTTGTGTTGGTTATGATGACAAGTGCGCTAAGTATGTGGAATGCGGATAAGCAGCTTATGGTTAAGGGCGCTGATCTGAATGGAGTTGTCGTAGAGAATAATAAGGTCATCGTGCCTTCGGATAAAGTAATATCAGGTAACTTAACGATTCATAACGGAGTCGCAGAAGTGTACGGCAAAGTGAAGGGCGATGTAACCGTCATTGACGGGAAGCTGTATCAAGCATCTACGGCAAATATTTCGGGATCGGTTCACCAAATTGACGAAGCACTAAGCTGGATGTGGTACCAGCTTACGAACTTGTTCGGCACGGGGCCGTCGTTGCCATAACGAATGACAGTATCCGTATCTGTTGTACCGAGGCTCTCCTGCAGCTATTGCAGGAGGGCTTTTTTGTAAGGATGGATAAGAATGGGATATAAATTTTGCTTCATCAAGACGAAAAGGTTATAGTTATACATAGAGAGGTGCTTCATCTTCTCATCAGGATCTTATCAGGGGAAACGAACGCCGGGGGTACCTGCATGAATTATTTTGCGGACATGTCGTGGAAAGACACGATCAAGAATATCATCGATATTTTAATCGTTAGTTATGTAATTTATAAGCTACTTGTGCTCATCCGCGGAACGCGTGCTGTCCAGTTGCTGAAGGGGATCTTTATCCTCGTTGTGACTTGGGCGATCAGTACGTGGTTTGATTTGTATACGCTGAAATGGCTTATGAATCAAATGTTTACGTTCGGGGTTCTTGCGATCGTAATTATTTTTCAACCTGAGCTGCGACGAGCATTGGAGCAGTTGGGTCGAGGGAAAATGTTCGGTGGACGCGCGGTAGCAGAGGAAGATGAGACGGCTCGTGTTATTAGCGAGCTTATTAAAGCAGTTAATTATATGTCACGTCGTAAGATCGGTGCACTCATCGTCTTCGAACGTGTGACAGGGTTGAATGAATACACGGAGTCAGGCATTGCCATGAACTCCCGTATTAGCTCAGAGTTGCTCATTAACCTATTTATCCCGAATACACCACTGCACGACGGAGCAGTTATTATACAAGGCAGCCAAATTGCAGCAGCAGCTTGTTATTTGCCGTTGTCCGAGAATCCATTTATCAGTAAGGAATTGGGGACAAGACATCGGGCAGCTATTGGAATCAGTGAAGTATGTGATGCGATTTCTGTTGTCGTCTCCGAGGAGACAGGACAAGTGTCCCTTGCTATCAATGGACAAGTTGTGCGTGATATTAAGGAAGAATCACTCATATCCAAGCTGTTCGATGAGTTAAAGCCGAAGGCGAAGAAAGAACTAAAAATGTTCTGGAAACGAAAAGGTGAGCATCATGGATAAGTGGTTAATGAATAATAATGCAGCGAAGATTATCGCGTTAGTATTAGGTGTGCTTCTATTCGCTGTCGTACATAAAGACGATACAACGCCGACTTCTCCGCAGCCGCTCATGGAATCTCGCTGGATTGATGACGTGCAAGTACGGATTGTCGGATTGGATACGAAGCAGCAGGTAATTAAATCCATACGGCCGGATAAGGTTCGTATACAGGTTCGAGGCAAGCGGACAGCGATTGCTTCTGCATTGCCAGAAGATTATAAAGTAACACTTGATTTAACAGGCTATGGGAAGGGGAAACATGTGGTACAGCTCCGTCATGAGTTGCCGACTGGAATTGACTTGATGTCGATGGAACCGAGCAGTGCAACGATTGAGCTGGAGGATGTGCAGACGAAGGAGTACGAAGTACAGGTACAAACAGAAGGAACCCCTGCCAAAGGATATAAGGCAGGCACTCCAATTGTGCGTCCTTCGAACCGGGTCCATGTAACGCTTCCCGCATCTCGTATGGCTGAAGTAAAATCGATAGTAGGTGCAGTAAGTGTCGATAAGGCGAATGAGTCTGTCATCACGAAGCGGGTGAAGTTGACGGCGTATAATGCGAGAGGCGATGAAGTGGAGGGAGCAGTCCTGACACCATCTTTTGTCGAGGTCGAAGTACCGATCACGAAGCCATTCAAGACCGTACCGCTCCAAGTGAATTTGACTGGACAATTAGCGGAAGGACTTGCTGTGTCAGCCTTGTCTCCAGATGTCAATCAGGTGACCCTGTACGGCCCTCAGGAAGCGTTGGATAAGATCGAATACTTGGATAATGTACAAGTCGATTTGCGCCAATTTGAAGCTGCTGGGACGTATAAGATAAAGGTACAATTGACGCCGCCTGCGAACATTGAGAAAATAGAACCGAGTGAGATTACTGTCGAATTGCAAATTTCGGGTGTAAAACAGCGTACGATAACGGACGTTCCTATTACACTAACGGGCGACAATGACCGATTGGAGACGACAATTGCGGAACCGGCCTCCCGCAAGATGGACGTTATTGTTGTTGGCGCACCGAATCTGATTGATGCGCTGAAGGTAAGTGACATTCAGCTGATTGCGAATGTGAATGACTTGCCTCCTGGTGAGCATACAGTGAACTTGCAGGTAAATTTACCTCGGTTCGTTCGACGAGTGGATTCAACTCCACTAACGATCAAGGTCGTGATTAAGGATACGGAAGCGCCCGTAACGACATTGCCTGATCCAAAGCCTCCTACTTCGATCCCAGAAGAAGTAGGCAACGGCTCGACATCAGGAACCCAGAATGAGACGGGGCATCCAAGCAATCCATCGACCGACACTCATGAGAATCCGCCTTCCTCGAATGAAGCGGAAGGAACACCGTCCGATGCGGTGAACGGATCAGTGGAACATTCCAACTAGAGATGTGTGACATCTATGAATTGACGAATAGAATAATGAAAAATCAAATTTACGACGTGAGAATAGATGCTGCACAGGATGGATGTATGATCGAAGGTGCTAACTACAGCAGATCATATTGATTGATGGCAGCATGAAGGAGAAGCGAACGATGGGGAAATATTTTGGTACTGATGGTGTACGCGGTGTAGCGAATCAAGAATTGACGGCGGAACTTGCTTTTAAAATTGGACGCTGTGGAGGCTATGTACTGACGAAGCAGGCATCAGGCAAACCGAAGGTGGTTATCGGGATGGATACGCGTGTATCTGGCCGTATGCTTGAGGCTTCATTGACAGCAGGTTTGCTGTCAATTGGTGCAGATGTCATCCAGCTTGGGGTGTTGTCTACACCAGCTGTTGCATATTTGACACGTGTATTGGGTGCTGACGCAGGGGTTATGATCTCTGCCTCCCATAACCCTGTTCAGGACAACGGGATTAAGTTCTTCGGCAGCGACGGCTACAAGCTGCTTGATGAGACAGAACTTGAAATTGAGCAGCTAATGGATGCTGCTGAAGATGAGCTTCCTCGTCCAATTGGCGAAGGTCTCGGTACGGTTACAGTGGATACGGATGCGAAGTGGCGCTATGTAGAGTATTTGGAGTCAACCGTTGATCAACGCTTCGATGGTATGCGTATTGTGCTCGATTGTGCACACGGTGCTGCTTATGAGCTGGCACCACGCTTGTTCCGTGAACTTGGTGCAGAAGTAATCGCCATTGGCGCTGAGCCAACAGGTCTGAATATCAACGATCATTGCGGTTCAACGCATCCGGAAATGTTGAAAGAAGAAGTGCTGCGCCACAAGGCTCATTTGGGTCTGGCTTTTGACGGCGATGCGGATCGCTTGATTGCCATTGATGAACATGGCGAGGAAGTTGACGGCGACTTCATTCTGCTCATTTGCGGCGATGCAATGAAGCGGGCTGGTCGTTTGAATAGTGATACGATTGTAACAACAGTCATGAGCAACATTGGCTTCTTCAAGGGTGCTGAGAAGCACGGATTGAATACAGCCAAGACGGCAGTTGGTGATCGCTACGTTATGGAAGAAATGCGCCGCGGTAATTATAACTTAGGCGGTGAGCAATCCGGACATGTTATCTTCTTGGATTACAATACTACAGGGGACGGCATGCTGTCTGGTATCCAATTGGTTGCTAACTTGAAGGCAAATGGCCAATCCTTAAGTGAAGCGAAGTCGCTTATGCGCAAATACCCGCAAGTGCTGGTGAACGTGCGTGTTGGGGATAAATCGAAATACCAAGGCAATGCAGCTATCGAGAAGGCGATTGCGGAAGTTGAGCAGGAGTTGGGTGACAATGGTCGCGTGCTCGTTCGTCCATCCGGGACAGAATCCCTGATTCGTGTTATGGCCGAAGGCCCTGAGGCGGATATTGTAGAGGGATATGTAAACCGCATTGTAGAGGTTGTACAGAAAGAACTAGCTTAATAGGACTTGTTCAGAGCCGTTTGCCTGACGTTGTTAGGTAAGCGGCTTTTTTCCTATTTTCTGTAGCATTGTTGCGGAAAATGGCTAAAGTGAATATAATGTAAGAACATGTTCCGCAAATACAGAGTGGATAAGGCGAAGCCGATGCCTGGAAGCTCAGCCAAGAAGCCGGTGTATGATGCAGGAACAGCTTATGCTAGAGGATGAGCCAGTCCTCTTCGTAAGGAAGATAGGAAATAGAAAATTAGAAGATGATTCACATATAGAAAGTGAGGATTGTGAGGTTGGCAATGTAACGGGCAACCGTTCAAGAAGCGCCAGCGCTTGCTGCTGAATCGGCCATTGCAGCGAGTGGACGAGGTGGAGGTGTTCGAAATGTTCGGCGGGGACCTCCCGGTGTGTTACCGGCACCGTAAGAGCATTAGCGGAATGCAGGAGAGGCGACTTTCCTGACAACGCATGCTTACGCAGGTATGTTTGATAATGAGATGGAGATACACTTGCATAGTCAAGGCGTATCCATTTGGAGATACAATGCAGCTGATTATCGCTGCCATTAAGATTTAACTCAATTAACTACTAAGAATCGGGCTGTCTCGTGGATGGACAGAGCACACAGAGTCCAAGCTGGCTAACAAGCTTGCTTGTTGTGCTGCTTGGCGAAGTAGGTTATTACAAATTAGGCTGCTTCCCTCGTTATCCATGAGCTTATTGAACTTTATAAGTTATCCAATAATGCTATGCACTCACGCTTATGGGGCATGGACTTCTGTGTGCGACGTCGCCAACTGGAGAGGCCGCGAATAATCGGAGGTCTATATTATGTGTGGTATTGTCGGATATATTGGAGCTAGAAATTCTCAAGCGGTGTTGTTGGAAGGATTGGGCAAGCTGGAGTATCGTGGATATGATTCTGCTGGCATTGCTGTATTCACACCGGAAGGCTTGCAAGTGCGCAAGGCACAAGGTAGATTAGCTGTCCTTGCTTCTCAATTGGAGGATGAGCCGCTGCAAGGTTCGGTAGGCATTGGCCACACTCGCTGGGCGACACATGGCAAGCCTTCGAATGAGAATTCGCATCCACATACGGATGCATCGATGAAGTTCTCTGTTGTTCATAATGGTATTATCGAGAACTATATGGAGCTGAAGGAAGAGCTGATCGCGTCCGGAGTTGTATTCCGTTCAGAGACGGATACAGAGGTCATTTCTCATCTGATTGCTCAAGAGTATGACGGAGATATTGTGAAGGCTGTGCAGAAGGCTACAGCGCGTATGCGCGGTGCTTATGCATTGGCTGTCCTGACAGAGCATGAACCGGATAAGCTGGTCGCTGTTCGCTTCGCAAGTCCGTTAGTTATCGGTATTGGAGAAGGCGAGAACTTTATCGGTTCGGATATTCCGGCGATTTTGCAATATACGCGTCGAGTGTATATTTTGAACGACAACGAAATGGCCGTACTGACTAAGGACGCTGTCGAATTGATGACGTTAGAGGGGAATTTTATTTCTCGGGAAATGATTGTTGTCGATTGGGACGTGTTGACTGCGGAAAAAGGCGGTTACGACCATTTCATGCTCAAAGAAATTCATGAGCAGCCCAAGGCATATCGCGACACGATGCGCGGTAGAATGCAAGAAGATCGCAGTGGAATCAAGCTTCCTGAGTTGAAGCATTTGACTGCAGAGAAATTACAAGAAATTCGCAACGTGCATATTGTCGCATGCGGTACTGCTTATCATGCAGGTCTTGTCGGACGTACGCTGATCGAGCAATGTGCAGGCGTTCCCGTGGAGACAGATGTCGCTTCGGAGTATCGCTACCGTTCGCCAATTATTACACCACAGACGCTTGTTATTGTTGTCAGCCAGTCTGGTGAGACAGCAGACACACTCGCAGCACTCCGTGAAGCAAAACGCTGCGGTGCGACGGTTCTGGCGATTACGAACGTAGTAGGCAGCTCGGTTGCCCGTGAAGCAGACGATACTATCGTCACATGGGCAGGGCCTGAGATTGCGGTTGCTTCTACTAAGGCGTACACATCACAACTTGTTGCCTTCATGATATTCAGCCTGTACTGGGCAGAAAAGCTTGGCCTTCACGATCAGGCTTGGATTCGTGAGCAAATTGCTGCGATGCAGGCATTGCCGGAGCAGGTGGAGCGCATTCTGGAGCAATCTGACGAGCTGAAGCGGGTTGCAGAGGACATTGCGAAGCACGACAATATGTTCTTCATCGGACGTGGTCTGGATTATGCGGTAGCATTGGAAGGATCGCTGAAGCTGAAAGAGATCTCATATATTCATTCCGAGGCGTATGCAGCGGGTGAATTGAAGCACGGCACACTTGCCTTGATCGAAGAAGGAGTACCTGTCATCGCACTGGCTACACAGACTGCGCTTGTTGAGAAGACAGTGAGCAACATTAAGGAAGTGAAGGCGCGCGGCGGTGTCGTTTATGCGATTACTGACGAAGCGAATGCTGCTGCAGTAGAGAAGGCGGTAGATGGCATGTTCGTACTGCCAGCTACGCTGTCTCGCTTGTCTCCTGCCTTGTCTGTAGTGCCATTGCAGCTTGTTGCTTACTATGCAAGCTTGGCACGTGGCAATGATGTGGATAAGCCAAGAAACTTGGCGAAGAGTGTGACTGTGGAATAGAGAAGAGTATTGATTGAAGTTATTTTAATAAAGATTGATAAATTGTAATAAAGTTTGATTAAAAACATCTCACCTCTATAGATTTTAAGAGGTGAGTGTTTTTTTTTTTTTATTTATTGGAAATTTTGATAATATCACTTTGAAAATTATGAAGAAATGTACTTAAACTCCCTCAAAATGATTAAGTTTCCTCACTCAGACTCATGAATTCGCAGGATTTCACCCTATGGTAAATGTGAGGGAAGAAGACTTGTAGTAGCCGGTGACTTGGGGATCGTAGCAAGGGCATGCGAAAACAAAGGTGAGGCATCAACCACCTATATTATTCCATATGCGCACGTCTCCACTTCGCCTTAGCGATTCTCACTCCCATGTCTCAACGGGTCTAAGCCCTTTCATTCCTTCGTCACATCTAACCTAGGGGTGGAGGTTGGTCTTTCTAACGGAACGGGTCCGAGCCCTTTTGCTTAACTTCTCCCGATACTCCGTGCTTCTTGTTATCCTGCGAATGCATGAGCTAGTGAGGGAAGAATGTACTTAGGCTGCTTGCGGGAAAACTTTGGCTGAGTCATAGCCCTCGCAACTTTTTGCTAAGCCCACTAGCATTCGTGCAACTTTACCGCATAATGTCATAATGGATTTCATTTTCTTTAACTTCTTTACCTCGACGTTGAAATGGTGCAAAGCTCTGATATCCGAATTTGTCATAACCATACACATTGTCATGAGATAGAGAAACCTACGTAGACGAGGGCGGCCACGTTTGCT
>NZ_FNAZ01000010.1:0-258388 GCF_900102125.1 Paenibacillus sp. cl6col
TTCGACGCGTCAACCATCGAGCGGATGGCGGTACACTTCGAGCGATGGCTGCATGAAGTGGCGGAGCATCCAGAGCGATCGATAGGCCAGATGCAGTTGATTAGCGAAGCAGAAACGAAGCAGCAACTGGAGATATGGAACCGGACGGAGACGGCGTATCCACGGGATCCGGTAATTCAAGAACTGTTCGAGGAGCAGGCGGCGGCACAGCCGGAAGCGGTGGCAGTCGTTGACGAAGACCGCCAGCTGACGTATGGGGAACTGAATGCGCGGGCGAACCAACTGGCGCACTACTTGCGGAAGAAAGGCGTGAAGCCGGAGACGCTGGTTGGGATCTGCATGGAACGCTCGGCGGACCTGATCGTCGGGATCCTGGGGATCTTAAAAGCTGGTGGCGCGTATGTGCCGATGGATCCGTCGTATCCGCAGCAGCGCCTGACTTACATGACCCACGATGCAGGAATTGAGTTGATGGTGACCCAGAGGGAGACAAGCGGATGGGTGCCGGAGCCGATCACGCGCATCTGTCTGGACAGCGCTGCCGATCAGGAGATGCTGTCACAGGAGAGCGACCGGAATCCGTCAATCGCCACGACGCCGCACAACATGGCCTATCTGATTTACACCTCAGGAACTACAGGGAATCCGAAAGGGGTTATGGTCGAACATCACACACTGATCAATATGGTGTTCTGGCACCAGCAATTTTACCAAGTAACGGAACAAGATCGTGCGAGTCAAATAGCAAGCATCGCATTCGATGCCGCAGTTGCAGAAATATGGCCCTACCTGAGCAGAGGCGCCAGTTTGCATGTGTGCAAGGAAAGCGTAAGAACGGATCCTGAAGCGTTGCAGAATTGGGTCGTTGAACAGCAAATTACGATCAGTTTTATGCCAACGCAGATGGCCGAAATCATGATTCATCTGCCCTGGCCGTCGCATACATCCTTACGCTGTTTGCTGACGGCGGGGGATATGCTGCGGCAGTCGCCGCCAGCTTCATTGCCTTTTGCACTCATCAACAACTACGGCCCTACAGAGTGTACAGTCATAGCTACAGCAACAGAGGTCAGCCCCTTGCAGGAGGGCATACCGCCAATTGGAGGACCAATAGCGAATACGAAGTTATACGTATTGGATCCACATCAACAACCTGTACCAATCGGTGTCGCCGGGGAGCTGTACATTGGCGGGGCAGGGGTCACTCGTGGATACTTGAATCGTCCAGAGCTGACGGAGGAGCGATTCCTTCCGGATCCTTTCAGCGGTGAGTCTGGAGCGAGAATGTACAGAACGGGAGATGCTGTTAAGTATCAGCCGGACGGCAACCTGATCTATGTAAGCAGGATCGACGACCAAGTGAAAATCAGAGGATTCCGGATTGAGCTCGGAGAGATTGAAATGGTGTTAAGTCAGTTGCCGGCGATCAAGCAAGCTGTCGTCATCGTGCGGGAAGATAGGCCGGGGGAAAAGCAACTGGCGGCGTATTTGGTCGGAGAAGGAAGCGCACAGGAATGGCGGACATACTTGAGCGAGCGCTTGCCAAGCTATATGGTGCCGACCTATTTTGTGCAACTGGACAGTTTGCCGTTAACGCCGAACGGGAAAATCGATACGAAATCTCTCCCGAAAATCGACAGTGTACTGCAAACATCTGCAAGTTATATCGCGCCTCGTCATGCAACAGAGAGAAAACTTGTACAGATTTGGTCAAGCGTGTTAGGGATGAAGGAAACTTCAATTGGCGTCCACGATTCCTTCTTTGACTTAGGCGGACACTCCATGAAAATTATGGAGGCATTGGCAAAAGGGCTGACAGAAGGATGGCATGTAACGGTTAAGGATTACTACGATCTGCAAACCATACAAAAAATCGCGCAAAAGATTGACCATGGTTCAAAAAAATACTTGCATTCCGATACATCTAGGCTGCAATTTCTCAAGCCTCCGAAGAAAGACATCGCTCATGCAACCTACGACCCTATCGGTAATGTATTGCTTACAGGGGTCACGGGTTACCTGGGCATACATTTACTTGCGGAGCTGCTGGATGGAACCAATAGCAGAGTATACTGTTTGATCCGGGGAAGTGACCCGAGGAATCGGTTGTTGGAACAGATTTCCTTTTACTTTCATGACAAGTTTGAAAAGTATAAAGTTATGCTAAGCAGCCGGGTTGTTATCGTAAAGGGGGATTTGTCTGAGAAACAATTCGGCTTAAGCGATGCTGAATATGCTCAACTTGACAGTACGATCAATAGTGTCATTCATTCTGCCGCGTTGACCAAACACTTCGGTAATTACGCTGATTTTGAAAAAGCGAATGTGACAACACTGGAAGAGCTTATATCGTTCGTAGGGCGTAATAAAAGACTGCATTATATGTCCACGATGAGCGTATCAGGTCATATAACATTTGGGGAAGAGCAGCATGTATTTACCGAAAATGATTTTTACGTACAACAAAATTATGAGGATAATGTGTATGTGAAAAGTAAATTTTGGGCGGAACATGCACTGTTCCAAGCGATCTCGAATGGGGTGGACGCTGCCATTTACCGGGTGGGCAATCTGACCAACCGGCACAGTGATGGGCAACATCAACATAATATCGCGGACAATGCATTTATGAGCCGCTTCAAATTTATGTTGCAACATGGGGTTGCATCGAACCAATTCATATCTAATGATATAGAGTTTACTCCTGTTGATGCGTGCAGCAGAGCCGTCGTTGCCTTAATAAAAGCAGATGCAAGCGCTGGGGAAAACTACGTTTTCCATTTGTACAATCATCATAAAGTGGGACTCGGCGAGGTCGTGCAATTGCTATACAAGTCAGGGCATGCGATTGAATTGTTGGATGGTGCGGCGTTCCAGGATCTTATGCTTCGATTATCTCAGGATGATAAGCACATTCATGACATTCAAATGTTAATGGCAGCTGGAGAACAGCTTGAAGGCGATTATGCCATTGTCAAGCATGATTCGTTACAAACACAAATCGCCTTAAGCAAGGCCGGATTTTATTGGCCGAAAATTGATGCACTGTATATGCAAAAAATCGTGACCTACTTGCAAAATTCCGGATACTTACCAGTGAATGAGATGAGAAGCTTGATCCAGCACGTGTAGTGCTATGGCTGTGTAACTTGGTTTCGATCTCACATGATTCCAGGATTGACATCTAAACTGAGCATATATGTAACCTCGCAGCAGCTCCATTGTGATTGGAGCCTTGCTAAACTCTCGTCAAGTAGACATCACTAAAGAAGCAGCCTTTAAGCAACCTTAGTTCGGTATTGAACCGGACTAAGGTTGTTTAGTCTATTTGGAAAACGCTCGTTGTTATAGAACTCTTAAAACCTATATCATTTACGTATGGCTTATTGTCTTTTCCAAATAAAAGCTTACAATAGGTCTTGTACCATTTGCTATTTCGAGGAACATTTTGTCAACGAAATTCATCTAAGGGAAAATAAAAATGAAAATAACATTTCGAATTAGACTTCTATGATCGAGAACTCTGGAAAAGATGAACATCACCTAACAACTATTTACGCATCGGGCTAGAAAGGTATGAGAGAGATGGAACAAATCAAAGCTATAAAAACCGAATTGGGTGAAATTCATGGAAGAGACGCGATCTTCCTTGATGATATTCAATTCAATTATCAAAAGAATGAAGTTACATTAATTGGTGAGATAAGTGGAGGATTATGCACAGAATCAGATGATGATGAGTTTATTAAATACGAATTGCTATTCAAGAAAGTTTATTACTTTAATATGGTTGAGTTAGATGTAAGTTTACAGATGTTTGATCATTCATATCATGAAAGTAGTAGCTTCGTAGAAATAGGTAATACAAAAATACTTAGAGATATAAAGAATGCAAGAGGTCTGGAATTAAAGCAATATGTAATATATACATATGACGAGGTTTTCGTTATCGCATGTCAAGATTTTGAATTACGTTTAAAGAAATAAAAGCAGGAAGCAACAATACACGAAAGATTGGGTATAGGTTTTGTCGTAATATATGTTTGGCTAAGCACTTGGTTCGCAAATAGTATGAAGAAGATGAGATTTCCTGAGGAGGTATAGATCGATATGTCTGATCATTGGGATATTTATTTTTGTGAGATTGAAGGTAAGTTTGCATCAGTTGTATTGGATATGGATATCTGGAAGGAGATTGAGAAATCTGAGTATCCACATCCGATGGTTTTAAGAATACGAATCAAAAACCCTGGAGAAAGCGGTACTCCAATTAATGAAGAGGCTGAATTAATCAACGACCTAGAAGATAAAATCAATGATGAAAGTGCAGATTTTGGATTCCATGTTGGCAGGGTGACTACTGATGGGATACGGGATGTATTTTATTATTTTTCTAAACCTTACGAGCTAGAGAAAGCAGCAGAGACGTATTTTTTGGAACATGGATATGAGATAGAGGTTCTTCATCTTGAAGAGGAAAATCCTTGGGATTTTTATTTTGAGTACCTTTACCCCGACAAATATCAAATTCAACATATGGGGAATCGAAAAGTTGTCGATCAATTACGAGAGTCAGGGGATACATTTGAAGATGTGAGACAGGTAGATCATTGGGTCTATTTTCAATCTATTGAAGATAAAGAGTATTTCGATGCTAAGGTTAAACTTTTGGGATTCGAAATCGATTCAGATGCTCCTAATGACGATAAAATTTATTCTCATATCTATCGTTCTGATTACGTCGACTTCCATTCGATAAATGAAGTTACGGATATTCTTGTTGATTTAGCAGGTGAATGTCATGGTGAATACGATGGATGGGGAACTACAGTAGTTAAGTAGATTAGAGGAAGAGGCAACTTCGCCTGGCTCAAATCATAACAACAAGAGAAAGTAAAAACCCACCCTAAGGTTGCACGCCGAAGGTAAAGTATGTTTCATTATGATTGGACATGATGTGAAGGCGAGTAAGAAGCCGCATCTCTGCTATATGTACATAAAATGACTGCAAAAGCGAGTGCGGTGCTCGGAAACCACGAAATATGCGTAAATAAGGACACACACCTCACTTTCATCTCCTCTAAAGAGTGGTATAATAGTGCGTCACTATGTGAGGTCAAGGGGATCCTTGGCACAATACACGAAGAAGAGATGATACGGTGAGTACAATTGTTCCCAGTATAAAGAGAAGAACGACCTTCCTGTTGAATAAATATTTCACAGGAGAAACGCTTGATTATAAGCAAATTATCGCGATTATTATTCCGATATTTGTGGATCAAGCTTTTATTATTTTGATGAGCCTGTTGAATACGGCCATGATCAGCTCCTCAGGGGTAGCGGCGGTAAGTGCGGTCAGCATGGTGGACTCGTTGAACATCTTCTTGGTCAACGTGTTTGTAGCTGTGGCGACGGGGGGAACCGTCATCGTCGCACAGTATAAAGGCAGGGGCAATGCGGATATGGTTTCGAAGTCAGCTGCTCAAGCCATATCGGCAGTTGCACTGCTGTCGATCTTGATCAGCGCGGTCGTTATTATTTTTCATAACCCCACACTGGACTTATTGTTCGGTCGTGCGGAAGCGGATGTACTGGATAACGCAAGGATCTTTTTGATCGGGAGCTGCCTCACGTACCCATTCATTGCAATTTTCCAAGCTGTGACGGGGGCGTTGCGCGGCGTGGCAGAGACGAAGGCCTGCTTGGGTCTATCGTTCATTATGAACTTGACCTACCTGTTTCTGAATATATTGTTCATTACGGTACTCGATATGGGCGTAGTCGGATTGATCATTTCCATGCTTACGGCTCGTGTGCTGGGGATGGTGATATCGTTAATTTATTTGTTGAAGATAAATCAGACGCTGCAGTTCCGAATTCAGAATGCACTGAAGTTGGATTTCTCAATTTTGAAAAAAATTATGATTATAGGCGTTCCATTTGCAGCGGAGCAGATGTTCTTCAACGGCGGGAAGCTGCTGACGCAGACGTTTATCGTTCAGCTCGGTACGCTTGCGATCACGGTCAATGCCATAAGCGGCTCCATATCGCTTGTGTTCCAGATCGGAGCGAATGCCTTAAGCATCGCGATCGTCACGGTCGTAGGCCAATGCATCGGACGACGCAACATTGAGGACGCGAGGAAGTTTATCAAGTCGTTCCTGTGGCTGTCCTCCATCATATTCGTTATTGCGGCAGTGATTCTCATGCCTTTATTCCCTTGGATCGTGAGATTGTTCTCTCCTCCGGCGGAGATCATTCCTGAGATCTTTAAACTTACGGTGCTGATTGCGATTACCCAGCCATTTTTATGGTCGATCAGCTTTATAATGCCATCGGCTCTTCGTGCAGCGGGTGATTCCAACTTTACTTCGATTACTGCTATGCTCACGATGTGGTTGTTCCGTGTCATTCTGGGCTATGTACTCGGGATACCGCTTGGCCTTGGTATCTTAGGGGTATGGATTGCAATGGTCATAGAGTGGGGGATCCGAGGCTCCGTCTTCCTCTGGCGCTTCCGCGGGGAGAAGTGGTACAGCCGGAAGTTGATTTGATAGTTTCATGAGCCATTACGTTAGCTCTTAAACAAGTAGAAAAGACAGCGAAATCCTAGTTAAGGAGGAGTCACGCTGTCTTTTTTTGCTCTCGTACACTGGATGACTCCCGGAGAGGAAGGAACAGGAAGGCATTTTGCAGAATATTCTAAATGAAATGTATTTACATATGATAGTAGCAGCCCAGTCATACATCGGCAATTACGTTTATCCGCATCGTGCAGCCCCATCTATTGTGCAATTTTACAGCCACCTGACAACCACTTCGTAATGTTCCAAACGTTTCATCACAACAATTAATGAAAGGGAGGTTTCTATGGAACTGGAAGAAATCAAGCAAAACATAAAAGAAACAAGAGACAAACTGCTCGGAATTCTGAAAGGATTAACTGAAGACCAATTAAACGAACGGAAAGACGAAGATAGTTGGAGTATTGGTCAGATATGTCAGCACCTTGCCAAGGTGGAAGAAGTATATGTCGTAGCCATTAAGAGAGGGTTACAGAACACAGAAGAATCATCCGTGGAACACAAGCCAATCGATTCTTTACTAGACAGAAAAATAAAGCTAGCGGCTCCGGACATTGTAAAGCCAACGGATGAACGTTTCGAATATGAAGACATCATTGCAAAGCTAAACATTTCTAGACAACAATTTGTTGAGATGCTAAACGCCTTAGAGGATCCATCGATACTGAGTAGAAGACATTTTGTTCACCCTGCCTTTAAAGAGATGTTATTGATTGATTGGGTGAAATCAACGTATGTACATGAAGAAAGGCACATTCAACAAATTCAAGACATTATAAATGGGGTTAGATAAAGACTGGCATGCGGAAGATTCGGTCAATTAATTCCGAATTATACAGGTGAAGTCAATTCACTAGCGAATAATAATTTCATACGAGCAACAGCCGGTAATTGAAAGCGACTTTACGCTTGCATTCGATTGCCGGCTTTTTTTTCAACTTTTCTCATAAAAGGGGGATGTCCATGTACAAATTAATACTCGTTGATGATGAAGAAGACGTACGAGAAGGTGTGCTGCATGAAATGGATTGGGAGTCATTAGGGTTTACAGTCGTGGAGACGTCAGAGAATGGTCAAGAGGCAATGGAGTACATAGAAAGATTGCAACCGGATATTGTGGTGACCGATATTCATATGCCTTTCATGAATGGATTGCAGCTAGCGGAGTGGATTCGCAGTCATGATCCTTCAATGAAAATAATGATATTAACGGGCTACGATGAATTTGAATATGCGCAGAAGGCGATCAAACTCCATATAGACGAATACGTGCTCAAGCCATTTTCCGCTGCGGATTTGCAAGCCGCATTGGTGAAGGTCAAGCAGCAGATGGATCAGGAGGTTGCGGAGAAGAACAATCTACTAACGCTACAGGATCATTATCGAAAGAGCTTACCTGTATTGCAGCATGTGTTTCTATCTTCTCTTCTTACCGGCAAATGCTCTTTGGAGGACATTCAAGAGAAATGTGAGCGCTATGAGATTGATTTATCGGGTATCGCTTACTTGGTCTCTGCGATTCAAATGGATCATAACAAAGAAGAGAAGAACCGTTATTTATTGCAATTCGCCATATGCAATATTGCTGAGGAGCTTGTGCTGAAGCATATGTCGGGACGGGTATTTATTCACCATGATCATGTCATTGTGTTAACGATGAGCGCAAGCCGAGAGGGAGATAGGATGAGTCAGGAGACGATCGGGATCGTAGAAGAAATTCTTCAGAGTGTCCATCGATTTCTCAAAATAACGGTAACGATTGGCGTGGGAACTGTCGTGAATGATTTGTCCGAGTTGGCATCTTCTTACCAGGAAGCGGTACAAGCACTGCATTATCGATTGATTCACGGAAATCATCGCGTCATCTGGATTGAAGATGTAGAGGCGAAGCGGGTGAATCCACTTGTATTCGACGACATGAAGGAGCAGGCCTTAATCCGCTGTATGAAGGTAGGGACGATAGAAGAAGCGCAAGCGATGATGGGCGAGTTATTTGATGTCGTGGAATCCAGCACGGTTTCGCTGCAAGATTTTCAAATCTATTGGATCGAAATTTGGACAGCCATGATGAAAGTGGCGAAAGATATGGACGTCAACTACGAGCAGTTCCTCGGAGGTGCCGCACATCCATTGATGGAAATCTATCAATGCAATAATGCGTCAGAGGCAAAGAATTGGATGCTTCATCAATGTATGAAAATTATGAATTGCATCGCCGTCGAGCGGCAGACTGGCTACAAGAAGCTGGTGGATGACGCAAAAGCGTATATGAAGCTTCATTATGCGGATCTGGATATTTCGATTCATACGGTGTGCAGGCATTTGCACATCAGCACAGGCTACTTCAGTCATATTTTTAAGAAGGAAGCCAAAACCACCTTCGTAAGCTACCTACTGGAGCTGAGAATGGAAGCGGCGAAGGAGCTGCTGCGGTCAACGGATCTCAAAGCGTTCGAGATCGGTGAGAGGGTTGGGTATGCGGATCCGAATTATTTCAGCTTTAGCTTCCGCAAGCGCTACGGATTGTCGCCCAAGGAATACCGCAATCGGGATCGAGGGTGAAGGTGGCATGATCAACGTCAAGAGCATTCAGTTTATTATCGCAAAAACATTTATATTCATAACCGTTGCGGCGGTGTGTATGGTCAGCATCATGCTGTATAACAAATTTTCCAGTACGGCGGAGACAAATGCGGACTTGAATATTCAACAAGTCGTAGAGCAGGTCAATTATAATTTGGAGATATATGTGAACAACATTACAAGTATCTTCGACGTCGTTCAGGACCTGATTCGTAGGAGTCCTTCTGTGACGAATCCTATTTTAGTAGAGCAGCTGAAATCTATTATGAAAACAAGAGAAGATTTGATTTCGATCGCCTTGTTTACCAAGCAAGGAAAGCTGGTCTTCAACACTCCTCAACTGACCATGCGGAGCAATACACAATTAGAGCGGCAAAGCTGGTTCGAGGCCGCTATGGCGCGCCCAGATCAATTATCGTTCTCCTCGCCTCATATTCAGAATTTATTTAAAACCACTTACAAATGGGCCGTCTCCATCAGTAAGCAAGCTGGGTATCGTACAGGGGGAGGGCAGCCCGATCAGGGTGTGCTAGTTATCGATATGAACTTCAAGACGATCAACGAATTAAGCAAGCAAGTATCCTTTGGCAAGAGGGGCTATATCTACATTATCGATTCGTTCGGCAACATCGTCTACCATCCGCAGCAGCAACTGATTTATGCAGGGTTAAAGTATGAGAACTTAGAACGCGTCCTTACCTACGCATATGGAAGCTTCCAAGATAGCAGCAATGACGAGAGCAAGCTGATTACCGTCAAAACGGTAAATCCGATCGGCTGGAAAGTTGTAGGCGTCGCCTACAAAGATGAGATCGTAACAACCAAGTCTGAACTAAATACCTTTATACTGTGGTTTCTCGTCATCGTCATTCTGATCGTTCTATTCGTGTCGATCGTCGTCTCTGCGAGAATCTCACTGCCCATTCAGAATTTAGCGAAATCGGTAAAGAGCGTGGGGGAAGGGGATTTTACAGTACCGATCTCGACGATGGGCATTTATGAAGTGGACCAATTGTCCAGTAGGTTCAACATGATGCTTCGGCAAATTCGGCAGTTAATGGATCAGATTATTGTGGAGCAAGAGGCGAAGCGAAAGAGTGAACTTGATGTGCTGCAGGCACAGATCAATCCACACTTCCTATACAACACCTTGAATTCGGTCATCCGGCTATCGGAGCGGGGAGAAACAAGGGAGGCTGTTACAGCAATTACATCCTTATCGCGATTTTTCCGGATTAGCCTGAGCAAAGGGAAGAACATCATCACCGTGCAAGAAGAGATTGAACATGTCAGACATTACTTAATCATTCAGACCATCCGTTATAAACGCAAATTTCAATATGCAATAGATATCCAGGATGAGGCATTGGATTGTATGACCATGAAGCTTATTTTGCAGCCAATTGTCGAAAATGCGATCGTGCATGGGATTGAGATGATGCAGGAGGAAGGGAAGATCACCATAACAGCCGCTATTGTAGAAGATAAGTTGATGCTGCAAGTAACGGATAACGGATTAGGCATGAGTCCTCAGATTGTGAACAGTCTTCTAACGAAGAAGGTAAGAAGTGAAAGTGGGTCAGGCGTTGGCGTGAAAAATGTACATGATCGGATCCAGCTATGCTTCGGTCAAGGCTACGGTCTGGAGTTCGAGAGTGAGCTGGAAGAAGGCACAACGGTCAAAATCTGGCTTCCCATTGTCCGGGATGATAGGGAGGCAGAGTCGTGAATCGAAGAATGAATCTATTGTTAATCGTGATTTTATCACTCTCCTTCTCGCTGTCGTCCTGTTCCATCCAGTCCAATATGATGTCGGATAATATGCTCACCATTGACCTGATCGTCAAAATGAATCAAGGCGATTACTGGAACACGCTGAAGAGCGGGGCTGAGGCTGCAGCCAAGGAATTCAATGTGAAGCTTCAATTCTTGGCTCCGAATCATGAAGATGATATTCCAGGTCAGATTGAATTAGTGAATCAATCCATTCAGAACCGTCCGGATGCCATCATTCTTGCAGCGAGTGATTATATGGGGTTAGCACAAGCGACTGATCGAATTGCCTATGAAAACATACCGATCATATCCATCGACTCAGAGGTTGGATCCGCACGTGTGAAGACGTATGTCGGTACGAACAATTATGAAGCAGGGCAGCTGGCCGCGAAGCGAATGATCGAATTGATTCATGAATCGGGTCAAATTGCGGTCATGAACTTTGTAGCGGCAGCCAAAAATGCGAATCAACGGGAAGAAGGGTTTCAAGATTATGTGGCCAGATTTCCTAATGTTCGTGTAGTGGATATTCAATATTCACAGTCCAATCAACGAAATGCGGAGGAGATCACACGCAGATGGCTCGCACAATATCCGAGTCTGGATGGGATAGTCGCACTTAATGCAGAATCTTCAATTGGCGTAGGGCGTGAGGTTCAACGATCCGGCCATGGTGGAAGTGTGAAGGTGATCGCATTCGATAGTCCACCCGAGACAATGGGGTTGTTGCAGGATGGAGTTGTTCAGGGGTTGGTTCTTCAGAATCCATTTAATAACGGATATCTCGCCGTGAAGTACGCCGTCGACATTATTGAGGGGCGAAACGTACCTGAAAGAATAGATACAGGCGTTAAGCTAATTGATCTGGACAATATGCTGTGGCCAGAAAACCAGAAGCTGTTGTTTCCGTTTGTAAAATAACTCAGTGCGCAAGGTGATGAGAATTTCGATAGAACTCAGGAGGATTTTCGATACCGGATCCCATGAGAATCCATCATAATGAAAGCGTATTCTTTTCTAGGGTATTCAGGAATGATGTTGAGGAGGTCTTGATCAGATGAAGAAAGTATCAGCTTTGATTCTGGCGAGTGCATTAATTGCGACAGTTGTTAGCGGCTGCGCAAACGGGAAAAGTTCAGGTGGGAATGGCGGCAGTGAACCCCAAGTAGGTGTTGCGATTTATAAGTTCGACGATACGTTCATGACAGGCGTACGGAATGCGATTTCGGATTCAGCGAAAGGGATTGCCCAAGCCGATATCGTGGACAGTCAGAATTCACAGCCGACCCAAAACGATAAAGTGGATTTGTTCATCACGAAAGGGGTTAAAGCCTTGGTCGTTAACCCTGTTGACCGTACGGCAGCGGGTGTCATTATCGATAAGGCGATGGCCAAAGACATTCCGGTTGTATTTCTGAATCGCGAGCCGCTGCCGGAAGATATGAAGAAATGGGATAAAGTCTATTATGTTGGTGCAAAGGCCGAAGAATCCGGTACGATGTCCGGTCAGCTCATTGCGGATTACTGGAAGGCGAACCCGGGAGCGGATAAGAACAAGGATGGCGTTTTGCAATATGTCATGTTAAAAGGGGAGCCTGGTCATCAGGATGCTGAACTCCGTACGAAGTACTCGATCCAAGCGATCGAAGACGCGGGGATTAAAGTTGAGAAGCTGCAGGAAGATACCGGGATGTGGGATCGCGTAAAAGGGCAAGAGAAGATGGCGGCGTTCTTGGCTGCACATGGCGATAAGATTGAAGCCGTCTTTGCGAACAATGACGATATGGCCTTGGGCGCCATTGAGGCATTGAAGGCGAATGGCTATTTCAAGGATAACAAATTCATTCCTGTGGTAGGTGTCGACGCGACAGCGCCGGCGCTGCAGGCATTGGAAGAAGGAACCCTGCTTGGAACCGTTCTGAATGATGCGAAGAACCAAGGAAAGGCTGCGATCACGCTTGCAAGCGTGCTGGCGAAGGGCGAGAAACCTACGAAGGAAAATGTCGGCTATGAGATCACGGATAATCATTATATCTGGATTTCTTATAAGAAAATTACGAAAGACAATATGGCTGAAGCGAAGTAATGTGAACCGTTGAACTATTGGCTTCAAGTTGGGGAGGTAGAATGATTCGTTATTCGTACCTCCTCTTTTTACGAAGAGACTTAGGGGGCGAAAGGGATGGGACAGCATGAGTTTGTGCTCGAAATGAACAACATCTCCAAGGAATTTCCAGGAGTTAAGGCGTTGGATCAAGTGACGCTGCAAGTGCGGCCTGGAACCGTACATGCACTGATGGGCGAAAATGGAGCGGGCAAATCAACGTTAATGAAATGCCTCTTCGGGATCTATACCCCTGATGAAGGCGAGATTATGGTGAATGGCGAAGCTGTGCAGATTCCGAACTCCAAAACGGCATTGAATATCGGGATATCGATGATTCATCAGGAGCTTCACCCTGTACCTTACCGAAATGTGATGGAGAATATTTGGCTGGGACGATTCCCGACGAGAGGGATTGGCCCTATTCAATTTATCGATCATAAGCGCATGGCGCGAGATACGCGTGATTTATTCAAACAGCTGGACATCGAGTTGCAGCCCGAGACAATGGTTCATACGTTATCGGTTTCCAAAATCCAATCCATCGAAATTGCCAAGGCGGTATCGTTCCATTCCCGTATCATTGTGATGGATGAACCGACGTCATCGCTTACTGATGTCGAGGTTGAGCAACTGTTCCGAATCATTCGAGAGTTGAAAAAAAATGGCGTCGCCATTATTTATATATCGCACAAAATGGAAGAAATCCTTCAGATATCGGATGAAGTGACAATTATGAGAGACGGGAAAAAAATCGGGACGTGGCCGGCATCCGAATTAACAACGGATCTGATTATTTCTCGAATGGTTGGACGCGATTTGACGAACCGATTCCCACCACGGAACAACGTGCCCGGCGAGGTTGTGATGCGCGTTCAAGGACTGACCTCCCCTCTACCAAAATCGTTCAACCATGTGAGTTTTGACTTGCACCGTGGTGAAATCGTTGGGATCGGCGGATTGGTAGGCGCACAGCGCACCGAATTGATGGAGGCCTTATTCGGACTTCGGGACATTCAATCGGGTACCATCTCGATTCAAGGCAATGAGGTACGGATCGATTCTCCCGTCATTGCGAAGAAACATGGTATGGCATTGTTAACGGAGGAACGTCGCGTGACAGGCATTTTCCCGGTGTTATCGGTTCATGAGAATGCGGCAATCGCGAATTTGGAGCGCTATCGCAAGCCTTATTTCCTGTTAGACGGGAAGAAGAAGAAGGCGGAAGTGGATGCGATGGTTCAGAAATTGAGAACCAAAACACCGTCTACGCGCGAACTCATCATGAACCTGTCTGGCGGGAACCAGCAAAAGGTGCTGTTTGCACGCTGGCTCCTGACGGAACCGGATATATTGCTGTTGGATGAGCCTACCCGCGGCATTGACGTTGGGGCTAAATATGAAATTTACTCGATCATTGCTGAACTGGCCTTGCAGGGCAAGAGCATTATTATGATCTCTTCGGAAATGCCGGAACTCATCGGGATGTCGGATCGCATTATGGTCATGTCCGAAGGGCGGTTAACCGGGATTTTGAATGGGAAGGAAGCGACGGAAGAGGAAATTATGCGGTTAGCGGCGCAGCATTAAGCGGCAGAGAAAGGTGAGATCTACGATGAACGCGAAGCGAATTCAAACTTTTATTTCCCAAAATGTCATCTATATGGTTTTGGCTGTTCTTATCATTGGAATTGCGATTTACGATCCTTCATTTATAGGATTAAATCCACTCCGGGATATCCTGAATCAGTCATCTACACGGGTCATTATCGCCCTGGGCGTTGCATTTGTGCTCATTACAGGCGGTACGGACTTGTCTGCAGGCAGAATTGTGGGTTTATCCGCGGTCGTATCGGCGTCCATGCTGCAGACAACCGATTATGCGCGCAGGTTTTTCCCTGATCTGGAGGAACTGCCGTTATTCGTGCCGATTCTACTAGCAGTCGTTGTAGGCCTAATATTTGGACTCATTAACGGTATAATCGTCGCGAAGTTCAAGGTGCCTCCATTCATAGCGACTTTAGGTACGATGGTGGCTGTGTATGGCGTCAACTCCTTGTACTTTGACACGGCTCCAAATCATTCGCAGCCGATCGGCGGCTTGCGGCCTGATTTTAAAGAATATTTCGGTACAGGAAGCATCGGATATGGCGGCGTATCCATTCCGATTATTGTGGTGATTGCAATCGCAGTTGCGTTTATCGTATGGGTTGTGTTCAACCAAACGAGATTGGGCAAAAACATGTATGCGATCGGCGGGAATCAGCAGGCAGCAAGGGTATCAGGCATTAATGTAGGCAAAAACCTAGTGTATATCTATGCCATTGCTGGCGCGTTGTATGGCCTGGCCGGGGTTCTCGAAGCGGCAAGAACCGGGGGAGCGACGAATAACTACGGAAATATGTACGAATTGGATGCGATTGCCGCTTGCGTAGTCGGCGGCGTGTCAACCACTGGGGGCATCGGAACGGTTCCTGGTGTAGTGACGGGCGTGCTTATTTTTACGGTCATTAACTACGGTTTGACCTTCATCGGCGTAAGCCCGTATTGGCAGTTGATTATTAAAGGATCGATTATCGTAGCGGCTGTTGCCTTCGATATGCGGAAATATGCAGCTAAGAAGTAATGGTATTGATTTGTATAGGTTGAGACCCTTCCTTTATGGGAGGGGTTTTTTATTTGTTAGTCCGTGGAAACTTTTGTGGGGGATTGAATGTATAGTAATGGGAGAGGTGTAAATGTTCTTTGGTTTGACTATGTGTGATTTTATTTGAAGGAGGACAAATCATGAAGCAACTAAATCTTAGTGCCATCATCTGTTCATTCCTTGTAGGGCTTTCTCTTGTTGTTAGCAGTGTCATTATTAGTCAATCCTCGGACAGAGAAGTAATGAAATACGGATCCAGACATAAACCGCTCTTGACGATCGAAGAGGCAGCTGAGTATTTACATATTCCTGAATCCAAAGTAAGAGCCATCATTTCAAGTGAAGAATTAATGTTAAGGAATGGTGTTGATACTAGTAGATTATTATTTCCGATCGTTAGGATTGGAACCGACAATTTTATTAGTACAGATGGGTTACAAGAATGGTTGAAGGAGCCTCTAAAACATCGATTGCAATATTAAAGAATATGCTTCGAAGAAGGAGGAACTTAGATGGCAGCGTAAACCGATAAAGTCAAAAAATGAAGAGTTGAGAGAACAACCCTGCGAGGCTAAGTCCGTCGGGCTCTGCGCTTTCGCTCCCTTAAATCACTTAGGCTTGTAGATACAAGAGCATTAGCTGAAAGTCCCGATTATTGGAGGTGTTTTTGGTGAAGGCTTGGGTAAAACGTCAAGATCCTAATAACAAATATGGAGCAAAATTTACGTTAGGGAACAGAGATGTTGAGTTGCCTGAAACAGCCATTATATCAGTAACACGTGGGGAACGATTTAATATTACACGTATGATCATTAATGGGATTGTGAATGAAATTGTAAAGAAGCAGCTTACAAAGAATGAGAATTTGTTATATGCAGAGCTTTCAGGTCAACTTCAAGGAGGGATCGGTCAGACCGTAACTGTATGGAAAGATGCTAGTTCAATGAATTATTTTAGAACGAATGGAGCACATAAATTTGCAAAGAAGTTTTTTTCATGGGTGTTTTATAGTGGTGAAGTTAGAGCATATTTTTTAACATGGAAAACCGGAAATAGAATCCCATTAGATATAGAAATAGAAGGGATAATAAAGAAATATGGCAAATATTTTGACGGTGGAAAGCTTATAAGACATGCTCAGCAACCACCCGATAATTCCAGATGATAAAGTAGATCGACTCTGAAAGTGCAAAGGAGATACATATAAAAATGACTTGGAGTTTGGATAGTGTTGTAGAAAGACATAAGGAAGCGCCCTATACGTTTTATGTTCCGAGTGAGTATGTATTGAGTAAGATTGTGGTTGGAGAGTTGGTCAAGCTTAGCTTTCTTAGTGATGAAGAAGATTCAGAATATTGTGGAGAGAGAATGTGGGTTGAAATCATCCATCGATCAGGTGATGAACTGATTGGAACATTACGGAATGAGCCGGTATCTATCAAGGATCTGGTTTTCGGTCAAGAAATCCATTTTAAAATTGAACATATTTGCGACACGATGCATCATGATCCTAGCGCTGTAAATTGGGATTATTATTTTGAGAAGAAGGTTGTTGTAACGAACGATGTGCTGGAGCGAAATGAATTTAATTTTATGGTAAGGGACTTTCCTAATGAAAGCTCAGAATCGGATACGGGATGGAGTTTCTTTACGGGGTATGAAGAAGAAAACGATCCTGATGATATCAATAATTATCAATTTATTTCGATAGGGAAGGTATTGAATATAGATGATTCGATTCTAGCTTTTATAGATCGGGAGCCTCAATGTGCCTTTGAAAGGAATCTTGAGACGAAAGAGTTTTATGAGGTATTTGATTATGAGTGGGAAGAATAGTTGAAAGGGTTGCAAAAGATTGATGCATCAGCTAATCAAATTTTCTTGCTCTAATATTTTTTTAAAAGGGAAGAAACAGAGGATGTCACATAAATGAAATCAAAGTAGCATGGAGCTGGAGGGGGCAGGGCAACATGGACGATCTTAAACAGTTACTAACTTATCTGCATTGGGATACTCCATCCGATAAACTTCAAGAAGCAAAGATTCAATTCAAAAAATTGAAGGATGAGGAGCTCAAAATTCTAGTTCAACCGATTGATAAAATGCATTGGGATCATGCTGCTAATGTAATAATAGAAATTGGTTATCCGCGAGTACATAAAATACTTCCTGATCTTTTAGAATGGCTTATGGATATAAATTGGCCGGGAGCTATAAGAATATCTGAATTTTTGGTCTCAATAAAAGAACCTTTGATACCGTCTATTAAAGAAGCGCTGAAAAGTGAAGATATGATTTGGAAGTATTGGATTATAGAGTGCGTATTAATAAAATGGTCAGTGGATTTAGTGGAACAAATAACTGATGAATTAATATTTGTAGCTTCAAAATTTGATGATGAAGAAGTGCATCTATCAGCATTGAAGTTGTTGGTTCAATATAAAATGTTAGAATCTAAAGAATCTTTGAATTTAATAGATAGTAAATTACAGGATATTCGAAACTGCGATATTTTTGATGAGCTTAATCAATTGAAAACGATGGTGCTAAATTGAAACTGCATGGATGAAAATCTTAGAGATAGGATGATCAATTAAGTGCTTAAGTTGCAATGAAAAAACACCTCCAAGGTTGACAATTATAAAAGATGAGGTGAAGTGAACTGGGGGAGAAAACAAGGGTAAAAGTTTACTACAGTCTGTTCGGAGATGATTTTGATGTAGACGAAGTGACAAGACGAATAGGGATAAATCCCAGCTCTGTATCACTAAAAGGTGAAAGAATAAATGAAAATCGGACTAGAAAAGAAACATCGTGGACAATTAGTACTGATTATGAGGAATCACTAGATGTAAGTGGTCAATTAAATCAGATCATTATACAGCTTCGCGATAAGTGCGAAATAATTAATACAATTCAAAAAACGTTTCAAGCTACCAACAAGCTTTTTATCGTGATAATCATTGAGGAGGGAATGACTCCAGCATTATACTTAGATTCAGAACTGATTAAATTTGCAAACGATATTAATGCCGAGTTCGATATTGATATCTATGCTAATAATTCGGAATGGGATTGATGCAAAAGTTTTCAGAGCTATTCCGTTAGTTAAAGGAGAAAAAATGAAGAAAATCATCTTTTTATTAATTGCTGCCTTGATTATTTCTAATGTTATTTGGGGGTACTTATACTTTAAGGTAGATCATCCTGCTGTCCATGTGTATAACCTCAAAGGTACCGGAGAAATGTGGGACATTACGGATTACAAAATAATAGTCACTCCTAGTAATATACTGCGCGGACATGGAAAGTTAGCGTACAAAGGTGATCCAAAGAATTTTGAGAAGATTACTTATTATCAAATGAAATTTGAAGAATTGAATTTGGATGGGAATTATGACATCGTTTATATGACTGAAGCAAGTTCTAAAGAAGGGACTGTAGCTATTCCCGCCAATCTAAATGATATAGGTTCTATAACCAGAGAATATTCTTATAATGAACCAAAAAAGGATATACATAACTATAATAGCACTACGTTAACGATTACATGGAATGATAATGATGGTAAGCTTCACTCTGAATCCATACGTCTTTCCATTGAAAATGAGATTAATCTTGATTAATGCATATTGTGTTGCGAATGAACGTAAATTTCATTCTACTACCAGGTTCGGCATCTTGTACTCCTCTTTCGATAGATGTATAATCATGGAAAAATTTCGTAAATATACGACCCAGCCTAAGAGGTAAGCTATCTAGGGTTGATTCGCAACGGGGGGACGATATATGAAGCAATTGCCGACGATTGAATTAGAAAGATTGCTATTGCGACCGTTTCGTTTAGATGATGCGAAAATTGTTCAAGAATTAGCAGGTGATAAATATATTGCAGAGATGACGCTGTATATCCCGCATCCCTATGAGGATGGAATGGCAGAACAATGGATCGATACACATGCCGTTAATTTTGATGGAAATCGTTCACTCGAACTAGCAATTGTACATAAGGAAGATCAATATGTAATCGGAGCCATCTGTATTGGACTGAATCCCAAGTTTGAACATGGTGAATTGGCCTATTGGATAGGGAAAGCGCATAAGAACAACGGATATTGTACAGAGGCAGCGAAGGGAATTGTCAAATATGCATTTGAAGAAATGAATGTGAATCGAGTTTATGCACGTTTTTTAGGGAAAAACCCTGCATCGGGACGAGTAATGGAAAAGCTGGGTATGAAATACGAAGGAACACTGAGACAACATGTGAAAAAATGGGGTGAATATGAAGATCTCATTTATTACGGGCTTTTAAAGGATGAGTATCTTAATTAATGAAAATCTGCAATAGATTGAAATCTTAGAGATAAGGATGATCTTGTGATGGATATCCCGTTTATCTCGAGATAAGCATTTCGAATTGTTAAGAAAGACATGTCAAGTTTTCAACGTAAAAATACCTCCAAGCTTGACGCCCGTATCTTACGATATAAGGGCATTTACTTGGAGGTGTTTTAATTTGTCTCACGTTACTTATTTTTTATTTGCACTAAAACTCTTGATATTGCCATCCATAAATTGATAAACATCAAAGTTCCGAAAATATCAGCCATAACTACATTATATCCTGTAAATAGGTTTTCAAAGCGAAATAATGGCGTGTTATAAATGGCTATGAATAAAGATATGATCATTGATAACAGAAACAGTTTTTTCTTGGTTATCATATAAAGGCAATACAGGAACGTATAGTAAGCCCAAAATTGCGCGGCAAACCATGCATGAGAGAGTCGAATGCCTGCTTTTGTATGTAGAGTTGTTAAAACCAGTACGAGTAATACAAGCAAAGCAATGAAAGGAGCAAATTTAACGAACTGCAAAAGCTTTATGATAAAGCTTTTTTTTGTGCTTGGATGAGTAACTTCATTTTGAATCATCTGGCTCGATAAATAATGAATGAAGAACATTAAACCTAGACTAATAGCCAACATCAAAAACATCATCATAATTATTCCTTCTTTTCTAATGTAATCAACTAAGATGTCGTAAGATTGAAAACTTATTTTAACTTTTATTATTTTTTTCTTTATTTAGTAATTTTCAAGTTTTTTTTAAGGAGAATGGTTCAGTCGAATACTCCGATTAGGTGGGGGATGCATTGAAGTATGTAATGAGTTTTCTGATTACAGGTTCTCTACTTGTATTGCTGTTTCTTTCATGCGATGATCCGGTTACCACGACAGCTTCTTATATTCACTACCTACGAGTATACCGATATAAACAAGAGGGTGGAATTAGTCTCTGTAAAATATCCATCATAACCACAAAACAGTCATAATGATGTGAATGTCTGTTGTTTGCAATGCGATTGGCGAAATAACGTATTGAATATGATTGGGAAGTATAGTTGAACATTTGGAGGTTAGAAAATGACAGATGTAACCTTTTACCGTGATGAAGCGCTCCCTTTTCTGGAAGCGAAGCGCTGCCATAAGAGTGACCTGGCATATCAGAAGCATTTTCACGAAGAGTATTCCATCGGTTTAATCGATGAAGGCGAAACGCAGGCATGGTGTGATGGCGACTTGTGGCGCGTTGAGAAGGGGAGAATAATCAGCTTTCCGCCGCTTATCCTACATGCCTGTCAGCCTGCGGAAGATGAAGAATGGAAATACAAAATGCTGTTCATTAAGCCGAAATGGTTCGCTCATCTTGAAATGCCTGATATTAATCGTCTTCAAATCCCTTTCTTGCTCGAAACTGGGAGGAATAAAGCTTGCAGCATGCTGCTCAATCGCACCATGGAGGCACTGACTCGCAGTGCTACTCCACTAGAAATTGAAACATCGTTAATCGAACTGGTGCACAAGCTTGTAGATAAGCATGCATACGATCTGACGCTTGAGCCATATGGAATAATGGAAACGAAGTACGTCAATTTGATCAAGGAATATATCCATGCGCATTATACGGATCGAATCACGCTCGACACGTTGGAGCATGAAGCCGGGATCAGCAGATATCATCTTATCCGTATGTTCAAAAAAGGAACGCATTTGCCGCCTCATGCGTATCAAAATCTACTTCGTATCAATCATGCCAAGAAGGAACTGAAGAAACGGCGCTCTATTGCCGAAATTGCCGTAGATGCCGGCTACTATGATCAAAGCCATTTTATAAAAGCCTTTGCCAAAATAGTAGGGGCAACACCTCAAGCTTATGCTATCTCCGTTTAGATAAGCGCAATTTTTTACAATCGTAACCTCCTCTTATCCTGTAGATTGAACCTATAGATAAGAGGAGGTATTATTTGATGATAACAACGACTAATGTGGAAGAGCAATTTTCTAAAACGATGAAATCCATTGCCCGTCGAGCTGATTTGAAGGCTTTTGTTGAACAGACACCCGCCATTTATCAGCTTTTGCAGCGCGCGGCAGCAAAGTATGTGACAGGGGAGAATCGCCAGGATGGCCTTGAGGTAGGACGAAAGCTAGCCGATAAAGGGTACGCTATATCGCTTGAATATATCGGTGAAAATACGACGGATATCCAAGACTGCGAACATGCGGCTCTGGAGCTTACGCTGCTTATTCATACGTTGGCTCAACATGGAATACCAGCTCGCGTATCGTTTGATCTATCTCACATCGGCTTATCGATAGATAGCGAATTGGCCTATAAGAATTTGACAGCAATGGCCGCACTAGCTCGACAGGCCGACGTCGAGCTGTTTGTCAGCATGGAGGAATCAGCTAAGACAGACGCCATACTTTCGATTTATACAAAAGCAGCAGCCGTATATGCGAACCTCGGCATCACACTTCAGGCACAATTGAACCGTACGGCACAGGATTTGAACGATATCTCAGGACGGATTCGCATTGTGAAAGGTGCGTACCAAGAAATGGAGAAGATCGCCATGCCGCGTTCATCTGCCTTAAATGAGCGATATATACAGCTTATAGAGCAGGCCATCCGCAAAGGGCATCGTCTGTCGATCGCTACTCATGACGAGTCTATCATTGATCAAGTTATTAAGCGGGGATGGATCCATGAGCCGGGCGTTGAATTCGAGATGTTATATGGGATTCGGCCTGATTTGAGCAGTCGATTGAAGAAGGCAGGTTATCCTGTTCGGATTTATCTGACGTTTGGTCGTGAATGGTATTTGTATCTATGCCACCGGATTGCGGAATACCCGCCAAATGTATTTCAAGCAATTCTAGATATGACGGAGGCTGGAGCAGCCGATCCCGTACAGAATTATGAATAAATCCGTGTTTAGCTTCCACTGCATGTTAGCTACTATACATCCATACGAAATTTGAGAGTAGATAGAGTAATATTCAATAGGTGGAGATATACAAGTAAGTCGGAAGGCGGTATCTAACGATGCCGCCTTTTTTTGCATTTATTATAAATGAAATAACAGAAAAATAACTGGATAATGACGAAAGATCGTTGAGAATTCCTTTAATCATGCATGCCAATTTGCAACGGTTTTCTATATGCTTAAACCCGAAGCATGAAAACCATCGATAAAGGAGACTTGGCATGATTGTAAACACAAGAACGAGGGTTGCATCCCAGAACAGCTCTAACGAATTGCCTGCAAACCGTCTTCCGATCGTTAGTTTGTTAGCGTTGGCTATGGCGGCCTTCATATGCATTCTGACGGAAAGCCTGCCGGCAGGTCTTTTGCCACAAATCGCACAAGATCTCCGGATCACGGAGTCACTTGCTGGACAGCTAGTTACGGTATATGCAATCGGTTCGCTGATTGCCGCCATCCCGTTAACAACAGCTACTCGCGGATGGAGACGTCGACCGCTGCTGCTGTTCTGTCTTATTGGCTTTCTTCTATTTAATTCAATAACTACATTCTCTACTTCCTATAGTCTGACCCTTGTGGCTCGTTTCTTGGCTGGGGTATCAGCTGGCGTGTTATGGGGGATGACCGCGGGCTACGCCCGTCGCATGGTGCCTGATTCACAGAAGGGGAAAGCAATGGCCATAGCCATGGTTGGAACGCCATTAGCATTAGCGCTAGGTGTGCCTATCGGAACCTTTTTGGGGACTCACATCGGATGGCGATTGATTTTCGGTTCCCTATCTATATTGACCGCCTTCTTACTTGTCTGGGTACAGTGGAGGCTGCCCGATTGCGAAGGGGAACAGACTAGCAATCAACTTCCACTCTTCCAGATCTTCACACTTCCTGGTGTGAGATCAACCCTGTTTCTTGTGTTCACTTGGGTGTTGGCGCACAACATACTTTACACCTATATTGCTCCTTATCTAGCCGGAACTTTACTTGCCAATCGAACTGATCTGGTGTTGCTGGTGTTCGGCATTGCTTCGGTGCTCGGCTTATGGATTGTAGGGATGTTGATAGACCGTATTCTGAGAACGCTCGTGATCATCAGCTTTGCAGGATTCGCGTTGGCTTCGATCGCCATGGGCATTGGCAGCGAACAACCGATCATTATTCTGTCAGCTGTTGCGGTGTGGGGACTTACGTTTGGTGGTGCGGCCACACTGCTGCAGACCGCAATTGCTCAAGCAGGGGGCGAAAGTTCTGATGTTGCTCAATCCATGCTTGTAACCGTGTGGAATCTTGCCATTGGTGGAGGAGGAGTGAGCGGTGCGCTCCTGCTTGAGTTGCTGGGGTCAAATTTTCTCCCAGGATCCCTGTTTATCCTCTTACTTCCTGCTCTAATTGTTGCCTGGTTGGTTCAAAGTCCCGCGTTCTCCAAATAAAAAGCATAAAAATACGGAAACGAATACTGAAAAAGGAATCCGATATGAGGATTCCTTTTGTGTATTCTGCCTCAGTTAAAATACCGATACTTACTACGCCAGCAAATTCGTCCCCTCAATTAGATTTTTATATGCAATAGGGGATGACATCACAATTAGGGTTGTATAGGTGCCATAAGGGTCGCACTTATTTTCAAACGCTTCTAAACCATGCGTGGAGTCTGTCGATACTTTTAATAAATAGTTGTGTTCGCCACTGATTCGATAACACTCTGCGACTTCAGGAGCTGCACGGCAAAAATCTAAGAAGGCATAGCAATCCCTCGTTCGAAAAAGCATGTAGGCCGTACAAGCTTATGAATCAACAACTATGCCTGGAGAGGAATGAGGATATGCGCAGCATCGAGACAAATCTGCAGTCATTCGTAAATAATATCATTGACCACACACTTTCGGAAAAAAGAATTGTGGGTACTGTGGTTCAAATTTCATGGAAAGGAAATGTGGTATTCAATAGGGCAGCAGGGCTTGCTGATCGAGAGCAGCAGCGGGTGATGCAAGAAGACGCTTTATTTAGGTATGCGTCGGTAACGAAACCAGTCGTTTCTGTTGCGGCTTTAGTCTTGATTTCACAGGGGAAATTACAGCTTAGCGATTTGGTGGAAACGTGGCTTCCGTATTTTCGTCCCATCTTGTCAAATGGGGGGCATGCTTCTATAACAGTTCATCAGTTGCTGACACATACGGCCGGGCTAACCTATCGGTTCTTTCAAGAGGATAACGGAACCTATGAATTAGCTGGTGTATCCGATGGGATGGACGCAGCAAGAATCACATTAGAGGAAAATCTGAGGAGGATCGCATCAGTGCCCCTTCTCTATGAACCAGGAACAATGTGGAGGTATTCGATAGCAACGGACGTACTGGGCGCTGTAATTGAAAAAGTGACGGGCATGCCTCTCAGTGAAGCCGTTCAAAGACTCGTTACACAACCGCTTGGTATGACTGATTCGGCTTTTGTAGCTGTAGATGAAGCGAGACTTACAGCTGCTTACGCAGATCATCCAGAAGAGCCTCGGCGCTTACTCGAAATGGATGCCGTCCCTTTTGTGGAAGGGACAGCTGGTTTTCGGCTTGCCCCTAATCGGGCACTTGATAAGGCAGCGTATCCTTCCGGCGGGGCTGGTATGATTGGCAGTGCGGGAGATTTCCTGAAGCTGTTGGAAACATTGCGATTAGGCGGTGCACCTATTCTCCCACAAGCGCTGGTTGCTGAAATGACAACCAATCAAATTGGTGACCTGAATATGCCGTTTTGGCCTGGGAGAGGATTTGGATTAGGTTTTACATTGCTGAAGGATCCGCTAGCTGCGAACACGCCTGAATCACCAGGATCGTGGAGGATGGGTGGTACGTACGGTCATTCTTGGTTTGTTGATCCACAGGAAGAGCTAAGTGTTGTGGCCTTTACGAATACAGCACTGGAGGGGATGTCCGGTAGATTCACGACGGATATCTGCGAGGCGGTCTATGCCGGTATTCAGCAGGAGAAAAGTCATTTTGCTGATTAACGCATTGAACAAATAGTTATTTCTCTAAATAATTTTCAGTCATTCTACTTCCCGATTCGACACCTTGTGCTCCTATTCCACTAGATGTATAATCATGGAAAATGCTGTGTAAATACACGACCCGACCTAAGAGGTAAGCTATCTAGGGTCGGGTTTATTTACAAAGGGGGACTATTAGTCGGAAGCTTAACTTTTCACTTATTAATGAGTGTGCTTTTGAATATCCTCCTGGTCACATGATGCGATGTAATGACTGGCGTTAGATATTTGATGTTGAAGCCGAAAAAAGATCATAAAATGTTCGAGTATTACCAAACTATTCGATGAGAGTCTTTATCTAATAAAGATACGGAGGGGAAATATAAATTGAAATACGTAAATATATTTGCTGAGATTGTATCTATCATGCATCAGGATTATGCAGGGTATGAGGAAAAAAAAGGTTGGGATAATCCTGATTTTTTTGCAAAAAAAATAGAGCGCCTTGAATCCAGTGAATTAATGACACCGCAACTGTTTGCTGAAATTGTGAATGAATACCTTATTAGTTTCCAAGATCGTCATATGTATTTTCACTTACATCATTCAGAAAAGGTAGAAGTTAAAACATGTGGTTTTTTTGTGAGGAATTACGAAGATACCTTATACGTAACAGAGGTTTATGAAGAGAACAGATTTGGAAAAGGGGCAAGAATTGTTTCTATTGACGGACAATCGATTTCTTCGATAAGAAAACAGCAACGTGCAATGCTTAGAGAATCTCATCCGGAGAGAGAGGAATGGGATGAAATCCTAAACAAAGCTAAGTATTTTGAGCTTATTAACGAAAATGAAGATGCAGTTAAACTGGAATTGAACTTATATCGACGAACTCCTAAAAAGTCAACTTATGATATTCGTTCTATTAACGAAGACACTTTATTGGTAACCCTTTCTGATTTTGGAGATACCGATCGTATCGTGAATCTAATTGAAAAGCATAAGGATGACCTGCTTACAAGTAAAAATGTAATTGTTGATGTCCGACATAATAGTGGTGGGAATGCTCATGCTGGCAATTCTTTAGTGAGATATTTTTATAAAAAAGGAGAAAAGCCAAGTTCTGAACTGAAAGTACGAGAGTTTAATTGTTCTGACCGTAATGTGGAACTATTTCTAGAACAGGCCGAGCATGTTCGAAATTCAACAGATGATGAAGATACGCTGAAGATGGTAGAGTTTGCTGAAAATCAATTTAAAACCTCTCGAAATCAAGGATTTGTTGCTTTTGACTTTTCGGAATATATAGCAGACAGAGTAAACGATTTTGAAGGGGAAGATAACCCAGAAAATGTAATTATATTATCGGACTATTATTGTGCAAGTGCCGGAGAGGAATTTGTGGGGACTAGTAAAGGATCATCCAAAGTAACAATAGTAGGACGTGCTACTATGGGACTAAATGATTATAGTGACTTAGTTAGTATCAATTGGGACAATCAGTATACTCTATATTATCCCATATCAAGACTTGAACAGAAAACCGAAGTACACCCAATACACGGAAAAGGAATTCAGCCAGATATCTATATCAAATGGACACCTAAACATATTGAAGAAGATATAGATTTACAGCAAGCCTTGAAATTAATTAATAGAAGCTAATGGTTACGATAGACTTTCGAGTCACGTAAAATGCCCGAAAACATCATTATTTTGCCCTTCGAGCGACACTTTGCATATATATGATTAAGAGAGGAGGGACAACGTTGTATCTATCTGAGTTAGAAGAAGGAGAGGTATCCAAGGAGCTCGCACATCAGATTTTGTTTCAGGGAATACGAGATGATGACGCTAAGTGCGATTGTATTGTTGTGCCGTCTAGCAGAACGAGCAATAAATATAGAACGCCAGCTGCAGTGGAGCTGTTTTTCCAGGGACGTTCGTCTAGATTGCTCTTCTCAGGAGGATATAATGGGGAATTTATCGAGTCTGAATCCATGCGATCGTTTGCGATAGAAAAAGGTATCCCGGAGAATGCGATCATTATAGAGACGATTTCAACCAATACGAAGGAGAATGTGATTGAATCCTTAGCTGCATTGGATAATCATATCGGGCTGAATAATATGAAGCGAATTTTGATCTGCACAGCCTTTTATCACATGCGAAGATGTCATTTAACATTTTTAAGATATGCGCCTTCATGGTTTGAATATAGTTTTCATCCAGTATTAGATCAAACAACTAGGCCAGATAATTGGTGGAAGTATGAAAATGGAACGAAAAGAGTTCAAAAAGAAGTCAATGGATTGATACACTACGCGAAGCATGGGGATATTATGGACTTTAATCTTGATGAATTGAGATGAACGAAAGCTTTGATCCAGGTAGATTGTTTAGGCTAAAGGGACACGATAGTTGAATACGTTACATTGTTGAGCAGACTACCGCAGTCTGCTCATTTTATTATGCTGATGGGCAGGATAGTTTGAACGATCTTCAAAAATTGGCTCGTGGTCTGAGAGAGGCTAAAATCAGCTTCGTGGATAGTTATTTGAACACATATGTTTTTGAACAGCGGCAATCATCGCTCACAGAGTCAGCTTAAGAAATTCGTAAGAGTAATGTAAGAAAAAAGAAGATTACGTCCTGTAGGATATTGTTATGGGAGAGAGTGTGGAGAAAAGAGTATGGAGCATATAGTATGAACGATTCGATTGACCAAGGTTTTTCAAAGGTAGGAAGTGGTCTCGAATGTCAATATTGATATGAAGAAAAAGTATATTTGATATTTTTAATCCAATGGGAAGAAAGGAAGATAAACTTTGAACAACAATAAGAAGTTAGCTATGATTCTCCTGGCCGCTGCCAGTATCGGACTCGCCGGATGTACGAAAGAATCATCCGCCATTAGTACACCAAGTTCGTCCCAACAAAACTCTTCAATATCGACAAACACAAATGTAAATTCAGAAACATCGGACATTAGAAATGTCTCGAATACAGTAAAAGGGGATATTTCTCAAATAGACGTAAATAACATTCATTCCCTAAAAATTCAGAGTAACGCTGCTATCATTACTGTCATAGGCGACAAACAAATCAATCAAGCAGAATTGGAAGTATCCAAGGGCAATTCACAAGGAATGGATACCAACGTGACTACGTCGATCCAAGATGGAACATTACAGATTCTACTTAAAAATAAACTAAAGATTATAAATACGGAACCATTGCCATCTTTAACGATTCGTCTTCCTTATAAAGAATTCAAATCTCTTGAGATAGATAATGAAGTTGGCAACATATCCGTTGAGTCAGAATTGTCGGTCCAACACTTAAATGTGAGCAGCGGTACCGGCGACGTTACTGTAACGGATGTAATTGGTATGGAAAGCAGTAACATATCTACTGACGTTGGTAGCGTCGAATTCGCTCTGCCTGATCAACCAGCACCTCTATATGTAAATCTATCAACAAAAATAGGAACTATCGATAATCAGGTTGCTCTTGAAAAAGAAACAAATACCACAAAGATTGTAGCCGAAGAACTCCATGGATATGTTGGTAAGGCTCAATCCGAAAGTGCAACGCTCAACATTTTCACGCAGGTGGGTGAAATTACGTTCAAAAATTAAGTGTCATCATGTACCAGGCTCACCATAATCATCATCACGTGAATGAGAGTAAGAATATAGTTCATCAAGATTATAACATTATAACCTTCAATATGAGCCAAAAACTAGATTCAAAGTTCTTCGGCAAACGATATATGTTCTTGTCATTGGCTTTTGAGTAAAAGGGGATATTTCTCAAAAAGAGTAATTAACATTCATCCCCTAATGTAACGCTTCCAGCAGAGAGGGGAAACTTAAATCATGAATGCAAGAAAAAAAAGACTAGTCTCCACAGCGATTGCGGCTATTATGGCCGTATCCGTTCCCATGTCAGTCATGGCACAGGATGGAGCGAAACAAGCAGCACCTTGGTATCAAGATGGAGTACAGACACTCGTAACGAAGGGGATTGTTGACAAAGGGGTACAACAAAATCAAGAGATTTCTGTTAAAGATTTTATCCGCTATGCGGTAGTATCGCTTACCTATCAACATGGCATCGATCCGATGAAGGTTGCTTCCGAGAAAGGGTGGTTGAAGGAAGGAGAATTCACTTCCGTTGACGCTCCGATCAAACGCGGCGAGATGGCACGCATGATGGTGCGAGCACTCGGCAAGGAACAGGGAGAAACGAGCTTGGCAGAATATGCAACAAGCGCCAAGGCACTTGGGCTCATTCAAGGGAATGCAGATGGAAGCTTACACGAAGATCAGTCAGTGACTGTAGCTCAAGCGGCTGTTGTGCTTAAAAATTACAGAAATAAAATGCTATCAACGATGGACGACAGAGGTGTGTCACAAATTTCCGTGGAAGACTTCATGCGGAATCCGAGCAGCTTTGGGTATGAGCTTTCTCCAGATGGCAAGTATCTTTCTTATGCGGGTACTTGGGAGAACCGTTCCAATGTGTTTGTAGAAAAAATCGGAGAGAAAAGCAAGCCTATTCGTGTGACAAGCTCGAAAGATCGCGATGTCGCCGACTTCTTCTGGAAAGGCGATAACATTCTATATCGCAAAGATAAGGGCGGAGACGAGAATTTCCATGTATATTCGTCCACTTTTAATGGTAATAAGGAAGTAGACTTGACGCCTTACGACAAGGTCAGTGTTCAACTCGTGAGCGATTTACCGGGTGTGGGGGACGAAATTCTGATCTCGATGAATAAAGAAGATGCTGCCATCTTCGATGTATATAAATTGAATGTAAAGACAGGGGAAACGAAGCTGATCGCCAAAAACCCAGGGAACATTACGGCATGGGTAGCTGATCGCCAAGGCAAGATTCGACTCGCTTCTGAAAGCGACGGAGTCGTAAGTACATTGTTGTACCGCGATACGGAGGAAGAAGCGTTCAAACCGCTGGCTACGTTACATTTTGGAGATACGATAAATCCGCTTGGTTTCTCGGCAGACGGTAAATCGATTTATGCGATCTCTAATAACGGTCGGGACAAGACGGCGCTCGTCAAGCTGAATGTAAAGGGTAAGGAAGAGGTTCTGTATCAGCATCCGGAAGTTAACGTGACTGGAGCATTTTACGACAAAAAACAAGATAAAATGCTGGCGGCTATCTATGTGACAGATAAAACGCATTTGAAGTTTTTCGATGATAAATTCGAGGCGTTGCACCGAAAGCTGCAGCAGAAGCTTGGCGTCAGTGAAAGTGAAATCGGGCTAAACGATTATAACGAGGATATGACGAGGCTGATCGTTAGTGTTTCGAATGACAAGACTTACGGGATGTATTATTTGTATGATAACGTATCCGGTGAGTTAACATTCTTAGGTAATATGAGTCCGTGGCTTATGCCAGATCAGATGGCTGATATGTATCCGATCTCTTACAAGAGCAGAGACGGATTAACGATTCACGGTTACTTAACATTACCGAAAAATAAAAAGCCTCAAAACCTGCCAATGATCGTTAATCCGCATGGTGGGCCTTGGATACGTGATATGTGGGGCTTCAGCCCGGATGTACAATTGCTCGCAAACCGCGGGTATGCCGTACTTCAAATGAATTTCCGTTCATCCATGGGGTATGGGAAGTCCTTTATGGATGCAGGAAATAAACAATGGGGATTGAAAATTCAAGATGATATTACTGACGGTGTGCAGTGGGCGATTCAGCAAGGGATTGCTGATCCGAAACGAGTTGGAATTTATGGCATATCGTTTGGCGGATTCTCAGCCTTGACGGGCATTACGAAAACGCCGGAATTGTATGCTGCTGCTGTTGATCATGTAGGTATAACGAATATGTTCTCGCTCTTGGGAACGGTTCCACCGTATTGGGAGAACATGAGAAATCTCTATAACGAACGTGTCGGAAATGTCGAAAAGGACAAAGAAATGCTGAAGCAAGTTTCGCCGGTGTTCCACGTCGATAAGATCGTAACGCCATTATTCGTGGCTCAAGGGGCGAATGATCCGCGGGTGAAAAAAGCAGATTCCGACCAATTTGTCGAAGCACTCAAAAAACGGGGCGCGCAAGTGGAGTATATGGTCAAGGATAATGAAGGACATGGCTTCACTAACGAAGAGAACTTGATCGATTTCTTCAGTACAATGATCAAGTTTTTGGATAAATACTTGAAGCCGTAGAGCAAATAAGGTATCCATAGGCGAGGAGCATGGCGTAGCCATGAAGCTGAGGAGAGGAGGCTATAAGCGTATAGCAATTCGAGTTGCCGAACGAGGTGTTTATGTAGAACATACTTTGTCAGAACGCCGGAATCAATGGAGAGCGCCCGCAAGGTTGTGGGCGTCCTTTTTCTTTTTTTATGGGCATTTGCTCGAACGGAATTGCAGGTATTGCGCTAACGGAACACAGTAGAGAAGCAGAATGCTTTCGCTATGTGTCATATGACATGATGTTACTGGCGGATATGACATCGAGAGCCGTAGACTATCATGACTACTTGCAAAGGATGTGGGCTCTTTGATGACAAGAAACGTCGTCAGTTTTATTCAAAATGGCTATTTCCTGTTATTCACCTTCGTTACTGGGGTATTTTACTTTTTCTTTTATCTTGTTGCGCTTACGCTAGGATTCAGTCTTTCGTTTACCGTTGTAGGCATTCCTCTGATTACTCATGTTCTGCAAACGACGTCCACCTTTCTACAATTTGAACGCATACAGACCAAGATCTATACGGACGTTACCACAGCACTGTGTGTTAAACACATAAACACTGATACCTCCATCTGGCTCCACGCAAGGAGGGAGATGCTGAACCGGCGCAATTGGATCGCTATCTTCTGGTTGATGCTAAAGTTTCCGATAGGGATTGTAAGCCTCATCCTTACGGCCTTTCTTTATGTACTTCCACTCGCGATGATTGTCATTCCGTATTTGTTTCCGTTTATCAACATTTCCTTTATGGATGTTCCAATAGACAATTTTGCAAAATCTGTGCTGGTATCGGCCGTAGGCGTTGCATACATGATGGCGAGCAGTAGGCTTGCAGGCTGCTTGACACGAATGCTAGGTCACTACACCCGTCTTATGATGAATAGCGTGAACCGTTAGAAGGCATGCCTCGATTTTGCCTAAAAAGTATCGTAGGGTGGTGGTGTACTCTAAAATAGTTACGTAATGTTATACTGAAAGCTCTGAGGGGTTGATTCATAATGTTCGATATGGTGAAGCGGTGGTTCTGGTATGACTGGTTCATGCTCATGATCCGGTTGATTTGCGGTAGTTTTCTTTTTTTCACAATCGTTGAGCGAGCAGCTTATTTCACGTTGCCGCTATGGGGTCTTGTGATTTGGCAGATTGTCTCTTTTTCTGTTCCTTGGCTGTGCTTACAGCTCAATTATACATACTACTTGGTTACAGAGATCGTGATCTCGGGCGGATTGTGCTTGTATTTAGCTTCCTTCTTTCCGGAAGCTTATCTCTCGTTCTTGTTGTATGCATTTTTAATTGCCGCTAACAGCGGTCAAAGAGCCTATCTCTGGTCGGGGCCTATATCTGTTATACTCGTACCCGCCATTATTAAATTGCTTGAAGAGCAGAGTGATTTCTGGCTCATGATCACTCATATTGGAATAGCGTATGTGTTCGGTTTTTCCTTCCATTTATTGATGGTTAGTCATCGTCAAAGCGAGATTATCCGGGAGCAAAATGGGGTGTTGGAACAGTACTTATCGCAAGTCGAGCGTATCACTTTGGCTGAGGAACGAAGCCGGCTCTCCAAAGAGCTCCATGATACCGTTGGACATGCTTACACTTCCCTTATTATGGGGTTGGAAACCTTCCGGCCTGAGCTAGTGACCAAGACAGGAATGGAACGGCTAGATTCCATGTTGAACCTAGCCCGTCAAAATATGGAGGAAGTAAGAGGATATCTGCATCAGATTGAATCTCCCCAGGAGGCGCTCCCGCTGATTCAGTATTTGCGGAAACTGGCCGAGGAGTTTCAGGAGCATGCGAAGGTAGCGGTTCGTTTTCAGACCTTTGGTGAGGAATATCCAGTAACGAAGCAAGCGAAGACAGCGCTGTATCGCTGCTTGCAGGAATCGCTCACAAATGCAGTGCGTCATGGACGTGCGAAGGAGATTACCGTAACAATGAAGTTCGAGCCTCAGCAGACGAGGCTGGAAATTCAAGATAATGGTCATGGAATGGAACAAGTGCAAGATGGCTTCGGCTTAAACGCCATGAAAGAGCGAGCGTTGAATTTACAAGGTCATGTTGCTGTCTATACCCAATCGGGTGAAGGCACCCTCGTTACCTGCACCTTGCCGCGGCAAATGGAGCTTAAAGATGAAGTCATCCGCCTGTTAGTCGTCGATGATCAACCCTTTATTCGTGAAAGCTTGCGGACTCTTTTGGAGGAGCAGCAGGATTTGCAAGTTGTAGGGACAGCTGAGGATGGCGAACAAGCCATTGAGCTTTGCAAGCAGGTTCAACCTCAATTGGTTCTTTTGGATTTGGACATGCCAAACATGGATGGGATCACCGCATCTCGTACCATTAAGCAAATGTGGCCTCAGATACGTATTCTGATTCTTACTACGTTCGAAGATACTAGACAAGCCCTGGAGGCATTGCAAAGCGGAGCTGACGGATATTTATTAAAATCCATCAAGCCGGCAGAACTTGCTGAGACGATACGCACGGTTTATCGCGGAGGTACCTTGATCGATCAAGAGATGTCAAACAAATTGTTCGCACAGCTGGAGGCGGATAAGACTAGAGACGATACGTCGCCAACCCAGATGGGAGCTGCCTATGATTTAACCTCACGGGAGATTGAAATATTGCAGTTCGTATCGAAAGGTCTACGATATAAAACAATTGCTTCCAAATTGTATTTATCCGATGGTACGGTTAGAAACTATGCATCATCGGCCTATATGAAGTTGGGAGTTCGCAACCGGGAGGAAGCGGTGCAAAAAGCACTAGAGGCCGGGCTGCTGGAATAACCTTATCGCTCGCTGTAGAATGCCGCTGGACACGGCAATAGCTAAAAACAAGCGGCGGCATAGGCAGCCGCTTGTTTCTTACTATATAGGCCTTCAATTTGGCTAGAGTTCATGAATCGAATTCATTAGTGACGGATGGGTAAAGCATAATTAAATGCTAGATCCAATAAGGCACTAGCTTCCTGACGTTTTAAAAGTTCCTTTGAACGGAAGTTCACGGAGCCATCAGATTTAACCTTGGTATCCGGGTCCATGATCCCTTGGGATACAAGCGCTTTGATGGCTTCAACTGCCCAAGCATCCGTTGTGCCACTCAGTTTAACCTTCGTTTTAGGCTCTACCTGTTTCAGGTTTTGGATCATTACCGCCGCCATTTGTCTAGTGATCGGAGAATTAGGCTGAAAATTAGGCAGTCCGGCTACCATTTGCTTCTTATTGGGTTCAATCATGTAAGGCTGTTTATCCCATCCCTGGGCGCGAAGCAGCACTTGTGAGAATTCAGCTTGAGTCATCGTTCCTTTTGGATCAAAGATATGGGAAGACTTCCCGTTCATGACGTTTAAAGCCTTGATATTGTTAATATATGGTTTATACTTACTGTTCGCGGGTACATCAGAGAATGGTGAATCAACGTTAAGTTTTTCTGCCATTGAAGCTGCCTCTGGTAGAGTCGTAAGATACATATATGCAATTTTGCCAGCTGCGTTTTTGTTAAACGTCACTTTATTACCTGATTCATCCTCGAACAATAAAGGGTGGATCATTTGCAGCGTATGCTTGCCTGAAGGTGTTTCCGAAACTAAGTGCCCGTTCGAATAAGAAACCTTATATCTAAAACTATTCATACGAATGTTTTCATATAATCCGACATACGCTTTGGCTTGCTGCTCACTGATTGCCGAATAGGTTGGCTTTGAAACATCCGACTTCTTTGGATAATAGTGGTTCATAAATGCTTCATACACATCAATGCTAAACTGGGCGTTGTCGTCATTGTTGGTCATATAAAAGGCTACATTTTTCTCAGGCAAAATAACAATCAGGGATGAATGCCCTGTAACATTCCCTCCTTTTAGAATCACATGCTGACCATTCATCTTCTCACGCATGTAGCCTTCGAAGCCGATTGTTGTAATAGGAATCGTTTTATCAGCAAAATACTGGTATGTGTGCATTTGCTCTATGCTTTTTTGGCTCAGAATCTCTTTGCCATCATACTTTCCTTTGTTCAGATGCATGATGAGATACTTCGCCATGTCATCTGCTGTTGAGATGATACCACCTTCAGGTTTTTCTGTAGGCATAGTTCCCTCCATAGCGATCAGCTCACCCTTCGGTCCATAGTGAGCAGCCATTCTGCCTAGTAGATCAGGCGTAATCCGCACACTCGTGGAGGTCATGCCTAACGGATTGAAAATGTTTTTCTCCATATACTTCGAATAGGGCATCCCCGAGACGTTCTCTACCGCATACCCTGCTAGCAAAAACCCAAAATTGTCATAAACGTAAGCTTCTCCCGGAGGCCTCACAACCGTTGTCATATGTGTTTTGAGAAAATCCTTTATTGGATATTCTTTATTAACATATTCCGTTGAATAATACGAAGCGATATCGTCATTTTCAAATCCGGTTGAATAGGTAAGCAGATCATACATGGTCAGCTTTTTTCCTGTTTTGTTCGGAATCTTCAATCCTCCTAAGTACTTTTGAATGTCGCCTCGCAAATCGATTTTCCCCTTATCGACCATCTGCATAGCAGCCAAGGCCGTGAATTGCTTAGTAACAGAGCCGATCTGGAAAACGGTGTCTTTATCAACGGGAATCTTCTTTTCTTTGTCGGCATAACCGTAACCTGTGCTTACTAACACTTTCCCATCGGCTACGAGCGAGAAATTAGTACCGACTATGTTATGCTTCTTCATCATGTCTTTAAAAACACTATTTGCAAATGCTTCTACTTCCTTGGCATCGCGGGGCCCCTCCAAGCTAGCATTTACAGGTGCATTAGTTGTGGACATTGTTGCTGCAGCTGCCTGGCTGCTAGGTGGGATAATTGCGGTCGTTGCCATAGCGGATAATAGCAGAACCGCGATGGTGCGAGTCTTTTTGTTCATAAATGGTCTCTCCTCAAAATGGTTTTGCCTCATAACACCGGCTGATCCGAGTATGGCAAAAGGCTTGTCATATCAACAAGTTTCATTTTGTCACCCCAAATATCAAGACACTTCAAAGTGTCATATGACAATTAGGCACTAGGATTTATGACCCTAAAAAAAGTAAGATTCCCAAACACGGCCGAATAAAACTGTTCTACAGAGGGTTGCCATCATTTCTAATATCTAGATTACTTATTGAGGAGACACTTATGACAATTATTGACACCCTAAAGAAATGGACAGTTGAGTCCATTAAATTCAAGCTGATTTTCCCCATCGTGCTCGTGCAAATTCTCGGTACGAATATTGGTGAGTTCGTGAATTTCATCTTGGATACCAGTAAGGAAGTTATCGCCAAGGCAGGAATCCAAAACGAGTTTATGGAGGGCAATATTGGTTTATATGTATCTTCTGTTTTTAGCACACTGATATCGGTACTCATTGTTGTTTTCATGTATGATCGGCTAGTCCTAAGGAGAGTTCAATAGGTTGCGAGATTTACAGATAAGCTTGGAGCAGGCGATTTGTCTTCTGAACTATGCTTCAAGGGGAATGATGATATAAGCAAGTTATGCAAATCTTTAAATACAGGCTCAACAAGTATCAAGAGATTGGTGGTGGAAATTGATAACGCATCGAATAACATCCAAAAATCTAGTTCAGCAATGTTGGACGCAACGCGCAATTCAACAGCGAGTATAGCAAGGATTCAATCGAAGTCACATATTCTTGCACAGGACGCGACAAATTTGTTGAACGATACACAACGCGCTAAGTTGTCCCTTCTTAAAATAACTAGATCCAATGATGAATTATCACATAAGGTAAAGGCTTCCTTAGAAACCTCTAGCGCCATAAAGACAAGAGCGACGCAAATGGAAGTCGAGGCCGTTCATTCCCTTGAGAAGGCTATTCGAACGTATGAAGAGAAGCAGCAGAATCTTCGGAAAGCCATAGAGGCTGGACGCATCGTGGATGAGATTCATGTGATTTCTGCAAGCATCAAGGAAATTTCTTCACAGACCAACATATTAGCCTTAAATGCTTCCATTGAGGCAGCGAGAGCCGGTCAACAAGGGAAAGGATTTCAGGTTGTAGCCGAAAGAGTAAAAAAATTAGCCGGTGAATCAACTGAAGCTATTTCTCATATTGATGAAATGGTCGTACAAGTAAAGAATGCATTCCTAAAACTGGGGAAGAGTTCTCAGGACATATTGGACTATATGAACAATGAGGCAAAAGCGGATTATGAACTGCTTATCAAGACTGGTCAACAATACCAGCGAGATGCACAAGCCATCCTGTCGCTTTCTGAGGAAGTACATACTTCTACGGAACTGATGGGTTCTGCCGTAGCGGATATTGAGGAAGTCATTGAAGGCGTTTCCGAGAGTTCTTCTAGGGCTGCAGGTTACACCAGTGAAATGAAGGAAAGCCTAGGAGAAATGAATGTGGCGATGAGTAAAGTCACTGATTCCATGGAGGGACAAGCCGAAATGTCCGTACAATTAAGGGAATCGATTAAGAGGTTTATTATTTTTCCATCTATGTAACATATTTCAGCACATTCACGTCTAGGAGAATAATAAAGATATGCGGAGGGAAACAAGATGAGAAATGTAATGAAAAAGCCATTGATTCTACTCATGTTAATCGCCGTCTTCAGCATGGGCATTAGCGGTTCCGCTTTTGCTCATAAAGAGAACAATCAGAGAAAAGAAGAAGGGAAAGAAAGCTTGAACGCGGCAACAGCAGTAACAATGATCGTAAAAGGCTTGGATTTAACCATCGACAATATTAAATTTATCAAGAACCCGGAGGCAACCGACTATTATACGAAGGTTAAAAATAACTCTTCATACGCGGAAGACTTCATCATCGCTCACTATAACGGGCTAGGCATTCCGAAAGACATTAATCCTTCTGCTAAAGTCACACGGGAGCAATTCGCCAAATGGCTATTTGGGCAAGTAAGCCATAAACGAAATTATGCATGGATCGAAATTTTCCAAAGCGTTTCGGATGCCGACCAGGTGACAGACGGATACATGGACAGTATTCAGAAGCTGCTCATTGCCAAGATCGTATCCCTGGATAGCAAGCAACGCTTCTATCCTAAGAGCTATATCACCCGAGCAGAAGCTGCCGATATGATCCGCAAAACGTTAACATTCATTAAAAACACAAAACCGGAAACACCTGATACTTCCGATCTCAACCAAGTAAAAATCACTTCGGAAAAAGAAACGGATTCTGTCACACGAGTTACGTTATCCGCTCTAGCTCCTCACTCTGGATATGGACTCGAGATCACGGGCATCCAATTCTCGAAAGGCGTGGCCACTATTCAATATAGAGTCGTGCAGCCTGATCCTGACAAAATGTACATGCAAGTCATCACGGAGTTAAAAGCTGTGACTTATATACCTTCGGACTACAAAGCTGTACTTGGGGTAGTAAAACCTACAGCTCCATTCAAAGGCTAATATTTTTGAGCAGGCTGCCGAAGCCTGCTCATTTTGCTAGTTACGAGTTGAAAAGTTGAATAAACCTCCGTTGGACAATGTTCCCAAGATAAGAATTGTTACGAGGGGGTTTACTAATCAAATGTATGAAAAAACATATCTAAGTATAGAAGAGATTATTTCATTACCAACCTTATCAGGTACAAACATAAGTGATAATGGAAAAAACGTAGCATTTGTCAAGAAGACAGCTAACTGGAAAGACAATAAATATAGGAATCATGTATGGATATATGAAAAAGATAAGGGGCAGAGTTATCCATTAACAACTAGGGATATAGATAGTACATACCCATTATGGTCTCCAGATTCTAGAGATATGGCATACCTCAGCCCAGTTGGTGACGAGGATAATAAAAAAAATCAGATCTTTGTTAAGTCAATAGATGGTTATAGTGGGGTTCAAATTACTGATGAAAAAGAAGGGGTCAGTAAATTCTAATGGGAGCCTACTGGCAAGGGTTTTTATTATGTTGCACAGTCAAAAGAATCAGAGGCGATAAAGAAACGTAAGCAACTATATGGAGATTTTCATCACATAGGTAAGGAATACCAGAATAATTGTTTATATTACATAGAAATAGAAAACGAAAATAGCGTTGTTTATCAACTAACTGATGGTAAGGATTTTCATATCCATGAATTTGATATTTCAAATGATGGAAAAAAGGCTGTATTTATGGTTACACCAAGCTCAAATCTGGGAGATTATATGAATGGAGATCTATACATACTAGATATTAAAGCTCGAGAACTACAAAAGATGAATATAGATAAGCTGTTGGGAGGGAGCGTCTGTTTTTCTCCTGATGGCAGCAAAATATGCTACTCGGCAAGCATAAGGGAGAAGGATTACTATAAGACCCATATACAAGACAGTACACTCGAGATATATGATATTAATAATGGAGAGCTAATTCAACCTTTAACAGATTTTGATAGTACGGTTATTCCATTACGGTGGACAGCTAAAGGAATATTAATTAGATGGCAGAATAAAACGAATTATCTTATTGGGTTGTTATCTGAGAATGGCACTGTGGAAATGGCAAGCGAAAAAGTAGATGGCTTTATAATGGACGCTTCTATAACAAGGGATGGCAATCATATATCCTATAATAAGGCTATAACAAATGAAACTTTTGAAATCTATTTAGACGATAAAAAAATAACGAATGAAAATAGCTTTTTCAAAGGAAAGCTTAAAAGTAACAGGGAAATAATCTCATGGAAGAGTAGTGATGGTCTTGAAATAGAGGGTGTTTTATCAACCCCAGTAGAAATTGACGCAAATAAAAAATATCCCTTATTAGTGGTAATCCATGGTGGACCGGCTTGGGCATCATTTCCTATATTTTCTGACTGTTTTAATGAGAAATATCCGATTGAACAGTTTATCGAAAAAGGCTTTATCGTTTTAGAACCAAACTACAGGGGAAGTTCGGGTTATGGTAATGAATTTTTACAAGCAAACTATAGAAAACTGGGAATTGCCGATTACGATGATGTTATATCTGGAGTGGATAAACTAGTAGACAAAGGGATTGTAGATAAAGATAGAGTAGGAGTTATGGGATGGAGCAACGGGGGATATATATCAGCTTTCTGTTCTACATATAGTAGTAGATTTAAAGCTATTTCAGTTGGGGGTGGAATAACGAATTGGAGTACTCATTATGTAAATACAGATATACCTTACTTTATTAAGATGCATTTAGGAAATAATCCATGGAATGATCCAGAGATATATACGAAAACATCACCAATGACGTATATTAAATCAGCCTGTACGCCCACCTTAATCCAACATGGCGAAAAGGATGCAAGAATTCCAATTTCAAATGCATATGAGCTATATCAAGGATTAAGGGATATGGGAGTTGATACAGAATTCATTATATTTAAAGGAATGGCATATAGTTCTGACCAGCCAGGAATTAATGTGGCTATTATGAAGCAGAATTTGATGTGGTTTTCACACTATATTCTTGGAGAAAGTATGAAAGATTTTAGGATTTTATGATTAATAAATGGATATCCTCACAGAATAGTGCTCAAGTTTTTGATTGTAAGTCAGACACCGCGATAGTTGTGAAACACCCAATGGAAAAACGAGAACGGCCCGTAGCGATTGCGGTGCCGTTCTTTTTTTAGATCTATGGATTTCCATATCGCTTCTTATAGTGGCTCAGCGTCAGAAGCGGCCAGATATAGCGATAACTGTGATAATGAGAATAGAAGTAACCGGGGAGGCCGGCACCTGTGGGATAAGTGCTCTTCCAGTCGTCTTCATGAAGTAATGCGATAAGTCTCTGGATTCCTTGATCGACCTCAGGTGTTGGCTGTGCCTGAACAGCGATTAAGGCGTCTAACGCCCATGCGGTTTGAGAAGGAGTGCTTTCCCCTAAGGGCACATAGTGCCGCAGCCGATCGCTTTGACAGGATTCGCCCCATCCGCCGTCCGGGTTTTGGATGTCCATAAGCCAACGGGCTCCTTGTTGTAAGGGTTCATGGTTAGCTGGAAGGCCGACCGCTGCCAATCCCGTCAGTGCCGCCCAGGTACCGTAGATATAACAAACGCCCCATCTTCCGTACCAAGATCCATCCTTCTCCTGGTGGCGGACTAGCCAATTTGTTCCCCGTTTGATGAATTCGTGTCGGATATCGAGTCTGGCAAAGTTCCCGAGGTACTCTAAGGTGCGCCCTGTAAGATCAGCCTCCGAGGGATCAATGGCCGCAGATTTGGCGCCGTTTAAAGCGAGCCAGGTAAGTATTTCGTTGTTTGTATTTTTCTCAAATGAGGGCCAGCCTCCGTCATTATTTTGCATGGATATAACCCAATTCAGTCCGCGATTCCAAGAATCCAGGTAAGTAGAATTGGTATTAGATAACCTCCTGATCGCCCGTAGAGCTGCGGTTGTATCATCCACATCCGGATTGATCGTATTGGTCTCCGAGAATCCCCAGCCCCCGGGAATGGTGTCCGGGTTATGAATGCTCCAATCGGCAGTCTTATCCTGCTGTTTGGACAGCAGATGCGCGGCGGCACGCCGGATCGCTAGATGGTCAGCGGCGATTCCAGCTTCCTGCAATGTGTAGGCAAGCAGTGCGGTATCCCATACGGTTGAGGGGGAGTTCTGCATTGTAGTTGTCCCGTTATAACGAAATTGCATGTCGGTAAGTCCCTGAATGCCACGGGTGATAATCGGATGCTGCTGATCATACCCGAGGGCCAGCAGGGCGAGAATCATGAGAATTGTACTGTTTGCATAGCTGTAGAGGGTGCCATCGGCTTCAATTCTTTCTAACATGAACTGCTCGGCCTTGGTTGTAGCTGCTTCGTGGATATAACGGGGGGTGCCGATAAGCAGTTTTAGCCCTTCCTTTATGCTGTTTTGTATCTCCTGGAGATTGCGGGGGAGAGGATCTTCCTCGTCCATCGTTCGAACATAAAAATCAGATAGATCTGGTGTATGAGCGGAGGTCATCGAGAACTGCTTGTCGCCCATAATGAGCATTGGGATAAGATGAACCCTTGAGTATCCTGAAAAATCATAAATATTAATCGGGAAATAAGTTGGGAAGAGGAGAATCTCGAGCGGAATGGACGAGATGGATGCAGGCCATTTTCTCTGACCAGTGGCGGCGAGAATTGCTATGGTCATGATGTTGGACACTTTTCCGAGACCGCCTTTGGATAAAATGTATCGCTTGGCTCGCCGAATAGGTTCGTCTGCCGTCTGGCTGTACCCGGAATAGAGCAGAGCGTAATAGGCTTCAACCGAAGCGGACAAGTTTCCTTCTTCTTCATCGGCAAACAGTCTCCAACAGCCATCTGTTTGCTGCGCGGCAAGAATCCGGTCATGCAGCTGTCTAATCAACTCTTCATTCGGAACGTTCAGCACTCGAAAGAGAATAAGCACATAAGCATCAACTGACGTCCCGTTTTCAAAGCAAAAACGCCAGGATCCATCCTGTCGCTGCTGTTCGATAATTGTTTTCGTCAGCCGTTCTATTTCATTATCCACTGCACGTAGCACATCACTCATTTGCATGGTACCCCCCGGGGTGGTTTTTTAGAATTATATGCAGGTGGTGTAGTCCATTGTAGGAAAAAGTTACACATATGGTCTATACGCGGAAAATGATACTGGCTGGGGTAATACAGAAACGAAGTTTGATCTGCCACGGCCTTTTATCACATGCGAAGATGTCATTTAAAGTTCAAGGCTTGTACTGCATTTCTTATTCGGATGTGGTTTAATATGGAATTGTGTATTACACTTATTCTCTTAGTTGGAATAACAAAGGGGTAACTAAACAATGTACTAGTTTTACTGTTTATCATATTTGGATGCGTTGTGATTTTAATAAAAATTTCGTTTGCTCTTTATTGCCTAATAAAGAAGTAGGAGGAAACCGATGGGAATCGATCTGGTATGACATGAACATGATCAACGGGAGAATTGGGTTCAAAGAACAAAAATACATCTGAAGTGCTGTGAAGCCATGGGCTTTTTCCAAAGATGATGTCATTATTTAGAGGGGGAATCGTATGAAAGTTCTATATGGGGTTTTATCGTTGCTAGGGATTGTGCTGCCGTACTCTCAGCTCATTCCCTGGATATACGAACATGGATTGCAGTTACCTTTGCTTATCGAAGAAGCAGCGAGGACGAGAATAGGCTCATTTGCTTGGTATGATGTCATTGTATCTGTGGTCGTATTATTAGTGTTCATTCGATACGAGGGAAAACGAATTGGGATAAAAATGAGTTTGTGTTGGGTTCCGATACTTGGCACATTAACTGTAGGAGTTTCTTTTGGGCTGCCTATGTTTTTATTGTTGCGAGAGCTGCATTTGGAAAAGACGACAGTTGAATAACCCTACGTATAAGATCTCTGAGAGTCGCTGGAATGATTGCTGATAGGGAAAAAGAAATTAGAAAGAAAATGAGTTTTCTCCGGAGAGATTATGAAAGCGGAGGAACGGATTTACGACCTGAAGAGGGGGATATCTCAATGAAATTAACGGTGCTGGTTGATAATAACACTTACATCGACCGCTACTTTGTTGGTGAGCCAGCTGTTTCTTATTTAATCGAAGATGAAGATAAGAGGATACTGTTCGACGTAGGATACTCAGATGCGTTCATTCGCAATTCAGAAAAAATGAGAATTGATTTGAGAAAACTTGATTACGTTGCGCTGTCACATGGACATAACGATCATACCTGGGGATTGGATCCGCTCATTCGGATGTTTTCTGAAGCGAAACTTGAACAATTAGAATTCAGACTTCCCGCCATTATTGCTCATCCCGATGTATTCTACAGCAAACTCTTGAATGGTGAAGAAATAGGGAGTTTGCTAACTGCTGAGAAAATCACTAGGCATTTTAAATTGGAATACACCAAAAAGCCGGTGTGGCTGACGGAGAAGTTGGTCTTCCTAGGTGAAATTGAAAGGATTATGCCTTTTGAAGCGGATAATGCTATTGGACAAATTGCAAGAGATGGTGAAATCTCAGAGGACTACCTGCTGGATGATTCTGCACTGGTTTATAAAGCTGAAAACGGACTCGTCATCATTGTTGCATGTTCACACTCAGGAATCTGCAATACCATTGAGTATGCCAAAAAAGTTTGTGGAGATGATAGGATTCTCGATATAATCGGAGGATTTCATCTGCTGAACCCCGGAGAATATCAGATGAACAAAACCGTGGAATATTTTCAGACTGTCAAACCGAAACATTTACATGCTTGTCATTGTACAGATTTGAAATCGAAAATTGCATTATCAGATGTGGCGAATGTATTGGAGGTTGGAGTGGGTTTAACTCTTGAATTTAGATGAGACTCATTTAAGCTAATTTCCGTGTTATCCGGCTCTTCTTGCAGTTGATAGTTGGACCTTATTCCAAGTAGACTGGCAGAATATCTTCCGCGATTGTAGAAGGTTGCGCAGTAAGGGCAGGTTAAATTCAAAAATACCTCAACCTTAATACCACACTATTATCCATCATCGAATAATTTGACTTATCGCAGCTGCCCCTCTAGTATATTAGGTATCTAACATATTTCAGAGGGTGAGCTGCGTGAACATCTATGAACAAGTAAAACAAATTAATGAAGCTGATTATGCCATTAACCGCTTGATTTTTAAACACTATGAACCATATTTAGCTAGCTCTATCACCACTCAGCAAGCCGTGTTGCTGGATATTGTATACGCAGCCAACAAAATAACGGTAGGTGAGATTGCTATAGAAATGAACATTAGTTCTAGTGCAGTAAGCCAGCTTATTGCGAAGATGGAGAAAAACCAGTTTATTCATCGTGCTATCAATCCTGATAATCGTCGCGAAGTTTTTATTACGCTAGGAACTAAAGGTATGGAGTACTTTGAGAAGCAAGAATATGTCGAGCGCTCTGTGGCCGATCGTTTATTTTCTAAACTGACTGTTGCCGAACGTAACGAGTTAGAAAGAATTACGAAAAAATTGAAAGAAATTGCAGCTGAAGAGTTCATTTGAGTTCTTCTCATCCAATATGTTAGATAACTAATATATTTAGGAGGCTTAATTATGTTTAACTCTATTTATTCTACGCTTGAAAAAATCCAATTCAATGGTGCAGTTTATGTAGAAACGAGCAATAACGAAATTGTAGATGTGACAATAGGTTTTGCAGATATGAAGAATTCAGTTCCGATTACGGGGGAAACACTATTTAACATTGCTTCTTTAAGCAAAATGTACACTGCTGTAATGGTTCTTCAATTAATAGAGCAGAAGGTGATTCATTTTCAAGACAACCTAACAAAGTGGTTTGACACTAGTACCTTCAATGATGTAACGATTGAAGATTTGTTGATGCATACATCCGGTATCCCAGAATATATCGATAATTCTTCAGTTGAGAAAATTGAAGATATTTTACATAACAAGGAGCCTTATTTCCTACCAGGTAGCGGTTGGTTTTATACAAATACAAATTATGTTTTGCTAGCTAAAATTATCGAACAGGCAAGTCAACTTTCTTATGAGGATTATTTACAAAGAATGATCGCCCAACCTCTTCAACTTCAAAACACGACAACGAAGCCAAAATTGAAACTAACTGCTGTCGGTAAGCTATTTGATTTTATAAATAAGAAATATATCCATGTAACAGACGATCCGATTTTTAAAGATATCGATAAGAAACACGATTTTTATGGTGACGGAGGCATTTATGCAACAGCTCAAGATATAGCCCGATTTGTAAAAGGGTTTCTTCAAGGTAAATTAGTATCGCTTGAAATGGTGAATCGCGCCCTTACTCCTTCACCGTTACATAACTCATATGGTTGTGGGTTTATCATTCAAGACGGTTCTATTGGTCACTCCGGTGGTTGGCCTGGCTATTCCTCGCATTGCTTATGTTCTGTGACAAGCGGAGAGGTGACGGTTCTCTTAACAAATGAAGAGGTAAGCCCTTTTTACGAGCGGCAAATATTAGAGTTCTTAAACCAAACCAATGATAGTAAAGAACCTGATGCTCCAAAGCATCCTAATATCATGAGATTCAATAGTGCTGATAATCTCGCAGGTACTTATCAACTCGCTGATGAATATGGTACATCCTTCATAATTAAAGAGGGGATAAACTCCTATGTTATATCTTTCGATGACCAACATGATACCCATTTATTTAAAGTTGAACCTAACCTGTATTGGATTCGAAACACGATGAGTTACATCCATATTTCTGAAGGAATCTTTATTGATGAGGGTGTAGAAATACCATTTCATAAACAATAGTCATCTATGAGTGTAACTTGATCATATGAAATAGGGACACACTGGAATACATCTCCAAGCCAAAGCAAGAGAAGTAATCTCAAACAAAAATCAATGACTATCCATACATTTATGTTTAAAATCAATACTAACAAATGGATTTTTTTATGTTATGATAATATTAATCCTCTAAAGGAGTCACGGCACCCCAGATATACAGCAAATGAGGAGATTCAATCGCTTTTGAATCTAGAGCTTAACAAAGGGGTCTCAATTGATATTCCTTTCCACTGAGAACATGGATCTTTGCTCTCAGGTTGAATTTTTTTGCTGTTAAGATTGCTGTTTACAAGTCGTTGGTGAGAAAAGCATATTGGGGATGATCGCTAATCCAAAATTGGTGGTACCACGATGTTATTGCGAAGAGCATTTTTCAAGTCCAAAAAAGCAGTACAGCGCAAACTAGGGGGCTCGCAGGGCGGTTATTCACTGGAATCGGAGCAAACCAAAGCAACATTCCTTGCAAGTAGTTGGGAGAAGGCCTTGGTTTTTATGCATCCCGATTGACTATCTGGATGAATGAGTCAAGCAGGCAGGTGCGCCTATATCTTTTCTACAAATACATTAGCATGTAAGGACGGTAAAAATGATCAACAGACAAACTAAAACAGACGTTATCTTAATTGGTGCCGGAATTATGAGCGCGACTTTGGGGACAATGCTGAAAGAATTAGCACCGGATTGGGAAATTACAGTTTTTGAAAAGCTCGCTAACGCAGGAGAAGAAAGCTCTAACGAATGGAATAATGCAGGAACAGGGCATGCTGCGCTGTGTGAGCTTAACTACACCGTCGAGAAGAAGGACGGATCCATAGATATTAGCAAGGCGATTAAGATTAATGAACAATTCCAGCTTTCAAAGCAATTCTGGGCTTATCTCGTAAGCAGCAAATTAATCCGTAATCCGCAGGATTTTATTATGCCCTTGCCTCATATGAGCTTAGTCCAAGGGGAAAGCAATGTCGCCTTTTTAAGAAAACGTTTTGAAGCGCTATCAAATAATCCGCTGTTTCAAGGTATGGAATTCTCCGATGATACGGCCAAACTATCGGAATGGATTCCGCTTATTATGAATGGGAGAACTACGAACGAGCCGATGGCAGCTACCAAAATTGACACCGGAACGGATGTTAACTTTGGCGCTTTAACGCGCATACTGCTTGACCATCTGAAGAGCAAAAACGTTGCGATTCAATACAAGCATAGTGTGGATGATCTGAAGCGGACGAAGGATGGCTTATGGGAGCTGAAGGTTCGGAATATGCAAAGCGGTACCGTCGAACGCCATTCGGCAAAGTTTGTCTTTATCGGCGGCGGGGGTGGCAGTCTTCATTTGCTGCAAAAATCAGGAATTCCTGAAGGCAAAGGCATCGGTGGCTTCCCGGTAAGTGGATTGTTTATGGTATGCAATAATCCGGAAATAGTAGAGCAGCATCATGCCAAGGTATACGGGAAGGCTCCTGTTGGCGCTCCGCCAATGTCTGTCCCGCATCTGGATACGAGATATATTGATAACAAGAAGACATTGCTGTTCGGACCGTTTGCTGGCTTCTCGCCAAAGTTCTTGAAGACGGGCTCCATGTTCGATTTGATTACATCGGTGAAGCCGCATAATCTCTTTACGATGCTAGCAGCTGGAGCGAAGAACGTCCCATTGACAAGATACCTTATTCAACAAGTCATGTTATCCAAAGAAAAGCGCATGAAGGATTTACGGGACTTTGTCCCGGACGCAAAAAGTGCGGATTGGGATTTGGTGGTGGCAGGTCAGCGTGTGCAAGTTATTAAAGATACGACACACGGCGGCAAAGGCACACTTCAATTCGGTACAGAAGTAATTAGTGCTGCTGATGGATCGATTGCTGCTTTGCTTGGTGCATCTCCAGGTGCTTCAACAGCCGTTCATGTCATGCTGCAGGTCATTAAGCAATGTTTCCCACAGTATGTGAAGGAGTGGGAGCCAAAAATCAAGCAAATGATTCCTTCCTATGGTGTAGCGCTTGCGGAAAACCCGGAGCTATTTAAAGAAATACATGCGTTAACTGAACGTACGCTTGGTCTTAACAGTGAGCTTCAGCCCGTTGTGTAGACGATAAACATAATGAAGAGGCCTTAGTCCTGAGATTTACAGGATCAAGGCCTTTTTAGTAATCAAATATATCAGCTTATATGCCCATTTGTTCTGGGCGATGCGTTATGGGTTTGTTGTCTCGAAAGACGCTGCCGCAGCTGCGAGATAATAAGCCAACCCAGTCTGCTGACTCTCGAGCATGTTAAGATGAAAATCATCACTAAGAAAAAATCGAGTCTGTGCGGCAAAGTCTTTAGCAGACGTATTGTGCCCATGGTTATTCATAAACGCCAGATGGTATCGAATAAGACTGACTATTTCCTCATCGTTATGCTTGATTCCATCTCGTAAGGAATTAGCCATTTTGTTCATGAATGTCATGGCTTCAACTGCTTGTTCATTGATACTCTGAACTTCCTCTGGAGCAATCTCTAGAGAATCCATCCCATACGATGCCTTCAAATACTCATTTTGTTCAATCAGCGCTTTGTTCCACTCTTCTTCGCTTGCAAACCCGATAAACATTTCCTTGTTATCCATCATTTCACCATCCTTAATACACTCAATGGATTTACGTAATGTTTGAACAATGGTGTCCAACCTGTCTTTACGGTTGAGGAGCAGCTTCTCCTGCTGTGCAAGAATAGACAATCGATCAGAATGATGTTCCATCATGTCCTTGATTTGATCTAAGGAGAAATCTAATTCTCTGTAAAATAAAATCTCCTGCAGACGTTCAAGCTCTTTCGTTCCATATAGCCGATATCCAGCCTCGCTTCTCTTGCTAGGTAAGAGGAGACCAATTTTGTGATAATGATGAAGCGTTTTGACTGTAATATTGGACATCTCGGATACTTCTTTTACGGTGTACAAACGTTTTCTTCCTCCCTTCCTTATGTAGTGTAAGGCCTTCCCTAAGAGGAGAGTCAAGACATCCTTCATAACGTATTGACTCCTCACATAGCGTTAAATCCCCCTCAAATGTAAACAAATATCTTTTGTCATAACGTAATCGAATGTATAATCATGGGAGATATTATGAGAACCAGCACCCCGGCCTAAGGTTTGGGTAAGGGAGTTATGGGAAATAGTCATAGATGTCGACGGATTGGATCAACATTCAAATAATATGATGGGTATAATAGATACGTACTATTAACAGCAATAGGAGAGGTGACAGCCACTATGACCGCATCCAATAAAACGCTAAGAACTTGCAAACAGGGACATCAATACTATAAAAGCACGGATTGTCCGACTTGTCCGGTATGTGAGCAAGCGCGCAAGCCGCAGGAGGGGTTCCTGGCGGTTCTCTCAGCGCCAGCTAGACGTGCGTTGGAGCACCATGGAATAACCACGTTGGCAGAGCTAGCTAAGTATAGTGAAAAAGAGATTATGCAGTATCACGGAATGGGCCCAGCATCATTGCCTAAGCTTAGAAATGCTTTGCAAGAAGCAGGACTGTCGTTCAAACCTTGAAACAAATGAGCATAAAAAGCAATAGGAAACGCAACATGAAATGCGAATACGCAAGCTAAAGCAACAATTAAAAGATAGGAAAAAAGAACCGACAGACTTTTAGGTAGAAAGCGGGAGAATGTGGATGTCACTGTGGGCTCAGATTTTACTATACGGAGTAGTAGGAGCACTGGTGTACTGCGGTTTGTATGTTTGGACACCAAAGCTTGTAAACAGGGGCGTCTCTCTTTTGTTCTCGTTTTGGTTCTTTTTATGGTCACCAGTTCTCCTGTTGATACCCTTGAGTATACTGCTGTATTGGATAGATGGCGGTGTTCTGTCTCTAGCATCCTTCGTAGAGCGATTCCGCTTAACGCCCATTGATAGTCAGGACTGGCTGTGGGTCATTGGAGCCGTTGTTTTTACTATTTTATTTGATCAGTTATTAGAACCGGTAGGTAAATATTTCGCACGCAAACGCCTTTTTGCTCCACCTCCATACCTTCCGGCGCCTTTCAATCCGCTTAAGAAATTTTCCATACCGCCTACTGAATTTTTTCATACACCGCTGCGTCGAAATGGGAAGCTACTTGCTTGGTTCATTCCGCTGCATTTGATTGCTATGTTCAGCGAAGAGCTAATGTGGAGAGGGTATATGCTTCCCTTGCAAATCGATCTATTCGGTTCATACGCTTGGGTCGTTAACGGATTGCTGTGGGCTTGGTTGATACATGCATGCTTAAAATGGCATTTTATCGGAATGCTTCCGGGCATGCTCATTGCACCATGGATTGCACAGTATACGGGTTCGACATGGGCTTCGTTCGCTGCACATGCAATTGGCAATGCGCCACTCTGGGTCTTGCTATGGATTGGCGTTATGCATACGCCGACTACGAAGGTGGATAATGGGGCTGCTAAAGGAGAAACTTCATCTGCACAGCAGTCCAGCAGCTCAGATGCTTCAGTGTAGCAATATTGAAGTGCCGCTCCCATCGCATTCACGTAGACAAGCGGTAGCGGAGCCATAGATTCATTGCTTACAGGAAACTGGAGTAGGGAGTGCGAACATGGTTAGTAATGAAGGAGCAACAGCTTCCACACATGGAAGACGGTTGCTCCTTCCTATGTCATCTAATTAGACCGGTCACATCTGAAGTTATTGCAGTGCTTGAATCGCATATTTCAACTCCACATCTATACCATCAACATACTTGGCCTTAAACGTTTCTCTTGTTAGCGGAATTTGAATATCTGGGGTAACGCCTCCTTTTCCGCTAAAGTCGCTGTCGACTTGAATCTCATGGTTGCGGTTCAATGATCTGCCATCTGGCAATTGTACGACATATCCCTCTGGCAGTTGAATGGTAATCGGAGCTGTGTATAGACCAAATGAGCCATTGGTAGGCGTAAATCCAATGATTTTGACATTGGGCATTCCTTTCAAGGCTAATGGAATTCCTTCTCCAGAGCTGACCGTTTGACTGTTGATTAAGATGGCAATTTTCCCGTTGAACGATGGTTCTGTTGGTGTGAGCGTTCTAGTTTCATTATGATTCAACTCGAATTTGTGGGTATACCTGTTATAATAGCTCGTAATTTCGTAAAAGCGTTCCTCCTGTACAAAATGCCGGGCTATATCCGCTACTAATTGGTCTTCACCGCCTCTATTATCTCGAACATCAATGATCAATCCTTTCATTTGATGATCCAGATATGCCTGCAACTTGGTAATCAATATTTCTTCCGGACTTGTAGCGAAGAGCTCCTTCTGAAAAGAATTAATCTTCAAATAGCCGTACCCGCTGCTTAATAATTGACCTTCAATGATGTCCTGTCCAGCATTCTCCCTTTGTAAAGTTAAAAAGTTGTCGTCGTATGCCTGAAATGTAACTTTTTGGGTTTTTGTTTCGTTTAGATTGATAAAGGCGACTTGCACCTCTCTGCCAATTGGGGCTCGTGTCATAAGCAGACCTTGATGATGCATCTTCGCTTGTTCTGTGGCTAAAGAGGTAACAATGAAGCCTGAGTTATTATAAGCTTCTTTCGCATCACGGCCATCCCAAGTCACAATCTCTGCACCGACTTTGATTCCTATCTGTTCAGCAGGACTATCGTTAATGACCTTGTTCACGAGTATCGTACCATCATCCAGCCGGATCGCGGTTATGCCGAATCCGCCTCCAATTTCAGCCTTAAGCTCTGCCTTATTTTCTTTAAGTCCGACATGACCATCGGGAATGGAACTGACATATTCCTTCAAGGTCTGGTAGTAGAGAGCTCTATCCTGATTTTGATCGGCTTTTTGGAATATTGGCTCGAACTTACTTCTGAGTGCTTCCCAATTGATTTTTTTCCAATCACCGAACGGGTATTCCATAGACAGTCTCTCATTCATTTTTACAAATGCTTGGGAGTAGCTCAGGCTGCTTAAGTCGCTTACCGGATTGTACCTCAATTGCCCTGCGAACATCAGTGCAGCTACAAGCGGGATCACCCCGACGATACAAACTATAATCCGCCATATTCGATACTTAGGAACAAGGATGTGTCGAGAAGGCTTGAATACCTTTTTGATGGTGCAGATGAATACAAGGAATGTCCAAGAATAGATGAGTAAGGATAGATCTGAAGTATTCCCATCTAGAATGCTTATCACTGCTCCAAGAATGGCGATACTAGGCACAAAGTCTAACCACCTGTAATATTTCTGAATCGGTACAGCATACCAGATCAGAACAAACAAATTCAAAGCGCTAAGGATTAAGTCCCAGACCGTAAACCACTTAATGGAATCAATCGTGCCGTAAAAGCTCATGAAAGAGCACCTCTCCCCATAAAATCAGTTTCTATATAATGCCATTCAGAAGCTGCTTGAACGATACATAAATTGTTCCTAAATTTTCGCACGCTCGTGAATACTGCTCTACAGTGTGTCTGGTCTAAACAGCAATCTTATTTTGAAATGAGCTGATACTTATGCATAAAGGAATCTTTACATTACTGCTTTTATTAATGTTGTTAGGCATTACCGGTTGTGGAAGTAAATCCATAGTTTCTATAGAGCTAGAGTGTCAAGGGTTGGAACGAGTGGAGAAGTGCAGCAATTATAGCAGTAGTAATGAGCAGATCATGAAGAAGTTCGAAAGGGCAACCGATACAGCGACGAAATTGCCAGGAGCATTAGATTACGCAGCAGAATATCGCATGACCATTACTTATTCTGACGATACGATTGCTAAGTACGATTTATCATTAGGTGCAGAGAGAGGAAAGAAAGGCTTACTAGTCGACCTGAATCATTCTGAAGTAGGATACGAAATAGGAAAAACCTATGCCAATCAACTGCGGGAAGTTATCAACAAATCGGGGAAGAGCGAGTAGAAGGAATACGACTGCTTGAACGTACCCATGTAGAATTTCGAATCTGATAAAAATAAAGGGGTGAATACGATGCCCAACTCATCTATGCTCTCATTTATCGTTCTTTTTATAGTGCTGCTTAAATCGGTACTCAGCAGATTGATTATAGGGCCAGAAAAAACGGAGATTCGTGAAGAAGGAAAGAAATTACAATGGTGGGGCTTGATCCTTATAGCAATTATCGGTTTAGGTGGAATCACCCTTTATTATGATTACATCTATTCCAATACCATCGTACTGAAGATGTTTTGGATATCATTTTTGACGATTTCAGGAGCGTTCAATTTTTTCATCGAATGAAGTATTCCAGCAATCGAAAACAGTGTATCGTAACCGCGATCATTATCCCACTAGCAGCATTACTGGTTGCCGTTGTTATTTATGAACCTTGATTTCGTACAGATTTTATTCATTGGAAAAGGGATTAATTGGAACATTGTCGAAGATTGAGAGAGGCAGATATACAACGAAGTACCGTGTTAATTCATTTATAAGAGAGGAATGAAGGAAGTTGAACATAGAGATCACACGGATTGGAAGAGATCAGAAAGAAACTTTTTTAAACCTATATAATTTGTATTTATATGATTTGTCTGAATTTACGTTGGAAGATCCTACAAATAGCGGCGTGTTCGACCCAACAAACACCTACATATATCTTGAGAAAGACGAACTGCATCCCTATTTTATTGTGAACGATAGCAAAATCATCGGCTTCATTTTGGTTTGTGCTTCACCGTTTGTACCCGAAGATGTTGATTATACCGTTCAAGAGTTGTTTATATTGAAGAAATATCGGGGTACGAACATTGCATCGATCACAGTAGAGAAGGTGCTTGGGCAGCTTTCTGGGAAGATTTCCATCTGTCAGTTAGCAGCAAATCAACGAGCGGTAGCCTTTTGGAAGAAGTATTATCGGGAACATCATATTGATTACGTTGAAACTCGAGAGTGTATCCCGATAGATGGACTTGAAGGATTGCAAGAAGTTATTTCCCAATCCTTTGAAATTCAGCGCACCTGTTAGTCCACAGCGTTGAGGGCGTGGATGTCCTATATGTCACCCTCACAATACCCAACATTCTCCTATTTATTTAGAAAACTTTAGGTGTTACACTAATTTGTCAATAGCGTAACGGATATTCATTATGTCTTTTCTTATCAAGAGTAGCTCAAGGTAACAAAATACAGTCATCAGAGGGAATGATCATCATGAAGAAACGTGCTCTAAGCTTACTTATTTTTATTTTTCTCCTAAGTTTGGCCCTTCCAGGACAAGCTTCGATGGAAGCGGTTAGCCAAGAACCGATTATTAAAGATGGAAATCTCGAAAAATCGATTCGTTCATGGATAGGTAAAAAAGACGATGAACCACTTACCAAAACGGATTTAGAATCTCTCACCGTTGTATCTTTGTCAGGTAAAGGAATTAAAGATCTGCAGGGATTGGAGTATGCCGTTAATATCACGGATCTCGATTTAGACATTAATGAAATTACTGATCTTGCACCGCTAAAGAAACTCTCAAAGATCCATACTCTCAGTCTCAAAGCAAATCAAATCTCATCGATTGAGGAATTGTCAGCTCTGAAGCAGTTGAAATATCTAGAAATAAGCTGGAATCGGGTCTCATCGCTAGATGTAGTGAAACAATTGCCTCGTCTAATTGAGTTGGGCGCCGCCCACAATCAAATTTCGAATGTTCCAGCACTCTCTAGTGCCGCAGAATTAGCGTATTTGAAAATGGACGACAATGCGATAGAAGACATAGCTCCTCTCGGCAACATGAAAAAGTTGACATATCTTAATGTATCTAACAATAAAATTAAGGATTTCTCGCCGCTACGAATGCTGTCCAAAAGTCTCACATATCTGGGGATTGATGGACACCGGGTGACTGATCTTAAGCTGCTAGAAGGATTCAAAAACCTCGAAGGTCTCTCTGCTAACAACAATAACATCGAGAGTCTTGCTCCTTTAGCAAAATTAACTAAATTGTCTACATTGGATCTATCCTCCAACAGGATTAAAGATATAGAACCATTAAACCATTTGAACAAGTTGGATTCCCTCTACTTGAATAACAACCGAGTGTGGAATTTGGAACCGTTAAGAAATTTGAAAGCCCTAAAAATCCTACATTTGAACAACAACCGGGTGTGGGATTTGGAGCCGATTCAAAATAATAGTTATGATTTTCATTGGGATACGGGGGCAGAACGATACGGACTGCAGTTGAACGATAACTACTTGGACTTAAGCCAAGGCACCCAAACCTATAAAATATTTAAAAAATTAAATGCGGATAACTATGGTATTAAGTCTCAGCGTAAGACTCAACGCTTGGTGATCGGCAGCAAGACAGCCTATGTGGGCGACAGTATCTACAATCTAACAGCAGCGCCATTCATTCAGACAGGCCGTACCTACGTACCTATCCGTTTCATTTCCGAGAAACTTGGTGCAAATGTAAATTGGAACCAGAATACGAAAGAGGTAACGATTCAAAAAGACAGCAAAACGATTCGTTGGGTTGTGGGGAATAAGCAAGTTAAGATAAACCAGCAAACTGTGATGTCCGACGCTCCTTTACTACTGAGAAATAACAGCACGTTTGTTCCAGTTCGCTTTGTGTCGGAGCAGCTTAATACTTCGGTTGAATATTTAGGCAGTAAAAAAATGGTCATCATATTCCCAGAATAAGACCGCATAACAGAACTCAATTTTGGACGCATCTAAGGACAACTGGATTGCGTCCTTTTTCTTTACTTGCTGTTACAGACAGTGCGGAGATTATGGCGGGGACATTTTTTGAAAAAATCGAGTTAATCGACAAACGTTAAGGAAGTCCATCCTTAAGTAGGATGGACTCTAATGTCCCTTAGTTTTTACCATTCTTTTGGCTCATAATTTAAGTCTCTAAATAATTGAGATAGCTCTTTCTTGGTTAAATCTCTCCATTGTCCAACAGGAAGGTTGGCTAAATGAATATTCATGATTCGGATTCTTTGCAATCGGCGAACACTATATCCTAATGCAGTGCACATGCGGCGAATTTGACGATTAAGCCCCTGTGTTAAAATGATTTTAAAATCAAATTTTGATAATTGAACTACTTTACAAGGCAGTGTTGTTGTACCTAATATTTTGACACCCTCTGACATCCTCTTCAAGAATTCAGGAGTAATTGGCTTGTCTACTGTAACGATATATTCCTTTTCGTGCTTATTTTCAGCACGCAGAATTTCGTTAACAATGTCGCCATCGTTTGTAAGTAGAATTAGGCCCTCTGAATCTTTATCCAGGCGTCCAATATGAAATATTCGTAATGGATGGTTGACGAAATCAACAATATTCCCCTTTACACCTTTTTCTGTTGTACTAGTGATGCCTACAGGTTTATTTAAGGCAATATAGACATTATGTTTTGCTTCTCGGTTTTGGATTGGATTGCCATCTACTCGAACGTCATCCCCTGCTTCAACTTGGCTTCCTATAGTTGCAAGTTTACCATTAATAGTAACTCTTCCATCGGTAATTAATTTATCGGCACCTCGTCTAGATGCTTTTCCAGATTCACTTATATATTTATTAATACGCATGCTGACACATCCTTAATGAGAGGATTATTTAATTAGATACTAACTATACTTTATTTTAAGGATGAATCACATACTATTATTCAGATATAACGGATAAAAATTTCTTCCAAAAGTATCCGTCTCTTTTCTGCAGGAGTTATTATTAAATTTAATTAAAATTTTATTTTCTTAAATAGTTAAAAGGTTAATTTACTTATATTCTAAATAGAGAAGGCTGTATTGTTGGAAGAATAACGATAAGAAGGAGTTTATCGAAACTCCTCGAACTTTTTTAATTTAAGAGAGAATAAATTAGGGGATTAAAGGCGCGAATAATAAGGGGAAAAGGAAGGTTCATGATGATTCAATTCCAAAAAGATAATATTACTGTTTTTCAAAGTGCACTATATATGACTACCACGGCAATCATTCAAACTAATGAAGCAATCATTATGACGGATCCGAATTGGTTGCCTACCGAAATTGAAGAAATTAAGTGCTATATAAATAAAATGAAAGGTGATAAGCAACTATATATTATTTACACACATAGCGATTTTGACCATATTATTGGGTCGGGGGCCTTTCAAGAAGCTAAGGTAATTGCATCTAAACAATTGGATAAAAATCCGAATAAAGAAGACAGCATTCAAAAGATTAAACAATTTGATCAAAAGTACTATTTACATAGAAGCTATTCACCCGTATATCCAACGGTAGATATTGTTGTTTCAGCGGATGGACATAAATTAGAATTAGATTCGATAGCTATGACATTTTATCAAGCACCTGGTCATACGAATGATGGTTTATTTACAGTGATCGAGCCATATGGTCTATTTTGTTCTGGAGATTACCTGTCAGATGTTGAGTTTCCGTTCATTTTTAGCAGTTATGAAGACTATGTAAATACTATCAATAAAGCAGAAAATATTTTGCTAAATCATCAAATAACGACTCACATACCTGGACATGGATCGACAACACAGTATCAGGAGGAAATTCAAAAAAGGATAAACAGTTCAAAATATTACTTAAAACAGCTTCTTCATGATAACGAAGAGTTAGAAAAATACTTAAGCAGGGAGTATCCATTTTTTGAAGGAATGAAAAGCATTCATGCTGACAATAAAGAGATGGTCAAGGTGCCTTCCCCTCCTTCAAGCAGCTAAATGTCTGCATGAACTGCTCCTTCGTAATCGATACGGTCGATCCAATTTGGTTAAATACAGCATGCGATTGGCGGATTGGAGCGTTTTGCTTGCCCCGCTAGATGAGGGGATTGGATGCAACAACGTCGTATATCTAGAGAGACATTTGTTAATACCAGTCTATGTGAACACCATTTAATAAACCAGCAAATTTGCCAGTCGAAATTTTCCCTTGAATCATCATTTTTGGCATTAGTTTTGATAAGAGAATTAGGAAACCAAAGAAAGAGAAATGAGGGATCGAAGTGTCGTATATCGTTGATTTTAAAAATGTGTCTACGGTTGGTTTAGAATCTTCACCTGTAGCAGAAACACTTGCTGGTTTACGTGCTAACGAAGCCCGTTACTTCATGAATAAATACAAACATGAATTTACGGTTGTACCAGCTAGCGAAAGTCAGGAGAACCTTGATTACGTGAACCGAATCTTGAAAGAGGAACGTGATATTGAGTTTGCGGCCAAACCTTTAGAAACGTCGCACTTTCAAGTGGAAAATATTCAAATCACCTACGTTTTTTATGAGGATGGCCTTGGACTCAATGTCATGTATACGGTGGATGACCCGAAGAAGCGAGCTGTTGGATTTAAGCTTTCTGAGGGGATGGAGGTACCAAAGGAGTTAGAGGGGAAGTTTAAGTTTGCCAGACAGAAATCAAAATTGGCGGGAACAATTCGGGGATCGTATTTTGTGATTAAAGGAGAATATGAATATACATTGTGACAATATGCAGGCCATCCACACTGGATGGCCTTAAAATTTGCCGTTAAAGAAGCGCGATGAACTGTATTACAAGTAAGGCGAGAATGATGTTTTGAGGGATGTGAAAGTTCAGCCTCAGCAGCTAGTACGCGGGGTAAGTAACGTTTCATAATATCGAACATTTGTTCTTTTCCGGGAAAGGCTATGATGGTACAATACTCGTATGTGAAGCAGTAATTACATGATGAGGTGTGTACAAATGAATGATTATATCGTGATCAAGAAGCATAGATCCAATTATCCCAATCCGCTGACGTTAATAAAGGGTCAATCCGTCATTATGGGTGAAAAATATGAAGGGCCTGAATATTGGGAGAACTGGATTTTCTGCACGACACAATCAGAGGGAAACCAAAAAATCAGCGGATGGGTTCCGATGCAGCTCCTTGACACTAAGGGGACGGAAGCAATTGTCATTGAGGATTATACCGCACGAGAATTGAATGTTGATGAAGGCGATCAGCTCGTGGGTCATAGGGAGCTGAATGGTTGGAGATGGTGCACTCATCGGATGAACTCCGAAGAAGGATGGGTACCAGCGGGAAATCTACAACTTGCAGACGAATATTTTTTGTAAAGGGTGGTTAGCGCATTGAGTGACATTCATATTCTAACAAGGACAGAAATAGAAAGACTCCTCGTTTTCATTGATTGTTTACAAGACGCCGATCATGAACATATTCGAATCGTGAACGGGTATCCTTGTGAAAGTGAAGTGGTTACCGCATTTCGAAAAGCGCTTGATGATAGCGGATTTTTGATTGTGTTTGATTGGAAAGCTTGGCTCGCGGAGCACGAAACCTATCAGGACATCAGGAATAATATCGATGAACAAATTAGGAACGCGGATATCGATACGCTTCGTAAACTTATGACCTGCTATATTCGTGGCGATCGATTCAATGAAGGAATGTTCGCAGCCGTTATTCAAAATGGGAATGTTTCGATAATTTTGCGTCGATTAAGAGAGTTATTTCCGGAGGAATAAAGAGCACTATTAGGTGTCTAGTCAACGAGTTATGGCGAAAAAACGATAACTCGTTTTTTATATCCATAAACATTATAACGTTATATTGACGTCGGTGACATGCGGTGCTACTATGAATTCAAACATTATAATGTTTGGCTTGGCCTTAATTCAACCATTATGAAATCAAGTTGTTAGATTGATAGATTGTTTACACGAAGCGAGGTGAGCAGCATGAGCGAACGGATCGTCGTAAGAGGCGTGAAGTGTGTGGACGGCACAGCAATAGACATCGTAGTCGAAGATGGAATTCTCTCCGCCATAACGGAAGCAGGCAAGGGTCAAGGTGGCCGGATATTGGATTACAGCGGAATGAATACATACGTATCAAGTGGCTGGATTGATATGCACGTCCATGCCTTCGAGGAATTTGATCCTTATGGCGACGCTATTGATAAGATAGGTGTCGAGCAGGGAGTTGCGACCATCATTGACGCCGGAAGCTTGGGGGCAGAGCGAATAGGGGAACTGAAGGAGAAGGCGGAACAATCTGTCACGAATGTACTGGCATTCCTCAATATCTCCAAAATTGGGCTGAAGCGTATCGATGAATTATCGGATATGTCTTGGGTCGATCAATCAGCGGTGAAGGAAGCGGTAGAACGATATAAAGACTTCATTGTTGGCCTCAAAGCTCGGATTAGTCGAAGTGTTGTGCTGGACAGCGGCATTGAACCGCTTCGCAAGGCACGGCAGTTTTCCGAAGACATGGGGCTCCCTGTTATGGTGCACATCGGGTCAGCACCTCCGGATATTGAAGAGATCGTTCCTTATTTGCAGCAGAAGGATATCATCACACATTATTTAAATGGTAAAGCAAACAACTTATTTGATGCGAAGGGAGAACCGCTTCATGTGCTGAAGGAGGCGGTAGCACGCGGTGTCCATCTTGATGTTGGACACGGAACGGCGAGCTTCTCCTTCAAGGTAGCGGAAGCGGCTAAGTGTCATCACATTCCCGTGGATACAATCAGCTCAGACATTTATCGCGGCAACCGGCAGAACGGTCCTGTATACAGCTTGGCGCATGTGCTGTCGAAGTTCTTGTACTTAGGGTATACGCTTGAAGAAGTGATCGGCGGCGTGACGACACGTGCTGCGGGATGGTTAGGCAAGCCGGAGCTTGGTCGCATTCAAGTAGGAGATCGCGCGAACTTGACGCTGTTCGAAGTACGCAATGAGCCAATTGAACTCATCGATTCAGAAGGCGATGTCCGTATCGGGCATCAACATATCGTAACCAAGGGAGTGTTTGCAAATGGCGAGTACGTTGCATGTAAAGTACGGACTGAAGCGCGTCATTAATGCCAGCGGACGCATGAGTATTCTCGGCGTATCGGCGGTGTCCGATACGGTAATGGAAGCGATGAAGATCGGCGGACAGAGCTATGTGGAAATTTCCGACCTTGTCAATAAAGCAGGCGATTACGTTGCAGCGCTCATCGATTCCGAAGCAGCCGTTATTGTCAACTCAGCATCAAGCGGGATTGCACTGTCTGTTGCGGCAATCGTGACGCAAGGCAACCGCCGCAAGAGTCTTCGCCTGCATCAAGATCCGATTGAGAAGAACGAGATCATTATTTTAAAAGGTCATAATGTCCAATACGGTGCACCTGTCGAGACGATGGTCTACTTAGGCGGCGGGAAACTCGTGGAGGTTGGGTATGCGAACGAAGGCAAGGCTGAGCATATCGAGGATGCCATTCATGAGCACACCGCGGCAATTCTCTATGTGAAATCCCACCATGCTGTGCAAAAAAACATGATATCCGTTGAGGAAGCTTGGGAAGTCGCGCAGCGTAATGGGGTACCGCTCATCGTCGATGCGGCTGCGGAAGAAGATTTGCACAAGTATGTGCAGGTATCTGACCTTGCGATCTATAGCGGCTCCAAAGCAATTGAAGGTCCAACGACAGGCATAGTAGCGGGCAAACGTCAAGCCATCGAATGGGTGAAGGTACAGCTTCACGGGATCGGGCGGAGCATGAAGGTAGGCAAAGAATCCGTGTTCGGACTGCTGCAGGCTTTGGACGAATATATGGTGAAGGAAGACAAGAGCGAACAGGAGAAGGCAGAGCTTGCCAAGCTTATGCCGCTGAATGAGCTCCAGGGTGTCACATGCACGATTGTACAGGATGAAGCGGGGCGTGCAATATACCGTGCTCGCATTCAGATCGATCCTGCTCTGGCCAGCACGACGGCGAAGGACGTTGTGAAGGGCTTGCAGGAAGGGGAAATCGCTATTTATACCCGTGACTACGGGGTTAGACAAGGATACTTCGATATCGATCCGCGTCCGCTTATGGGGGATGACATGGACGTCATTGAGTCACATATTCGCAAATTAGTGGGAGGGCCTACTCATGTCTAATATGGATAAACGTTTATACAAAGGACGCGCGGCGCTTAATGTGCTGGCAAACAGTGTGGAAAATGCAAAGGAAATTTTCGAGGCGGCAGAAGGTCATGTACTTGTTGGCGTCCTGTCCAAAAATTATCCGACGGTTGAGTCGGCTGTAGAAGCGATGAAGGAATACGGCGCTGCGATTGACGATGCAGTTTCAATTGGACTCGGGGCTGGCGACAATCGTCAAGCGGCAGTAGTGGCAGAGATTGCGAAGCATTATGGCGGCGGTCATATCAATCAAGTATTCCCTTCGGTTGGGGCAACACGCGCGAACTTGAATGGCAAGGATAGCTGGATTAACAGCTTGGTATCGCCGACTGGGCAGGTGGGATACGTTAACATTTCGACAGGTTCAGTAAGTGCGGATCAGGCAGACAAGGCCATTGTTCCTATTAAGAGTGCAATCGCGCTTGTACGTGATATGGGTGGGAATGCATTGAAATACTTCCCGATGAACGGGCTTGCCTGCGAAGAAGAGCTTCGGGCGGTTGCAAAGGCGTGCGGTGAAGAAGGGTTAGCACTAGAGCCGACGGGCGGCATTGATCTGGATAACTTCGAAGCGATCCTGCGCATTGCACTGGAAGCGAAGGTGCCCATTGTCATTCCACATGTGTACTCTTCAATCGTGGACAAAGCAACGGGCAACACGAAGGTAGAGGATATTCGCACTTTATACGCTGAGATGAAGAAATGGGTCGAGTATTATGCCTAATGTGCCTAAGCTGGGCATGAAGAAAATAGCGGCCTTCGGCGAAGTGATGATGCGACTGACGGTGCCTGGCGTGGAGCGATTAAGCCAAGCCAATCATCTGGATTACTCGTTTTCGGGTACAGGCGTCAACGTTAGCTCGCAGCTTGCTCGCTTCGGCCATGATGCCTATTTGATATCGCGGCTGCCAGACAATCCGCTTGGCGAAGCTGCGGAGGCATATCTGCGCAAGCTCGGGATAGGCACGGCATTCATTAGCCATGGCGGCAAATATATCGGCATGTACTTTTTAGAACAAGGATTCGGTCCCCGTCCTGGGCGCGTAACTTATACAGATCGGCTTGGAAGCAGCTTCAATACGGCGCCCGATGATGTGTATCCATACAGTGGGATTGCTGGCAGCATCGATGCGATTCACTTCTGCGGCATTGCACTCGCGATGAATGATGGTGTTCGCCAACATATGAAGGCATTAGCTGCCGCCGTTAAGGCTGCGGGAGGTACTGTCATCTTCGATTGCAACTATCGTCCTGCGCATTGGGGCGAAGAGGGCTATGTGAAGGCAAGGGCACATTATGAAGAGATGCTTAGGTTCGCGGACATTGTCATGATGAATGAGAAGGACGCGATGCTGACGCTCGGGATGGAGACTGAGAAGACGGAGCGGCGCGAACAGCTGGAGGAGTTGATTCCTCGAGTTGCGAAGCTGTATAATATTTCGGTCATAGCAGGTACTCACCGCGCTATTCACGAGAATCAGACGCATTCCTTGCAAGGCTTCATGTATAAGCAGGATTCCTTTACCTTCTCGGAACGATTAACGTTTGCGGTTCATGATCGGATCGGAGCGGGGGATGCCTATACATGCGGTATTTTGCACGGAGAATTCCAAGGCTTCGCTCCAGAGCAGACGGTAGAGTTCGCCGCTGCTTCCAGCATGCTTGCACACACATTTGAGGGTGATACACCAATGGCCACGGAGCGTGAGGTGCTGCGAGCGATGGTGGAGTCTGGGATAGATGTAGAAAGGTAGGCAGTAACATTGAGATTGTCACGCAACAAACGTCCCTTGTACGTACAGGTAAGAAATATTTTGCGAGAGCGCATTTTGCACGGTGTATATCCGCTAGGGACATACATCCCTTCGGAACCGCAGCTTGAAGAAGAGTTCCATGTTAGCAAAATTACAGTGCGCAATGCAATTATTGAGCTTGTGCAGGAAGGGTATGTGGAGAAAGGAAGCGGCAAGGGAACCAAGGTCATTCGCAATACTTCCGTCTCGAAGCTGTCCAAATGGAAGCGGTTCACGGAAATCCTAGTCGAAGAAGGCCACAAAATTCAGAAAAGAATCATTCGGGCCGAGGTCATACACAATGAAGCAGGAACGATTCCATTTCAGTTGTTCGGAGGACATTGCCTGTGCATTGAACGGGTATATGATTTGAACGGAACGCCATATATTCACTATACCCATTATGTAAGGCTGCAGGAGGAAGGGCTCGATCTATCTGAATTGAGCGAGCAGTCGCTGTATGAATGGCTCGAAGATCAACATATCGAGCTTGGAAAATATAAAGACGAGTTTGCTGTTGCGACTGCACCAGAGGCTGCGAGATCAATACTAGAAGTCAATCACGAAATGCCGCTATTAAAGCGTTCCCGCTATTCATATGACATTGACGGGGCGTTGATTGAATATAGCGAAGGATATTATCATACGGAACTTCACAGCTATGTTGTCAATTATGATGGTTAAATCCATACCTGTTCGAATCAGATGTACGTAAATTCATAAAAGACAGAAAGCCCGCTCTTCATGCAGATTTCAGTTCGATTGCATAGGGGAAGAGGGATTTCTGTCTTGTTTTGTTTGGGGGATTGTACAGCAGTGGGTGAATTGTGAAAAATGATTGACAGAAAACGGTGATCATTTACAAAAAATTAAAGAATTATGCTAATTTATAGTAAATGATATTGTTAATGGCCTCAATACTGTATATAATACGTTATGGAAATCATTAACTTTCTCTACAGAAGGTGCATCTTCTTCCTCCATAGGGTTACACATGTAGAGTTTTATATGAGGAGGTGTCCAGCATCACAAGCAATGCCTAATTCGAGCCTCATAAATGTCTATATTCGTTTCTGCCTCTATACTACTTCGTCACAATTTGTCAGGAACAGGTTTTGCCCGTAATCCAACTTAGATCCCCATCACAGTTTACGATTTTTCAACAATAGCCTTGATAACCACGATCATGACGAGCAATTACAACTTCATATAGCCATGTATCTTATCTCTTCTGCGGATATGATTGTGAACTCTTTTGGAACAGAATCCACTGATGATGTTTCCGGACGCTTACGAATATTTTTCGAATAGGGGAGAGTCAACGTGAACGCGAATCCTAACGAATGGTATCCTTTGACGCAAGCGCAGCGCAGAATCTGGTACACAGAAATGATGCATCCTAATACGTCAGTTACTACCGTTGCTGGAACAATGTACATACGAGGCAAGGTAGACGTTGAGATTTTGAAAATGGCGATATATCAAGTGATTATGCAGCATGATGCCTTCCGAATACGAATCGCAATGACAGACAATCAGCCGAAGCAGCAATTTGCTCCCGTAGAGCAAATCGTCCCTCACGTTGATTACTTAGAGTGGGATAATCAGATTGAAGCTGAGAGCTGGTTACAGCGATTTAATCATATTCCTATCCATATGTTCGACCCAGCGTTATATCACTTTGTCGTATTTAACGTCAATGATGAGGAAGCATGGTTCAATTTGAAAATGAATCATATTGCAACGGATGGCGTCTCTTCTCATCTTATCGCTTATAAAATCATGAAGAATTATACCGCAATGGTGAGTGGCAACGCGGACACGGATGAACAAGAGAGCACTTACCTGGATTACATATTCGCGGAACGAGAGTATGAACAATCTGATCGATACGCGAAAGATAAGGCTTATTGGCTGGATAAGTTCAGCACAATGCCAGAAGTGATAGGTATCAAATCTTACCCTCCTCATTCAATCGGCACTGAGGCCAGTCGGACAAGCATCACGGTTAGCGGAGAAATGTACGAGAAGCTTTACCGATTTAGCCAGCAGCACAATATCAGTCTCTTTACTCTATTTCTAGGTTCTTTATACGCATTTCTATATAAGACGACAGGGAACAACGATATTGCTGTCGGTGCCGCTTATGCGAATCGAACTTCCAGGCAAGACAAGGATGCGCTGGGCATGTTCGTAAGCACGGTAGCCGCTCGTTTGACGATTTCCCCAGACCAAGATGTACTAACCTTCCTACATAACGTTGCCAAAGAGCAAAAAGCAATTTTGCGGCATCAGAAGTATCCTTACAACCAGCTTATTCTTGATTTAAGAGAGCAAAATAATAGTGTTGAGATTCAGGATTTGTACCGTATTTCCATCGACTATATGCCGATACGCTGGTCCAGTCACGGAGAACTAGCCGCCCGCCAACGCAGCAGCTTTTGCGGTCATGAGGTAGACGATTTTGCAGTTCACGTAGAAGATATGGTGGATGATAATCAGATCATTTTCAATATCGATTATCGCAAACAGTTGTTCGAAGAGCATGAAGTCATTCGTATTATCGATCAAATGATGACCATCGTTGATCAGATGTTGAGTAATCCGAGCCAGAGCTTGCAGCAGTTGTCCATGATCAGTGATAAGGAAGCTCAGATCATCCTGACACGCTTCAGCAACGGGAATTGGTCAACGCCGCAGCCAGTTGGACGAACGATTCACCAGTTGTTTGAGGAACAGGTCGAACGCACGCCTGATCAGGTTGCTGTCGTGTTCGGAGATCGGCACCTAACCTACAAGGAACTGAACGAACAAGCCAATTGCTTCGCTCGAACATTGCGAGCCCATGGTGTAGCAGCAGAGCAATTCGTAGGCATCATGGCAGACCGCTCGATTGAGATGGTCGTCGGTATACTTGCAATATTGAAGGCGGGTGGAGCCTACGTTCCGATAGATCCTGAATATCCAGAAGAGCGCATTTTATATATGCTGGAAGACTCTAATGCAAGAGTACTCGTATCGCAAAGTCATTTACAGACACGGCTCGGTTACACAGGAACATGGGTATTGCTTGATGATGAGAACGACTATGAAGCAAACCGCGATAACTTGGAGTCGGTCAACGAAGCACATCATTTGGCTTATGTCATCTATACATCCGGTACAACTGGCAAGCCGAAGGGCGTCATGATTGAGCATAAGCAGATTACAGCCTTGGGGGATGCATGGAAGCATGCCTATCAATTAGATGAATCGGGAATTCGGACGCTGCAATGGGCAAGCTTCTCCTTCGACGTATTTACGGGAGACATGGTACGAGCGCTGCTGTACGGAGGCGAGCTTATCATCTGCCCAAGCGAAGCGCGAGCTAATCCTGAAGCGATATGCGAGCTAATCGCAAGACATCGCATCCACATATTCGAATCAACCCCAGCCCTCGTTATTCCGTTGATGGAATATGTGCATGAACATGGCAAGAATGTAAGCAGTCTGCGCCTGCTCGTTGTTGGCTCGGATCATTGCCCGGCTGCGGAATATCGCAAGCTGATTGAACGGTTCGGTTCGCAAATGAGAATCCTGAACAGCTATGGCGTGACTGAGGCTTGCGTCGATGCGTGCTATTACGAGAGAAATTGTAGTGCGGATTCCATCACAATGCTTCCGATAGGCAAACCACTGCCTTCGGTATCCATGTACATTCTAGACGAGAACAAGGCGCTTCAGCCAATTGGAATTGTAGGAGAGCTCTACATAGGTGGAGCCGGTGTCGGCAGAGGTTATTTGAACCGTGATGACTTGACAGCAGAAAAATTCGTTGATGACCCCTACTCACAAGGAAAGATGTATCGGACAGGTGATTTGGCAAGATGGCTGCCGGACGGAAACATCGAATACCTTGGAAGGCTCGATCATCAAGTCAAAATTCGGGGTAACCGGATAGAAATAGGAGAAATTGAAACGCGCATGCTGCAAACATCACTCGTGCGGGAAGCCGTTATCGTAGCGCGCGAGGATGAAAATGGACTGAAAGCTCTGTGCGCCTATTATGTTGCCGACAGCGAGATATCCGTACAGCAATTGCGTTCAACCCTAGCAGAACAAGTACCGGATTATATGATTCCGTCTTATTTCATGAAGCTGGAACGATTGCCGCTTACGCCGAACGGCAAAATCGATCGGAATGGATTGCCTGCACCGTCTGGTCAGGACTATTCCGGCAAGATTTATGTGGAGCCTCGTAACCAAGCGGAACAAACGCTGGCTAGCATCTGGAAAATGGTGCTTGGAGTCAAGCGAGTGGGTATTTTGGATCATTTCTTCGAGCTAGGTGGAGATTCGATCAAGTCCATTCAAGTATCTTCTCGCATGCAGCAAGCTGGATATAAGCTGGATATCCGGGATCTGTTCAAGTATCCGACCATTGAACAAATAAGTCCACATCTGGTGGAGGTTCAGCGAAAAGCTGAGCAGGGAGAAGAGAGTGGTGAGGTTGGGCTCACTCCTATATTGCGCTGGTATTTTGATCGAGATGAAGTGAGTCTGCATCATTACAATCAATCCATAATGCTGCACCGCAAGGCTGGATTCGATGAAGCGGCACTTCGCAATGCATTGCACAAGATAACGGAACATCATGATGCGCTGCGCATGGTATTCCGCCGCACGGAACAGGGAGAATACGCGGCCTGGAACCGGAGAATCGAAGAAGGCGAGCTTTACCGTCTTGATGTGTTGGATATCAAGGAACGTTCCGCTGGCGTAGAAAGCGAAGAATCTCTTCACAACATGCTCATAGCTGAAGCCAATGTGATTCAGGCGGGGTTCGATATAGAGGCAGGGCCACTTGTAGGCGCAGGATTGTTCCGCTGCCCAGATGGAGATCACCTGCTTATCGTCATTCATCATGCTGTTATTGATGCCGTATCTTGGCGAATTTTGCTCGAGGATCTCGCCACCGGATACGAACAGGCACTTCAAGGCAGCGAGATTCGTCTCCCTGACAAGACCGACTCCTTCCGGTTATGGTCAAGAGAGCTTTCAGCATATGCACAGCAGTCTAACATGAACGAGGAGCTGAAATATTGGCACCAAGTCGCACAGACGACGATTACTCCACTGCCGACGGATTATGCTGGGATTGCTCTTCAACGAGATAGCGAATCGGTCACGGTTGAATGGAGTGCTAGTGAGACCGAACTGCTGTTGAAGCAGGCGCATCGGGCCTATAACACGCAGATGGACGATCTTCTCTTAACGGCACTCGGCATTGCATTCCGGAGATGGTGTGGGCATGAGCGCATCCGAATTAATTTGGAAGGACATGGTCGGGAGTCGATCCTGCCAGATCTTGATATCACACGCACGGTAGGCTGGTTCACGAGTGAGTATCCGCAGCTTCTCGAGGTGGGCTCTGAGGAAGAACTGCCGCGAATCATCAAGTCGGTCAAAGAAGATTTGCGCAGCATTCCGAATAAAGGGATTGGTTACGGCATTTGTCGATATTTATCCAACACGGGTATTTGTGAGGTTTGGGGAACAGCTCCTGAGGTCAGCTTCAACTACTTGGGGCAGTTCGACCAAGATTTCCAGAACAGCGGGTTTTCTCCATCGCCGTATTCTACCGGCAGCAATATTGGGGGAGATCAGCTAAGACCTTATCTGCTGGACATGAATGGCATGGTCTCGGACGGCAAATTGCAGCTCGACATCAGCTATGGACGGACGCAATATCGTGCTGAGACGATTGAGCGATTGGCAAGCTTGATTCGGGACAGCTTACTTGAAATCATCGAGCATTGTGTGGCCAAGGAGCGAACAGAGCTCACGCCAAGTGACGTGTCATTGCAGCGCATTAGCATTCAAGAGTTGGAGCAGATCGTTGAACGGACAAGCGGTATCGGTGAAGTAGAGGATATCTATGCATTAACGCCGATGCAGAAGGGAATGTGGTTCCATACAGCTATGGACAGCCAGGCGGGGGCCTATTTCGAGCTTACACGCTTAACGCTTGAGGGAACGCTGAACATCGAAGCCTTCGCTGCAAGCTGGAATGAACTGGCGGCTCGGCATGCTGTATTCCGTACCAACTTCCTCGTCGATTCGAATGGCGAACCACTGCAAGTTGTATTTCGGAGCAAGCGCATCAGCGTGAAGCACGAAGATTTGCGTTCCCTGAATGCATATGAGCAGGCTGTGGCGATTGAGAACGAAGCGGCCAAGGAACGCGAACAAGGCTTTGACCTTGAGAATGGGGATGTCATGCGCGTGTCCGTACTCCAGACGGCAGACGAAGTGTATGAAGTTCTATGGATCTCCCATCACATCGTCATGGATGGATGGTGTCTCCCGCTCGTCGCTGCTGAAGTATTCAACACGTACTCCGCGCTGGTGGAAGACAAGAAGCCGATTCTTGCTTCGGTACCTTCCTATAATCATTACATTCAATGGCTGGAGCGGCAGGATGAATCCGCAGCCGCGGCCTATTGGAACAATTATTTGTCTGGATTTGAAGAGACGACAGAACTTCCGCATAGCAAGGGGCGCAGACATTCTGGTCAATATGAAGCAGGTCAGGTTCAGATCGATCTAGGCACAAGCCTGAGCCTTGCTCTCAATCAAGTTGCAACGCAGCATCAAGTGACATTGAATACATTGCTGCAGGCATCATGGGGAATTTTGCTCCAGAAATACAACAGAACTTCAGATATTGTATTCGGCAGCGTTGTATCCGGCAGACCGGCAGAACTAGTCGGAATCGAAGAGATGATTGGTTTGTTCATTAACACGATTCCCGTGCGTGTGAGCAGTCAGGCGCAGGAGAGATTTGCAGAAGTAATGACGCGTATGCAAGAAGATGCATTGTCATCTGCCAAGCACGACTACTATCCGTTGTATGAAATCCAAGCACAGTGCACCCTGAAGCAGAATCTCATAACTCACATCATGGTGCTTGAAAACTATCCGATGGAGCAGCAGCTCGATCAATTTAACAGTTCAGACGGCAGTGGACTGAAGCTGACAGACGTTACCGTAACAGAACAGACGAATTATGATCTGAACCTCATCATCATACCTGGCGACAATATCGTCATTCGCTTCGATTTTAATAAACAAGCACTCGAAGAAGCGGATATGAATGTGTTGAAGCAGCATCTGTTGCATGTACTGGAACAAGTTGCATCGAATCCGCGAATATCCATAGGAGAGCTGCAGCTGGCGACGGATGAAGAGCGTGCCGTAATGATGAGCGAATTTAATGATACGTTCGTGGCTTATCCGCGCGAGAAGTCGATCCATCGATTGTTCGAGGAGCGAGCTGAACATGAGCCAGACGCGCTAGCTGTCGTGTTTGGAAATGAACAGATGACCTACGGAGCGTTGAATGCCGCAGCCAATCGAATGGCTCGGAGACTCCGGCATGCCGGGGTAACGAACGGTGAACTGGTTGGCATCTGCGCGGATCGATCGCTGGATATGGTCGTCGGCTTACTGGCAATTATGAAGTCCGGCGGGGCTTATGTACCGATCGACCCGGCTTACCCTCAAGAGCGGATTAGTGCAATGCTCGAAGATACATCCATTACGACGATGGTTACACAGAAGCATCTGTGCAGCTTATGGCCTGAACATTTTAACGTGATCGTGCTGGATGTTAACGAGACAGACGTAAGCAACTTAATGGAAGATATAGAAAGTACAAACCTGTCTATTGATGGGGCTGGAGACGATTTGGCATACATCATCTATACGTCAGGGTCTACGGGAACACCGAAAGGGGTTTGCGTAACGCACCGCGGGGTGGTCAGGCTCGTATGCGGCGCGACGTATGTCGAGATCGACAGTTCGGATGTCTTCTTGCAAGGTTCCACAATCTCGTTCGATGCAGCAACCTTTGAAATATGGGGAAGTCTGCTGAATGGGGCTGCGCTGGCCATCTTGCCTTCTGGCAATGTGTCGCTTACAGATTGGAGCGAAGCGATTCAGCGTCATCGGGTGACGACGTTGTGGATGACAGCTGGTTTGTTCCAGGTCATGGTTGAACAGCAAATCGAGGGCTTCTACGGAGTCAAGCAGCTGCTTGTGGGCGGAGATGTTGTATCTCCTACACACGTGCGTAAAGTGATGGAGAAGCATAATGGTATAAGGGTGATTAATGGCTACGGGCCGACGGAAAATACAACCTTCACCTGCTGCCATACCATTACGGCTGCTGATTTGGATCGAGGCTGCTCGATTCCGATTGGCCGACCGATTAGCAATACGCGAGTGTATGTGCTGGATGAAGCTGGGAACGCCCTTCCTGTTGGCGTATGTGGAGAGCTGTATGCGGGCGGGGATGGCTTGGCACGAGGATACTTGAATCGTCCGGAATTGACAGCAGAGAAATTCGTGAATGATCCATTTATCCCAGGTGAACGCTTGTATCGGACAGGCGATTTGGCGAGATGGCTGCCAGACGGTTCAATCGAATTTATCGGGCGCTGCGACGAACAAGTGAAGATTCGCGGTTACCGGATTGAACCAGGTGAGGTATTGGCCTATCTTCTGCGGATCGATGAAGTAGGCGAGGCGGCTGTAATCGCGCGGGAGGATTCGAGTGGACAGAAGGAGCTATGCGCCTATTTCACAACGGAAGCTGAGCTATCAGCTAGTGGACTAAGGGAGACACTGGCTCGTGAACTGCCAGCTTACATGATCCCGTCGCATTTTATTCAGATTGAAGAACTTCCTTTGACACCTAACGGCAAGGTGGATCGCAGAGCTCTGCCTCAACCAGGGGAAGGAATGCATTTGAATATTCAAATCCAGCCGCGCACGGAACTGGAAGCTAAGCTCGCACTCATCTGGAAGGATGTGCTTGGTCTCGAGAACGTAGGCGTTACAGATTCATTCTTTGAACTGGGCGGCCATTCCTTGCGCGCGACGACCCTCGTCAGCAAGGTGCATCGGGAGTTGAGTGTTGTGCTGCCACTGCAGGATGTATTCCGCTACCCGACGATTGAACAAATGTCTCTCGCCATACAGGGGATGCAGAAGGAAAGCTTTGCATCCATACCTCGGGTGGAAGACCGAGAGTGGTACCCGGTATCTTCCGCGCAGAAGCGGCTGTTCGTTCTTCATCAGATGGAGGGCGCAGAACTGTCCTACAATATGCCGGGCGTCATGGCGATTGAAGGCAAGCTCCATCGCGATCGCTTGGAGGCGGCATTCCGCAGCTTGATAGCAAGACATGAAGTGCTGCGTACCGGGTTCGAAATGCACAACGGGGAACCCATGCAGCGAATTTACAGCGATGTAGAATTTACTGTCGAGCATTGGATTGTTGGAGCTGCATCGGAAGCGGAGTCAGTCATTCGCTCGTTCGTACGGGCGTTCCAATTGAATAAGCCACCACTGCTTCGGGTCGGACTGATCGAAGTGGACGCAGGTCGGCACCTGTTGCTGTTCGATATGCATCATATTATTTCGGACGGGGCATCCATGGGCATTCTGCTAGATGAATTCGTTGCACTGTATAGCGGCGAACAATTGCCTGAATTGCGTCTTCAGTACAAGGATTATGCTTCGTGGCAGCATTCGGAAGCATACTTGTCCAAGATGGAAGAGCAGAAGGCGTATTGGCTGGAGACATTGCGAGGCGAGCTTCCAGTTCTGCAGCTACCAGTGGATTACACTCGGCCTGCATTCCGCAGCTTTGCAGGAAGCACGTTGGAATTCATTGTTCCTGCCGACAAGACGGACCAGCTTAAGCAGCTTGGAGCGGGTTCGGATGCCACGATGTACATGGTGCTGCTGGCGTTGTATACGGCCTTGCTTCACAAGTATACCGGACAAGAAGACGTCATCGTGGGGATGCCGATAGCCGGTAGAACGCATGCAGACATCGAGCCGCTTATCGGTATGTTCGTCAACACACTTCCACTTCGCCATTATCCGGCTGGAGAGAAGACGTTCCGCTCCTTCCTAGGGGAGGTTCGGCAATCCACATTACAAGCATATGAACACCAGGAATATCCGTTCGAGGAGCTTGTTGATCATATTCAACCGACAAGAGATGTAAGCCGTAATCCAATATTCGATACTGTGCTCGTCCTGCAAAATACAGAAAAAGGCGCATGGTCCATCGATGGGCTTGCCGTGACGCCGAATCCGATTGAGCATGCCGTTGCTAAGTTCGACCTTACACTTCATGTCGAAGAAGATGTCGATGGCCTGGCGTGCAGTATTGAATATGCAACCGCCTTGTACAATCGAGAAACGATTGAACGGCTGGCATGCCATTTCAATCAATTGCTGGAAGCAGTCATAAGCAATCCCGATGCTCGGTTGGAGCAGCTTGGCATCATAACGGAGACAGAGAAGCAGCAATTGTTCGAACAGTTCAACGATACGTCAGCGGATTATCCGCGTGATAAGACGATTCACCGACTGTTCGAGGAACAGGTCGAAAGAACGCCTGATGCGATTGCTGTAACGGGAACAGACGGATTCTTGACTTACCAGGAGCTGAATGAACGGGCTAACAGCTTGGCGTGGGTACTGCGTGCAGAAGGCATCGGGGCAGACAAGCTGGTAGGCATCATGGCCGAGCGTACGACTGATATGCTTGTGGGGCTAATCGCCATACTCAAGGCCGGAGGAGCTTACGTACCAATCGATCCCGAATATCCAGACGAGCGCATCAGTTATATGCTGAGCGATTCCGGGGCAGATATTTTGCTATTGCCTCGACATCTGCGGAATCAAGTCGCCTATGAGGGCACCGTGTTGTTCCTTGATGACGAGCAGACATACAGCGGGGACAAGTCCAACCCGCCATCAGTCAACAAACCTTCCGATCTGGCTTATGTCATCTATACATCGGGAACGACTGGCAAGCCGAAGGGTACATTGATTGAACATAAGAACGTCGTGCGGCTGTTGTTCAACAGCAGAAATCTGTTCGACTTCCGTTCAACCGATACATGGACGCTGTTCCACTCCTTCTGCTTCGACTTCTCGGTATGGGAAATGTACGGCGCTTTACTATACGGAGGGAAATTGGTGGTTGTTCCGCAGCTGACAGCCAAGAACCCTGCCATGTTCCTACAGCTGCTGGCTGAAGAGCGGGTAACGATTTTGAATCAGACTCCGACCTATTTCTATCAATTAATAAGGGAAGCACTTACGGATGGAAGCCCAGAATTGAACATTCGAATGGTGATCTTCGGCGGAGAAGCGCTGAGTCCGCAGCTGCTTAAGGACTGGAGAGCGAAATATCCGCGCACGCAATTGATTAATATGTACGGGATTACTGAGACAACGGTTCATGTCACGTACAAAGAGATCACGGAAGCCGAGATCGAGCAGGCAAGAAGCAATATCGGATTCCCAATCCCGACCTTGCGCATCTATATTCTGGATGCGAATCGACAATGCGTGCCGATAGGCGTGGCTGGGGAAATGTTCGTCGCAGGAGAAGGGCTTGCACGTGGATATTTGAATCGCCCTGAGTTGACCGCGGACAGGTTCGTTGACAATCCATTCGAACCGGGCAGCAAGATGTACAAGACAGGCGACTTGGCGAAGTGGCTGCCTGACGGCAACATTGAATACCTTGGCCGGATTGATCATCAAGTAAAAATTCGCGGGTATCGAATCGAGCTAGGCGAGGTAGAAGCCCAAGTAACGAAGGTAGAATCGGTTCGTGAAGCCGTTGTTGTTGCACGAGAGGAGAATGGCGAAAAGCTGTTGTGTGCATATTTCGTGGCGGATCGGCAACTGACCGTAGGGGAAATGAGAACCGAATTGGCGCAGGAGCTGCCAACTTACATGATTCCATCCTACTTCGTGCAGATGGAGCGGATGCCGCTTACCTCCAACGGGAAGGTTGACCGCAAGGCGCTGCCTGCACCGGAAGGCAGCATCAACACGGGCAAGGAATACGTCGCGCCGCGTACACCAATGGAAGCTAGCTTAGCCCGCATGTGGGAGGAACTGCTTGGAATTGAGCAGGTCGGCGTGACAGACAATTTCTTCGAGCTAGGCGGACATTCCTTAAGAGCAACTGCGCTGGTTAACAGGGTGCACCAAGAGATGAATATCCAGTTGCCGCTGCGCGATGTGTTCCGCTTCTCTACGATAGAAGAACTGGCAGCTGCCATGTCCGAGATGGCGGAGGAATCCTATTCTTCGATACCAGTTGCTGAGGTTCAGGATCATTATCCGGTATCTTCCGCTCAGAAGCGGCTGTACATCCTTCACCAGCTTGAAGGGGCAGAGCAGGGCTATAACATGCCTGGCATCATGCTGCTCGAAGGCGAGTTGGATCGAAGCAGGTTCGAGGCTGCATTCCGCAAATTGATTGCGCATCACGATATTTTGCGTACCGGCTTCGAGCTTGTGCAGGGAGAGGCTGTACAGCGAATACACGATACTGTGGATTTCGCGATTGAATATCGGAAAGTCGAAGAACAAGAGGTTCAGCAGCAAGTAAAACAGTTCATCCGCACATTCGAGCTTGATAAGCCGCCGCTGCTTCGTGTCGGGTTGATCGAGATTGCGGGGACGAAGGAACAGCATGTGCTTCTGTTCGATATGCATCATATTATTTCCGACGGGGTATCGATCGGTATCGTGCTGCAGGAAATCATGCGGCACTATCACGGGGAACAGGTACCGCCGCTTCATATTCAATACAAGGATTATGCGGCATGGCAGCAATCAGAGGCCCAGAAGGAACAGTTGAAGCATCAGAAAGCTTATTGGCTTGGCCAATTCCAAGGTGAATTGCCGATATTGGAGCTGCCAACAGACTATGCTCGTCCAGCCATGCAGCAATACGGCGGTCTGACGCTGCCATTTAGAATCGATAAGGACGTGGCAGATGGTTTGAACCGAATTGCCGCTGACACCGGAACGACATTGTACATGGTTCTCCTAGCTGCTTATACCGTCATGCTGCACAAGTATACGGGCCAAGAAGACATCGTGGTCGGAACACCGATTGCCGGCAGAACACATGAAGAACTTCAACCGTTAATTGGCATGTTCGTCAATACGCTTGCCATTCGTGCTTATCCGGAAGGTGCTAAGGCATTCCGTTCCTATCTGGATGAGATTAGAAGCACAATGCTGGGGGCCTACGAGCATCAACAGTATCCGTTTGAGGAATTGGTGGAAGGGCTGCAGTTGACTAGGGATTTAAGCCGCAATCCGCTGTTTGACACCATGTTCGCCCTAGACAATACGGACATGAAGGCTGATTCCCTGGGCGAGCTTCAAATGAAGCCATATCCGCTGGAATACACAATATCGAAGTTCGATGTGAGCTTGGATGTGAAGGCAGATGAGGCGGGGCTGGATTGCAGCTTCGAGTATGCGACTTCCTTGTTCAAATCAGAGACGATCCACCGCATGGCAGAGCATTTCAGCCAATTGTTGAAGGACATCGTCAATCACCCGGATGCGCAACTGGGCGAACTAGGAATGCTTACCGTGCAGGAGAGCGACGAGATCTTGCAGGTGTTCAATCCAACCCATTCATTGAAAGCTCCTGATGGAACGATACATCGATTGTTCGAAGAACAGGCAGAACGGACACCGGAGCAACTTGCAGTCGTGTTCGGGAATGAACACATGACTTACCGCGAGTTGAACGAACGGGCGAATAAGCTTGCGAGAACATTGCGGGCAGAAGGTGTGGAGCCAGATGACTTAATTGGCGTTATGGCCGATCGCTCGATTGATATGGTCGTGGCAGTTATGGCCGTCTTGAAGTCAGGCGGAGCTTATGTCCCGATTGATCCGGAATATCCGGAGGATCGCATTCGCTACATGCTGGAAGATGCGAAGGCAAGTATACTTCTGACGCAGTGTCATTTACAAGATAAAGTGACCTTCGAGGGAACGTGGGTGCTGCTGGAAGACGAAGCTTCCTATCATGAGGACGATACGAACCTGGAGCCGATTTGCGAGCCTGGCCATCTCTGTTATGTCATCTATACATCGGGTACAACCGGCAATCCGAAGGGAGTCATGATCGAGCATCGTCAGCTCGCTGCGATGGCAGAGGCTTGGAAGGCCGAGTATGAATTGCATGAGCCGGGCATTCGCTGGCTGCAATGGGCGAGCTTCTCGTTCGACGTATTCTCAGGTGATCTCGCTCGCACACTGCTGCATGGAGGAGAGCTTGTACTCTGCCCGAGCGATACAAGAGCGAACCCGGGTGCACTAGCAGAGCTTCTTCGCAGCAGCGGCATTCAGATGTTCGAATCGACACCTGCTCTCGTCATTCCGCTTATGGAGCATGTGTATGAGCATAGCCTGGACATCGATAGCCTGAGATTATTAATTATTGGCTCCGATCTGTGTCCTGCAGATGAATTCCGCAAGCTGCGCGATCGCTTCAGTTCACACATGCGCATTATTAACAGCTATGGCGTCACGGAAGCTTGCGTTGATTCGAGCTACTATGAGCCGATTTCATCAGATTCAGTACGCTCTGTGCCAATCGGTAAGCCGCTTCCTTACGTATCGATGTACATTCTCGGTGAGAACTTGTCGCTTCAGCCTGTTGGTCTGGCTGGAGAGCTGTATATCGCAGGCGCCGGAGTCGGACGCGGATACTGGAATAGGCCAGAAATGACAGCAGACAAATTCGTGCGCGATCCGTTCGCTGACGGTCAACGCATGTATCGTACAGGGGATTTGGCGAAATGGCTGCCGGACGGCAACATTGAATTAATCGGGCGCACCGATCATCAGGTGAAAATTCGCGGCTACCGCATCGAAATCGGAGAGGTCGAATCGAAGCTGCAGGAAACGCCGCATATCCGCGAAGCAGCCGTCGTCGCGAAGGAAGATGGAAGCGGGCGGAAGGTACTGTGTGCTTATTACACATCCGAGCGTGAGCTTACGGCAGGTGAATGGAGAGCTGCGTTAGCGAAGGAATTGCCGGCCTACATGATACCATCGCACTTCATGAGGCTTGAGCGAATGCCGCTTACGCCAAACGGCAAGCTGGATCGCAAGGGACTTCCAGCACCGGAAGGCGCTGCGTATACGGGGACGGAATATGAAGCTCCACGCACGGATGCAGAGATTGCGTTGGCTGCCGCATGGCAGAGTGTCCTGCATGTGGAGCGGGTTGGAACGAATGATCATTTCTTCGAACTGGGCGGAGATTCGATCAAATCGATTCAAGTGTCATCGCGTCTGCATCAGGCTGGATACAAGTTGGAAATACGCGACCTATTTAAATACCCGACGATAGCGCAATTGAGTCTACAGCTTCAGCCGATCGGCAGGATAGCCGATCAAGGCGAGGTGTCTGGAGAGGTCGAGCTTACTCCGATCCAACGCTGGTATTTCGGACTGGATCTAGATGACATGCATCATTATAACCAGTCGTTCTTGCTGTACCGGCAGGACGGATTTAATGAAGTGGCTCTGCGCAAGACTTTACGAACCATCGTGGAGCATCATGATGCGCTGCGAATGGTATTCCGTAAATCAGACGCTGGGGTTACGGCTTGGAATCGGGCAATCGAAGAGGGTGAGCTGTTCGACTTCCTTGCCTTCGATATCGCAAACAGTGGAGATGCCGAACAGGTTATCGAAGCGAAAGCGAACGACATCCAGACTAGCATCGATTTGCAGGGAGGGCCGCTTGTGAAGGCTGGATTGTTCCGCTGCGAGCAAGGCCATCATCTGCTCATCGCGATCCACCATGCTGTCATAGACGGAGTATCATGGCGCATCCTGCTGGAGGATATCGCGGCAGGCTACGAGCAAGCGTGCAAGGGTGACGACATCCGCTTGCCTTCGAAGACCGATTCTTATGCTGCGTGGTCACGGAGTTTAGTCGAATATGCTGCACACACGGATTTGGGTCATGAGCGTAGCTATTGGAGACACGTCTTGAACGCTGGAGCGAATCCGCTGCCGAAGGACTTTGACACAGAATCAAGTCTGCAGCAGGACAGTAATTCCGTCACCGTAGCTTGGAATCAACAGGATACGGAGCATTTACTGAAGCGGGTGCACCGAGCCTATAACACCGATATGAATGAGATCTTGCTGGCCGCTCTCGCGATAGCCATACAGAAATGGAGTGGGCACAATCAAATTCTCGTCAACCTAGAGGGTCATGGACGTGAGCCAATCGCAGGCGACCTAGATATTTCACGGACAGTCGGCTGGTTCACAAGCGAATATCCGGTTCTGCTGCAAGCGGAGCAAGATCGAGGTTTGGCGTACCACATCAAGAGAGCGAAGGAAGAATTGCGGCAGATTCCGAACAAGGGAATCGGTTACGGCATATGCCGCTTGTCTGAGCCGCAAGATAGTTTGGAATGGGGAGCTGCCCCAGAGATTAGCTTCAACTACTTGGGACAATTCGATCAAGACTCGATGGGAAGCGGCATGATGTTGTCTCCATATTCGAAAGGTTCCGATGGAAGCGCCTTGCATACACGTCAATATGTCCTCGACATCAATGGCGCCATAACTGACGGCATATTGACCTTGGATATGAGCTACAGCGAGAAAGAGTACCGCAAGGAGACGATGGAACTGCTGGCAGGCCATTTCCACGAGAGTCTGCTCGAGATCATCGACCACTGTGTCTCACGTGAGCAGACAGAATTGACGCCGAGTGATCTGCTGCTGCAAGGACTGAGTATCGAACAGCTGGAGCAGATTGCTGAAGAGACGAAAGAGCTTGGCATCATCGAAAATATGTACATGCTGACCCCGATGCAGAAGGGGATGTGGTTCCATAACGCTCTCGATGGTCAAGAAGGCGCATCGGGTGCTTATTTCGAACAAACCCGATTTACTCTGCGAGGTGAGCTTGATCCTGCCCTGTTTGCCCAGAGCCTGCACGAGCTGGCTGCCCGGCATTCCGTGCTGCGGACGAACTTCTGCAGCTTGGACGGGGAACCGGTACAGATGGTGTTCCGGGAAGGACGAATTACATTCACGTACGAGGATCTGAGCCAATTGCCAGCTGATGAGCAAGCAGTTGTGATGGAACGTGTTGTCGCGAGCGACAAGCTGCAAGGGTTCGATCTGGAACGCGATCCGCTTGTTCGCGTCACATTGATGCGTACGGAGGCATCTAGCTGCCATGTACTGTGGAGTTCTCATCATATTCTGATGGATGGCTGGTGCTTGCCGCAGTTGACGGACGAGTTGTTCCGCATATACTCAGCTGTCACGAATCATGCAGCCGGAACTACTGAAGCTACTGGAACGGTCGGAATTCCCGGATCTGCCGAATCCATGCGGAACAAAGAGGCCAACCTGCCTGACTATAGCCGATATATCGAATGGCTGGCAGAGCAGGACATGAGTGCGGCGGCAGAATATTGGAACGGGTACTTGGCGGGCTACGAGCAGCAGACACGATTGCCAAATGGGAAGATCACAGGCAAGGATAAGCCATATGTGCTGGAACAAGCGTCCCGCAAGCTCGGAATTGATCTTACTTCCCGTATGATTCGGATTGCCAAGCAGCATCAAGTTACGTTAAATACGCTGCTGCAAGCCGCTTGGGGGATCGTGCTTCAGAAGTATAACGGGACGCAAGATGTCGTGTTCGGCGGAGTCGTATCGGGTCGACCTGCTGATGTTCCGGGTGTCGAATCGATGATTGGACTATTCATTAACACGATTCCGGTTCGTGTAAGCTGCGAAGCCGGCGCAAGCTTCTCAGACGTGATGGAGCAGCTGCAAAATGCGGCACTCGAATCTGGGCGATATGATTATTATCCGCTCTATGAGATTCAATCGAGAACGTCACAGAAGTCGGAACTAATCAGCCACATCATGGTGTTTGAGAACTATCCATTGGACGAGCGAATGGAGCAAACCGGAGACGGTAACGACGGAGCTCTCGCTTTAACCGATGTTCAAGCAGCTGAACAGACCAATTATGATTTCAATCTAATGGTAGTGCCGGGTGATGAACTTATCATTCGCTTTGATTTCAACTCGGAAGTGTATGATCGCGGTCATATGGAACGGCTGCATCATCATCTGATGCATGTACTGGAGCAAGTAACAGGCAATCCTGCAATCTCCATTGCTGAAGTGCAGCTCTCTACCGAAGCGGAGAAGGCAGAAGTCCAATCTGCATTCAATGACACAGCTGTCGACTACCCTCGCGAACAGACGATTCATTGGATGTTCGAAGAGCAGGTGCAGCGGACGCCGGATGCTGCAGCAGTGCTGTATGGGGATGACGTCATAACCTACCGAGAGCTGAACGAACGTGCGAACCGGCTGGCAAGGACGCTGCGTGCGGCAGGGGTTGAACCCGATCAGATTGTCGGTATTATGGCAGAGCGTTCTCTGGAGCTAATGGTTGGCATTATGGGGATTCTGAAGGCAGGAGGCGCCTATGTGCCTATCGCACCGGATTATCCAGAGGAACGCATTCGATATATGCTGGACGATTCCAAGGCTCAGGTGCTGCTTGTTCAAGGAAGCGCGGGAGAAGAGGTTGACTTCGCGGGCCGCATCATCAATCTGGATGATGCAGAAGCATACGATGAGGACGGTTCGAATCCTGAGCCAGTCAACAAGCCGACCGATATCGCCTACATCATCTATACGTCGGGAACGACCGGACGTCCAAAAGGGGTTATGGTCGAGCATACTTCGGTCATCAACCGCTTGCTGTGGATGCAGAAGCGCTATCCGATAGGATCGGAAGATACGATTATGCAGAAGACGGCGATCACGTTTGACGTATCGGTCTGGGAGCTGTTCTGGTGGGCATTTGTCGGCTCGAAGGTGCTTATGCTTTCAGTCGGTGGGGAGAAGAACCCACATGCGATTGTGGATGCGATTGAGCGTCACCGAATAACGACGATGCACTTCGTTCCATCCATGCTGCACGCGTTCCTTGAGCATGTGGAGCAAATGACAGATGCAGAGCGTGAGCGCGGTCTCGCACCGCTGCGGCAGGTGTTCACGAGTGGCGAGGCACTGCTTGCCTCACAGGTCGAGCGGTTCCACCGTTATATTGCACCTGCAAGCGGAGCGCAGCTTATTAATCTATACGGGCCGACTGAGGCGACGGTGGACGTAACGTACTTCGACTGCGAGCCAGGCCAGACTTATGTAAGTGTGCCGATTGGCAAGCCAATTGACAATACGAGCATTTATATCGTGAATGAGCATAATCAAGTGCAGCCGATCGGCGTTGCTGGTGAACTGTGCATCGCGGGAGTGGGGTTGGCGCGCGGTTACTGGAACCGTCCAGAGCTGACAGCAGAGAAATTCGTTACAATTCCTTCCGTCGGCGAACGGATGTATCGAACCGGAGACTTGGCACGGTGGCTGCCTGACGGCAATATCGAATACTTGGGCCGAATCGACCATCAAGTGAAAATCCGCGGATATCGGATTGAATTGGGCGAGCTGGAGACTGCACTGCTGAATGTCCAAGAAATTCGGGAGACGGTTGTAGTTGCGCGAGAAGAGGAAGACGGACAGAAATCACTCTGCGCCTATTATGTCGCAGATGGCGATCCAACGGTAGGTAACCTTAGAGCGGCGCTTGCTGCTGAACTGCCAAGCTACATGATTCCATCGTACTTCATTCAGCTGGAGCAGATGCCGCTGGCGCCGAACGGCAAGCTTGATCGTAAAGCGCTCCCTGCTCCGAAGGACGTGATTCAGACGGGAACTGATCACGCCGCACCACGAACAGCATTGGAAGTGAAGCTCGTTCGCATATGGCAGGAAGTACTCGGTCTCGATCAAATCGGAGTGAAGGACGACTTCTTCGAATTGGGCGGGCACTCCTTGCGCGCAACTGCGTTGGCAAGCAAGGTAAGCAAGGAAATGCACGTTGCTCTTCCGCTGCGGGATATTTTCCACTATTCGACGCTGGAAGCGATGGCGCAGGCGATCGGCGAGTTGGAGAAGCAGGAGCACCGAGCGATTCCTATCGCGCCAATGGCCGAGCATTATCCATTGGCTTCAGCCCAGAAGCGGTTATACATTCTTCACCAGGCTGAAGGAGCGCAGCAGAGCTACAACATGCCGGGGGCGATGTCCGTAAGTGGACACATCGATCGAAATCGACTGGAAGCGGCGCTGCTGCGATTGATTGCACGCCATGACACACTGCGCACAAGCTTCGAAATGGTTGATGGTGAGCCTGTACAGCGCGTACACCAGCACGTTGATTTCGCGTTAGAGTATTCGACTGCGAGAGAGAAGGATATGGAGCAGGTTGCCAAGCAGTTTGTTCGCGATTTTGATCTGGAGCAGCCTCCACTACTGAGAGTCGGACTTGTCCAACTTGAGCAAGAAGAACAACATCTATTGCTGTTCGATATGCATCACATCATATCGGACGGGATCTCTATGGACATATTGGTTGACGAGCTTGCTCGCTTGTACGACGGAGAGGAACTTCCTCCACTTGAAATCCAGTACAAAGATTATGTGCTGTGGCAGCAGGCAGAAGCAAGCAGCGAGCAGATGAAGGAACATGAAGAATACTGGCTGCGGACATTGGGCAATGAACTTCCGTTACTGGAGCTGCCGACCGAATTTGCAAGAAGCGAGCAGCGCAGCTATGACGGAGATAAGCTGCACTTTGCGATTGATGGGCAGTTGAACGAGAAGCTGCAGCGCTTGGCATCCCAATCGGGAGCAACCCTATATATGGTGCTGCTGGCGGCTTATACGACCTTGCTTCATAAATATTCAGGACAAAATGACCTGGTTGTGGGTACCCCAATTGCGGGGAGAACCCATGTAGATGTAGAACCGCTAATCGGGATGTTCGTCAATTCGCTTGCGATTCGCAATTACCCAAATGATGTCAAGACGTTCCGCAGTTATTTAGAGGAAGTGAAGGAATCGACGCTGAGCGCCTTCGAGCATCAGGATTATCCGTTCGATAAGCTGGTGGAGCAGTTAGAGGATGCTTGGGTTCCAGGCCGTAATCCGGTATTCGACACAATGTTCGTCCTGCAGAACGCAAAAGCGCGCACGATCAACCTGGGTAAATTGGCCTTCGAGCCTCTAATTCCATCACATACGGTTGCGAAATTCGATTTAACCTTGGAAATGGCTATCGAAGACGGCATGCTGAGCGGGCAGTTTGAATATTGCACAAAGCTGTTTTCCGCCAACATGATTGCGAATTTCGCAGAAGACTTCTTGGAAATTCTATCTCAAGCTTGCGAGCAGCCTGACATCCGCTTGGAGGATATTCAGCTGAGCGGCAGTGCTTATCAAGAGGAAGAATTGGAAGAAGAAATTGACTTTGCATTCTAAATTGCTGCATTTGACACTGTTGTTCGGTTGTTAACGCGTCATTCATGACACTAGGATTGGATTTCGTTCATTCGGGCTGCGTGCAATGGATTGACAGGCACGTACCCGGATGGACGGATGCCGTCCTCTAGGGGCTTTACTTGATTTGAGAGGGGAGATGATCAGAATGGCTTTTGATAAAGAAATCGAATTTTGGAAAGCGAAACTCGATACTGAAGATACGCCTACGACTTTGCCCTACACGAGCACTCCAAGCAGTGAAGCGGCACGACATTATTCCGTTTCTGTTACGATGCCTGCTGAAATTTCGGAACGAATTATTCGCATGTCTAAGGGCTCGCATCAAGCAGCCTTCATGATTTTACTAGGTGGCATCCAATGCTTGCTGCACAAATACACGAGCGAGAATCGCATCGTCATCGGCATGCCTATTGTGCGAAAAGCAGGGGAGAAGAGACTTCCCATCAATCAAGTCGTCCTATTGAAGGAGAATGTCAATGAAGAGCTCACGTTCAAATCCTTGCTTACTTCACTGAAACAATCCTTTACAGAAGCGATTCGACATCAGCATATCCCCTTCCGGCTCATAACTGAGCAGATGAATGTACAAGAAAAGAATGGCTTGCCTGTCATCAATACGATGGCAGCTCTGAAGAATATACATACCGTTAACTTTATTCCAACGGTTGTTGCAGATGTATTGTTCCAATTTGAGTTCGAAGCTGAGAACCTCCTTTTGAGCGTTGTATATAACGAACGTGTCTATGACTCGGTATTTATATCGCAAATCATTGAGCATTTGCAGCGCGTGCTGAGCATCGTATTGCTTGAGCCAAATACGAATTTGGGGGATCTTCGCTTACTTTCGGATGAGGAAACATCGCTGCTCCTGCACGGATTTAATACGACGGCTGCAGAGTATCCACGTGACCGAACAATTCATGAACTCTTCACGGAACAAGCACGTCGCACGCCGGATGCTGTTGCGGCAGTTTATGGGCAGCAACAGTTAACATATGCCGAGCTAAATGGAAGGGCGAACAGGCTGGCGCGTACGTTACAGAACGCTGGCGTTCGATCCGATCAGCTCGTTGGCATCATGGCCGAACGGTCGCTCGAAATGATTGTAGGCTTGCTAGCCATCATGAAGGCTGGTGGGGCCTATGTTCCAATCGACCCTGAATATCCGCAGGAGCGCATTCGTTATATGCTCGAGGATTCGGGAGCGCAGACGCTACTGCTTCAAGACCATCTTCGCGAGCGTGTCACCTATGAGGGCACGATCGTGGATATGAATAGCGAACATAATTATCATGACGACGGGACGGAACTTGCCTCTGTGTCCGATTCAAGCAACTTGGCATATGTCATCTATACATCGGGCACGACAGGCAATCCGAAAGGGGTCATGATTGAACATAGAAGCGCAGTCAATGCGCTGTTGTGGAGAATTCGGACATACGGGCTTTCTTCCTCCGACCGGATTCTGCAATTGTTTTCATTTTCCTTTGACGGCTTCGTCATGAGCGCGTTCTGCTCATTATTGTCCGGCGCAGGTTTATTTTTACTTAAGGAAGAGGACGCGAAGGATCCGCTCGCCTTGCATGGCGCTATCAGCCAATCAGGAATCACGCACTTCATTTGCGTACCAAATCTATACGGAGCGCTGCTCAATGTGATGCAGGCCGAGTCTGTGTCTACGCTGCGTACAGTGACATTGGCTGGCGAGAGTGTCAGCAGTGCATTAGTAGCTAGAAGCAAGGAGCAGCTTCCTAATGTGAAGCTGTTTAATGAATATGGTCCAACAGAGAACAGCGTCGTGGCGACCTGCGCAATTGGCCTCGAGAAGGATCAACCCATCACCATTGGTACACCGATCTCTAATGCGAGTGTGCTCATTTTGAATACTTCTGGGGAGTTGCAGCCGTTACATGTGCCGGGCGAATTATGCATAGCCGGTGAGGGGCTGGCGAGAGGTTACTTGAACCGTCCCGAATTAACGGAAGAGAAATTTGCCGCTCATCCATTTGTGCCAGGAGAACGCATTTACCATACTGGTGATTCCGCCAGATGGCTGCCGAACGGCACAATTGAATATTTGGGACGGATTGATCACCAAGTCAAAATCCGTGGATTCCGTATCGAGCTGGGCGAAATCGAGTCGAGCTTGAAGAAGATAGCGGGTGTGCGAGAGGTCATCGTGGATGCTAGGCCGGACGGTAATGGCCAACATATGCTGTGTGCGTACATGGTAGCTGACGCTGAGCTTACTGTGACGGAATTAAGGGAGGCGTTGTCTTCCAATCTGCCGGATTACATGATTCCTTCTCACTTTGTGCAAATGGAACAGCTGCCACTTACGCCAAGCGGCAAGCTGGATCGCAAGTCATTGCCCGATCCCCAAGCTAACATGGCTATTGGCACGGAGTATATTGCGCCTCGTACTCCACTTGAAGCACGACTTGCGCAAATCTGGCAGGAGTCGCTTGGTGTGGAAAGGGTCGGCATCAAGGATAATTTCTTCGCCCTTGGCGGACACTCGCTGCGGGCAGCTACATTGGCAAGCAAGCTTCACAAGGAGTTGAACGTCAATGTGCCGCTTCGGGATTTGTTCCGAAATCCGACGATCGAAGAATTGGCTTTGCTTATGGATGGGATGGAGCAGCAGGAGTTCAGCGCGATTGAACGGGTGAAGGAAAGCGAGTATTATTCGGTATCTTCAGCGCAAAAGAGGCTGTATGTCCTGCAGCAGCTCGAAGGTGCGGAACAGAGTTACAATATGCCGGGTGCCATGCTGCTGGAGGGACTGCTGGATAGAGAACGCCTCGAAGCCTCATTCCGCAAGCTGATTGCACGACATGAGACACTGCGTACCGGATTCGAGCTGATGGACGGAGAACCGGTGCAGAAGGTGTATCAGGATGTAAGCTTTGCCATTGAATATATGCAGACAAGCGAGGCGGAAGCGGCGCAGAAAGCCCGCGAATTTATCCGAGCGTTCGACTTGATGACTCCGCCGTTGATGAGGGTTGGCTTAATTGAAATGGCACCGGATCGACATGTGCTCCTCTATGACATGCACCATATCATTTCTGACGGTGCATCTATGGGAGTCGTAGTAGAGGAGTTCGCTCGGTTGTACGGGGGTGAGGAGCTGCCACCGCTGCGTATTCAATATAAAGACTTTGCCGCTTGGCAGCAGTCGGAAGCACAGCAGAAGCGTTCGAAGCAGCAGGAGACCTACTGGTTGCAAACATTTGGCGGAGAACTGCCTGTACTTGAGCTTCCAACGGATTACGCGCGTCCAGCCATTCAGAGCTACGAAGGGGAGACCTATGAATTTACGGTCGATTCGGATATAAGTACGGCATTGCAACGCCTCGCAGCGGATAGCGGAACGACGTTATACATGGTTCTGCTCGCAGCTTACACGGTGCTGCTGCATAAGTACACGGGTCAGGAAGATATTGTCGTCGGCACGACGAACGCAGGGAGAATGCACGACGATTTGCAGCCGCTTATTGGTATGTTCGTCAATACGCTCGCAATTCGCAATTATCCGGCTGGAGAATCGACGTTTCGTGCTTATTTGGAACAAGTGAAGGAGCAGGCGTTAGCTGCATTTGAACATCAGGAGTACCCATTCGAAGAGCTTGTTGAGAAGCTTCATGTTACAAGAGACATGAGCCGCAACCCGCTGTTCGATACGATGTTCTCCCTGCAAAATATGGAGAACAAGGATTTTGAACTTCCAGGACTCCAATTGAAGCCGTATGGCTTCGAACACCAAATATCCAAGTTCGATCTCAGCTTGGACGTTGCGGAAGGAGCGGATGGGCTCGCTTGCAGCTTGGAGTATGCTTCGTCCTTATACAGACAAGACACAATCGTAAGAATGGCGGATCATTATCGACAGCTGCTTCATTCAATTGCACAGTCGCCTGAGGCGCAAATCTCCGTGCTCGGGATGTTGACGCCGGGTGAGCAAGAGCAAATTCGATTCAAGTTCAATCATGATCCGTCAGAAATGGAGCAGAAGCACACGGTTCATCAACTCTTTGAGGAGCAGGCCGCTCTTACACCGGAACGAACTGCGGTCGTGCATGAGAATGAACAACTGTCGTATCGGGAGTTGAACGAGAGGGCGAACCGTCTGGCACGTACGCTTCGTCAACACGGCGTGCAGCCGGAGCAGCTTGTCGGCATCTTGGCAGACCGTTCGTTGGACATGATCGTGGGCATTATGGCGATCTTGAAGGCAGGCGGCGCTTACGTTCCAATTGATCCGAAATATCCGGAAGAACGTATCCGTTACATGCTGGAGGATTCCAAGGCAAACGTATTGGTGACGCAGAGCCATTTACAGTCTCTCTCATCGTTTGACGGTACATGGGTTCTACTTGATGATGAGTCATCCTATGCTGAGGATGCTGCCAATCTTGTGTCCATCACTGAACCACAACACCTGGCTTACGTCATTTATACATCGGGCACGACGGGACAGCCGAAGGGTGCGATGATCGAGCACAGACAACTGACAGTTATGGCGAAGGCTTGGGAACGTGAATATGGTCTGCGGGAAGAGAGCATTCGCTGGATGCAATGGGCGAGCTTCTCATTTGACGTATTTTCAGGTGATTTGATTCGTGCGCTGCTGCATGGCGGGGAACTGGTTCTTTGCCCTGAGCATGCACGTGCGAATCCGGCTGAAATCTACGAATTGATCCGGAAGCATCGTCTTCATATGTTCGACTGCACGCCGTCTATCGTCATTCCGCTTATGGAATATGTGTATGAGAACAAGCTGGATATCAGCAGCTTGAAGCTTGTCGCCGTTGGATCGGACTATTGCCCGCCGGATGAGTTTCAGAAGATGCTGGATCGATTCGGTTCGCAGTTCCGCATCATTAATAGCTATGGCGTGACTGAGACATGCATCGATGCCAGCTATTATGAACCAACGACTCCAACTGTTCCAAGAGCGCTGCCGATTGGAAAACCATTGCCGGGTGTAACGATGTACATTATGGACGGACAACGTTCCTTGCTTCCGGTTGGTGTCATCGGTGAGCTCTATATCGGCGGCCCATGCGTCGGTCGCGGGTATTGGAATCGTCCAGAGATGACGAGCGAGAAATTCGTCGCAGATCCATTCCTGCAGGATCACCGAATGTACCGCACAGGGGATTTGGCTCGCTGGATGCCGGATGGCAACATCGAATATTTAGGCCGTATCGACCATCAAGTGAAAATACGCGGTTACCGCATTGAGATCGGCGAAGTCGAGTCCAAGCTTCTCAAGGTGGAGACTGTTCGGGAGAGTGTCGTCGTGGCGCGTCAGGATCCGAACGGGTCAAAAGCATTATGCGCTTATTTCGTTGCGGATCGCAAGCTGACGGTGAGTGAACTGAGAAGCGCATTGGCCGATGAATTGCCCGCATATATGATTCCATCCTATTTCGTTCAACTGGATCGCCTGCCGCTCACACCGAACGGGAAAGTCGATCGCAAGGCGCTGCCTGCCCCGGAAGCGGGTGCGCACACGGGGATTGAATACGTGGCGCCACGCACGGAAGAGGAGTTAGCGCTGGCGAATGTATGGCAAACCGTCCTTGGTATTGAACGAGTCGGTGTGCTGGATCATTTCTTTGAGCTTGGAGGCGACTCCATCAAGTCTATCCAAGTTGCTTCCCGATTGCAGCAAGCAGGCTATAAGCTTGAAATTCGGGATCTGTTCAAGTATCCAACGATTGCCCAACTGGGATCCCACTTGCAGAGGGTAAGCAAGGTTGCAGATCAGGGCGAAGTATCAGGTGACGTGCCGCTTACACCGATTCTTGGATGGTTTTTCGAACAGCAGTTTGCCGACGCGCATCACTATAACCAGTCGATCATGCTGTACCGGAGAGAAGGCTTTAACGAAGCGGCAATCCGCAATGTACTTCAGGCAGTAACGGAACATCACGATGCGCTGCGCATCGTATTCCGACGGAATGATCAAGGTGATTATACAGCTTGGAATCGCGCAATCGAAGAGGGGGAATTGTTCCATCTGGAAGTTCTGAACCTTACTGGCTCAGCATCAGGTGATCATGAGCAGAATGTTCGGCAGATCATTGAAGCCAAGGCCACGGAGATTCAGCGCAGCTTCGACCTGCACGATGGGCCGTTGGCAAGAGCCGGATTGTTCCGTACCGATGAGGGGGATCATCTTCTGCTTGTCATGCACCATGGCGTTGTTGACGGTGTGTCCTGGCGCATCTTGCTGGAGGATATCGCTACTGGATATGAACAAGCGTTGAAGGGAGAGCCTGTTCGGCTGCCTGCCAAGACGGACAGCTTCCGCACATGGGCGAATCAGCTCGCGTCATATGCACGAAGCGAAGCCATGATAGAGGAACAAGTCTTCTGGGAACAGGCAGAAGCGAATGCAACGAGTATTTTGCCTTTGCCGAAGGATTTCGAAGCGGAGACATCCTTGCAGCAGGATAGCGAGTCGGTCGTAGTGGAATGGAGCCGGGAGGAGACGGATATGCTGCTGAAGCATGTTCACCGGGCTTATAACACGGACATGAACGACATTCTGCTCGCGGCGCTCGGCATGGCTATACAGCAATGGTGTGGACATGAGAAAGCCCTAGTTACACTTGAAGGACACGGCCGCGAAAATATCATGCCGGAGCTTGATATTTCGCGCACTGTGGGGTGGTTCACGAGTGAATATCCATTCCTGCTCGAGAGCGATCCGAACAAGAGTTTGTCCTATCGAATCAAACGAATGAAGGAAAATTTGCGACGTATTCCGAATAAAGGCATCGGTTATGGCATTCATCGATATTTATCGGACTCAGGTATGTCTGGTACGGAAAATGTATCACGATCAGAAGCATCAGCTCAGCCAGAAATCAGCTTCAACTATTTGGGACAATTCGATCAGGATTTGCAGAACAATGAGATGGAAGTCTCTCCATATTCGGGCGGCGCAGAGATAAGCGTTCGTCAGGCTCGTAACACCACACTTGATTTTAACGGGATGATATCGGCTGGGGTTCTTGCATTGGAAGTGAGCTACAGCAGCAAGCAATACCGCCGCGATACGATCGACCGACTGGCAGGATTGCTGAAGGGAAGTTTGCAGGAGATCGTTGCCCACTGCGCATCGAAAGATAAGCCAGAATTGACACCAAGTGACGTATTGGTTAACGGGCTTGGTATTGAGGATCTGGAGCGTATTGCGGAGCAGACGAGGGATCTCGGGGACATCGAGAACATTTATGCACTGACGCCGATGCAGAAGGGAATGTGGTTCCATAATGCGATGGACGGTCAAGCGGGCGCTTATTTTGAACAGACTCGCTTTACGATTCAAGGAGAGCTTGACGTTCAGCTATTCGCAAGCAGCCTAGATGTACTCGCGACGCGCCATGCGGTGCTTCGCACCAATTTCTTCAGCGGCTGGAACGGAGAATTGCTGCAAATTGTATACCGGAACAAGAATCTGGAGTTTAGTTACGAGGATCTAACGGAATTGCCGGAGCATGAGAAGCAGGATCGAGTTGAAGCGATGGCGCAAGCTGACAAGCAGCGGGGCTTCAATCTGGAGCGCGATGCGCTCATGCGGGTGTCCGTGTTGCGGACGAGCGTGAACTGCAGTCATGTCATTTGGAGCTCTCATCATATTCTGATGGACGGCTGGTGCTTGCCGCAGCTCACGCAAGAATGGCTCGAGACGTATTCCGATTCCGTAAATGGACGGTCAAGCAGCCGATCGGGAGCATCGCCATACAGTCTCTATATTGAATGGCTGTACAAGCAGGATTACACAGCTGCATCCCAGTATTGGAGCGACTATCTGTCGGATTACGATCAGCAAACAGTTCTTCCTCAGAAGAAATCGAGCGGGCGCAGCGATGTATATATTGCTGACAATCTCGTATTTGAACTGGGCGAGGCTTTAACTGCGAAGATGCATCGGGTAGCGAAGCAGCATCAGCTGACGCTGAACACGCTAATGCAGGCGGCATGGGGCATTATTTTGCAGAAGTACAACAATACCGGCGACGCTGTATTCGGCGGAGTCGTATCGGGCAGACCGGCGGAAATCCCAGGCATTGAATCCATGATTGGACTATTCATTAACACCATTCCGATTCGTGTTGTGTGTGAAGCGGATGACAGATTTGCCGACGTGATGAAGCAACTTCAGGAGAAGGCACTGGAGTCAGGGCGGTATGATTATTATCCGCTGTATGACATACAGGCGCTCAGCGCTCATAAGCAGGATTTGATTAATCATATTCTGGTGTTCGAAAATTACCCGATGGAAGAGCAAATGGAACAGGCTGGTGATGAGCGGGGACAATTGAACATTACTGACGTGCGGGTGGCCGAGCAGACGAGCTATGATTTCAATCTCGTAGTGATGCCTGGCGAGGATATGATGATTCGCCTCGAGTACAATGCCTCCATGTATGCTCGAGCAGATATGGAGAGAGTGCGGCAGCATCTGATTCATGTCCTTGAGCAGGTAACAGCTGATCCGGCCATTGCTGTGAAAGATGTCCGTCTGGCGACCGACGACGAGAAGGCAGAGCTTCTGACGGCATTCAATGATACGGAAATCGAATATCCTCGCGAACAGATGATTCATCGGATGTTCGAGGAGCAGGTTCAGCGGACGCCGGATGCGACGGCGGTGTTGTACGGAGCAGATACGATGACCTACCAGGAGATGAATGATCGTGCCAATCAGTTGGCGCGGACACTGCGAGCAGCAGGCGTTGTTCCGGATCAGATCGTCGGCATTATGGCGGAACGATCGTTAGAGCTAATGGTTGGCATCATGGGGATATTGAAAGCTGGCGGCGCTTATGTGCCGATCGCGCCGGATTATCCAGAAGAACGCATCCGATATATGCTGGACGATTCCGAGGCTCAAGTACTGATTGTTCAAGGCAGCGTGGGTGATGCAATTGATTTTGCTGGCCGCGTTATTAATCTGGATGATGCTGACTCGTACGATCAGGATAACTCAAACCTTGAGGTGGTCAACAAGCCAACCGATATCGCCTACATCATCTATACATCTGGTACGACCGGACGTCCGAAAGGGGTTATGGTCGAGCATACGTCAGTCATCAACCGCTTGTTGTGGATGCAGAAGCGGTACCCGATTGGCGCGGATGACACGATTATGCAGAAGACGGCGATCACGTTCGACGTATCTGTTTGGGAGTTGTTCTGGTGGGCATTTGTCGGCTCGAAGGTGCTTATGCTTCCAGTTGGCGGGGAGAAGAATCCGGCAGCAATCGTTGAGGCGATCGAACAGTACGAAATTACGACGATGCACTTCGTGCCATCAATGCTGCACGCCTTCCTCGAGCATATCGAGCAGCTGCCTGAGGCAGAGCGTGATCGTCTGTCTCCACTCCAGCAGGTGTTCACGAGCGGTGAGGCGCTGTTGGCATCGCAGGTCGAGCGATTCCATCAGTATGTTGTACCTGCCAGCGGAGCACGACTCATCAATCTGTACGGTCCGACAGAGGCAACGGTAGATGTCACGTACTTCGACTGCGAACTAGGCCAAACGTATGTGAGTGTGCCGATTGGCAAGCCGATTGACAATACACGCATCTATATCGTGAACGAGCACAATCAAGTACAGCCGATCGGCATCGCGGGCGAACTGTGCATCGCGGGCGTCGGATTGGCGCGCGGATACTGGAACCGTCCAGAACTGACAGAAGAGAAATTCGTATTGGTGCCTTCCGTGGGTGAACGGATGTACCGAACGGGTGATCTCGCGCGGTGGCTGCCAGACGGCAACATCGAATATTTAGGACGGATTGATCATCAGGTGAAAATCCGCGGCTATCGAATCGAGCTTGGCGAGCTGGAGACTGCGCTGCTGAATATTGACGCGGTTCGGGAGACAGTCGTCGTTGCGAGGGAAGACGAGAGCGGACAGAAGTCACTTTGCGCCTACTATGTAGCAGACGGAGAAGTAACAGTAAGTGACCTGCGAGCCGCACTTGCCGCCGAACTGCCGAGCTACATGATTCCATCATACTTCGTAAGGCTGGAGCAGATGCCGCTGGCGCCGAACGGCAAGCTGGATCGCAAAGCTTTGCCGGTACCAGAGAGAAGCCTTCAAGTTGAATCGGAATATGTTGCGCCGCGCACGGAAGCGGAACAGATGCTGGCAACCGTATGGCAAGCCGTACTTGGCATCGAACGTGTCGGGATAACCGATCACTTCTTCGAGCTTGGCGGAGATTCTATCAAGTCCATTCAAGTGGCAGCAAGAATGCAGCAGGCGGGCTTCAAGCTTGAAATTCGCGACTTGTTCAAATACCCAACGGTTACACAGTTGGTTCCATACATGCAGCCGATTAATCGAACGGCTGATCAGGGAGAAGTAGTCGGTGAGGTGCCGATGACACCGATTCTTCATTGGTTCGAGCATCAGCAGTTTGCGAATCCGCATCATTTCAATCAGTCGGTAATGCTGTATCGCAAGGATGGCTTTGTCGCAGATGCAGTGCGCAAGGCGCTTCATAAGTTGGTTGAACACCACGATGCGCTTCGTATTGTAATTCAGAGAACGGAACAAGGAGAATTTTCGCTCTGGAATCGATCCCTAGTAGAGGGCGAACTCTTCAGTATGGAAGAGATCGATTTAACGGATCAGTCGGATTTCGCCGCAGCGATTGAAGCGGAAGCAAACCACATTCAAGGCAGTATTGATCTACAGGCAGGGCCTTTGGTCAAGGCAGGCTTATTCCACGGCAGTGATGGTGATCACTTGCTGCTCGTTATCCACCACGCAGTCATCGATGGCGTGTCTTGGAGAATATTGCTTGAGGATCTCGCATCAGGCTACGAACAGGCGCTGAATCAACGCCAAGTACGTCTGCCGATGAAGACGGACAGCTTCCGTACATGGGCGGAACAGCTAGTAGAGTACGCGAATAGTCCAGCGATGGATAAGGAATCTGCTTATTGGCTCGGCGTCGCGCAGACGGAAGTGGCCGCCCTGCCTAAAGACAGCGAGTGCACGGTTTCCTTGCAGCGCGACAGTGAATCCGTCGTGCTCGAGTGGAATCGGGAAGATACAGAACGGCTTCTGAAGCATGTTCACCGTGCTTACAACACCGAAATGGATGATATTCTGCTCACAGCGCTTGGCAGGGCACTCATGAAGTGGCGCGGCATCGAGCGCATACTGGTTACGCTGGAAGGGCATGGTCGCGAGTCCATTATACAAGGCATGGATATTACGCGGACGGTTGGCTGGTTTACGACCGAATATCCGTTTGAGCTCGGGATGGAAGCGAACGACAGTCTTGGATCTCAGATCAAGAAGGTAAAAGAGGATTTGCGCCGCATTCCGAACAAAGGAATCGGGTACGGTCTGTTCCGGTATTTATCCAATTCGGGCAAACAGGCTTGGAATGATGCGCCAGCGACACAAATTCGTTACAACTACCTGGGACAGTTCGATGCGGACTTGAGTAATAACGAACTGAGTGTATCTCCATATGCAAGCGGTTCGGAGATTAGCGATGAGCAGGAGCGCAAGTATCCGCTCGATATTAACGGCGTGATCGCAGAAGGCCAATTGACACTGGGATTAAGTTACAGCGTCAAGGAGTATCGCAAAGAGACGATGGAGGAATTGGGCGATTTCCTTACAGAATCATTGAAGGAAATTATCGCACACTGCGAATCACAGGAACGGACGCAATTGACGCCAAGTGATGTCTTGTTTAAGGGACTTAGCTTGGAGTGGCTGGATCGGATATCTTCGCAAATGCAGCATATCGGCGAGATCGAGAATGTATATGCATTGACGCCGATGCAGAAGGGAATGTGGTTCCACAGCGCGATGGACAGTCTGACGGGGGCGTACCATGAGCAGACGATGTTCACATTGGAAGGTACGCTTGATGTGGAACTGTTCTCCAGCAGTCTGAACGAATTGGCGAAGCGGCACGCTGTGTTGCGAACGAACTTCATTAGCGGCCCTCAAGGCGAACCGGTACAAGTCGTATTCCGGAACAAACCAATCGGATTCTCGTTCCAGGATGTGCGCGCTTTGAATGAAGAGGAGCAGCAATCCTTCATTAAGGAAGCGGTCAGCAGTGACCAACTGCTTGGCTTCGATCTCGCACAAGGTGCCCTGATGCGCGTATCGGCTATCCGTACAGGGGAATTGAGCTGCCGTGTACTGTGGAGCTCTCACCATATCTTGATGGACGGCTGGTGCCTGCCACAGCTGATGCAAGAGCTGTTCGATACGTATGCCGCCTTGCTGCAGAAGAAGTCGCCGGATAGAACAGCGGTTCCAGCTTACAGCCAATACATTGAATGGCTAGGGCAGCAGGACGAGGAGGCGGCCGGGACTTATTGGTCTGCATACTTGGCTGATTACGATCAGGTAACAGAGATCCCGCAAGAATCATCGGCGGGAATCGATAGCGAACCATATAAGGCTGAAAAATGGAGTCGTGAATTGGATGCTGGCTTGAGCGCATCCATTAGCCGGACGGCGAGACAGCATCAGGTTACGCTTAATACTTTACTGCAAGCGGCATGGGGCGTTATTTTGCAAAAATACAATGGCACAAATGATGTTGTTTTCGGCAGCGTCGTATCAGGCAGACCAGCAGAGGTGCCAGGCATTGAGACGATGATCGGCTTATTCATTAATACGATTCCGATCCGCGTCAAGTGCGAGGGAAGCACCAGCTTTGCGGAACTGATGGGGCTGCTTCAAGAACAAGCGCTGGAGTCCGGCAAGTACGATTATTATCCGCTGTATGAGATACAATCTCGCAGTGCGCTGAAGCAGAATGCGATCAGACAAATTATGGTGTTCGAGAACTACCCGATGGACGAACAGCTAGAGCAGGCGGGCGGTGACGAGCACGGTATGCCATCCTTAACTGATGTAGCGGTGGAGGAACAGACCAATTACGACTTCAACTTGATCGTTGTACCGGGAGAACAAATCTCTATTCGGTTTGATTACAATGCTAACCGCTTCGTACAAGCAGACATGGAACGGTTGATGGGGCATTTGAACAATATTTTGGAGCAGATCGTAGACAATCCACGGATTGCGGTAGCAGATCTGGAGCTCGCGACGGAAGCCGAGAAGTCGGAAGTAGTCCAATCATTCAACGATACATTTACGAATTACCCTCGAGACATGATGCTGCATCGCTTATTCGAGGAACAAGCCGAACGACATCCTGATGCAGTAGCCATCTCCTTCCGAGATTTCCAGATGACGTATCGTGATTTGAACGATCGGGCGAACCGATTGGCACGTACACTGCGGGCAGTCGGAGTTGGAACGGATAAGCTGGTAGGCCTCATGTCTGAACGTTCGCCGGATATGATTATTGGTATTCTGGCAATCTTGAAGGCAGGAGGCGGGTATGTGCCAATCGATCCGGAATATCCGGGAGAACGGATTCGGTACATGCTTGAAGATTCCGGTGCGCGAATCATGCTGGCACAGCAGCATTTAACGGGGAAAATTCCAGTCATGGACGCATCACCACTTGATGCAATTATCAATCTTGACACCGAAACATCCTATGACAGCAACGGTTCGAATCTTGAGGCGAACACAGACGCAAGCAGCGAGAACTTAGCCTGTGTAATCTACACATCCGGCACGACGGGTAAGCCGAAGGGGAACTTGACGACGCACCGCAATATTGTACGTGTGGTGAGAGAAACCGAGTATATCGACATCACAAATCATGACAACGTGCTGCAAATGTCCAGCTATGCATTTGACGGGTCGACCTTCGACATCTATGGTGCACTGCTGAACGGGGCCAAGCTTGTTCTTGTACCACATGAGACGCTTCTGGAAGTACGGCAATTGGCTGAGTTGATCGTACAAGAGAAGATTTCGGTTATGTTCATCACGACGGCGTACTTCAACGTACTGGTTGATGTCCAGGCTTCCTGCTTGAGCAATATTCGGGCTATCTTATTCGGTGGCGAACGGGTATCTGTCAGCCACGTTCGCAAGGCGCTCAATCATGTCGCGCCAGGTGCACTCAAGCATGTATACGGCCCGACGGAGAGTACCGTATTCGCGACTTGCCACGATGTGCACGAAGTCACGGAGAATGCGGTGACGGTACCGATTGGACGTCCGATCAGCAATACGTCAATCTATATCGTTGATGCGAACAATAAGCTGCAGCCAGTAGGCGTTGCCGGCGAGTTGTGCGTGGCAGGTGATGGATTGGCACGAGGATATTTGAATCGTCCAGACTTGACGGCAGAGAAGTTCGTCGATTCCCCGTACGTCCAGGGAGAGCGGATGTACCGCACGGGAGACTTGGCGAAATGGCTTCCTGACGGTTCCATTGAATATGTTGGCCGAATCGACCAACAGGTGAAAATTCGCGGATATCGGATTGAGCTAGGAGAAATCGAGGCGCAGCTGCTGAATGTAGAGGATGTGCAGGAAGCGGTCGTCGTCGCACGAGACACTGACACAGGCGAGAAGCAGCTATGCGCCTACTATGTAGCGATGCGTCCGCTTGAGGCGAATCATTTGCGCGAAGTGATGGGTCAAGCTATGCCAAGTTATATGCTTCCAGCGCACTTTATTCAGCTGGAACAGCTTCCACTCACACCGAACGGCAAGGTAGACCGCAAGGCGCTGCCGGCTCCGGAAGAAGGACGGAGCGGAGAGACTTTCGTTACGCCGCGGACGCCGCTTGAAGCACAGCTTGTTCAAATTTGGCAGGATGTGCTCGGTATTAGCAGTATAAGCGTGACGGATCATTTCTTCGAGTTGGGTGGTCATTCCCTGAAGGCGACGCTGCTCGTAAACAGACTGCATCAGGAGCTTAATATCGAGTTGCCGTTGAAAGACGTATTTCAATATCCGACGCTTGAAGTGATGGCGAAGCGACTCAGCAATGCGGAGGGAAGCAGGCATGTGAGTATCCCGGTGGCGGCTCCAAGCCAGCATTATCCGGTGTCTTCGGCTCAAAAACGCTTGTATATTCTTCATCAGCTTGAAGGGGCGGAACTGAGTTACAACATGCCGAACATGATGCTGCTTGAGGGAGCTGTGGATCTTGGGCGATTGGAAGAAGCCTTCAAGAGACTGATTGAGCGCCATGAAACGCTGCGCACTGGATTTGAGATTGTGAACGGCGAGCCTGTGCAACGGATTTACCCGGAAGTAGACTTCGCAATCGAGCATGTGCTCGCCAGCGAGGAAGGTGCTTCGAAGCTTATGCAGCAGTTTGTGCGTTCCTTCCAATTGGAGAAACCGCCTCTGCTGCGAATCGGAATTATCGAATTGTCCGAAGAACGTTCCATTCTCATGTTCGATATGCATCATATCATCTCAGACGGTACGTCGATGGGCATTCTCATCAATGAGTTTGTCCACTTGTACAGTGGGGCAGAGCTTACGCCGCTGCGGATTCAATATAAGGATTACGCCGTATGGCAGCAATCGGATACTCAGCAGAAGGCAATGAAGCTGCAAGAAGGATATTGGCTGAAGGTGCTGGGTGGAGAGCTTCCGGTGCTGGAAATGCCGACGGACTCCATTCGTCCGACAACGCAAAGCTTCCGCGGAGATTTGCTGCAGTTCGATCTAGATCCAGTAAGAAGTGCGGGGCTGCGGAGAATTGCAGCGGAGAACGGAGCCACAATGTACATGGTGCTTCTTGCGCTGTACAAGACGATGCTGCACAAGTATTCCGCTCAAGAGGACATTATCGTAGGTACGCCGATCGCAGGCCGGAACCATGGAGACTTACAGCCGCTTCTCGGTATGTTCGTCAATACGCTGGCCATTCGAAGCTATCCGGCTGCCAGCAAGACTTTCTTATCCTATTTGGATGAAATAAAAGAAACAACGCTTGGCGCCTTCGAGAATCAGAATTATCCATTCGAAGCATTGGTCGAACAGGTGCAAGTGATGCGCGATATGAGCCGCAATCCGGTATTTGATACGATGTTTATTTTGCAAAATGCGGATCAAGGTGAAATGAAGATCGATGGGGTACGACTCCAGTCGGTGCCGAATGAACACACCGTATCCAAGTTCGATTTGACCTTCCAAGCGGAAGAGGATGAAGCGGAAATCGTGTGCAGCATTGAATACGCAACAGATTTATTCAAGCGAGGCACGATTGAGCGAATGGCAAGACATTTCGAACAATTAGTCGATGCGGTGCTGGATAACCCGCAAGCAAGTCTGTCTAACTTGAGCATGGTAACCAATGAGGAAAAGGCGCTGCTTCAGGATAAGTTCAATGATACGGATATGGCGCATCCAAGCGACAAGACGGTTCATGAACTGTTCGCGGAACAGGTGGAGCGGACACCAGATGCTGTTGCTGTCGTCTCTGGCTGCGAGCAATTAAGCTACGGAGAGCTCAACCGGAAGGCGAATCAGCTAGCGTGGAAGCTGCGTGAGTATGGGGTGACCGCAGAGCAGCCTGTCGGGATTATTGTCGAGCGAACGCTGGATACAGTCGTCGCAGTGATGGCCGTACTCAAAGCATCGGGCACATTCGTACCGATCGATCCCGAGTATCCTGAGACGCGTATTCGCTATATGCTGGCAGACAGCGGGGCTAAGCTGGTGTTGGCGCAATCGGAGCTGCCGGGGATCATTCCTGATGACGTCCGCCTAATTGATGTACGCGATGAGTCCCTGTACCAAGGCGACGGAGCTGACGTACCGAATGGCAGCAAACCGTCCAACCTGCTCTATATCATCTACACATCCGGAACGACGGGCAATCCGAAAGGGGTCATGCTGGAGCACGGCAACATGGTCAACCTGCTGCATTATCAGCAGAAAGGCACGAACATTCCGATGCCTTCGCGGATCTTGCAATATGCGTCCGGCAGCTTCGATGTATGCTATCAGGAAATGTTCTCTGCGCTCTTGTTCGGCGGAAGCTTGTATATGGTCGACAATGAGATGCGCAAGGATCCGGTGCGCTTGTTCCAGGAAATCGAAAAGCATGAAATCGACGTGTTGTTCATTCCAGTGGCGTTCCTGAAATTCATCTTCGCCGAGCCAGAGTGGGCCGAAGCATTCCCGCGCTGCGTTCGCCATATCATTACGGCGGGCGAGCAGTTGGTCGTGACACCGCAAGTGCAGGCGTGCTTAAAGCGACTCGATATCTGCCTGCACAACCATTACGGGCCATCAGAGACTCATGTCGTGACGACCTACACGATGACGCCGGAAATTATCGAGGTTGGTCTGCCGCCAATTGGCAAGCCAATTGCGAACACGAGCATTTACATCGTGAACGACAGCTTCGAGCTGCAGCCGATCGGCGTGAAGGGCGAGCTCTTCGTATCCGGGGCATGTGTCGGACGCGGGTACTGGGGAAGAACGGACTTGACGGAGGAGAAGTTCCTAGATAACCCGTTCGTCCCTGGTGAGCGGCTATACAAGACAGGTGACGTAGCGCGCTGGCTTCCAGACGGCAGCATCGATTATGTGGGCCGAAGCGACCATCAGGTGAAAATCCGGGGCTTCCGCATTGAGCTGGGCGAGGTGGAATCGCAGCTCTTGCATGTACCGGCGGTACAGGAGGCGACCGTGGTGGCACTGGAAGATCATGCGGGCCAGAAGCAGCTGTGCGCGTATTTCACAGCAGAGCGCTCGCTCACGGCAGGCGAGCTGCGGGCAGCATTGTCGCAGGAACTGCCAGGCTACATGATTCCGTCCTACTTCGTACAGTTGGAGCGGCTGCCGCTGACGCCGAATGGGAAGATCGATCGGAGAGCGCTGCCGAAGCCAGAAGGCGGCATTGAGACTGGAACGGAGTATGTCGCGCCGCGTACAGATACGGAAGCAAGACTTGCACGCATTTGGCAGGATGTATTGGGGTTACCAAGCGTAGGCGTGAAGGACAACTTCTTCGAGCTGGGTGGTCACTCGCTGCGGGCAACGACGCTGGTGAGCAGGCTGTACAAGGAAATGAACGTCAACTTCCCGTTAAGAGGTGTGTTCCGTCATCCGACCATCGAGGAGATGGCGAAGGCGATAACCGAGATGCATCAAGAACTTTACACGGAAATACCTATCGCTGAGGAAAAAGCCTATTATCCGTTATCTTCAGCGCAGAAACGGCTGTTCATTGTAAGCCAGCTGACAGGAGCCGAGGTAAGCTATAACATGCCGGGAGTGCTGATTCTCGAAGGAGAGCTGGATCGTGCGCGATTCGAACGGGCTTTCCAGAAGCTGATCGACCGACATGAATCGCTGCGGACAAGCTTCGAGACGGTACGCGGTGAGCCTGTGCAGCGCATTCACTCGCAGGTGGAGTTCGCTATCGAATATCACCTTGCAGCAGAACAAGATGCAGAGGCGCTGATCACTCATTTCGTACGTCCATTCCAGCTTAATCAAGCACCGCTGCTCAGAGTCGGATTGATTGAAACTGGACATGAACGTCATATTCTGATGTTCGACATGCACCATATCATTTCCGATGGCGTAACGATGGGGCATGTCGTGAATGAATTCTCCCGGATATATGCAGGCGATCAACTGCCGGCGCTGCGTATCCAATATAAGGACTATGCTGTATGGCAGCAATCCAATGAATATGCAGAGAAGCTTGCGCATCAGGAATCCTATTGGCTGAAGCAATTGGACGGAGAACTGCCGACGCTCGAATTGCCGACCGATTATGTGCGACCGGCTGTACAGCAGTTCGAAGGGGATGTGGCCTTGTTCACCTTAACGAACAGTCAGGCCGAGCAGTTGCAACGATTAGCGGCAAACTACGGCGCAACCTTATACATGGTTCTGCTTGCAGCATATACCGTGATCCTGCACAAATATACGGGACAGGACGATATCATTGTCGGTACACCGATCGCGGGCCGCAACCATACGGAATTGGAGCCGCTCGTTGGGATGTTCGTCAATACGCTCGCCATTCGCAATTATCCAACTGGTGAGAAATCCTTCGCAGAACTGTTGGCCGAGGTGAAGGATACGGCCCTCGCCGCATTCGAGAATCAGGATTATCCGTTCGAAACGTTGGTAGAGAAGGTTCATAAGTCTAGGGACATGAGCCGAAATCCAGTGTTCGATACGATATTCAGTGTAGAGCATGAACAGCAGAGTTCCTTCCATATTGATGGGCTTCGGATAAGTCCATACCCGCACAGCCATTCTGTCGCGAAGTTCGACTTAACCTTCCATGCCGAACAGAATGAAGAAGGGATACTATGTGGTCTAGGGTATGCGACTGCTTTATATGCGAAAGAGACCGCGAGGCGGATGGGAGAACATTTCGTGCAATTAATAGATGCCATCATCGCAGAACCGAATGCGAAGCTGATGTCTCTGAATATGATGAGCCTGCAGGAAAGAGAGCAGGTCAAGCTGGTATTTAATGATACGATAACGAATTATCCGCGGGAGAAGACGATTCAACATTTGTTCGAGGAGCAGGCAGAGAAATCGCCGGATGCGGTTGCCGTCCAATTCGGAGGAGAAGGGCTCACATACCGCGAGTTGAATGAACGGTCGAATCGCTTGGCGAGAACACTGCGAGGTAAGGGTGTAAAAGCCGGCCGCTGCGTAGGTCTAATGACGGATCGTTCGCTAGACATGATTGTAGCGATTATGGCGACCCTGAAGGCAGGCGGGGCATATGTGCCAATTGATCCGGACTATCCAGAGGAACGCATTCGATACATGATCGACGATTCGGGAACATCGCTTCTAGTCGTTCAACGTCATTTGCAGGCGAACCATATTCCTGCGGATTGCATGGTTGTACTTGTAGATGATGAGGGCTCCTACCACGCAGACGGCACGAATCTGGAGCAGCATAATGGGGCTTCTGATCTCGCCTACGTCATTTATACGTCAGGTACAACGGGAATGCCGAAGGGGAATTTAACAACTCACCGCAACATCGTTAGAGTAGTGCGGGATGCGAAATATATCGAGATCGATCAGCATGACACGGTGCTGCAATTATCCAGCTACGCTTTTGACGGCTCGACTTTCGACATATTTGGCGCCTTGCTGAATGGAGCGAAGCTTGTCCTGATAACGCGCGAGGTAGTACTCGACGCTGGACGATTGGCCGACACCATCGAGAGCGAGAAGATTTCGGTCATGTTTATTACCACCGCCTATTTCAATCTGCTCGTCGACCTGAGAGTGGACAGCCTGCGCCATATGCGTGCGATATTGTTCGGTGGGGAGCGCGCATCTGTGAGCCATGTGCGCAAGGCGCTCCGGCATTTGGGTCCAGGCAAGCTTAAGCATGTATATGGGCCAACGGAGAGCACCGTATTTGCGACTAGCCACAACGTTGATGAAGTAGCTGACAGCGCCGTTACCATACCGATCGGACGCCCAATTGGCAATACGGCCGTATATATTGTTGGCGAGGGAGACGTTCTGCAGCCGATTGGTGTAGCTGGTGAGTTATGCGTAGCGGGCGATGGAGTAGCCATAGGATATTTGAACCGTCCAGATTTGTCAGGAGCCAAGTTCGTGAATAATCCGTTCGTTCCGGGTGATCGCATGTACCGAACGGGTGACTTGGCAAGATGGCTATCAGATGGAACGATAGAGTATGTGGGACGGAAAGACGATCAGGTGAAAATCCGTGGTTATCGAATCGAGCTTGGTGAGGTCGAAGCTCATCTGTTAGACCTTGAGGCGATTCAAGAAGCTGTGGTCATCGTCAGGGAGGAAAGTGACGGGCAGAAGCGCCTATGCGCTTACTATGTAGCAGCTCGTCTGATTACGGCTGGTGAGATGCGGATAGCTTTGGCTCAGCAGCTCCCGGGATATATGCTTCCATCCTACTTCGTACAGCTCGATAAGCTTCCACTGTCACCGAACGGCAAGGTGAACCGGAAGGCACTTCCGGCCCCTGAATTGCATGTGCAGGCAGCCTCGGAATACGTGGCCCCGCGCACGCCGCAAGAAGTACTGCTTGCTCACATATGGAGGGAGGTGCTCGGGCTAGGTCAGGTAGGCGTTAAGGATAATTTCTTCGAGCTTGGCGGTCATTCCTTAAGCTTAATGAGGCTAGTGGAGCGCGTCTATACCGAGACTGAGGTTGAAATCCCAATTCACAGCGTATTCCGGGAGCCGACAATTGAAGCGATGGCGTACGAAATGTTGAAATCTGAACTTGCTGGCAAGGCAGGAAATCACTTCATGAAATTGAACGAAAACGGTCATATCCCTGTCTTCTGCTTCCCTCCGGGACTTGGCTACGGTCTCAGCTACTTGGAACTGGCCAAGCAGCTGGATCATCACTGCATCCTGCATGGCATTGACTTTATCGATGATGCTGAAACTCGGGAGGAACTGCTTGAACGATACGTGAATGCGATCCTTGCTGTTCAACCGCAGCCGCCATTTATATTGTTAGGCTATTCTCTAGGTGGCAATCTGACGTTCGAGGTTGCGAAAGCGTTGGAGTGCCGAGGGTATCCGGTGTCGGATGTCATCATGGTTGATTCCTTGCGGAAGCTGAAGGTGCATGAAGTAGACGAATTCGACGGCGACATCGATCAAATGATTGATGGTGTGGAGGAACTGAAAGAAATGCTGGTTCACCATCCTCTTCTCCGCGATCAAGTTAAGAACAAGATGAGGGCGTACTGGTCGTACGCGACTGAACTCGTTAACTCCGACATCATTGATGCCAATATTCATGCACTGATGGCGGAGCCATCCGAGGTGAACCAGGCAGACGGGGAGCAGCTCGCGACATGGCAGGAGGCTACTCGCGGCAGGTATGCGGAGTACAACCTACGCGGTGTGCACGAAGAAGTGCTTCAACCGCCTTTCTTGGAAGCGAACGCTAATGTCATGCAAGCAATCATTCGGCATATTCTCGAGCAAACAATGGTTACCCACTAGTTGTACAGATTTCTGGCACCTGATGAAGAAAGGCATGCTTGCAGGCCTGCATCAGTTGGCGATAAGTAGCTGAATGCACAATGCACACAGATTGCTGAAGTACAAAGGCTGCTGATGTACACAGATTGCTGAAGTACAAAGGCTGCTGATGTACACAGATTGCTGAAGCACAAAGGCTGCTGATGTATACAGATTTCTGAAGCACACGAGCTCCTGTTGCATACAGCTTGTTGATGCATACAGCTAACTGATACACACAACTATCTGATGTACATAGACCAACTGATGCTCATAGCCTGCTCATGCGCACAGACTGCTCGACTTCGGCGAAGGCAATGTTTGAATGCTGTAGAAGGGGGCAGTTTGTGAGCGGTGCCGCGACTATGGGACACAAAGGGGAGACCGTAACGTGAAGCAGCAAAAAGAAAAAGGTGTGTTTGCCCTATGGAAGTCCGTGGCATGGTTAGTATCATTCGCGAAGTCGCACAAGGGCTGGTTAATTGCTGGTATGCTATGTGCCATTGCTGCGGCGGTGATCGAAATATGGACGGGCAGTCTGATCCAACAACTGACCGCCAAGGCTGAACGAGGGGATGGGCAGGTAGTTATCAACACCGTGTATATGGTGCTTGTCGTTATTGCAGTAGGCGTTCCCGCGAAGTACATGATGACATTCGGCATTGAAAAAGGGAGCGCCCGTGCAATGCGGGATGTACGCAACTCCATGATGCGCCATATCGGGAAGCTTCCTGTCCATTATTTGGACAAGCAGCATTCGGGCGATATGGTCTCGCGATTCACAAACGACATGCAGATCATTAATCAGTTCATGATACGCGACTTGCCGCAATGGTTCTATCATCCTCTGCTGTTTATCGGATGCTTTGCTTATTTGCTCTGGATCCGGTGGGAGCTTGTGCTGCTTAGCGTATTACTTGTGCCGGTCTCTTTGTTCGTATCTCAGTGGATTGGCAAGCAGCTGCAGCAATTGACAGAAGAAGCGCAGGAGAGCACGGGACAGATGAATGCTATCGTGCAGGACACATTGAACGGTATGGTGCTTGTCAAAAGCTATTTGCTGCAAGGCATGTTGTTCCGATCCTATCAATCGCTGCTTCAGCTCACCCTACTCAAGAAGCTGGCCGTCAGCAAAAGAGAAGCCATCATTACGCCGATCTTATTTACGCTAATGATGAGTCCGGTCGTCTTTTCCGTTCTATATGGAAGTTATTTAATTTCACAAGGCTCGTTCAGCACAGGAGAGCTGATTACATTCCTTTACCTGCTCAATCTATGTCTCGAGCCGCTGCAAAACATTCCGACGCTTATCACACATACGTTTGAGATGGGTGGTGCATTGAAGCGGATTTATGATGTTGCATCCCAGCCTGTCGAACAGCAAGGAGAGAAGCTTGCAGACGAAAGTTTGAATGATGGTGGCATACGGGATCAAATGCCGATCACCTTTGAACAGGTTAACTTTGCCTATGAGAAGGATTCACCGTTGCTGCTTCGGAATTTGAGTTTCGCGGTAGAGCCGGGGAAGACCGTGGCGTTAGTCGGCGTCAGCGGCGGCGGGAAGAGCACTGTAATGAAGCTGATATGTGGATTTTATTCATTGCCTAGCAACGGAGGAACGATACGCGTATATGGACATTCCGTATCGAATTGGAATCCAGAAGAGTTGCGTTCGAACCTGTCTGTCGTCACGCAGGATTCTTACTTGTTCAGCGGAACGATAGCCGACAATATCGGATATGGCAGGCCTAATGCTGCGTTTGATCATATTGTTGAAGCAGCTAAGGCTGCTCATGCGCACTCTTTTATTATGGAACTCCCGGATGGCTATCAGACGGAGGTCGGAGAGCGTGGAGGCTTGCTGTCAGGTGGACAACGACAGCGAATTACGATTGCGCGTGCAATCTTGAAGGATGCGCCTATACTGCTGCTCGATGAGCCGACATCTGCCTTGGATACGGAGTCTGAACATCTCGTTCAACAAGCGCTCGACACGCTCATGCAAGACCGAACAACGATCGTCATCGCACATCGCTTGTCAACCATTCAACACGCAGATGAAATATGGGTGATGGAAGGCGGAGGGATCGTCGAAGCAGGAACGCACGATGAATTATTGGTCAAGGGCGGCGCTTACGCCAGCTTATATCATCGACAATTCTCTGCTGAGCCATCAGGGCGGGAGGAGGTGGCCTGCACGTGAGACTATCTGACATGATTACATATGGGAAAGAAATAGTCGGCATGATGAATTTCATGAGCAAAAAGCATAAGCTGCATTATTACATTGGTATGATTGCGAGCGGCGCCGTAAACACCCTGTTTATTTTATCCTTCAGCTTGTTAGTGCAGAGTCTGGTTAATTATGCCGAGTCAAATGATATATCCCTTATGTATGGAGGACTGTACATTTTGGGGGGCTCCATTCTGCTATTGAACCTGATAGCTCCGCCGTTCACGTATTTGTTTCATCGAAGTGTGGAACTGACGCTGGCGAACATACGTGAGCGCTTGTATCGGAAGATGTGCAGCCTGCGAATGTCAATGCTTGAGCGAACCCACAACGGTGAGCTGCTGTCCCGGATGAATAATGATGTGTCGACACTGGAAGTGACCTACTGCGGCATCCTGTTTGCTATGCTGCTCGAGATTATGATTAGTTTTGGCTCTATCATCATGATGTTCGCGCTGCATTGGCAATTTGCTTGCGTTTCTTTACTCGTGCTGCTCTTATCCTTCTATATCAGCTCGCGCTTCGTAAATACGGTACGGAATCTATACGACCGGCATCTGCATGTCACCGCTAAGCTGACTGAGAAATTCTCCGACTTTCTTGGTGGGATTCAGTTGGTAAAGCTGTTCCGCATTCGACCGATCTATGGACAATATGAAGCGTTGAACGAGCAAGTAACGGAACTATCGAGTCAGATTGCCCATAAGAAGGGGCTGCTCGCAGCGGTCAATCATTTCGTCAGTTACATTACGTTTTGCGGAATTATTGTTATTGGGAGTTTGCTGTATGCATACGGGTTCATTTCAATGGGGACGGTAGCGGCATTGGCCGTGCTGCAAATTCACTTGACTCATTCGTTCATGAATGTCGGCTCTACGATGTCGCTTATCCAAAACTCGTTGGCTGGTGCAAGACGAGTCCAGGAGCTGCTTTATGAAGAAGAAGAGCCGGAGAGATTCGGCAGTGAGATCAAGAGTGAAGATGCCATACTTGATATGACCCTTAGACCTGATCTGAACAACGACACTGTGAAACAAACTGGTACAATTAAAAAGGCCGACGACATCGATAGTCATACCAACACGGCAGCACCGATGCTCGAACTAGATGATGTTGAATTCTCCTATGCTGCTGGAAAAACAGCCATATCCCAAGTATCGATGAAGGTATATCCGGGACAAGTGGCAGCTATCGTTGGCGCCAGCGGCAGCGGGAAGAGCACACTGATTAAGCTGCTGCTCGGATTTTATCCGGTTGAAAGAGGAGATGTTCGCCTCCTAGGCAAATCATTCGGGCATTATACGCTGGAGGAAATTCGGAAGTTGATTGCCTATGTGCCGCAGGAAGCATTTTTGTTCAGCGGAACAATCGAAGAGAATATCCGTTACGGCAACCCACAAGCATCTCATGAGGAAGTGGTGGCTGCAGCGCAGGCCGCATACGCCCATCATTTTATTGAGGAGCTGCCAGATCAATATCAGACTTCAGTAGGGGAGCGGGGTGCCTCCTTGTCTGGCGGGCAGCGTCAGCGGATTGCAATTGCACGAGCATTGCTCAAAAATGCACCGATCCTGCTCCTTGACGAGGCGACGTCTGCGCTTGATACGGAATCGGAGCACTGGGTGCAAAAGGCATTGCAGCAGTTGATGCAGGGGAGGACGACCATCATGGTTGCCCACCGCTTGTCGACTGTGGAACATGCGGATATTATTTTCGTCATGAAGGAGGGAACCGTTGCGGAGCATGGCACGCACCGAAGCTTGCTCCAACATGGCTCCTATTATGCGAGCCTCCAAGGACAGGCTTAAATTCCTATTCTGGAAGTGTCGAAATATAACCTGACATAGAACCTTCGATCCTAATAATCGGAGGTTCTTTTCATTTATTTCACTTCCTGGTGGCTGTGTAAGCGTGTAAGATATAAAAATACTTGCATATGAGCAAGATCACACTTACTATTAGAAAGGTAAGAACAGAATTACCACAGCATAGGAATAACTTGAGATCGATTCAACCGAAGGGGCTCGACCAATGAATTTTTATGAACAGCGAATATTGCCCGCATCGAGGCAAATGAAAGACTTGGAGAAAGCCGTAGCTTCACCATACGAATATTTGGTCCTGCTCGATGTCCATATCGCTCAACTCAAGCACGCCTGCAGTATGGTGCATCAAGCGAACAAGAAATTATTCTTGCATATCGATCTGATCCAAGGACTTCAAAGCGACGCTCACGCGACGGAGTACCTCTGTCAGGAGTATCGGCCGTACGGGATTTTGTCGACAAAATCCAGCGTCATTCAAAAAGCGAAGCAAAAAGGCGTCGTAGCTGTGCAGCGCATCTTTTTGATCGACAATAGCGCTCTGGAGAAGAGTTGCAAGCTGCTTCAGACGACGCAGCCCGATGTCATTGAAGTATTGCCAGGGGGCATGCCGAACGTCATTCGCAAAGTAAAAGAACGAACAAGCCTACCAATTTTGGCAGGGGGGTTCATCTCGACGAGCGAAGATGTGGAGCTCGCTCTGCAGGCTGGTGCCGAGGCGGTTACAACCTCAAATACGAAATTATGGACAAAATATGAAAAAAAGTGATTGACAACGCTTACAAATTTAAATAAAATTTGAATCAAGTTAATACTGTTACGGAGACTTGGAGATCTACTTTCAAACGCGTTGTCATCTCTGCTTGCAGCAGATGCGACGTGTGCTTGAACGTAGGTCTCTTTGCATTTTCTTAACAGGAATGTACAACAGGAGGGGTCAATATGTCGGCGTTTTGGGGAGAATTTATTGGAACCATGATACTGATTGCACTCGGCGGGGGCGTATGTGCAGGGGTATCGCTAAAGAAATCGTATGCCGCTAATTCGGGCTGGATTGTCATTACGATGGGATGGGGTTTGGGTGTCGCAGTTGCGGCGTATTCCGTAGGTACGATAAGCGGAGCCCATCTCAACCCAGCACTTACATTGGGGCTCGCTTTTATTGGGAATTTTCCATGGGCTGATGTACCGTCGTACATAGCGGCACAGATGCTAGGTGCTATTGTGGGAGCTGTTCTTGTGTTTCTGCATTATTTACCGCACTGGAAACTGACAGAGGATCAGGGGGCGAAGCTGGGTGTATTTGCGACAAGTCCAGCCGTCTATCATCCATTCTCCAACTTAATTAGTGAAATGATTGGAACGTTCATTTTGGTTCTCGGTATTTTGGCGATTGGCGCCAACAAGTTCACGGATGGTTTGAATCCACTGATTGTTGGATTTCTCATTGTCAGCATAGGGTTATCATTGGGAGGAACAACGGGATACGCCATCAACCCTGCACGCGACCTGGGGCCGCGAATCGCGCACATGCTGCTGCCGATCGCAGGCAAGGGCGGTTCCAATTGGAAATATGCCTGGATACCTGTTGTTGGGCCGCTGCTCGGAGGTTCGCTCGGTGGGCTGTTTTATAAAAATGTATTTTTAGGTCAGTCTGATGCAGTAATATGGGCAGTATCGGGTACCGCACTTGTTATCCTTGTATTTTCGCTGTTCTTGTCTAGAAAAAATGTTGTTCGATAAGTGCTATCGCTAGGGTATTGTCAACAATTTTTCCGTGCTGTGCTTGCTTACTCAATCCTCTTGCATGGATCACGATGAAATGAATCATGATGATTCAACAGATAGGGATTCACCACTACTGAATATGGGGGAATTTTATATGGAAAAGTACATCTTATCTCTTGACCAAGGCACAACGAGCTCCAGAGCCATCTTGTTCAACAAAGAAGGACAAATCGTCCACGTTTCCCAGAAGGAATTTACGCAAATTTTCCCTGAACCGGGCTGGGTAGAGCACAACGCACAGGAAATCTGGGGAACGATTTTGGCTGTCATCGCGACATGCCTCATTGAATCCGGCGTAAAGCCAAAACAAATTGCAGGCATCGGTATTACGAACCAGCGCGAGACGACTGTCGTGTGGGATAAGGAATCCGGCCGTCCGGTATACAATGCGATCGTATGGCAATCGAGACAGACGAAGTCCATCTGCGATGAATTACAGGAGGCAGGTTACGGGGAACTGTTCCGCTCCAAGACGGGGCTTCTCATTGACTCTTATTTCTCGGGTACTAAGGTCAAATGGATTCTCGATAACGTTCCTGGCGCGCGGGAAAAGGCAGAGCGTGGCGATCTATTGTTCGGGACAATCGATACATGGCTTATTTGGAAGCTCACGGGCGGCAATGTGCATGTAACAGACTATAGCAACGCTTCACGTACCCTTATGTACAATATACATGAGCTGAAGTGGGACGATGAACTGCTGGAGCTGCTAACGATTCCGAAGCAGATGCTTCCAGAGGTGCGTTCTTCTTCCGAAGTATACGGTAAAACGGTGGACTTCCATTTCTTCGGGGAGGAGATTCCGATTGCGGGCGCTGCGGGAGATCAGCAAGCGGCACTGTTCGGGCAAGCATGTTTCCAGCAGGGCATGGCCAAGAACACGTACGGCACGGGATGCTTCATGTTGATGAATACTGGCGAACAGGCTGTGAAGTCCTCTCATGGGCTGCTAACGACGATCGCTTGGGGTATTGACGGCAAAGTAGAATATGCGCTGGAAGGAAGCGTTTTCGTTGCTGGCTCCGCTATTCAATGGCTTCGCGATGGGTTGCGCATGATCAAGGAATCCAAGGATAGTGAGTTATATGCAAGCAAGGTGGAGTCAACAGACGGCGTGTATGTCGTTCCAGCCTTCGTCGGATTGGGTACGCCGTACTGGGATAGTGAGGTGAAAGGCGCGATATTCGGCCTGACGCGCGGCACTTCGAAAGAACACTTCATCCGTGCAACATTGGAATCGCTCGCTTATCAGACGAAAGACGTATTGACTGCGATGGAGGCCGACTCGTCCATCAAGCTGACCAAGCTGCGTGTGGATGGAGGAGCAATTCAGAACAATTTCCTGATGCAGTTCCAGAGCGACATGCTGGGCGTACCGGTGGAATGTCCGCAAGTATTTGAAACAACTGCACTAGGCGCGGCATACCTTGCAGGTTTGGCTGTGGGATACTGGAGCGACCGGGACGAGATAGCGGCGCAATGGAGTATTGATCGTACCTTTATCCCGTCCATGCAGGAAGAACGCCGCAATGCCTTGTATTCTGGCTGGGGCAAAGCCATTGAGGCAACAAAAGTATTTAAATAAGAGCACGAATATGCTACAATTTTAAATAAGTTAATATTTAAATTCGGTTGGAGAATTGAGAACCGCAATTGCACTTTAGTCTATGACTTTAGTGTTATTGCGGTTTTTTTGTTTTCGATATGAGCATTAGCGAGTACTTACTTTCATGCCGTCTTTACGACGAGGGAGGTTATCATATGACAACTGTCTTTTCCGCTATGAAGCGCAAATCTATCGTACAAGCAATGGGTCAGAAGCCGCTTGACGTGATCGTTATTGGAGGAGGAATCACGGGCGCAGGGATTGCGTTGGATGCGACAACGAGAGGATTGAGAACTGCACTATTCGAGATGCAGGACTTCGCCGCAGGGACGTCTAGCCGTTCAACGAAGCTAGTTCATGGCGGTCTCCGCTACTTGAAGCAATTTGATGTGAAGACGGTAGCTGAAGTCGGCAAGGAGCGCGCCATTGTATATGAGAATGGGCCGCATGTAACAACGCCTGAGTGGATGCTGCTTCCGCTTCATCGCGGCGGAACGTTCGGCAAATTCAGCACTGGGATCGGCTTGCGTGTTTACGACTTTCTGGCTGGTGTTAAGCGCAGCGAGCGTCGCCGCATGCTGTCGGAGCAAGAGACGATGAGCCGTGAGCCGCTGTTGAAGCAGGAAGGGCTCTTGGGTGGCGGTTATTATGTAGAATATCGAACCGACGACGCGCGGTTGACGATTGAAGTCATGAAGGAAGCCGTTCGGAATGGAGCCATGGCTCTGAACTATATGAAGGTAGATTCGTTTTTGTATGAAAACGGAAAAATTGTTGGCGTCCGAGTTATTGATCAATTGGATGGGGAAGCGTTCGAATTCCGTGCCAAGAAGATTATCAATGCGGCAGGCCCTTGGGTTGATGAGCTTCGTAATAAGGATCATTCGAAGACAGGCAAGCATCTTCAGCTGTCCAAAGGGGTGCATCTTGTCATCGATCAGTCAAAATTTCCGCTCAAGCAAGCGATTTACTTCGACACGCCGGACGGCCGAATGGTATTCGCAATTCCGCGCGACGGAAAAACGTATGTAGGCACAACGGATACGTTCTATAAGGCAGATCCGGTTCAACCTGTCATGACGAAGGAAGACCGTGATTATATCATGAAGGCGATACAGTACATGTTCCCTTCGATTCAGCTTACTGCAGAAGACGTTGAATCGAGCTGGGCGGGGGTAAGGCCGCTCATCTATGAAGAAGGGAAAAATGCATCCGAGATTTCCCGCAGAGATGAGATTTGGCAATCTCCATCTGGATTGATTACGATTGCAGGGGGCAAACTGACCGGATATCGCAAAATGGCTGAAATGATCGTTGATTTGGTCATGAAGCTGCTCAGCCAAGATGAAGGAATTACGTTTACAGCTGCAAAAACAAAGGAGATGCCAATATCAGGCGGGCATGTAGGCGGCTCCGCTGATTTCCTGGGATTCGTGGAAGGCAAAATGAATGAAGGCGTACGAAATGGGCTTGATGGGTCACTTGCTAAGCGCTGGGCACGTATGTATGGCTCTAATGTGGATGTAATCTTCGACTTGGCGGATCGTTATCAGAGCAAGACGGAACAAAGCGGTCTTCCGCTAGAAGTGCTTGTCCCGCTCGTATATGCCATGGAAGAGGAAATGACATTGAAGCCGGTGGACTTCTTTATTCGCCGTACGGGTGCACTCTTCTTTAACATCCAGTGGGTACGGAAATGGAAGCAGCCGGTCATTGCCTACATGGCTTCTACGTTCGGCTGGACGGAAGAACAGCGCAATCAATATGCAGCGGAGCTCGACACCGCACTGCATCAAGCCGTCGTCCCACAGGTGGAAGCGAATTAGTGTAATGAAGAATAACGGTTACATGGAGAAGACGGGGGATTTTTATCTCCCGTCTTTTTCCATATTTCACAAATAAGTAAAGAATTGTTTTTGATGTAGTTTCATACTTATCAGGGGTGGCATGTCGAAGAGTAACAGCAAATCAAGCAACATTGCATCATTTTTCTATGTTGAAGGAAGGAGATGGAATTTGGTTTGAAGTATCGCTTGAAGTATCGTATTAACCCATTATTTTTGGAGGTGCTAATGGTTTGTACAACGAAAAGCCAATTATGAAAAGAACAAAATTACTGGTCGTCCTGTTCTCATTTTCTTTACTTGTCTCCATGTCTGGAATAAGTGCTCTTCTCCCATCGAAGGCTTCTGCTGCAAGCTCTCACGATGACAATTTTTCATCGAAAACGCTAAAGTTCCTTCGTGCCAATACAGGACTTGATGGCGAGCAGTGGGACAATATTATGAAGCTCATCAACAAACCCGAGCAGGACTCGCTCAAATGGACCGAATACTATGGATACTGTGAGGATATTGATGATGATCGCGGGTATACGATCGGCATATTCGGAGCCACGACAGGGGGAGAGAACGATGAGCATCCGGATGGCCCGACTTTGTTCAAAGAATTCGACGCTGCCAGCGGTGCTTCCAATCCTTCGGTTGAAGGGGGCTTGTCCCGAATTGGTGTTAATGGTTCAATGAAAGGATCGATTCTGAAAATTAAGGATAGTGAAAAAGTGTTCTGCGGCAAAATCAAAAAATTGCAAAACAATGACGCGTGGAGAGAGGCAATGTGGCAAACCTTCTATAAGGTTTACATAAAATACAGCGTGGAGCAAGCGCGCAAACGTGGTTTCAATTCTGCTCTGACGATTGGTTCCTTTGTTGATACAGCCTTAAATCAGGGCGCTACTGGAGATTCTGGAACACTTGAAGGCCTTTTGTCCCGTTCAGGAAAAAGCAGCGATGAGAAGACATTTATGAAGAAATTTTACGACGAGAGAACAAAAATCGTGGATACCAGACAATACAATCAGCCGCCTAATGGCAAGAACCGTGTGAAGCAATGGAACCAGCTGTGGGATATGGGGAAAGCAGACCTCAAGAACGCTGACGAAGCGGTTGTTAAAGTCACTAGTTGGAAAATGAAATGAGCAAAAAATCCCGCGTCCGAGCACGGACGCGGGATTTTTTCTGTCATCTTTTTGAAAGGTACAGTTTAATTCCATTTTCGCGACAAGCAATGCTTGCATGCCAACGCCGATTATCGCTCCGGTGGTTTAGAATGATGGCAATATGCTGTGCTGTGAATTGGAATCGGGTCGTTACATATAAGCCGAGCACGGCTTCATAGTTGGCGAGTCCGAAAGTCATTACTAGTACAAGCATGAAGAGCATCGCATATTTGAATGTTATTGATTTGGCATACAGCATCCACAGCACATCTCCAAGAGCGAACAACAGCTTAGCAGCATTGAATATGACAAGTCCGGCAAGAATAAATGTTTTTCTCCCATATCGATCAGACAGGCTGCCTGTAAGCGGGGACAGCAGAAACTGAGTAATGCCGTAAGCGGCAACTAACAATCCCATCGCCTGACGTTTGCGTCGAATTCGATGATCAATTCAGGCAGGATGGGCGTAATCAAGCCAACACCGACCATCACAATGAATATATTGAGCATTAATATTGCGAGTATTTTGTTGTTTTTGAGAAAGGTAACCATACGAAAGCCTCCTTACTGGTGGACTGCACACAGTAACGATAATGTTCTAACAGGTTATAGAAACCAAAAAAACCTCCTTATCCATAAAGTGCTGGATAGGAGGCAGACATGCGAACACAGAGACACACTGCTCCGCATACATGCAAAAGCCAGTAAATGTCCGTTCGTTATGATCAAAAAGCCCACACTAATCCTATCCAGAAAATTCGTACAGGTACGATGTTTTCTTAATCGGAATCGGATAAGTAGATAATTGGCTTGAGGTCACCCTTTCAAGGCTTATTGCTATAGAGCATAGCATACAGTTTTTTTTGCAAGGTCAATCCACTTTTTTTCTTTCCTTCCTTAATCCACATCTATTTTGTTGTCGTTAAGTTGCCGTGAAAAAAGGGGTTGTCCGCGTATTTGTAGATTTGGTACGATAACGGAAAATAGAGCTGAAATAAAGGAGTACATACAACTGGTGAATTCGTGAAAAGGGAAGGGGACTACGATCTTGCTGCAAATTATCAATTTGAAAAACCGAATGGATTTACTGGAACAGGTGAGTCATTGGCTGTGGCAGCAATGGGCAAGCGATAAGTCCTACGAAGCGATCAAGTACGCGACAGAACATCATGTCCATGTCGACCGTGTACCGATGACGTTCGTGGCTTTGCTGGATGAGCAGCCTGTAGGTACGGTATCGCTGTGGATGAATGATTTTAAGTGTCGTCAAGATTTATACCCATGGCTGGCGAGCTTGTATGTGACGGAAGCAGCAAGGGGACAAGGAGTCGCGGCTGCGCTTGAACATTATGTTGTACAAGAGGCAAAGCGGCTCGGATATGATAATTTATACTTGAACACGAATCATATTGGATTTTACGAGAGACAAGGTTGGGAGTTTGTTGAATCAGCGCCGCTGCTGGAAGGTGGTTATAAACGAATTTACTGTAAAAACTTAACATAATAATCGATTGGGCAGCGGAGAGCTGCCCATTATTTTTGCTAGAAAAAGATAAAACACCTCTTAAATTCCAAGAATTTATGATTTATTCATTGGGTATTTTCTCTAGTTATATGAAAAGAGGACTGAATTTGTGTCAACTATTTTAGAGTGGTTTCGTTATTATTAGCAAAATTCGACAATCATGATGAAATGGGTGAAAGCGCCCTTGTAAAGGTTTACGGGATACGAATATGTATGGTATTCGTCCTAAATCTGGGAAGATTTCGATGAGTCGAAAGTGCTATTCGGAAAGAAAAACAGGAATAAAGCTGCATGACTGAAGCTCTGTGTGACGCCGATATTAGGTTTATCGTTCATCTATCGTGAACGTATACCACACACATGGGGGATAGCTGCAGATGAAACAACAGATGAAACAAATGACGAAAAAACAGAAGAAACAACAGATGAAACAGCAGATGAAACAACAAGCATGGATGAAGTGGACTTCGATTTTGTTGGCGGCCACTGTTGCGACGGGGAGTACAGCGGGCTTCGCGGCGGCTGAGGAGCGAGGATTGCAGGTTCGGGAAGATGCCGCTCAGTATGGAATTCACAATGTGATCGCACAGCAAGATCCTTCTGTATCTGATTTGCCGCTTGATACCGAAGGAAGGCTGCCGATGGCAGAACAGTCTGAAGATCCAGGTATCCCGGAACCACCTGCCCAGGCTTTAAAGAGCATAAGCAAACAGTCCACATACAGCATGGCTGATTTGAATGCAATGTCGTATGAGGCGCTTACAGATCTGCTGGTAAGCATTGATTGGGAAAAGATTCCTGAGCTGTTCAAATTGAATGAGGATACTCGGCGTTTTTATTCGGACGAAAATCGCATGCAAGCGATCATTGATCGGCTGGAGGAGAGCGGAAAACGATTTACGACCGAGGATATGCAAGGCATTCCAACGCTGATAGAGGTACTTCGTTCCGGTGTGTACCTGGGGTATTACAATAAGGAGCTGAGTCGCCTTAATGAGCTGGATTTCCGTGAGAAAATGCTGCCTGCCATGAAGGCGATTGTTGATAATCCGTCCTTTACTTGGGGAAATGAAGTTCAGCATTCCGTTATTTCAGCAACGGGCAGACTGATTTCTAACGTCACGGTCGATACGTATATCGTCAACCGGCTGACCGGGCTATTGTCAGACTTTACTGATCGCCAAGAGCAATTGGGTGGTAATTTCTTGTCTGGAAAGGCCTTCTACGACGTAATCCAGGGTGTTGGGTATGTTCTGATGTATCGTATGATTGAGCCGGATCAGAAGGCCGAATTCAAGGGCAACATCGACGGATATTTGGAGCAATTATTCCGTCTGGGGAGCGAAGGTTCCACAGCAGAGGATAAGCAATGGCTGACCAGCAATGCGATTTACTATTCTGGCGCGCTTGGGCATTATCATAGCGACCCACAGAAAGCGAACCGGGTACTGACTAACGTGATGCAGACGAAGCCTAAGCTTGGGGAGCTCTATTTTGTAGCAGCTGATCAGATTGCACGGAATTACGATGAGAAGGACGCTTACGGCAACCGGGTTGATATAGACGAACTGAAGAAGCGCGGGAAAGAACATTATTTGCCGCAGCGAGTTGAGTTCGATGACGGCCAGTTTGTGATCCGGGCGGGGGGTCAATTGACCCAAGAGCAGCTTCAACGCCTATATTGGGCGGCGAAAGAAGTGAAGGCTCAATTCCACCGGGTCATCGGCAATGATAAGCCGTTAGAGGTGGGAAATCCGGACGATGTGCTTACGATCGTTATTTATAACAGTCCAGATGAATATAAAATGAACCGGTTTTTGTACGGATATGATACGGACAACGGCGGCATTTACATCGAAGGGGACGGTACCTTCTTTACGTATGATCGCACAGAAGAGCAGAGCATTTATAGTTTAGAGGAGTTGTTCCGGCACGAGTTCACCCACTACTTGCAAGCACGCTTTGAGATACCAGGCATGTTTGGCCAAGGGCCGCTGTATCAAGGCGGACGCATGCAATGGTTCGATGAAGGGGGAGCTGAATTCTTCGCTGGCGCCACGCGAATGGAGGGTATTCAGCCCCGCAAGTCGGTTGTCGGCTATTTGGTTGCTGACGAGCCAGGGCAGCGCTACACTGTATCGGATACCGTAAACTCGAAATATGGATCATGGCAATTTTATAATTATTCTTTTGCACTATACGATTATTTATATCATCATGATTTCACGGCTATGGATCGGATTCATCGTGCGATCCGAAACAATGATGGGGATGCTTATGAGCAGCAGCTCGAATCCCTAAGCGGTGATGCGCGCTTGAACGAATCGTATCAACGCTCTATTGAAGAGAAGGTTGCACGCTATGACAAATTATCGGTACCGCTTGTGTCTGACGACTATTTGCAAGCAGTAGAGCCGAAGCCGGAACTTGAAATCTACGATGAGATCACGAACTTGGCTGGACTGAGCAACAGAAGCGTTAAGAAAAGTAATTCTGGCTTGTTCAAATCGTACGAGCTGCGCGGCACTTATGTCGGCGGTGCCTCTGCAGGAGTAGAACAAGATTGGCAGACGATGAACAAGTTGACGGATGGCTTCCTGCAATCTTTGTCAGACAAACCATGGAACGGATACAAGACGCTTACGGCATACTTTACTAATTACCGTGTTAATGATGAAGGCAATTTCGTTTATGATGTTGTGTTCAATGGCAAGCTTCCCGAAGGTGCAGACGGCGGGAATGTAGAATTGCCGGATGGCGGCACCAATCCCGGAAACGGCAACGAAGGCAACAATGGGGATAAAGACGGCGATCAAAAAGATACTACGGATCGTGAGCCAAACGACACATGGAAGACAGCTGTTCGACTCGACGATACAGGAAAAACGATTTCCGGTAAATTGAGTAATAAGGATGCGCTGGATATTTATCGTTTTGACGCGAAGCAGGCAGGGGAATGGACGATCGAATTGGAATCGGCGCAGGAACTGGGAGTAGCTTGGGTGCTATTCCATGAGTCTGACCCGAACAATTATCAGGCCTATCCGACTAAAAGGGAAGGGAACAGCTTAGCTGGCACTATATCCGTTTCCGAGCCGGGAACCTATTATTTACACGTATATGCGGCAACAGAAGGAGATCAGTCGTATCGTCTGGCTGTTAAGTCGGAAACGCAGCAACAGCCTGAACCAGAGGTGTCTTTATTTGAGGAGACTGAACCGAATGATGCGCCTGACATGGCTAATGGACCGGTACCAGTAGGCCGGAAGGTAAATGGAACGCTTGAAGGTGACGACAAGCAGGATGTATTCATGATTGACTTGGACAAACCAACATCGTTGAACATTGGATTGGAAAAGCAGCAGGGCGAACACGTAAATTGGGTGTTGTACCGCGAGGGCGATAATGAGCAAGTTCTGTATCCTGTTGATATAGACGGAAATTGGATGAAGGGTCAAGTCGAAGCGGAACCTGGCCGGTATCATTTGTATGTGTATAAATTTGCCGATGAGGATGTTCGTTACAAGCTCGAAATTCAATAATATATAATTTCATAACAGGTAAGTTGGTTATCGAAGTGCTGCTGTAACCGAAAAAGCGAGCGTGTCACTCTTCATTGAGCGGCACGCTTTTTTCATTTATCAAGTGTTTTGTGATTTCCAATTTTATGAACCACAATTATACTTAGTAGAGTGAGTTTGGTGTAAGGAAATGAAAAAGTCTAGCGATGACTGACAAAAGGGGCAAAATAGGCGGTGAAAAACAATAGTTATGAAAATATCAATCGAAGAAATCGATATTCAGAAGGAAGAAGAAATTATTATACGATGTCATGAAGTCACTGATGAAATCATGAGTCTGATAAGTCGGATAAAAGTAAAAAATAAGATGCTCATGGGCTTTCAAGAGGATACGATTCACCAAATCAAGCTCAGCGATGTGTACTATTTTGAATCGGTGGATAACAAGGTATTTATGTATTGCAAGGATAAGGTGTTTGAAGCGAAACAGAAGCTGTACGAGCTCGAACAGGTAGTTGAGGGAAAGAAGTTTTTCCGCGCATCGAAATCTAGCATTCTCAATATCGCTAAAATAGCGTACATCAAGCCGTCTATCAGCGGCAGGTTCGAGGCGAGAATGGATAATGGAGAGACGGTTATGGTGTCGCGTCAATATGTGCCGATTCTGAAATCGATGCTTGGTCTATAGGGAGGGACGAACATGAATGTTTCAGAGATTGTAAAAAGCTTTGTAAGAAATTACTTGCTTGTATTTGCAGGCATTGTCATATTCATCACCCTGCTGAATCATCTAAATATATGGGTAGACGGCTCGGATGCTTCGATATTTTCTCTCGGTTTCCATCATATATACGCAATCATGATATGTGCTTTGGTGGGTGTCTTGCCAAGTCCTTTGTTCTATTATTCTGCTGATGAAACAAGCGAAAAGGGAATGCGGTTGCGAATTTTGATCCATTTTGTGATCTTGGAAGTAGTGTTGCTTATTTTCACGAATTGGATGGGTTGGGTAACGGGAGTAGTTAACACAATGATACTCGCATTTGAAATCGCAATTATCTCCCTGCTTGTCCGTTGGCTTGAATGGAGCAGTGACAGGAAGGTCGCAATGGAAATCAACGAGAAGCTACAAAAACTAAAAAATGATGAAGAACAATAAGACGGGGAGGCAGCAGCTTACCTCGTCTTTTTTACAGCTTACTTTGTTATTCATACAGCATAGTGTCGTTCATGTTTACTCTGCACCAATCGTTATGTATGCTGATGCTGCACGAATGAAGCAGAGGAGGCTTGGATTTGGATGATAGGAAACATCATATTGATTATTGCTGTTGTTTGTGAAGTAGCATTTGCAGTATTCCGCATTTGTACAAAGTCATATCAGAAAAAGATTAAAGCCATAATAAGGATTGGCGCGTTTGCAGCATTTCTAATTTTCACACTGGCTTCGGTCATCGAGTGGAGCTTCCGTTGGATGGGACTTGGATTGTTGCTGTTTGTCTGGGCGCTTCTTGGAGTGTGGACGCTCATACGGAGCAAAGAGGAGCACAAAGAATATAAAAGCAGCCGCGTTATCAGAAATACTATTGCTATGCTTATGCTCGTCGTCATAGCTATAATTCCTGCTCTCGTATTCCCACAGTATCATTTGCTACCTGTTACGGGGAAATATCAAGTCGCAACCGCATCATACACCTATGTTGACAAAAATCGTATCGAACAATTTACAGACACAGGAGAAAATCGGCACGTTAATGTTGAGTTTTGGTATCCTGAACAGGCAGACGGTACCTATCCGCTGTTGGTATTCTCTCCTGGTGCATTCGGAAGCAAAGAAAGCAATTACTCAGCCTATATGGAGCTTGCGAGCCACGGGTACGTAGTATGCTCTATTGATCATCCGTATCATTCTTTTTATACGGAGTCCGAGGACGGAAAGAGGGCGTTTATCGATCAGGGATATATGCAGGAAGTCTTTGGTGCCAACAAGGGGAAATACACGGTAGAGCAGACCTATGGGCTTAATCAAAAATGGATGAAGCTGCGTACGGATGACATGAATTTTGTAATCGATACGATTTTAGGAAAAACAAAAACGAGCAGTGACAAGGCGTATCAACTGGTGAATACCCACAAAATAGGTCTGTTCGGACACTCTATGGGTGGAGCGGCAAGCACGATGCTTGGCAGGGAGCGTGATGATGTTGGCGCCGTTGTCAATATCGATGCCCCAATGATTGGCGAGCTCGTATACAACAAGGAGACCGATGATTTTGCGGCAAGCAACCAGACCTATACAACTCCGCTTCTTAATATCTATTCTGACGCTGTGTGGGTACAGCTCCTACAGCGCAACAGCAAATCTCCTTATGCAGCTAACAAGGTTATTGATAAAAACGGTAAAGTAGTGCATACCGTCCATTTCCAAGGAGCGGAGCATTTGACTCTTACCGACCTGTCCCTCATTTCCCCGCTAATATCCAATATGCTGCAGGGCGGCAGGGTGGCAGAGATTGATCCCTATTACTGTCTTGAAACGATGAATCATATTCTAGTACAATTTTTCGATAGTTATCTCAAAGGGCAGGGCAGCTTCACATCTGCCGGGACATATTGACGGGCAAATCACTCTTAACGATTTCGATCCTCAACTTTTATCTTTTTTCATATTGCGCTTCAGATCGTTTGTGCTATAATAAATGTCGAATGGACGACCATTCACGTCATGCACAACAGAAGAAGTTATAGACAATGGAAGTTTGGTGCAAATCCAACACGGTCCCGCCACTGTAATAGGCCGAATGCTCGGTCTTAAGTCAGGTCTTTTGTCTAGTAACTTTGCTAGGCCAGTCATTTCGAGGCGAAAGTGACTGGTTTACAAGTCTAGTGACGATTGCGCCTCACTAGGCTTTTTTATATTTCTCGAAGGCAGTCGACAACGCAGTCGAGTTGCCTGGTGGTCGCCGCCGAATATACGAAGTTGTACAAGCGAGGCAAGCGGGACGTTCTTCAACGAAGAAGAACCAAATGCACAATGTTGTGCCTGTCCCACCTTTTTTCTTATAGAGGTTGTTCAAAAAGTCCGCTTTTGATCACGAAGTAAATCATGAAGTGGACTCGGCATCGAAATTTGAATTCAGCCGGATCTAAGCAGATGCTTACGAAGTATGTTTCCTATGGAAACATCTCAGGTGCTCATGTACCCAAAACGTACGCTCCGCTCTTCAGGTCCTAGCTTCATCCAACTGAGGCGTTTTGAAAAAACGCACATCGGAAGCATAAGCTTCGGTGCTGAAAACCGGCCTTTTTGAACACGCACTTATACAAATTTGTCGTAATGATGAACTCGACCCTATTGAGGTTGACGCATGTTTGCGTTACGATGTACAGTATAGATGATAATTGAATGATAAGTTGCACAATGGCGTGCACACGACATAACAAGCAAAGAGGCTTTTTGAAGGGATCTATCCCTTTGAGAGGCCTCTTTTTTTGTTGCAACTACTCGTTGGAGGTGCTTTACGTGGATAAACTTTCGATCAAAGCTGAGCTCTATATGGGCCATGGCGCGCTGGATCGTCTGATGGAATGGCGTAATAAGCGGATTTTCATCGTTACCGATCCATTCATGGTCAAATCAGGGATGATCAACATGGTATTCGATCGGCTGCATGAGAGCAATGAGCAATACATTTTCAGCAATATCGTACCCGATCCTCCTGTTGAAATCGTAACCGAAGGTGTTGAGGCATTGGGTGCGTTCAACACAGATTTAATTATTGCAATTGGCGGTGGGTCTGCGATTGATGCGGCTAAGGCGATGAAACTGTTCGCGCAGAAGCTGCTGAACCAGCAGGAGATTCCGTTTGTCGCGATTCCAACAACAAGCGGAACAGGATCAGAAGTGACTTCGTTCTCTGTGATTAGTGACAAGCAGAAAAATATCAAATACCCACTTGTATCCGATGAGATGCTGCCGCAAGAGGCGATATTGGATCCGGAGCTGGTCAAGAGTGTGCCGGACTTCATTACGGCAGATACCGGAATGGATGTATTGACGCATGCGATTGAAGCTTATGTGTCTACAAAAGCGAATGATATATCCGATGCCCTTGCCGAGAAGGCAATTAAGCTGGTGTTTGCTTACTTGCCACGTGCATATAAGGATGGCGGGGATTTAGAAGCACGTGAGAAGATGCATAATGCCTCCTGTATTGCGGGCATGGCATTTAATATTACTTCGCTCGGGCTAAATCATGGCATTGCGCATGTCGCAGGAGCCAAATTCAAGATTGCGCATGGCCGCATGAATGCAATGCTGCTCCCGCATGTTATTGAATTCAATGCAAATTATAAGCCAGGCTATGGCAGGGAAGAGAGCACAGCTGCAGCGGTTCGCTATGCAGAAATCGCGAAGAGCTTGGGTCTATCCGCACCGAATCCGAAGAGCGGTGTACGCAGCTTGGTGCAAGCTATCAAGCAGCTGCAGAAGCAATTGCAGATGCCGCAGACGCTGAAGGAATGCGGGATTGAGCAGGAGAAGCTGGACGAAATGAGAGAGTCGATAGCCGAAGGCGCGTTGAAAGATGGCTGTACAGCGACGAATCCTCGTGTACCAAAAACTGGAGATGTGGCTGAAATTTTGAACAAAATGTTTCAATCGTAGGTTTGCGTCGAATTTTGTCTGAATGTGTATTGACAACGTTTGCAGTATTAAAATATAGTAAAGGTAACACAACGGCGTGTTGCATACAAAACCAAGCAAAGAGGCTTCTTAAAATTCCTGTGCGAACTTTTAAGGGGCTTTTATGTTTTTTACAGCAATTTCACGTGTTTCTGACATGAGAGTGAGATGATGGTATGGAGCAACACACTGAGAAACAACGCGTTATCCAAGAGTACGTACCTGGTAAACAGGTCACGCTGGCTCATATTATCGCGAATCCGAATCCAGATATCTACAAGAAGCTGGGATTAGGGAATGACGCACATGATTCCATCGGAGTCATGACGATAACACCAAGCGAGGCGTCCATTATTGCAGCGGATATCGCGACGAAGGCGGCTGGCGTACAGATTGGCTTCGTTGATCGCTTCAGCGGATCACTCGTCATTACAGGCGATGTATCCTCTGTCGAATCCGCCATAAGTGAAGTGCTGTTTGGACTGCAAAATATTTTAGGCTTCTCAACTGCTGCGAACATAACGAGAACGTAGGTGAAGAAGCTGATGAGAAAAATTATTTTTGCCGGGAGTACCGGATCTGGCAAGACGACACTGTGCCAATGGCTGCATGGTCAAGAAATTGCCTATAAAAAGACGCAAGCGATTGAAAGCTTCGACCAAGCAATCGATACGCCGGGCGAGTGCATCGAGAACCGATATTTGTACAAGATGCTGCTCGTATCGAGCGTAGATGCTGACGTAATCGGGCTTGTGCAAGATTGCACGAAGGAAGACAGTTACTTCCCCCCCGCCTTTGCAACTGTATTTGCCAAGCCGGTCATCGGCGTGGTGACGAAGGTGGAATTGTCCGAGTCGCAGGAGCAAATCGCACAAGCGAGAGCTCATCTGCAAGCGGCTGGTGTGGAACAGATATTTGAAGTCTCGACGATAGAGAATGTGGGAGTGGAGGCGCTTCAGCAATACTTGGAGGCGTAAACGGCTGATTCTATTTCAAGAGGCGCAATACCAATAGACAAGCAAATAACGGCAGACAATGAGGTGCATGACACATGAATGGAAAAATTGTAATAGTCGACGATGAACCTATTACAAGAATGGATATTCGTGAGATGCTCGAAGAGGCGGACTACAATGTAGTAGGCGAAGCTTCCGATGGATTTGAAGCCATCGAATTATGTAAGAAGCATCTGCCTGACCTCGTCATCATGGATGTTCAAATGCCTATCCTCGATGGGCTCAAGGCTAGTAAACGAATCTTATCAGAGCAGCTGGCAGGAGGAATCATTCTCCTGACCGCCTTCAGCGACAAGCAGACTATCGAGAAAGCCTCGGCTGTCGGTGCGCTTGGCTATCTGGTAAAGCCGCTTGATGAAAAGTCGTTCATTCCCATGGTGGAAGTGACCATTGCCAAAGGCAAAGAGATACGCAAGCTGGAACAGAATCTATCGAAGCTGACGCAGAAGATGGAAGAGCGCAAAGCAGTGGAGAAGGCGAAAGGGATCTTGATGAAGGAAAATGGCTATACCGAAGAGGAAGCCTATCAAACCCTGCGCAAATTAAGTATGGATAGACGATGTCCGATGATGGAAATCGCAACCACGATCGTCATGTCCTATGATTGATTTCAAAGAACGAATCAAGCAGCTGTGCAGACTCCATACGGGGTTGTCTGAAGCGGATATAGCGTGGATATGCGAAATTGCGGAGTCTTTTGAACATACCGAGGTACAAGACGATGTGTTCATTGATGTACTGTCCAGTGTATCGAACGAGGCTATCGTCGTATATCATCGCCGTCCGAGTGAACGACAGTCCTTGTATGAGCGTCCAGTTACGGGAGAGAAGGCACTGCGCGAGAATGAGCCAGGCGTTCTGAGAACATTAGAGACTGGCATTATGTCGCAAGGTCTCGTCGCCAACACGCAGGAGAATCATCTTGTTCGGCAGACGGTATATCCGATGAAAAATCAAGATGGCGTCATTGCAGTTGTCATTTATGAAAAAGATGTGAGTGACAATATTCAAGCTCATTTCAATATGGCGGGAGCGCCGTATGAAGATGGCGAGATGTCTTCTATGCTGACGGCTATGCTTCGTTTCAAAGATTCTCTTATCAATCAGTTGGAGGACGCTGTTCTCGTGTTTGACAAGCATGGATTTTTGAAGCTCAAAAATAAGCAAGCAGATGCGTATTATAGACAACTTGGCTATTTGGAGGATATACAGGGCTTGCATTATGACAATTTGTCGCTCGATCAGACGATGTTCTCCGAGGTGATGAAGCAGCATTCATCTTCACCATGTTGTCCATTGACGACAGATGTGAAGGCTGCAGGCCGATACTTCCAAGTGAAGCGGCTATTCATTGAGGAGAAGGATCTATGTGTAGGCGTCATTCTGCACGATGTAACCGAGATTAAGGACAAGGAAGCAGAGATCATCTCGAAGTCGGTAGCCATTCGTGAAATTCACCATCGAGTGAAGAACAATTTGCAGACGGTTGCATCCCTGCTGCGCATTCAAGGCCGACAGTGCAAGAGCCCTGAGGCTAAGAAATGTCTGGATGACAGTGTCAGTCGGGTGTTGGCAATTGCGGCTACTCATGAACTGCTATCGACGGAAATCGATGCACAGGTAGATCTGCTCGATGTCATACGACTCATTGCATCAAATATTGAGCGCTGCTTCGTCCATTGTCATGCTGTCGGTGTGAACATCTCATCAACAGACAGTATTTGTCTAGATAGTGATCGTACCGTAGATATCGCACTGATTGTAAGTGAGCTGCTGCACAATAGCTATGAGCATGCGTTCGGGGATTGTGCAGAAGGTGAAATCACGATCAAGGCGCAAGTCGAAGGAGGTCTTGTTACCGTCGTTGTTGCAGACAACGGAACAGGATTCGTGGTAGAAGAAGCTTCTCGCAAGAGCTTAGGGCTATCGATTGTTCGCAGCTATGTGAAGGATAAGCTGAAAGGGAAGCTCACGATTGCATCAAGTGATAAAGGCACGGCTGTTACATTTACGTTCAAAAAATAAATATTCGAACTACAAGGGCGTAGTTTTAGAAGCAAAGAGGCTTAAAGTCAACCATATCCGGTGTGAATCGGAAGTGGTGCTTTAAGCCTTTTTTTGTTCGAATGGTGTTGTTCGGATGTTACCACAATGCGATTCAGGAACTATGCCCAGTGGAATTACACGGAAATCAATCGGTGGGGGTGAGGAAAGTGGAAGAACAATTGCTGAGTGTAGGCATCGATATGGGGACTTCTACGACACAGATTGTGTTATCGAAGCTTCACATTCAGAACATGGCATCTTCCTTCACAGTGCCGCGATTGGTCATTACGGACAAAGAAGTTGTATATCGAAGCGATATTTGCTTCACGCCTGTAATGGAGGACAATCGCATCGATATGCAGCAGATTCAGGTGTTTATTGAAGAGCAGTATGCGAAGGCTGGCATTCGCAAGGAAGATATTCAGACAGGCGCCGTCATTATTACGGGGGAAACAGCTCGCAAAGACAATGCCAACGAAGCAGTTCTGTCGCTAAGCGGTTTCGCTGGAGATTTCGTAGTTGCGACGGCCGGTCCGGATCTGGAGAGCATTATCGCTGCGAAAGGCGCAGGTGCCCATACGTATTCCAAGGAGCATTCGACTTCCATCGTCAATATCGATATTGGCGGAGGTACGAGCAATCTGGCGCTGTTCGCTAGCGGCGATCTCATCGATACAGGCTGCCTTGATATCGGTGGACGACTCATTAAGGTGGATCAAGCCACACATAAAGTGACGTACATTGCACCGAAAATTAAGCAGTTGGCAGAGCGGAGAGGCATTAAGCTCGCACTCGATCAGCAAGTTACTCCAGCCGACTTGGAGCCGATTATCGGAGAGATGGTCAAGCTGCTCGAAGAGAGTGTTGGCCTAAGGCCGACTGGCGACTTCTATAACACGATTATTACGAATAAAGGGATCAAGCTGGATCGTTCGATTCCGTGCATTTCTTTCTCAGGCGGCGTCGCGGACTACATTTATGAAGAGGCGACGGGCGATGTGTTCCAGTACGGTGACATCGGCATCTTGCTCGGCCGTGCCATCGCAGCGTCTCCGCTTACGACGCAAATGACAGTAGCCCGATCGGCTGAGACCATCCGAGCAACCGTAGTTGGAGCAGGGTCTCATACGACGGAAATTAGCGGCAGCACGATTACGTACACGGAAGAGAGCTTCCCGATTAAGAATATTCCGATTCTGAAGCTTGCTGCGGCAGATGAGTCGGGAAGCAGTGAGACGCTGGCGCAGGCGATTGCCGACAAGCTGAATTGGTTCAAGCTGAACAACGATCTGCAGCGGGTTGCGATCGCATTGGAAGGGAAGAAGAGCCCTAGCTTCCAAGAGGTTCAGAAATATGCGCAAGGGCTGTATCAAGGCATGTCCGAGCTGCTGGAGCGGGATTATCCCCTCATCGTGATCGTCCATCACGACATGGCGAAAGTGCTGGGACAGACGCTGTACGCCTTGCTTGACTACAAGAAGGATGTTGTCTGCATCGATAGTGTTGTGGTTGATAACGGCGACTATATCGATATCGGCAAGCCGATTGCGAATGGCAAGGTGCTTCCAGTCGTCATTAAAACCCTCGTATTTCATTAGGGGAGATTATTAAGACAAATTGATATTGAGTTGGAAGGAGGAGCTTTTGTGATTTTAAAAACGAAGTTGTTTGGCCGCGTGTATCAGTTCAGCAGCCTTATGGAAGTTATGGCAAAAGCAAACGAGGAAAAATCAGGGGATACACTGGCTGGGCTGGGTGCTACTTCGTCCGAAGAGCGTGTAGCTGCGAAGGTAGTGCTCTCCCAAATTAAGCTGTCGGATCTGCGCAACAATCCAGCTGTTCCTTACGAGGTAGATGAGGTTACCCGCATTATCCAAGATGGGGTTAATGAGCGCATTTACAGTGAAATTCAAAACTGGACGGTTGAAGAGCTGCGTGAGTGGATCTTGAATGAGAACACGACTGAAGCTGACATTAAGCGCGTATCGCGCGGGTTGACAGCCGAAATGATTGCAGCGGTTGCGAAGATTATGTCCAACCTTGACCTGATGTACGGTGCGAAGAAGATTCGCATTGAGGCTACTGCCAATACGACGATTGGCCGTGCAGGTACGTTGTCCGCACGTTTGCAGCCGAATCACCCAACAGATGATCCGGATGGAATCATGGCTTCCCTTATGGAAGGCTTGACCTTCGGTATCGGGGATGCCGTACTTGGTCTCAATCCAGTTGACGACTCGGTTGAGAGTGTAACGCGTGTATTGAAGCGATTCGAGGAATTCCGTCAGAAGTGGGAGATTCCAACGCAAACTTGCGTTTTGGCTCACGTTACCACGCAAATGGAAGCGGTGAAGCGCGGCGCGCCGACAGGACTTATCTTCCAATCGATCGCCGGCTCTCAAAAAGGGAATGAAGCATTCGGTTTCAATGCCGACACGATTGCGGAAGCGCAGCAGCTTGTCTTGCAGCAGGGGCAAGTAGCAGGGCCAGACGTCATGTACTTTGAAACAGGGCAAGGCTCGGAGTTGTCTTCCGAAGCGCACCACGGCATTGACCAAGTGACGATGGAAGCGCGTTGCTACGGTTTTGCGAAGAAATACAATCCGTTCCTAGTCAATACTGTTGTTGGATTCATCGGGCCTGAGTATCTGTACGATGCGAAGCAAGTCGTTCGCGCCGGCTTGGAAGATCACTTCATGGGTAAGCTGACAGGCGTCTCCATGGGTTGTGATGCTTGTTACACGAACCATATGAAGGCTGACCAGAATGACTTGGAGAACTTGGCTGTGCTCTTATCTACAGCAGGTTGTAACTTCTTCATGGGCATCCCGCATGGCGATGATGTCATGCTTAACTATCAGACAACGGGCTATCATGAAACCGCGACGCTGCGTGAATTGCTTGGCTTGCGTCCAATCCGCGAGTTTGAACAATGGATGGAGAAGATGGGCTTCATTGAAAATGGCAAGTTGACGAAAAAAGCCGGAGACGCATCCGTGTTTCTTAAGTAGGGAAAGGAGGAAGCTCACATGAACGAAAAAGATCTAAAATCGATGATTGAGTCGATATTGAACGAAATGGTAGGAAACGAGACGGTGCCGGCTGCAGAAGCAGTGAAGGAAGTCGTCACGAAGGCAGTGGAAGTGACTGCTCCGCAAGAGGGAAAAACGGAGTTTGCCGTAGGTGGGCTGGTACAAGCCACCATGCCTGCAGAAGAGCAACTGGACGATGGCGAATGTCTAGATGATATTACAGATATCGATCTGCGCAAGCTGCTGCTTGTACCGGATCCAGAGGATCGCGAAGGCTACTTGAAAATGAAAGAAAAAACACCAGCACGCCTTGGCGTATGGCGTGCAGGCCCACGATACAAGACAATTACGTCGCTGCGCTTCCGTGCTGACCATGCTGCAGCACAAGATGCCGTGTTCTCCTACGTGTCTGAGGACTTCGTGAAGGAAATGAATCTTGTGCCGATTGCGACAAAATGTCGGGACAAGGATGAATATATTACGCGCCCTGACTTGGGACGCCAATTCTCGGATGAAACGATTGCGACGATTAAACAGCGTACGACCAATCAGGCGAAAGTTCAGATTATGGTTGGCGATGGCTTAAGTTCCGCAGCGATTGAAGCCAATTTGCGTGACATCATTCCATCCATCACACAAGGTCTGAAGATGTATGGTTACGAAGTCGGCAATATCTTGTTTGTTAAGCATTGCCGCGTTCCTTCCATGGATGTCATTGGCGATGTAACAGAAGCGGATGTCGTGTGTCTGCTCGTTGGCGAACGTCCAGGATTGGTTACCGCTGAATCAATGAGTGCCTACATCGCTTATAAGCCGACGGTAGGTATGCCTGAAGCGAGACGCACGGTTATCTCCAACATTCACTCAGGCGGTACGCCTGCAGTTGAAGCCGGCGCGCATATTGCAGAGCTGATCAAGACGATGATTGACCGCAAAGCATCAGGTATTGATTTGAAACTGTAGCGTTCATTCCAATGTCGTTCAATAATCACGACAAGTTGAACACGCAATTTATAAGCTATCGCAAGGAGGAAGGCACGTATGAGAAACGAACCGATTCATGCAACGGTGCTCGGCATGAAGCTCATTTCCAACGTAAGCCTGGATATGGCAAGCAAGCTGGAGCTGAAGCCACACCATAAGAGCTTAGGTATTATTACTGCTGACATTGACGATGTCACGTACGTGGCATTGGATGAAGCGACAAAAGCAGCAGCCGTAGATGTTGTCTATGCAAAAAGCATGTATGCCGGATCGGCCAATGCTTCAACGAAGCTGGCAGGCGAGGTCATTGGTATTCTGGCAGGACCCAATCCAGAAGAAGTGCGCAGCGGCATGAGCGCCGTTGCGGATTTCATCGAGAGCGGAGCGCATTTCGTGAGTGCAAATGAAGATAACAGCATTACGTATTTCGCTCACTGTGTATCCCGTACAGGAACGCACTTATCCGAGACAGCAGGCATCAAGGAAGGAGAAGCGATCGCTTACTTAATCGCTCCTCCACTTGAAGCAATGTATGCACTTGATGCAGCACTGAAGGCCGCAGATGTGACAATTGCCGCTTTCTTCGGACCACCTTCAGAAACGAACTTCGGTGGTGCATTGCTTACGGGCAGTCAATCAGCCTGCAAGGCAGCATGCGATGCGTTCGCAGACGCTGTTCAATTCGTCGCAGACAATCCGACGAGTTATTAAGGTAACGGGCGATGAGAAATAGTGCATTAGGATTGGTTGAAGTTAGGGGATATCTCGGAGCAGTCGCTGCGGCAGATGCCGCTTTGAAGGCAGCAAGCGTTACTTGCATCGGTGTAGAGATCATCAATGGTGGATTGGTAACGGTGAAGCTCGATGGTGATGTCGGAGCTGTACAAGCTGCCGTTGACGCGGGAGCAGAGCTGGCCAAGCAGCTGGATGTACTTGTCACTCGTCATGTGATTGCTCGTATGCATGAAGAGACAGCAGCAATGGTTGCGACTCCGGATACTCCTGATGATGAAGGCGACAATCACTGTCAGGTTCAGGAGAGCGACAGCACGAGCCAAAATGAGCAAGGCGAGGCGGAACTCGTATCTGAGATTGCGGCTGAACATGAAGCTGTAACAGATACGAATGAAGCTAAGGATGTTGCAAATAAGTTCGCTGCAACGAGAATCAACGAAGCTGACGAGAAGAATTCCAGAGGCGAAAAGCATGATGCTTTGGATGGAGTTTCGAAGTCGGTCAAGCTAGAGTCGACCGAAGGAAACAACAATGCAGCTGCTGCAACTGGCCAGGAACGCATATCTGGAATCACGGATTCCGTGATCGCAATACAAGCAGATGAAGCCCCTGCAGCTGAGGACGCTAATGATAAGGAAGAAACTGTTACTAAGTCTGAACAAGTAGCTGCTCCGAAGGATTCGCAAGCGAAAGCAGAATCAACTTCTGCTAAGGCAAGCAACAGTACTGTTGAAAGTAATGCAAATGCTGGCATAACGAAAACGACTCATGCTTCGAATTCTGCGGGTTTGAATACGTCAACTGTTGGCGACAAGCAGAAGCAAGCTGGAACCGGCAATGGCGGCGCTGCACGCGTAAAGCCAGTGCCTTCACCAGCCGCGAAACGGAGCAAAAGCACAAAAAAAGCAAGTTCGTAAAAAATGGAGTAGAGAGAAGGAATATTGATGGAAACATTGGATAAAGACCTACGATCCATTCAAGAAGTCCGTGATCTGATCAAGAAAGCGAAAGAAGCACAAGCCAAGCTTGCCGTCATGACGCAGGAGCAGATTAACGCAATCGTCAAGGCAGTAGCGGATGCTGGCTACAAGCATCGCGAGAAGCTCGCGAAGATGGCGAATGAGGAAACTGGCTTCGGCCGTTGGCAGGATAAAATCATCAAGAACTCATTTGCTTCGAAGCACGTGTATGCATCGATCAAGGACATGAAGACAGTTGGCGTGTTGAAGGATGACAAGGCACACAAGGTGATGGAGGTAGCGGTTCCAGTCGGCGTTATTGCGGGTCTGATTCCATCCACGAACCCGACTTCAACGGTTATTTACAAAGCGCTTATTGCGCTTAAAGCCGGAAACAGCATTGTGTTCTCTCCACATCCAAACGCGCTCAAGAGCATTTTGGAAACAGTGAAGGACATCAGCGAGGCAGCTGTGCAAGCAGGTTGTCCGGAAGGTGCCATCGGCGTCATGACGGTTCCGACGATCCAAGGAACGGATCAATTGATGAAGCACAAAGATGTTGCCTTGATTCTTGCAACTGGCGGAACAGCGATGGTTAAAGCCGCTTATTCCTCCGGTACGCCGGCAATCGGGGTTGGTCCTGGCAACGGTCCTGCCTTCATTGAGAAGAGTGCGAACATCCCGCTTGCAGTCAAGCGCATCATGGATTCCAAAACGTTCGACAACGGCACAATCTGTGCATCCGAACAATCCGTTGTTGTGGAAGCATGCAGTAAGGATGCGGTAATTGCGGAATTTAAAAAGCAGGGGGCTTACTTCCTTTCGAAGGAAGAGGCAGCACAGCTTGGCAAGTTCATTATGCGTGCCAATGGCACTATGAATCCGCAAATCGTCGGACGCAGTGTGGAACATATCGCGAAGCTGGCGAACCTGAGCATTCCAGCAGATGCACGCGTGCTGATCGCAGAAGAGACACAAGTTGGACCGAAGGTTCCATACTCTCGCGAGAAGCTGGCTCCGATTCTTGCCTTCTACACAGAAGACAGCTGGGAAGCGGCATGCGAGCGCTGCATCGAGATTCTGCATGGCGAGGGTGCAGGCCACACGATGGTCATTCACTCCGAAAATGAAGAAATCATTCGCGAGTTCGCATTGAAGAAGCCAGTATCCCGCTTGCTTGTGAACACACCGGGTACACTTGGCGGTATCGGCGCAACAACAGCAATTGCACCGGCGCTTACGCTGGGATGCGGTGCCGTTGGCGGCAGCTCGACATCCGACAACATCAGCCCACTTAACCTGCTCAATATCCGCAGAGTCGCTTATGGACTTCGCGAGATGGAAGATTTGATGGAGCAGGAGCAGCCTGTGGCTCAGCAAGATAAATTGGCAAGCCTTAATTTAGGAGACAAAGAAGAGCTGATCGGCATGATCGTCGCTCGTATTCTCGAAAAACTGTAAGTTGATAGATTCATGAGGATTCCTATTTATTTGTTTCACAACAATGGTAACTCACACTTTATATACAATTAATTCTAATTTATTGACTACTAGGAGGAATTTTATTATGGCAAACGCAAACGCATTGGGAATGGTAGAAACGAAAGGTTTGGTAGGCGCAATCGAAGCAGCAGACGCAATGGTAAAAGCAGCTAACGTTACATTGATCGGCAAAGAGCAAATCGGTGCAGGTCTCGTAACTGTAATGGTTCGCGGCGACGTAGGTGCAGTTAAAGCAGCTACAGATGCAGGTGCAGCAGCAGCAGAACGTGTTGGCGAATTGTTGTCCGTACACGTAATTCCAAGACCACATTCCGAAGTGGACGCAATCTTGCCTAAGACAAAAATAGTAGAGTAATTCAGATTCCGGACGAGTTTTATTGAAAGAGATGAAGCAGGATGCTGGCGTTAAGCTCGGCATCCTGCAACTCATCTATCGTGATGAATCGGCTTGTTCAAGCCGAGATGATTGGCGTTAACGAGATGGATTTGAACAACACGCATTCGCACGAGAAGGATGTGAGAACATGGCTCTGATTACGGAAAGCGAACTCCGCAAGCATTTTCGAAACCAGAATTTGAAGGATGTTGCCGTATATGAGACGGCGGCAGGTACAATTCTAACGCCGTCGGCCAAGAGCTTCTTGACCGATCACCAGATCGAACTCCGATATGTGACGGCTCCTGAACTTGGGGCGAATACGGCCACGGTGGAGGCACCGTCGGCGACTAAGGAAGTTAAACTGCAGATTACGAAAAACCTGGATGTCGAACCTGCGACAGAAGGCAAGAAGCGGTTTCGCACGCTGTATGGCGGTTTTTTGGAAACGAAGCCGGAGCATATGACCCATTTATATGGAAATATGCTTGTATTCAAGGATCATCCACGGATCCTCTTCCGCGGGAAGTTGGATTCACTAGAAACAAAATGTTTAGAAGCGCAAATTAGCTGCTTCAAGTTGAACATGACCAAGCTGGTCGATGATTTGGAAGAAATCCTGCAATTCGTACGGCGAGTCGTGCGATGCGAGGTACTGAGTGAGAGCATTGAAGAGTTTCATTTGCTTGGGATGACAGCGAAGGAACTTCGAGAGCAATCTCATTTTCCCAAGAAGTACTTTGGATTGGAACATTTTCAACCCAGCTATGAAATGGGCGAAGCGGTTGTTGTCATAAATGCGTTGCGCACATTGACAAGGGAGACGGAACTGTTGGCTTATCAGGCCTTCAAGAAGGAGCATGGCGAAGCAGATCGCGAGGATATTATCCGTTCGCTGAACCGTTTGTCCTCCTTGTTCTGGATTATCATGTTCCGCATCCGTGTTGGACACTACGATAAATGAGGTGAAAATGGTGGATAACCAACTGGTAGAAAGCATTATTAACGAAGTGGTGAAGCGTGTGCAGAATGAAGCCTGCTTCGAGGTGGAAGCATCCGGCAAGCACGTGCATTTGAACCGGGAAGCGATCGATGCATTGTTCGGCGAAGGCTATCAATTGACGAAGGCGAAGGAGTTGTCCCAGCCTGGGCAATATGCCTGTAAAGAACGCGTTACACTGATCGGTCCGAAGGGCTCACTGCACAACGTAGTCGTGCTCGGCCCTGAGCGCAAGGAATCTCAAGTTGAGGTATCACTGACAGATTCTGTTGTGCTTGGTGTGTCTGTACCTGTAAAAGAAAGCGGCAAGCTGGAAGGAACTCCGGGCATCGTGATTGCTTCTGGCAGTAACATGATTCGATTGGAAAAAGGACTCATCGCTGCACAGCGCCATATTCATGTGAAAGCTGAGGATGCTGAGAAGTTCAACGTGAAAAATGGCGAGATCGTACAGGTGAAAGTGTTTGGCAAGCGCCCGCTTATTTTCGACGATGTGCTTGTACGTGTCAGCTCCAACTATGAGACTTACATGCATATCGACTATGATGAGGCAAATGCATGCGGCTTTGCAAAAGGGACGAAGGGCATAATTGTAAAGCAGAGCATCTAGGTTTAGGAGTGTGAAAAAATGAACATAGAAGCTCAAGACCGAGCTGCAATCATTGAAGCCGTAGCAGCAGAGGTAATCAAAAGACTAGGGCAACAGGACAAGAAAGAACCGACTGCAGCGAGAAAGCAAGCGGTTCTTCTATCCATGGAAGCGGTACCGGAATTGGAGAGCGTACTGAACTCGCATGTTGATGTTCGTTATTATGATGAGACGCTCAGAGATTGTGATGTACTAATTATCCCTAAGCTATGCATTCAGCTGTTAGCCAACCTTGCTAACGGCATAAGTGCAGGCCCACGCGAACGATTTATCTTGACGATGCTGCTTAAGGGGCGAGAGGTTATCGCACTCGAAGAAGGATTGCTGTATCGCAAATACAAGTCGACGGCACCTGTACTCTTGTACAAGATGTATGACGAGTTTACGGCAAAGCTTAGTGCTTACGGCATTCGGTTGGTAAAAGAGCAGGATCTTCTTGCAGCCTGCCTTGAGAATGGCAATGTCTCTGGAAAACTGCAAGCTGGACAAAAGCCAGTGGCTGCACAGGAAGATAATCAGGTTGAATCCGTAGTAAGCGACATAGCGTCTCACGCGCTAGTGCTGAATCGCAAGGTTATTACGGAAGCGGAATTAAAGAAGCATCGTCTGCATAACGGAAAAGAAATTGTCATTGATCGGCACAGCATCATTACACCGCTCGCGCAAGACTACTTGCGCATGCAGAAGATGCAGGTGCACAGAAGATAACGGCGGGGTGAAGCTATGATCGTGGGACAAGTTACGGGAAGCCTGTGGGCGACCCGCAAGGACAACAAGCTGAATGGTCTGACCTTCCTGGTGGTCAAGCCGTTATCGAATCATGATGAACCCGTTCAGCGTGATTACTTCGTCGCGGCAGATAATGCAGGAGCGGGCATCGGTGATACTGTGCTCGTGACAACGGGAAGCGCAGCCCGTGCATCATTCACGAACTCAGACATACCAGTCGACGCGGTTATTGTCGGCATTGTGGATTCTATCGAGGTATCTCATGACTAGTGCAATCGGTGTGATTGAGCTGCGCAGCATAAGCAAAGGCTATGAGACGGCTGACCGCATGCTGAAGACATCTCCCGTCAGCGTGCATCATATGAAGCCGATCTGCCCGGGGAAGTTCCTCATTATGATGAGCGGAGACACGGCAGATGTTCAGGCTGCGATGGAAGCAGCCCGAGCGGAAGCAAGTGATTTCCGTATTAGCGATTTCGAGCTGCACGGTGTTCATTCCGAAATCGTCGAGGGGCTGAAACGCAGCAACGCTTCACTACCTGTGGATGCGCTTGGAATTGTGGAGACTTCTACAGTGTCTTCCGGTATTTATGCACTGAATGAAGCACTGAAGCAAAGTGACATTCACGTGAAAAAAATGAATCTCGGCATGGCTATCGGCGGCAAGTTCCTCGCCGTATTCACGGGTAGTGTGAGCGATGTCGAGCAGGGGATGAAGGTGTTCGTATCCTCCATGGATCAAAAGCGGATTATTCATTATTCCGTGATACCTTCTCCATCCGAAGAACTTAAACAACACTTCCGATAGGTAGTTTAAAAAGCTCGCTTTTGATCTTAGGTAAGAATGGAGGAGCACTTTCGTGGAGATTAATGAAATCATCATATACGGCATGGTTATCTTCATGATTCTCGGTGCGATCGACAAGTGCATCGGGTATAAATTCGGATTGGGACACCAATTCGATGAGGGTATTATGGCAATGGGGTCGCTCACACTAGCCATGGTGGGGATTATCTCTCTGTCCCCAGTGTTGGCCAAGGTGCTAAGTCCGGTGGTCGTACCGCTGTACAGTGCGCTCGGAGCAGACCCGGCAATGTTTGCCACGACGCTGTTAGCCAACGATATGGGCGGGTTCTCACTCGCACAGGAATTGGCGCAGACGCCGGAAGCGGGATTGTTCGCGGGTACGATTCTAGGTGCCATGCTCGGGCCAACAATCGTATTCATTATTCCAGTCGCACTCGGCATTATTAAGAAGGAAGACCAGAAGTACTTGGCAACCGGCGTATTGGCTGGTATAGTTACCATTCCCCTTGGTTGCTTAATCGGGGGATTGGTGGCAGGTTACTCGATTTCAATGATTTTGACCAACCTAGTTCCAATCATCCTGTTCGCAGTACTGATTGTTTTAGGTTTATGGAAATTCCCGAATGGAATGATTAAGGGCTTCACGATCTTCGGTCAGTTCATCGTCATTGTTGCGACGCTTGGACTTGCGGCTGGTATCACGCAGCAGTTGACGGATATTACAATCATTCCGGGACTTGCACCGATTGAAGAAGGAATTAAGATCGTTGGCGATATCTCCATTGTATTGGCTGGTGCTTTTGCGATGGTATTCGTCATTACGAAGGTATTCAACAAGCCGCTTATGAAGCTGGGCAAAATGCTCGGTATGAACGAGATTGCTGCAGCAGGCTTGGTAGCAACGCTTGCTAACGTCATCCCGATGTTCGGCATGATGAAGGATATGGATGTGCGCGGTAAGGTCATCAACGTTGCATTCGCTGTCTCTGCCGCATTCGTATTCGGCGATCACCTCGGCTTTACGGCTGGGGTTGCGAAGGAAATGATATTCCCAATGATCGTCGGCAAGCTTGTCGGTGGTATTACAGCGATTATCGTCGCTATGTTCTTGGCCAAAAAGTTGGCACCCGAACCGGAGCAGAAGGAAGAGCTTCCGGAATCGATCTAATGAATGTTATGGGCACTCTATCTCTCTATTTTATGTATATGGGCATGATATAAATTGTTCTGAACTCTTCTTTAGGTGTAATGCCTAAGAAGGGTTCTTTTTTTGATATTGTATAAGGGCATTACTAAATTGGAGCCTTCAATGTGGACAGTGGAGTGACTGTAAGTGAACGTAAGCGGGTGCATGAATGAAATCTCATGCACCCGAAATTAAGGATATTTAGTTGTTTCTCATGACATCAATTAATCTTTTTGTCCAGCTAAAGTCTGTTTTCGTAATTGAATTATCTCCGTATACTTTGCCATCTCTATCGATGGCATAGATAAACATTCCGCCCTTAGGGCCATCTTTCGGCTGCCAAGTCGCATATTTGTAAGCTCTACTTGTTTCAAATGGTTCCTGAGCATCACCCCAGTTGGCACCTAATTCTTCTTGAAAAGATATTCCCGGAAGAAATTGATCAGGGGAGATCGTATTTTTATAAGTTGCCCATGTAGTATCTAGTCTACTAGGGGTTCTGCCGTAAGCTTGAAGGAACAAATAGTCACAGAATGGAGCTACTTTTTTGAACAGGCTATGATTGTCTTTGTTTGTATCATAGATAAGCAATTTGCCGCTGTTCGACAGTGGTCCTAAACGTTTAGACAGAGCTTCAAAAGTACCAGAAGCTTTTGTTTCTTTGTCTTGTGTTAACGTTTCCTCCATATCAATGTCTAAGCCATCTAAATTGTAGGGAGTTATGTATTTATCAACTAAAGATTGCGCATGATTATCATATTCTTTGGATGTGGGCATTGTACCCATACTAGGAACGTTATATAGCTCCCTTATATCTATCGTGCGTATCACTTTGGTTTGACGTTCGTGTAAGGCAGGCACATATGTATCACGAAGCGTGTCCCAAAATAACTTTTCATTTGTACCTGGGTTAACATAGTGGAAGACAGAAACGATATCGACTCCTTCAGGAATATCTGTCATCGCTGTCACATTAGTGTCTGGGAGAGTTGAATTTGCATCATGAGGCATAGTTACGTCACGCCATGTTCTGTAGTATGCCATCATTACAGGAGATTTTTGACCTTTGGTCAATTCATTTGCTAAAGAAGTTGAAGGACTAGCTGAAACAATTGAGCCACTCACTAAAGATAAAATTAAAACGGTTGACAAGAGTAACAACATGGATGTTTTTTTCATAAATGATAACTCCCTTTCTTAGATGATAATTTACCAAAACAAAGTAAGCGGTTACATTTCAGAGAAAATCATGTCTTCAGCGCTGTCCTTCATCCCATAAATTCAAAACCTCCCTAAAGAAGTATTCACGTATTACGGTTTGACTCACCATAGGCGTAAATTCCTGCATCTGCAAAAGTTGAGTCATTACTATTATCGTACAGAAGTACAAAAAAGTGAAGTGAAATCGTAAAATTAATGCTATTTTTTGGATCCAGTTGCCACTATTTCTTCTCCCACAACCGGTTTATTCGGCGTGAATCCAGTAGTACAGCCACATTGGCTATAAGGGGGAAAGGATAATATATCCCTAGAAATAGGTTAGCCCCGGATTAGTTCCGAGGCTTTTTAACCCACTTTATGACGTGCTTTAGGCATACCAATCTATTGCTTCTCTTTCAAGGTTCTTCACGAACGAATCCTTCCCGTCCATATAAGCTTCGATGTCATCAGGGTATTGTCGCGCTAGCTTTTCTTTTAAGCTGCCATATCGTGATGCAATGTCGGAGTGTATTCGCAAATAATCCCTTACTGCCAAATGACGATGAATATCTTCCGTGTTATCGAACTGAAACGTATGCACGTGATGGGTTCGATGATCTCCGCCCTTTCTGAAATACCGTCTTCCTTTCATGCCGAACTCGCCCATGCATTCGTAACCGAGTTCCTTCATTTGCTCATTAAAAGAATCGATTCTGGTGATGTCCTTTACAACAGGCATCATATCGATAATCGGTTTGGCCTGTAACCCGGGTACGGAAGTGCTGCCGATATGATGAATGTCGATTAACTCAGCTCCGAATATCGCTTTTATTTTTTGCGCTTCGTTCTCGAACATACGATTCCAGTTTTCATTATATTTCGTGACGATTACGTTCATCGCTATAGAACTCCTCCCTCGAACCATTTCATATTTGTTTATCCGACAGTTATCAATCCCTTTAGATATATAATAGGGGGAGCCAAATAAGATGTAAACGCTCAGATTAGGGGTTCCCGGGGCTACTTCATCATCAGGAACTTAACGAATGGTATATTCAGGGTTACATGAAGAGAGGGCATCTCGTCGTGGCTGCAGGATCTTGTTTCAATAATGCATCAGTAAGTATCGATAAGGTAGACTTAAAAAAGCATCCGCAGAACGGATGCTTTTTGCTAATTTTGGATCACATCGTGGTATCGATTCCCGTATTGGAGCGTACGAGAATTTCATCGAATTCGACTTGATTGTCGGCTTTTCCTGTTTTACTCGACAATATGGTTCCGATATAACCAGCGATGAAGCCGAGCGGAATCGAGACAATACCTGGGGTCGTGAGCGGATATAGCGCGTGTCCAACGAAGATCGCCTTTCCAGCTTCAGGATGAAATACGTTCGGACTGACGAGAACGAGCCCCACGGAGGTGATTAGGCCAACCATCATGGCCCAGATCGCACCATTCGTATTAAAACGCCTCCAGAAAATCGTATATAGAATAACAGGCAGGTTTGCACTTGCTGCAACGGCAAACGCTAGCGATACGAGGAATGCAACGTTAAGATTTTGTGCAAATAAGGCTAGAATAATGGAAATAACAGATATCCCAATGGAAGCATAACGTGCCATATTGACCTGCTGCTTCTCTGTCGCTTGCCCTTTTCTCAAGATTTGATTGTAGAAGTCATGGGAGAAGGCTGCAGCAGCGGTAAGTACAAGTCCTGCTACAACGGCGAGAATGGTTGCGAAGGCGACAGCAGAAATAAATGCAAATAGCATATTGCCACCTAGTGCTTTTGCGAGGAGCGGAGCTGCCATGTTCCCTGCTTTATCCGCGGCGGTAATATCTCCATTTCCAACAAATGCAGCAGCCCCAAAACCTAGGAATATCGTCATCACATAGAAAATACCGATTATCCAAGTAGCGTATACAACCGAGCTGCGAGCTGTCTTCGCATTTTTAACCGTAAAGAAGCGGACAAGAATATGAGGAAGGCCCGCGGTTCCAAGAACTAAGCCCATCGTTAAGGAGAGTGTGTCAAGACCATCTTTATACTTAACACCAGGATTAAGGAATTTCTCTTTGAGTGGTGTCGCATCTTTGACATGATCAAACATGCCTGTGAGGCTCCAGTTGAATTTGTACAGCACGAGAATCGAGATAAGAAGCGTGCCGGCCATAAGCAGAATTGCTTTGACAATCTGTACCCAACTCGTTGCGTGCATTCCGCCAAAAGTGACGTAGATGGTCATAAGAACACCTACGATGATGACGGAGGTTGCAAAATCAATGCCGAGAAGCAGCTTGATCAAAGCTCCTGCCCCTACAAGCTGTGCAATCATGTAGAAGATGGATATGGCAATGGTATTAAACGCTGCGAATCCGCGAATTTTTGTCGTTTTAAAGCGAGCGGCAATCATATCGGCAAACGTATATTTCCCTAAATTTCGTAAAGGTTCTGCAACCAAGAAGAGGACGACCAAGTAAGCAACAAGGAAGCCGATACTGTAGAAGAATCCATCAAATCCTGCTAGCGCAATCGATCCCGCAATCCCCAAGAACGAAGCCGCTGACATATAGTCCCCGGCAATCGCCATCCCGTTCTGCCATCCGGTTAAGCCGCCTCCAGCTGTATAGAATTCGCTTGCAGATTTACTCTTTTTCGATGCCCAATAGGTAATAATGAGTGTCACCGCAACGATGGCTAAAAACATAATAAATGCAGCAGTATTCATGGTTTACCTCCCTTTCTCAGCAATAATTTGGTCGGAGGCTTTATCAAATTTCGATGCCTTTTTGTAGTAAATCATACAAAATGCCCAGGTCATCACAAATTGCAGTAAGGCAAAGACCCAAGCCCATGTAATACTGCCGTAAAAGGAATAATTCAAGATGTCCGTGTAGGATGTAAGGATCGGTAAGGCGAAATAGAAGCAAAGGAAGAAGATTGTGAAAGGAATAATGAAGGTTTTCTTGGTTCGAATCAGCATTCTGAAGCTATCTGATTTCGCAATTGATGAGTATTGTTCGGGAGTTAATTCCTGCTTCGTGTGCTTGGCTGTTAACTTTTTACCTGCCATCAGCAATCCCTCTCATTCAATGAGTATACCTGCATCGTAAAAAAAGAAGCGCTTACAAAATACTCCGTGCAGTTAGAAGTGGCCACCACCTTTAATGTTCATGTAGATGTGTACAACTTGTGAAAATATAATTCGAAGATATTATACTATAAAATGAATTGTTGTAAAGATATACCTGATTTATGACTTTATTTCAGTCCATTACGATTTGTAATCGTGAAGAGGTATCTTCGAAATAGGCTTGATTGCTCATCTCATGCTGTGAAGTTGAATGTGTAACGTTATATGCACCATACTGGTGTTTTATACCTGTGTTTATAATTGCGGGAACTAGATAAGAAGTAAACGATCTGTTAAGATTCGAAGCAGAAGGGGGCGGAAGAGTAACCTATGAATAAGCCATGTACGCAGCATTTCGCAGCATTGAATGAATATGTTGAGCGGATTCAACATCAGATTTCAGCCACAGCAGCGGCTACCTATATTCTTCATAAGCAGGAAGTTGTTAACGAATGGTACTCTGGAACTCATGACAGGGCAGGGCAACGCATTGTAGATGCAGCGTCTCGCTTCAACGTCGCATCGGTGAGAAAAACATATCTAGGGTTCGTAGTCAGCTTAGCATTGTATGAAGGAAAAATCCGCAGCTTGGATGACTCTATCACGGACTACATAGACGACTACTTAGATATCACAGATCAACAAATGGCAGCGATGCTGAGCGGAACGACGATACGGCATTTGCTGACTCATACGCATGGACTCCATCATTCGAATCGAAGATTGTTTTCTGCCGGTACCGACTGGGCCTATAATAACATGGGTGTAAACATACTCATTAAGTTGATGGAGAAACTGTATGAGAAGCCGTTTGTCCACGTATTGGAGGAAACAGTGTTCCACCCGTGCGGATTTACAGAGACAGGATGGAACAAAGAGCGAGATGATAATCTGGTCTGGCTTCATGAAGAATATACGGATGATCAGGGGAATGATGGGAATTTATTTGTAAGTGCACGTGAGTTGGCGAGATGGGGACAGCTTCATTTAGATAAGGGCATGAACGAGGGAACAAGAATCATTCCAGCAGAAATCTTCGAGCTGGCTACATCAATATGTACTCCGCCTCAATTAGAGACGCATTTGCCGAGGAACGGTTTCTTCTGGTTTGTTCAGGATATTCCGCGCGCTGCATCTGAGCTGGGGGATCAGGTTCCGGGAGGTTCGTTTCAATCGCTCGGCATAACTGGCTGCGCTTGTCTTGTCATTCCGAAATATCAAACGGTGGCAGTAAGAATGTACAATCAACAGGGTGGAAATCCTGCAGGGTATGATTATTTGAAGGACATTCGGACATTTGGCACTATGGTGTGCACTGCGATCAAGCAAATGTAGTGAAAACTGCCTTAGGAGGGTAGCGCATACGAGTATACAAGAAAGAAGCTCTCGATATTTCGAGAGCTTGCTTACCGGGTTCTCATTACACTATATGTATGACTACAAAATCCAGTAGCTACTGTTTTATGTCACCAAATCTCCCTCGACAATCTTCGTCATATAGAGCTCTGGCTGTGCAAGGAAATCCTCGAAACTGCATACGTCTCCGTATTCCTGATGTTCTTCATCATAGTAGCCGACGCATTTCGTCTTTGGATTCCAGACAAGGAGAATCGAAGTATAATTATCAACTTCCGCGGTGAGACGCAGCAATTTCTTCCTTCCTGCCTTCATTTCAATCGTATCTGAAAAAGTAAAGAACTCGATGTAGCCGATTTCGAACTCATTGTCAGGCAAATCGATTCGCAGCTTGTCTCCCAATAGAAAATCAATCAGTCCTTGCGGCAGCTTATAGCTCTTCAATGCCAATTTTTTATTTTCATAGTTATGGAATTCTGCAGGTTCCAATGACTTCAAATACTCGGCCATCGCGCTATCTTTATTTTGCACAGCAATCGTATAGGCACGATCACCGCCTTTTTCACATATACATACATCGGCTCCATGTTCAACCAAGTATTTAACCATCTTCAAATCGCCATTTCGTGCAGCAGTGGTTAAGGGGGTTGCACAATAAGGATAGACCATATCCGGCTTATTGAAATTGATATCCACGCCATGCTGAAGCATAAATTCAATCGTACGCCAATCCCGATCGTTAACGGCTTTACGTAGTGTATAGCCGCCATAACTGGCTGCATCCAAGCCAAGCTCATGGATAAGCGGGAGGTTGTGTTTGTTCCCGTAATAAGCTTGTTGATAGGCATTGGACTTAAGCTGATCCAGGGCATCGACCTTGGCTCCATGCGCTACGATGTATCTTATGATCTCCTCTTCACAATAGCGAACAGCGAGCAGGAAGGACGGTTCCTTCTTATGATTCAAATTCACACCATGCTCGATAAGCAATTTAATTACCTCGAATTGTCCCGCAATTAAGGCTGCTTCTATCGGGATCACAGTCGTATATTGGCTTATTCTAATCTCTTGTTCCATATCCCAGCCCTGTGCAATGGCATCGCGCAGCTCTGATAGATTGCCTTCATTGATGTGTCTGACAAGATCAGGAAGCGACGTATCGGTTCCAATGTCCTTAAGCTTAAACATCTCAACAACTCCACTCGTGTAAGAATCTACAGCAGTTATTCATTGACCGAAAACGTTGAAGCTATTAATTCAACATAGCCATCATATCCTGTAATCATATAATGCCTTAGACCAAGCCTATTTTTAGGGTCATATTTTTTAACGTTTTCCTGTAGGTATGTAGAATTAACCACTTCATAAAAACCTAAATGATGAAATTTTTCTTGATCAGGGACATCAATATGATAACCATTATAATGATTCTCATAGAAAGGTACAGTTACGCATTTAGCTTCTGCCACTAGTGGGAAACAAATTTCAATATTCACACACTTGTCCCAATCTATGTTTTGCGGATTCTTCAATGGTATAGCACCAACTTCAACTTTTACACCATCAGATTCTGTATAAACTACCTTTAAGTCAGTGGTGGATATTTTGAATTCGGGCATTACAGGTTTTAAAGTTAACATACTTTTAAATCCTCGCACTATATAATTTCTCAACGATTTCTATCAACATTCAACTTCATTAATTACACCAGATTACTTCAAAAAGTTCAATCGGTTGTATGCACTCAAAAATCAAAAATTGAATATAAATAAGGCTTTCAACAGATATAAAAACATTGACAGACAGTCTAGATGTAGATTTTAGTAGGTGGGTATGCTACCGTATTTGCAATACAGACAGGAGGTTTTAGAGGATGAAGGATAGAACTAACCGTGTATGGGTTGATATCGTGCTTGTTAAGTTGCCACCTGATGGCTTGAAGGGGTTTGTACATCTTAGAGAAGCCTTGCAACTCACCACGAATGCTACACATTTATACCAACAATCTAAGTCATTGCCATATACGCTTATGGAAAAGGTGTACTTTGGTACAGCCCACAATTTAATGAAGCGACTAAAGAACCCAGAAATCCTCCAAATCATCGAAAGGGATGATAGGGAGGAAGTGGTATCCGTTAAAGCTCGGATCCCCGAGGAAGCCAAACAGATTCCAGAATTGCCGAAGCAACTAGTAGATTTTATAAATCTTGATATCTGCTTTGATTATATAGGAATGCTTCCAGCATATTACGCAGACATAAATGATTTTAATAAAATGCAGGAAGGCTATCGCTTTAACTCTCTCTCAGGGGAATTTCTCGTTTCAGATAAAAACGGCGATTGGCAAGATGGCTGGTATGTTTTTGCGGTGAACACGATGGATGATCCTTTTTATATTGACTTTACTCAAAAAGATATTGGCTTTCCTGTCTACTATTCCTATCACGGAACGGGAAAGTGGGTTCCGATTAAAATTGCAGATACGTTAGAACAATTTGAACAGATTTTGAGAGTACTCAAAAGTAAAGATGTAGAGGTTCCCTTTGATGTAAGCGAACTGCCTTTAGAAATTGATTTGAATAATGAATTTTGGGATGAAGTGAACGGAACGTGCAAAGAACTGGATCAGTAGTAAGGGCATATATTTACATACACCTAATAAGCAATATGGCGTAGGGAGATCAATTTTAGCGAACGGCAATAATTATATTTTGCGTGGCGACGTTTGTGTTACGCCTTGTTTTGGATGTTTTGGGTGAACGCAAAGAATGCTTGTGAAAAGGGGTACCTAGATGAGTTATTTTACTGAAGCTGATTTTAAAAACTTATGGAAGAGGGAAGGATCAGCGTATTTTATCCTGCCACTGCCATCCGATGAGGAATTAACAGCGTTGGAGCAACGGCTTGGCGTTAAACTGCCCGCTTCTTACATTGAGTTAGTGTCCACATCGCAAAATGGTGGATTACTTAAACGCAATGGCTTTCCTATTCATAATGCATCCGGCATTGCGATTCGGCATGTAAAAATTGATTATATTAATGCAATCGGTCACCGTCCTGGAGATGAAAGTCTTCCAACGCACTATGCCGGACACAAGGCGCGTGATATGCCCCAACGCTTCTATGACATTCCAAATCTATTGGAAATTGGCGGCATCTTGGGTGCACCTTATTATGATTTCTTTGTTTTAAACTATTTGGAGTGTGGGACAAGCGGGGAGCCGTCTATAGCTTTCATAACTCGAAAAGTTCGACGTGGCAAAAACGGCGAACCTGTCGACGGAATAGAGGACTGGCGGAATATAAACGAAACATATTATTGGGAAGTGACAACCGTTGCTCCTACTTTTGATGCATTTATCAAAGACCTTATCGTTATGCCCAAACTGCCCGCTTTTGACTTTGCAGCATTAAAAGCACCATTGAAACAAGCCGCACAAAAATCATTCTGCGAAATAATAAAAGCGCATGGACATGAAGTAATCATCTCTTTTGGCCTGTACGTTGATGATGAAGGCTCTATGGTAGCGGACGCGGCAAATACAAAAGCACATTTCGAAAAACTTGTGGCTGAAGATCCCTCAGATAAGGATTATTTTGCTTACGCCACTAACGAATGGCGTTATGAAGGCACAGATTTTACGCTCGATTTGTTCGAGCCAATATGCAACGAACTTGCCATGTATAGTGCGGCTTTGGGATCAGATGGCAAAATGAAACGTTTCCGCGATAAGTTGCTTGATCTTTGTACGGAGGTATTGGTGGAATTAAAAGCAGAGGATTTCTTCTCCGAAGAATATAATTCACCAGTCTTGCTTAGTGTCGGCGCTTCAAACGGCGATGTTTCTACTGCAAAAAGGAAAAAGATACGCGCACTTTTGGCATAGTAATTGAAAGAGTTCAACGTTTCGCAAATCTAATTAGGTCGTTGGGGCAAAAAGAAATTTTAAACAGTAGAATCAATAAAATTCCGACAAGCCCGAGCAATGCGCTCAGGCTTGTTTTTTTGCTAAACCCCAAAAAGGTTAATTGACAAAACAGTCCAAAATTTCGATGCATGATTATCATCGCTTCATCGAAATGAGAGTATATACTTCCTTTTGTAGGTAAAGTACACTTGAGAAAGGAAGTTGTCTAAGGCGAATGCAGAGGATAAGATCTGATTTCTTATGATGGAGGTACCTGTGACGGTTAAACGAATCGTTGCCAATATAGATATAGCCGCGTCGAATCTATCGGAAGCCAAGCGTTTCTACGAGGAAATTTTGGGGCTTGATCTCATGATGGATCATGGCTGGATCGCTACTTATGGTTCTAACGACCAAATGAGTATCCAGATAAGCATTGCTTCGCAAGGAGGTTCGGACACGCCTGTTCCGGATGTGTCAATAGAGGTGGATGATGTTGATGTTGTTCTGATGAATATGGAGCGTGCTGGATTCCCGATTGAATATGGGCCTGCAGATGAGCCTTGGGGAGTGAGGCGCTTCTATGTGCGAGATCCTTTCGGGAAGCTTGTAAATATTTAGGCACATACGGATCATTCGTAATTGAGCTATCAATGGAAAGATTCTTGCGTGCATAATTGCATGAAGGTAGCAAAAGAGCGGTATCGGAGAGGAATGAGCTTGGAATGCAGTGTGAGATGCGACAAAAATATCACGTGTTAGCCAGAGGCATTATGTTATCAGGGGAATACCTGCTAGTGGCACATTGTATTGGGATGGACAATACGTTCCTGCCTGGTGGACATGTTGAATTTCGTGAAGGAATGCAGGAGTCACTGTCTCGTGAAATATTCGAAGAGATGGGCCTACAGTGTGAAGTGAAGCAGTATATTGGTGCGGTTGAAGCGGGTTATGAAGACAACAATGTTTATCATCAGGAAATCAATCATTTATTTATTGCAGATGCGCAGGGCATTGAACATTCTAGGAACCCGGAATCGAAGGAACAACATTTAGAATTTTATTGGATTCATGTCAATGAAATGGACAAGCATAATCTACTCCCGTATCCTGTTCGGGAAGCGATTACACATTGTAAGAGTGGCAATCGAACTCCCTTCTGGGGGAGCGACATTGCATCATCAGGGGAGAGCTGACTAGAATGACAGAGTTAACAATTGATTGTGGCGACATATTGCTGCGTGAGTATCGAATGGAAGATGAATGTAACAGAGCTGAATGCTGTAGCGCTATTGAACAATATTTCTTCAAATAGAGTGATCCAAAAGTGTGGGTTTATTCAATATGGTGAGATCGATATCGATGGGAAGGCGCATTTGTATTACAAGCTGCGCAAGTCTGAATGGGCTGGGAAGTAGAAGTGTGAAGAGCTTGGGAGTATTGGAAGCGGATAAGTAAGAATATTCAGCAAGGGATAGAACTAACTACAGACTATTTACCGGAGAATTGAAAGCATCTTATACAGATGGCCTTCATGTGAAACTATCTAGCACGAATAACAATAACGAGAATAAATTGGAGGATCATAATATGGATACAAACAGCCTGAATGAAATGGTCGCACATCATACGAAGTTGGCCATTCAAATTGCTGAAACGATGGGGCACACGCTGGACTTCAGCAGCGAGAGTATTCATCGGGTAGAAGACATATTGGATAATTACGCGAATGATTATGCGAGTCATGATGATATGATTAAGCCGCTCGATCGAGAGGTGTGGTCAATAGCGGCGATTTGGGGCATCTATGTAGGAGAAATTATGAGGATTGAGCTGGGCGAAGAATGCAGATGGGAAGAGGTTGATGGAGGGTACCTGTTAAATGCTCATGGAGCCCAGGCCAATCCGATAGGGAAGGCATATAAACGCATTGTCAACGGTTCCGAGGATAATATCGTGTCGTTCTATGACATCATTGGGGAGAAAATGCGCGAGCATATCCAAAAAGGACAGGAGATCTAGCAGAGAGGAAAATGATATGGGGTATCACATCCAAGATAAATTGGTAGTGGCTGTAGCGTCGAGTGCGTTGTTTGATTTGACAGAATCAGATGCTGTGTTTCAGGAACATGGTGAAGAAGAATATCGGAAGTATCAGCGTGAGAATGAGAAGCGAGTGCTGGATAAAGGTGTGGCTTACCCACTTATTAAAAGATTGCTCGGTCTGAACGATGCGGATATCGGCGATCAAGCCGTTGAGGTCGTTCTGTTGTCCCGCAATGATCCGGATACTGGTCTACGCGTATTCAAATCGATAGAGCATTATCGTCTGCCTATTACGCGAGCGGTATTCGTCACGGGAAATGATCCCTTTGTATATATGGATGCTTTTAATGCGTCGCTCTTCTTGTCTGGCAATAAGGATGATGTGAAGCAGGCTGTTGAGTTGGGGTTGCCAGCGGGCTGTGTGTATCCGACTGATTTCGTTGATGATGAGGAAGATGAAGAGCTCCGTATTGCCTTTGATTTCGACGGAATTATTGCAGATGATTCGGCAGAGGCTGTATATGAAAAGGGAGCAATTGAGCTGTTTCATCAGCATGAGCGGTTGAAGGCGGGAGAGCCGCTCCCTGCCGGGCCGTTGCTACGTTTCTTTCTTGAAATATCCAAGCTGCAGCGGAGAGAGATTAATCGCAGAATCGAGAATCCAGATTACCGGCCCAAAATAAGAGTCGCCATCGCGACGGCACGGAATGCTCCTGCGCATGAACGGGTGATTTCCACTCTACGAAAGCTGGATATTCGGATTGATGAAGCATTTTTCTTAGGCGGAGTTGAGAAGGAACGGGTACTGAAAATCTTTAAACCGCACATCTTCTTTGATGACCAAGTTGGCCATATAGAAGGAGTTGCGAGAATCGCACCTTCCGTCCACGTCCCGTTCGGAGTAAGAAATGTTGAGGCAGCAGGCGAGACACGACAGAGCAGAGAACTTGCATCGATCCTCTTGACAGAAGGGACTGGGATGTAGAAACGCAGAGCAGCGTAATCAAACATACTCATCTTGGCGTATATGGCGTGATGATGAGAAATAATGAAATACTGCTGATCAAAAAAGCAAGAGGCCCGCATACCGGCAAATGGGATCTTCCGGGAGGAAGAATTGAGTTTGGAGAAGAGCCCTATGCTGCGCTGCTTCGGGAAATTGAAGAGGAAACAGGAATCGCGAATTGTTCGGGAACGATACGAACCGCTCTCTCCTACACCTTGATATATCCCTATGCCGAGGATACGTTAGAAGAGCTCCACCACATCGGCATCATTTACAATATAGACATACCAAATGATCATGAATTGAGAGTGGGCGGAGATGGGGAGGATTCACTTGGTGCTTGTTGGATCGCCATTGAAGATTTGCCCAAGTGTAAAGTTACTCCTTTTCTATCCTTATTGTCCAGCTTGATGATGACATTTGAATGAAAATTAACGAACATTTGTTCTTTTCTGTCACGGAAAAATGTAGTATAGTTAAGATCTGGGATCGAAAAAATAGGAAAAGTGATTTCTTGATTTCTCCTTCTTTTGATCCGTTTTTGAATAGCTACATAATCTTCCTTCAACCCACCTTTTGCTATTTGCTAGATGTGGGTTGTTTTCGCATAATGATTCATCGATTGGCCGTGTCACGGGACTTTGCCGGGACGGGGATAGGCAAGCATATCATAACGTGGGTAGAGAATGGCTTGCAATTTCCTTCTGCAAAGAAGTATATCCGCCTGGATTGCGTTGGTGATAATGAGAAGTTGAATGCGTATTACGTGTCACAAGGCTTTGAGAAGGTAGGGAGTACAGACGGTCATAGCAATTACCAAAAGGAAATTGGAGCTGTATTTTCATAATCGTTGTTTGGATGCTATTTATTGAGGGGAGATGCGGGTATGGAGGCAATACTTGTTGATAAAGGGTCGCAGCCTATCAAGGAGAAGAAGTTATCGAGTTGATGCTGCCTATAAAATCAAAAGCGTGAAGAGCGTTGGGATGAACGCTGTTTGGATTAGCAAAAATCAAATCTTAAATGTCTCAGCTGGGGTCGAATCGGTCAAACTATGGCGAGCAAGTCTCAAAGTGAGACTATATTTCATCTTTCGAACGGTATGGAAAGCATATCGTCTGAATGGTCGTCCGATTTATACGCAGTAAGTTATGATTATGACACATAATACAACTGGATCCTATTTTATCTGAATGTCATTTAACTAACTTGAGGGGATCGATGTACTATGATTCGTGTATTGGCTGTGACGGATAAGTTAGAATTGAGAAGGGATATCACCTTAGAGGAGCTTAAGCAGATACAAGCAAAGTGGTACTGGGTCGACTTCAATGAACCTTCGCCTGAAGAAGCGTTGCTCCTGGAGCAGTATTTCCATTTTCACCCGTTGGCAGTTGAAGATTGCTTGCATCATTTGCTGCAGCGGCCGAAAGTTGATCATTATGAAAATACTCATTTTTTTGTTCTGCACTCACTCCACCCTCATACATTTGCGGCGGAAGAAGTGGATTTATTTTGGGGAGACAATTTTATTGCAACGTTTCATTTGAATCCTTCACAGGAAATCGACGACGCATGGAATCGCATTGCGGAGAATCAGCAGTTGTTCGAAGCTGGCCATGTGTATGCGGCTCATTTGGTTATCGATAAGTTAGTCGATCAATATTTCCCTGCGGCCTATCAGCTTGAAGATCAATTGTCTGATATTGAATCCAAAGAGGGGAAAGACTCTATCCAAAGCGTGATGGACGACATATTTGAAATCAGATCCAAGCTGTTAAAACTGCGAAAAACGATATTGCCGATGAGGGAATTGATGTACCGAATCATTAATTCCGAGCGTATCGAAGGCGTAAAGACCAACATGCTCTACTTCACAGATATTTATGACCATTTGTTGAAGCTCTCCGAAATGATCGAATCGAACCGTGAGATGACTGCTGATATGAGAGACAGCTATATGTCCTTAAACTCCAATCGAATGAATACGATCATGAAGACATTGACAGTCATAACGACCATTTTTATGCCTCTAACTTTCATAGTTGGAATATACGGTATGAACTTTGATAACATGCCTGAGCTTCATTGGCAGTGGGGTTATTTTATCGTTTTGGCAGTTCTCGTTGGCGGCGGCATTGGAATGTACGCATGGTTTAAAAGAAAAGGCTGGTTTGATTGAAAAATGAGCAGGGAATTCAAGAACATAAGAGTCGTTATAGGGAGGTCGCAACAACATGAATACACCAGTTAACCTCAAGGGGGATTCGGATTGGGAACAGGTACGAGAGCTGCTTGCAGCATGTATGTACCCGAACGAAGAGAAGATCAATAGCCAGGTTGTTCTCTACCGGAGCGATGAGTCCCTGTTATTGTATGGAGTTGTCATTCAAGCAGAGCTGGTTGGATTAATTGGTGTACGTGCAGATACAACCGGAGAAGGCGTACTGCGTCATATCGCGGTAAAGCCGCACCTTCGTGGTCAAGGAGTTGGACATGCGATGATCAAACATGTGATGCAGAATCACAATCTTGCTAGACTCGAAGCAGAAACGGATCGAGATGCGGTTGGATTCTATCAGAGAGCTGGCTTTGATGTTACAAGTCTTGGTGAAAAATATCCAGGTGTGGAGCGATTTTTATGCGTGTTAAAGAGTTATTAGGTGTATAATAATGGAATAATTGAATTTCGACCTTAGACTCAGCCCTACTGAAGCATGAACTTGTAAAGCTGGGTTCTTTTATTTCTATTTCTAAAGTGTGTGCTCAGAAAGGTGATAGATTTGATGCCGAATCAGACATTAGCTGTAGAGCAATTGCGTATAACAGATACGCAGGGATTGATAGACCTATCCGCTTCGATCGGTTGGGATTATGATGAACAGGATATTCAGACGATTATGTCATCGGGAACGGTATGGGGACATCGCAATGAGCAAGGCGACATTATTTCAAGTGCTGCTATTCTTACCTACAAGCCTGGATTGTCTACCATTGGTATGGTTATCGTTGATCAAGGCTATAGAGGGATGGGCTTAGGGAAGGCGGTTGTTCAAGCTTGTATGGACGCTGTTGATAACAGCGACACCATTATGCTGATTGCAACGGAAGAAGGCCGACCTTTGTATGAAGGCATGGGGTATCATATCGTATCGTACGTCAATAAGCTTGTATGTTCTAGCTACAACACATTATCTAATCGGAGTGATTCTGTCTCTGAAATGCGTACCATGCCGCTAGGGTTGGAACACTTCCCTGGGATTCGTGAACTGGATCAGTTGGCCGTTGGAGCAGACAGAGAGACATTCCTATCTGCTCGCTGGAAACAGGCGAAGCAGGGGGTAGTTGTACTGGATAACAAAGGTACTCTGGGCGGGTATGGATTTGCCGTTCAAGGCCCGAAGTATCTCGTTCTTGGACCAGTGGTAGCTGTACAGCAGGAAGCGGCATCAGCCATGATTCATTACTTGGCCGAAGATAACCGGGGCAAGCTGCTTCGTATTGATGTGCCAGAGGAACAACCTGAATTTATCGAGCTTTTGAGACAGGCTGGTTTTGAGAGAGAGACTCATCCTCCGGTGATGATTAAGAATGCACAACAGCTGCCGGCAAGAAATCGTACACTATACGGGATTGCAGCGCAAATATTTGGATGACGGGTGGAACTAGGTCAGAAGTGTCTTGCCCATACGCGTGTGGCTGGTCAACGACAATGTAAACTGAGGTGAAATGAATATGGAGTGGTCTGCTCTTATTATTTCGTTTTTCTTCTTAGCTACACTCGTCAGAATTGAAATTAACACCAAGAAGAAGCTTGATAATGATAAGAAGATAATGAAACAGCTTCAGGATATCTTGGATGAATTAAAGAACATGAAGAATTGAAGGAGGAAGCAAGATGATATCAACATTTCCTAGATTAGAAACGGACAGAATGATTCTACGGCAGCTCAGGTCGGAGGATGCGCCCAATCTATTCGAGAACTTCTCAACGGACGAAGTAACGCAGTATTATAACTTGGATAATTTCGTGGCGATTGAACAAGCCGAACAATTAATAGAGAGATGGAACCAACGATTTGAGGAAGGACAGAGCAGCATTCGCTGGGGAATTGCACTTCGATCGGAGGATAGAATCATTGGGACTTGCGGCTATCACAACTGGCGGAGAGCAGATTGCAAAGCCGAGATAGGATACGAATTGAATCCAAGCCATTGGAATAAGGGCCTGATGACGGAAGCATTGAACCGCATAGTCGCATTTGGTTTTGAGGAGATGCAATTAAACCGAATCGAAGCCTATGTGTTTGGAACAAATACGGCTTCACAAAAACTGCTTGAGAAGTCCGGATTCCACCAAGAAGGATTGCTGCAGGAGTGCTATCGCAAAAATGACAGGTTTATAGATGCTATTCTATTTGCCAAGCTTCAAAAGGATTATGCAGAAAACGGATAAAAGATGAAGTGAAACTGTGCACTCCGCACTCGCATGTTGTACACGAATCAGTTACGCGGAGAAGTGAGACCAATGAAGTTAGTGCGTACAATTCGGTCAGGTAGGTGTTGTGCATGAAGAAAATAATATCGATTGTGGTTGTTGTCTTGCTGTTGTCTTTTGTGTTTTTCGTCTATACGGAAATGGAAGGATTACCTTGGAAACATGCTGAAGTAAAGCGGAAGGCAATCGATTATATGAAACAAAAGTACAATATGGATGTTGCAGCGGAAGGAAGTTCTTATAATTTTAAATTTAAAGTATATACAGCGAAAGTATATAACGTGAAGGATTCGAACAAAGCGATTATTCGTGTGGACGATGATAGTGACTTCGACGCCGAGGGCAACTATGTTGGGAAGCGATTGCAAGACGATTATACCCTTGTGTATTGGTCTGAATCTATTCGCGATGGACTGCAAGTAAAGCATCCTGATCTGTTCAAGCTTCAAGATATTGATACGATTCAGATTGAATACGCATATTACACGTTATCACTTACCGAAGGGCTCAGCGGTGATCAGGATCAGAACGGGGTGCACATTCCGGTAAAGCCCAAGGATGTTCCTGAATTGTTTATTCGTTTGAAGTCTGTCGATATAGGCGACCATGTGTTGGAGCAATTGCGTGAGGTAATCAATGATATGGTGAGAACCTCTCAACCAATGGGTGTCTTCGTAAGGGCAGCTGAGACGAAAGGGACTCAACAAAATAAAATGTCAAAGACCGAAATGCTTCATCTAGAGCACGATCAACTCAAGCCTATCCAATCCATTGAGGATTTGAAGAAGGACATAAAGCTCTTGTAAGGGAAGGCAGAGCTGTCTCAACTGTCATTACGCTAATGACATGAGGCAGCTCTTTTTTGTTGCAGTAGGACTGGGCCGTACGCGAGTCATAGTGAAGCAGACGTCGACATACGTTAACAATGACATTTCTAGGTCGGATTCACGATAACAAAGCGAATCGAATTCAATGAAATATAGGTGTTTGTGGGAAAGGAGGATTGTTTATGTCTAAGCAAGAGAAGGGAGTACTTGCTATTGGCTCGGGATCCATGCTGGATTCATTGGTTAAAACCTGGCATGGAGCGGGAGACTTCACACTGACGGTTTGCACAACTGACACGGAAACTTCCGATCATGTTGCATTTGCGGTATATCAGGAGCCTGACGAACAGGGAAGATTGACCCCAAATGTCACGATGAAACGGAGAGATCTCAAACAAGATTGGCGCAGTATTATTCGACCATACCGTTTTATCCTATACGCTGCCCAACTTGATAATTTAGCTGAATGGAGAGACCTTCAGGATGCATGTGAATTGGAGGGGAAACCCCTTCTGCCTGCGATAACCTTACGTGGGGTTGGATTAGTTGGGCCATTGTTAGATGTGGACGGATCAGCACGACCAGAAGCGGTGTGGCGGAGCCTGCACCCGACCGTGTTCCGAAGTGAGAATGAGCAACAGAGCTTCTCGTTAACGGCACTTCATATTCTTACAAATCTGGTTGTGCATGAATATCATCGGGAAGTGACAGCTGGAAGAGACGGGAATTGTAGAGATCAATGCTATATTCTTGATCCGAGCAGCTTAACAGGGAGCTGGCATTCCATTCGTTCACATCTCTTCGATGTTGAACGAGGGAGTAAGGCGGCTTGTCGTATATCTACAGTGGATGAAATCATCACAGCAAGTATTGAGCGAATGAATGATTCAGATTGGTATACCAGCTTCGCAGATATGACTTCCTCTTCAATTGGAATTTTTCACAAATGGGAAGAGGCGGGAATTGTGCAGCTTCCTCTCGCACAATGCATGGTTCAGCCGATTGATCCAGCATCAGAATCATTTGTCCGACTACTGCCAGCAATCATATGCAGTGGATTGACACATGAAGAGGCTCGGCGTGAGTCGGGGCTTGCAGGATTGGAAGCGTATGCGGCATGTTTATTACCGTTTCTGTTCCCTGTATCGGGGAATGACCATGTGGCTGCTATCGGTGTAGGTGCAGGTTGTGAGGCAGCTGAAGCTGTTGGACGGGGAATTAGGGCATGCTTGACGAAACGATTGCAGGATCGTATTGACCGCAGCCGACACGGGGCGAGTCAGATGATCGTATCGCGACTGCGATTTGAACATGTAGCAGACAGCCGCTGTCAGTATTATTTGCAGTCGCTAGGTATCATGGGAGTTGAGTCTATTATTGCGGTTGGGGAGCCGCTGCTAGGTTATCCGGTAGTATGGGCCTATTCGAGGGATAATTGGTATGGAAGTGTGGATGTAGATTTCACAATTGCGCTTCGCCAGTCCCTTCAGAAGGCGCTAAATCAGGTTGAGGGGCATGCGTCCGATCTATTTCAAGTTCAATGCGAAGAAGATAATTCAATGAACACGGCCGCAATCCCTCATATTTCCTATCCGTTCACATCTGCTTATTGGATAGCAGCGGTGCAAAGAGTATTGGAGAAGAACAAGAAGAACGATTCGTGCTTCGAAATATATGATTTACACAGCAGTTCTTTCCTGGGTACAGAGGCATTCTTCGTATGTGGAGTGCGGCTCAGAGAGGAGGGCTCTACGTGAACACTGTCCTGGTGATTGGAGAGGGATTACTTGCGGATGTCGTATATGCACAGTTAATGGATCAATGCGATTACAACGTAACAAGATTGACGAATCACAATGAAGGAATTCCAAGTATAAGTATGAGCATCGCATTGGTGCTTCAGGATCAAGAAAACCTTGGCTTGCTGTTGGAAATGAATGAGAAGCTTCAGCAATCGGGAATTCCGTGGATATCGGCTTATTTGAGTGGGGAAGAAGGGTTCGTTGGTCCAATGAACTGGCCAGGTGCATCCGGATGCTTCCAATGCGCAGACATTAGAATGTCGATAGCAGGCAGCAATACTAATGCAACTGATGACATGCTTTTGATGCTGGTTAACCCTGACTATGTCCCTCGAGTTGAATCGGACATTGAAGTGACAGGGTATCGATTTATGGCTCAGTTACTTGTTGAGGAGACATCGAAATGCGTAAACGGACATAGTCTGTGTACCGACAGTCACATTTATATGATCAACTTGCACAGCTTGAACTGTACGCGGCATTATATTCTTCCTTCTGGTGCTTGTCCAGTATGCGGGCAGCTAGATGAAGATTCGCCGGAAGCAGCGAGTATTGTGCTTAAACCATCTCCCAAGCTGGATAATAGCTATCGGTGTCGTTCCATGAAAGAATTACAGGGGGTTCTGTTCAACGACTATTGGGATCGTCGATCCGGCTTATTTAACGACATAGAGTTGCATCTTTCTTCTGTATTTGCAGATGCAGTCGTCAATCTCCCGCTCGGCTATTACGATGAGGTGACAGGGGGACGTTCCCATTCGTTCACGAACAGTCAGCTTGCTGCCATATTAGAGGGATTGGAACGTTATTGCGGCATCACACTCCGCGGTAAACGTCTAGTTGTGTTCGATAGTTACAACCAACTGAAGGAAATTGCTATGGATCCTGCTACAATTGGGCTTCATGCACAAGAACAATACGAACAGGAAGGTTTTCCGTTTGCCTCCTTTGATCCAGATACCCCTATTGAATGGGTGTGGGGGTATTCATTTTTACAGGAACGCCCCGTTCTAGTTCCTCATCTAGTAGCCTATTACAGCTTAGGGCACGAAGGGAGTTTCGTGTACGAAACCTCTAACGGCTGCGCATTAGGAGGCAGTCTAGAAGAAGCGGTGTTGTATGGCATATTTGAGGTTGTTGAACGAGATGCCTTCTTAATGACTTGGTATGCGAAGCTCCAATGTCCTAGGCTCGATCCATATTCCTCAGGGGATGAGGAGCTGCTCCTCATGATTCAACGGATCAAGGCTGTCTTAGGATATGAGGTGTTGTTGTACAACATAACAACGGAGAATGGGATTCCGAGCATCTGGTCGATTGCTCGGGGAACACCAGAACATGAAGTGAGTGTAGTCTGTTCTGCGGGAGCTCATCTTGACCCTATACGAGCAGCTAAGAGTGCTGTCCATGAACTTGCGGGGACGATCTCCATGGTTGAAAAACGTTGGAAGGAACGTGGTTCGGAAGCGCTGTCTATGTTTATGGATTCGTATGAGGTACAGCAGATGGAAGACCATACTCTGCTGTACGGTTTGCCAGAAGCAGCGGAAAGACTTCACTTTTTGTTAGAGGAGCAGCGTCCAGTCCGTTCTTTTGCCGAAGAATTCCCAATCCCAGTGGTTCCAGTCAGTACAGATGTAACAGAAGAGTTGAAGGAAGTTCTTGAAGTGTTCTGTCGATTGCAATTAGACGTGATTGTTGTTGATCAATCGTCCAGCGAGACGCTACGCAATGGCCTACACTGCGTGAAAGTGCTGATTCCAGGCATGCTTCCAATGACTTTTGGCCACCATCTCCGTCGATTAGAGGGGATTGACAGAGTGTTGGAAGTACCGATGAAACTTGGATATGTGGATCGCAAGCTTACACGTGAGGAACTGAACCCTTATCCGCACCCATTTCCGTAAGGGATGTTGAACGAACGCATTCGGATTGACTCCAATGATTATCATGATTCATGCATAAGGACGAAAACAAGGTGGTATTGAAATAAACATACTGGTAAAATAAGTGAATGAGAAGTTGATTCCATGAAACAGCGATTGGGTTATGTTGAGCTCAATCGCTGTTTTGATCTATTTCTAAATGCTATCTGATAAGAAGCCGACCATTTCTTTTTCAAAATAGAAATAAATGATTAATAGGGATGACATTCCATAGTGAGAGAGGTATATCTATCATGCATCTATTATTTGAAAAGCTTGTGCAAGAAATTGAGTTCACGGGAAATATGAAGCAGGATATTCAACAGTTTCTAACCGCAAATCATAGCCCGGGTACTGCAGAGCATTGTATGGATGTAGGGGCAGAAGCTAGAAGAATTGCGCAATTATATTATGCTGATCCGGAGAGAGCGGAATTGGCGGGATGGCTGCATGATATCAGCGCCGTATTTCCTAACGAGGAACGAATTGAGGCGGCGAGGCAGCTAGGAATTGATATACTGCCCGAAGAAGAGCAATTCCCGATGATCATCCATCAGAAGCTATCCAAGGTGATGGCCCGGGACATATTTGGCGTTCAGGATGCCGAAGTGCTGGATGCGGTGGGCTGCCATACTACGCTGCGAACCGATGCCTCGCAGCTTGATCTTGTCCTATTTGTTGCCGACAAGATTGCATGGGATCAGCAAGGCATTCCTCCTTACATCGAGGAATTACATCATAATCTCGCAATATCGCTGGAACATGCGGCGTTTGCTTACATTCAATATTTATGGGATCGCAAGGACACACTGAAGGTCATCCACCCTTGGCTTGCAGATGCTTATGAACAATTACATGTACAATTGAATGCGGAATGAAGTTGCAATGTGGAGTGGTCTGACGCAGTAGGCGTCAGACTACTCCATTTTTCGTTGGCTGCTACCGGAAATTTGAAAGAGAAATGGGGCTCCCACTTAGTTCGAATCTAGTATAAATTGGATTATCTCTTGTGGTATTGGTAGAATAAAGAATGGTTGAAGGAAGTTTTTCGATTTTGCTATTGACTATCGGAATATTGAAATAGCCACCAAAGCATATTGGGAACGGCTGGAGTTGAGGGAAAGGTGGATGGAGTAACTTGAATGTATGGGATATATTAGGGATTGAGCCAACGGAAGATGATTCTGTCATCTCAAGCGCTTATGCGAAGAAGCTGACGCTAGAGCATCCGGAAAATGACGCACAGTGGAAAGAGATGCTGCATGAAGCGTATGAAGTAGCGTTGAAGCTGGCGCGCAAAAGGTCAGCAGCAACAGAAGCTTCTAATATGAGGCTGAACGATCATGGTGAACGGTTGGAAGATCCATTTGTACATAAGACGGTTGCAAGAGAAGAGGTTGCTGTGAGCACAGCTTATCCTTATGCCGCAAATCCGATTCAGGTATTTCTAGCCCGAGTATCTGAGCTGTATAGCAATTTCGCAAATCGAATCCAGCCTTCATCTTGGAAAGCCTTGTTCCAGGAGAACGCGGAATGGGATATTAAGAATCCGCAGTTACGTGATGAAATGGTGATGTTTCTTGAGGAGAAGCATCATTATTTTCCGATAGCGGTATGGATCGTGCTGGAGGATACTTTCCGTTTCCATGAGCATGAGGAAGAATTAAGGGAACGCCATGCCGGGGAATTCATTGATTACATATTCGAACAGGTTAACGGTACGATGGAGCTGACCTATGATTGTTTCATTGATGCGGACATCAATTTTGATATTGACCGTTATCTCTACCTGCGTGAGATGGCGCAGTATATGCTTATGCAAGGAGAACTTGAAGAGGTAGGCGCATATTTGAGTGAGGCCCATGAATGGTTCCAAGACGATCCTGACCTAGAGCTCATGCGCGGCAAATACTTCGAAGAAATCGGCGAAATGGAGCAAGCAATGGATTGCTTCAATCAAGTGATTGCGATGAAACCCGATGAGTTTGAGGGACGATGGCACCGTGCACAGCTCCTATACAAGCTTGAACAATATGAAGCTGCCTTGGCGGAATGCAACCGCTTGCTGCAGATTGAGGAGAATCAGCAAGATGCTTTGATGCTGTCCATTCATTGTTATACGCAATTAGGGCAGCTGAAGGAAGCGCATATGAAGCTCCAGCAATCCAATGACATTGACAATGTTCATGACATTTTACGGTATGTTCACGGTATTAAGTTATTTAACAAATATAGATATGCCCAAGAAGTGGAGAAAAAGGGACAGAGACAAGCACGTAAACAAATTTCATCATTTCTTCTCTACTTCTATCTCCGCTTGACTTGGCTATACATACTCGTCTATGTTGGGCTTCAACTATTTATAAGCGTGCCTCTTGTCGTTACGGTACTATGGCTTGCAGTAATGGTGTGGAACGGTTGGAAGACGTTCAAGACTTACCGAATGATGACTACCTAGAAGGAGGGCTCCAATATGCCAAGCGAATACAATAACCAACAAAGAAAGCAGCTGGAGCTGTACTTCCGTTGCCTTTCTTCTGTATGTACGGATAGTTTAATGGTGTACCATTATATCCCGTTCGGATTTCCATTTACGGATCGAATTCTGCGCAGAGGATCGATGAAAAAGGCGTTCGCCGCTTGGGGAGTTATCGACAAGGAGTCATTGCTCAGTCGAGTTCAGTGGCTGCTCGAAGATGGACTGCGCGAGGAGTATAAGAAGCTGCATACGAGTCTAGCTTCACGTAACGAAGTCTCTCGCAAGCGGTATGTGGAATCCTCTGTGGATCATCCTGACCATGCCAAGGTCGTAATCGTCAATGCATTTTTGCACCAGCTTCCTTCCGGAGAAATTGCGGCATTTGGTGGGGCTTGGGCAATCTTTATGTGCAATATGGGACTTACCTACGGCTACTTAACCAAGGATGAAGCTTGGGGCTTGAAGCTCAAGGCGGCTCGCCATTTGCAGCAATGCTATAACAGCTGGGAAGACTATCTGACTGCTTTTGTTGCAGGAAATAGCTACTCTGACTCGGATAGTGAAATGAAGATGCAGGCTCATATTACGAGTATAGCCTCGATGCTGCTTGGATCAAGCACATTGGCCATGGATAAGGCACAATGGGGGTTAGCTTGATGATACAATGAATGTGGATGATAAAGATTCTCATTCAGGCCAATAAGGCGGAATAGAAGGTGATCAGATGGCAGCTGAAGTTCATGTAGCCAGCATCCATGATTATTTTGAGCGCTATTCTGAAATGATTCATGGTGATATGAAAAGCAGTGCTTGGGAGCAGCAGATGTTCCTTCCTCCTCACATTGGAACGGGCAGTGTGACCCGGATGCGCGTCCGTGAAGGTATGGAAATCATGGTTACCGATGTCACTTATGCGGAAGATATGAAGCTATGTATCCAAGAGTCATGCCGTCTGTTTGAGCTGAGTTATTGCTTTAGCGGTGAAGTGTATTGCGAATGGAGCGGAAAAGAAAGTCATACGGAACCGCAGACTGGCAATGTGCTGCTGTTGGAGGATGTGCAGGTGTATGAGGAGAAAAAGGCAGGAATGCACCATCATATGGTTGAGGTGAGATTTTCTCCGGATGAACTGTATGACTATGCCGTTGATGCGGCTGAGAAGCAGAACATGGAAAAATTGCTTCATCGTCATCTTGGCAGTATTGACTCCTATTCAGTCACGCCAGACATTCATCGATGCGTAACGGATATGCTTCGGTGCGATTATCAGGGGAAGATGAAGCGGCTATACATGGAGAGCAAAGCTATCGAATTCCTCGCCTTATTCGGAGAGGCGGACGAAATTCATGATCGAACTGTAAAGCGAAACGTTCGTCGCGATGACATCGCAAAGCTTCATGAGGCACGGGAGATTGTGATGAACAATTACGAACAGCCCTTGTCTATACGAGAACTCTCCAAGCATGTCGGGATCAACGAATTCAAGCTGAAAGCTGGATTTCGCGAGCTGTTCGGCACAACAGTATTCGAACTGGTGCGCAAGCAGCGGATCGAGAAGGCGATATGGCATATGGAGATGGAACATCTGAATGTTGGGGAAGCTGCCGTCGCGGTCGGGTACAGTAATGTTAGCAACTTTACGGCAGCCTTTCGCAAGCATTACGGCTGCAATCCAAGCTCGTTCCTCAAGCAGCTGGAACAGCAGGATCAAGTTCGAAGGTCGTCTTCGACTGGCGGCGACGCTTCCATTTCGCAAGGGAACCCTTTGGCCTAATGTAGGTAGAAGGGTTCTTCAGTTAATTCCGCTATAGGGGCAAAGACTCCCTCTTCAGGTAGAGCGTATGAACATGATTGGCTCATAATCAGAGTATTCATGTGATTCTAACTACTGGAGGGAATCGTAATGTTGTCTGCTATTTTGACAAATACATCACAACGCACGGATGGTAATCAGCAAATGGAGGGGAATCCGAAACGATGGATTGCACTCGTTATCGTACTGCTACCGACGCTGCTTATCTCACTGAACACTTATATGATTCAGGTTGCTCTGCCGTCGATGCAGCACAGCTTGAACGCAAGTTTCGCTGAAGCGCAGCTAATCGTTACAGGTTTCTCTCTTGGCTTGGCGGTGGCCTTGATTATTAGCGGGAAGTTAGGTGACATATACGGAAGAAAACGGCTGCTTCTTATTGGAGTGAGCGGGTTCACAATCATGGCCATGCTTGGCGGCTTGACCTCGGAGCCTTGCCTGCTTATTGCTATTCGGATCGTTCAAGGTTTGGCTGCTGCGCTCATTCAGCCCCAGGTTCTTTCTACGATGCAGGTCAGCTTTCCGCCAAGAGAAAAGGCAATCGCGTTCAGCATATATGGTGCAATCATTGGATTTGGATTTGCTTTTGGACTCATTTTTGGGGGCCTTATCGTCAACTGGAACCTGTTCGATCTTGGCTGGCGAATGGTGTTCTTTGTTAACGTTCCATTCGGTATGCTGGTTCTAATGCTGCTGCCAATCATTCCTGAATCGCGTGGGGAGAAAAAACAGCCTATTGATTGGATTGGCGCTCTTCTACTCATAAGCGGCTTATTTCTGCTTGTATATCCTTTATCGGAAGGGCAGAGACAGGGGTGGCCGGTGTGGGTTTGGTTTTGTATGCTGATCGGTTTTGGTGTACTTGTTACTTTTGTGGCAGTCGAGTGTTACAAGAAGAGAAGAAACGCTTTTCCGTTGGTGAATCTTGTTGTATTTCGGCATGCTTCCTTTCGCGTAGGCCTGTTGGCTGTGCTTGTCGTGTACCTGGGCATGTTCGCCTTTTTCTTCCTATTAAGTTACTATGTCCAATACGGCCTGCATAAGGATGTTCAAACCACAAGCATGGTGTTTCTGCCATTGGGGGTCGGATTCTTTCTGTCATCTCTCTTATCCTCCCGTTTCGTAGAAAAATGGGGGATAGGTTCATTGAAGCTCGGCTCTATCGGCATGGCAATATGCATATCGCTGCTGATTGGTTCTATCCTGTATGACGCGAGGGCTATGCTTAATTACCGTAATCTTCTCCTATTATGGATGTACGGATTCAGTCTTGGCATGGTCACGACACCACTAGCGAATATCGTTCTAAGCACAGTTCCGAAGAAGGATGCCGGATCGGGATCAGGATTATTCACGACCTGTATGTACTTGGCGAATTCGCTAGGGGTGGCATTGATCGGTATTGTGTTTTCCGGCGTACTTGGACATGTGCTCGTAGAGGCTGAGCTGTCTGATTATGTACGCGCGTTTTCTGTATCAGTAGGTGCTTGCGGTGGGCTGGCACTGGCGACTTTCGTCTGCCTATGCTTTTTACCGGATCCTAGACGAAAAAGCCGAATGACAAAAGTGAAGCATACATTGTAAAAAATGATAGCGTAAGAGAAAAACCATCAGAAATGGAGGAGGGCATAAGCATGATCACGCTGCATCAGGTCGAGTACGAGCAAAAATCTACGCTTCGTAATTTGCTGGAGCTGTATAAATATGATTTCAGTGAATACGATCCAGAGGATGTCAACGAGAACGGTCTATATGAATATATGTATCTGGATCATTACTGGACAGAGGAAGGGAGGTATCCTTTCTTCATTCGAGTGGATGGGAAGCTTGCGGGAGTAGCGCTCGTAAGGAAGTTAGGAACGGATGATGACAAGCGGACGGTTTATTCGATGGCGGAGTTTTTCGTAATGAAAAAATATCGGCGTTCCGGTGCAGGAAGGTATGCGGCAACAGCTTTGTTCGATCGGTTTCAGGGAACTTGGAAGGTCGGCCAGATTGACGAAAACATACCTTCGCAGCATTTTTGGAGAAAGGTGATTGCAGCGTACACAAACGATAACTATGAAGAGATTCGAGAAAACGGCTGGGACGGCCCGATCCAATGCTTCTCCACTGAGCTTCGGTAGAAGAGAGTTTCCATAATCGTTGTCCAAAAAAGAAATATTTTATAATAACGTCATCAATTTTACGCCCCGCTTGTGGCATCTGGATCGCTGCATACACCAGTAGCAAGCGGGGCGTTCTATAACAATTCATGTGATCTCGGTGTACTATTTAAAGCACCTGTTTAAATTAACAATCCGCCTCTTTCTTTATGCCGCGCAATGAGTACCTCACTAGTGACGGAAGTGATACCATCAATCGCTTGAAGCATTCTCAAGCACTGCTCAGCATGCTCCGGATCATCCAGCAGTGCATGGACATGCAGATGCGGCTTGCCGCTCATTTGATACACGTTCGTAATCTCCTCAGCCAATCTTAGCTGTTCTACGACATGCAGCAGCTTCACCCAATCCACTTCAATATCGAAATACATCGACAAGGTTTTGCCCGCCTTGAGCGGATTCACGACAATGGTGAACCGATCAATAATCCCATCCTCCATCAATTGATGGATTCGTTCGCGAACAGCCGCTCGGGTCAAGTTGACCATTCGTCCAAGCTCCGCATTGCTTAAGCGTCCATTCTCGGATAACAGCTGCAAAATCCGTGTATCGATTTCGTCTAAATTACGGAACTGCATTTGATCAACCCTTTCGACTTGTACTTGTCCTATTAAGCCCATTATAGCACATACAATGTAAAGTTAATGATGCAATCTATTGATCGAATGTATAAAAAGGTGTATACATATGTATGAGGAAGAACATGGCGCGGAAGGGGAGAGGATGTTGTCTTTACTAGCGATTGAAATACTGTTGATCTCCGTGTTGGCTGGAATCGTCGGGGCAGTGCTTGGTCTGGGTGGAGGGATTATAGTTACGCCAGCATTGACCTTATTGTTCGGTGTTGATATTAAGACGGCGATTGGCGCAAGTATTATTTCGGTCATTGCAACCTCCAGCGGGGCAGCGATCGCTTATATCCGAGATCGGATTACGAATGTGCGAGTAGGCATGTTCTTGGAGGTTGCAACAACGGTGGGAGCGATAACCGGTGCATTTCTAGGCGGAATCATGGCGCCTACGGTACTGTATATTATCTTCGGTCTGCTGCTGCTATACTCGGCGGGGACTATGCTTAAGAAGCGGAATGATGAACTGCCGAAGGATGTAACTATGCATCCGGTTGCGGAGAAGCTGCGCTTGCAAGGTGAGTATTTTGATAAGGCTTTGAATCAGACGGTTCCGTATAAAGTGGATAATGTATACGGCGGATTCGGTGTCATGTACGGGGCAGGGGTGATATCGGGTCTGCTTGGAATTGGCAGCGGCAGCTTCAAAGTGATGGCGATGGATGTCTTCATGAAGCTCCCGCTTAAGGTATCCAGTGCGACGAGCAACTTCATGATGGGCGTTACGGGCGCGGCAAGCGCGGGGGTCTATCTGTTCCGTGGTGACATTGATCCGGCAATCTCGGCTCCGGTGGCGCTGGGGGTTCTGATGGGAGCAACGGCTGGCGCGAGAATCATGCAGAAGATGAAGAGCAAGACGATTCGCAAATGGTTTATTCCCGTATTGGCGTATGTGGCCATTCAGATGATTGTACAGGGATTGGGGGGACTTCTATGAGTGAGCTTGGGCGAGAAGGCAGCGTACAGCAGTCCGAGATCGAACAAATGCGCAATGACAAATCGGAAGCGGTAGAGATTGTTGTCAGCAAGTGGCTTCGGGTAGGGGTACTGGCTAGTGCAGCGGTGATCCTTGCTGGCTTGCTGCTGTTCCTCATTTCTGGAGACAGTGGATATCCTGAGCAGACCTTTCCAACCAGTCTGGCAGGAATTTATGCCGGTCTATTATCAATGAAGTCATATGCGATTATCCTGACAGGACTGCTTATGCTCATTGCTACACCAGTACTGCGGGTCTTTATCTCTATTTTTGTTTTTCTGCATGAACAAGATTATTTGTATGTAGGAATAACAATAGTAGTTTTCTTGATCTTAGTCGCCAGCTTTTTCATTGGAAGTGCAGGTTGATCTATTGTATTAGGAGTGACTGAACAGAGAAAAGGCAGTCAAACTTATCGCCAGGAAATACCTGTTCATCCACCTGGATTCATGTATACTAAAATAGAATATGTATCCAAATGAAGAGAGCATTGAGTGGGAACTTGATGTTCTCTTTTCGTCTCATTTACTAGATAGGAGTGGTTGCCATGTCTATGCTGCAAGTATTAGATAAGGGGTATGTCCGGTTAGTCAACACGATGGGTTCGGATTTGACGGTTGTCAACTCCGCACGGGTATCCTATGCCAAGGAATCGATTGAGCTAAGCGAGCGGGATATTCGATTGATTCAATTTCTGGCTAGAGAAGGACATACCTCGCCATTTCGACATGTCATGCTGCAGTTCGAAGTGTACGCGCCGCTTATGGTTGCTAGGCAGTGGTGGAAGTATGTCATAGGTTCTTCCCATATGGAAGGCACAGGCGACAGCTTGGAGGCTTGGAATGAATCGAGTCGTAGATATATCACTGAAGATCCTACCTTCTACATACCGTCTCAGGGGGAATGGAGAAGCAAGCCTGAGAATTCGAAGCAGGGCAGTGGAGACATTGTATCCTGGGAAATCGGGCAGAAGCACACGGACGAGCTGATGAACTACATTGAGCTTGGCGTTGCCAAGTATGAAGCGGCACTAGAAGATGGCATATGCGCGGAGCAAGCTAGATTATTTCTGCCTTCCTATGGCATGTATGTGCGCTGGTATTGGACAGCCTCCCTGCAATCGGTAGCTCACTTCTTGAATCAACGCCTGGAGTATGATGCTCAGAAGGAAATTCAATCCTATGCGAAGGCGATATTGGAGCTTAGCAGGCCTATTTTCCCACATTCCTTGCAAGAACTCTTGAAGCAGGATACTGGAGAGTAAGTGCAGGTAAGAAGTGTATGGAATGAAGTGGTCTTGAGAATAGTAGACAATGGACGCAGCCACATTGGTATTCGACAACTCCATATGGTGCGTCCATTCTCATTTTGTATAAAATATCTAACTTATAGATCGTTAGATTTATTCCGCACAGGCAGTATGCGTTGTTCCACACTCTCATACATATCAAGCAAGCGAGATAGCCAAGCAAATCTAGTGGATGACCAGTACACGAGCACTGCTGAGCAGATCCCAATCATTGCGCCTACTGCTATATCTACAGGATAATGTACGCCAACCCATACACGAGATAATGCTACACAACCCGCCAGCACGAGCCACAACCAGCCCCAGCCTGTTTTTTTGCGCATCAGCCAGAACGACGCACAGATGGAGAAAAACAATATCGTATGATCACTAGGAAATGAATTGTTGATGCTGTGATCGATTAATTTACTAACATTCGGGAGTTCCGCAAATGGTTGATGATGCGAATGGAACATTCCAACCGCTTTGCCAAGGAGCTCTGCGAGAATGAATGCAAATCCGCCTTGCAGCACCATCATGCGATTGGCCGTTGTACGGGTGAACCAAAATAACAGCATGCAAGCTGCTAACAGATAGATCGTATATTCTGCAATGAATACGACGGATGGATTTAGAAAGGAGAGCTGCTTGCCTAAGTCGTTAATTCCTCGAAACATTTCAATATTTAATTGGGGTAATGACACGTATTTTCTTCCTCCTTGTGACCTATATCAATTAGATCTAGTATTTATTCAATATGCTTAGTATAGGGAGAGGGCTTTAATTGCTCCTTAATAAATTCTTAATAATACATAAAAATCTGATCAGAATCGACTGGTTATTTATGGTTGTTTGTCACGTGGTCGCAATAAGGAGGCGAATAAGGGAACGCTAACTGTTATGATTTCTATGATGGAATAGGGGGCTGTTCATTTGGACTTCAATCTTTTGTGTCACTATTACGAGGCCGCACAGGGGCCATTTCACAATTTGTCTGCGCTGTCTATGGAAGAAGCGAACTGCATCTTGTCTGAGATAAGAGAGAGTGGAAGAGGTTTTGCAAGCAAACGATCTGAAGATTACATGCATGTTCGGCGTCAATTGGAGAAGCGGGCAAGAGCGATGTTTATAGAGCAAGGCGGCAAACCTCGGACACTATATCCTCACTATATGACATTAGGACATTGCAGCTGGCTGCTGGAGTGGTATGAAGAGGGAAGAGAATTACACATCCATATTGATGATTTCGATGCAAGTACTATTAGTTTTACTTATGGAGACTTATTTCCTACGATGCGAGTTGAGGACGGGAAGCCATATCGCAAAAAGGTATATACCCGAGATAGTATTCGGCAGGTAGTTGAACAGTTTGGCTGGCCACAGCAATGGAACGCGCACGGTCATTATGGCCCTGAGCGATATATTGAAGTTCAAATATGGGATGATCGGGTCATAGAACGATACAGAAACAAATGGATAAATACTGAACATGCAGACATCCACGCTTTTGAGGGGAGAACAATGGTATGAGTATAGCGTCGCTTATTACTTTGCAGCCTGAGTGATCGAGGGGAAGCCATGTATTCAGGTTCCGGACGAGTTTCATTAACGACATGGATTGGAATGATAAAGGAAAATTGTGAATATTGATGATGGTCTATGAGGAAGATGTGAAATCTTCATTCAAATGTTGGAGACGAGAATGAGAGAAATACCAGAGCCATAAGGCGTCTCTTAGGAGGATTCTTGTGACAAGGCATAATAATCCACCTAAGCGACGATAGCGAATCTATGTAAATTTCGTTACGTAATAAGTTTGCAGGAACAAAGAGATTTCATCGTTAATGGTGACCAAATCGGATTCTGAAGGGAAATGTCCCATCTCGTATGATTTGATTGCGGTCAGATTCGGGATGATTGCGCGTGCTGTTTGATTGACCTGCCGTTCAGGGAAAAAGATGTCCTTTCGGCCTGTAATAAGAAGAGTCGGCGCATGGAAATGCTGGAGTTCCTCTTTTTCTGTAAGCTTAGGCATATTTTGCTCAAGTTTCACATATCGAAAAATGTCTCCAATAATTTTCTTGTCTATTGCCTTCATCGTGTTGTCAGACATGGCATTGGTTAGCTTATCAAGGTATCGATCTGAGGAAGTTGCATGGAACAGAAGCAGTGGCAAAAGGATGTCCTTGATCATTTTGAGCTTCGATCCTAAACGTATTCCTGCTGGTGACACAAGCACGGCGCAGTCTATTTTATGCGGCATACAGGCGGCTAGTCTTAATATGATTCCTGCTCCATAAGAGGTGCCTATAAATCCACATTTCTCGATATCAAGACCGTTCATGAGTTCTTGAAGCCATAGGGCGAAGCTATTATCCTTAGCTGACACTCTAGTTTCTGCACTAAACCCAGGATGACCAATCGTATCAGGCGCATAAATTCGATACTGGCTCGTTAATGGAGAAAACCAAGACAATGTCATTGGGTTGATGCAGTTTCCCCCTTGTAATAGGAACAACGGTTTTCCATCAGTGGGTCCCACAGCTAATAGATGAGTTGAGCCAAAGCTCGTATTCAGATACATGCGTTCAACGGGAAACGGCAAAGCTTGTATATAGTTTTCATAATGATTCGCAATCAAACTCTTACCCTTTTCGCTTTTATAAATCGTTACTATGCTGTTCATCGAACGCCTCCTCCGTACTTAGCACCATCCTATAGTTACGTTACATATCGAAATTGGATGCAGATGGGGCGAGAAAGTTTAATTCTCTAATTGAAGATGTGGCGAGGCTGATCTTTGTCAGGTTGAAGACGTAGGTGGTTGCTCGGCATTTGAAAAAAGAAGGAGTGTTGGTTAATGGGACGTGTCTGTAGAAATAGGTATGTCGTTCAGACTGTATGGCTTGTCATATTTCTCATTCTACTTCAAGGCTGTACATCCAAGTCTGGCCCTGAGTATTTGGAAATGAAGGGCTTGAATCAGGATGAACAAGAGATTGTACAGCTCATCAACAAACGAATGCAATATTTGCATGAGGGCAATGAGGAGGAATATATGAAGCTATTCGCACCGAATAGTCCGATAACAGGCATGCCGACCTACCAATTGAAGGCGGTGAAGCTGCACACTCCCATCCATATTCAGGAGCAGAGGAGGGCATATCAAGTTCTTCTCCTAGCTGATGATATGCTGACCAACGATGATTTTTTTACGTCACAATACGTATTTATCAAAGGGAAAGACCCCGACTCGAAATGGTTAATCTATGATATCGATTAAAGCGATTACGAGAGGAAGATTTTCTGATATGAAGAGATTGGTGCAGGGCATATTTCTAATCGCTTTGTGCTCATTACTTTTTAGTATACAGGTAAGCGAGGTAAGCGCTACTAGCTGGGTCTACTTAGAACCAGACAAGGTGATGGAACGGGCGTCTGTTATTGTGCAAGGGACGTACGATTTCAAGAGACAACAAGCAAGCAGCAGGCAGTCGTTCTCGTGGGAAAGGTACGAATTTCAAGTGAAACGCGTATATAAAGGGGATGTCCCGCCTACAATTACTGCAGGTATCCATTGGGATGATGCAACACAGATTCGGAACGGACAGGAAGAAGGGGATGAGATTCTTCTGTTTCTGGAGAAAAACGACAAAGAAGATTTTTTAGTTCCAGTTGGCGGCCCGAATGGAATCGTTCCAATCCGTAACGGCGAAATTCGTGTTTTTGATGAGTCCAAAAAGAAGGTTTATACTCATTTTATTACTGATAGAGTCTTTAAGGAGCCTAATGCCAGCTTGCCTATTCAGTTAGGGGGAACGGATTATATCCGCCACGGTTTGATGGCAGCAGCTATTCTGTTCGTGGTATCATTTTTTGCATGGAAAAATAGAAGGCAGTAGATTACATGATCTACGAAAAAGCTATTGTCTACTAACAGTGGGCGATGCACCATTAGAAATCTTAAAGAAATATTGAAACACAAGGCAAAAAGGAGGTGTAGGAAATGTTGAAAGCATATAAATATCGACTCTATCCTAACAGAGACCAGCGCAACTTTTTCGAAAAAACCTTTGGATGTGTGCGTTTTGTGTATAACAAAATGCTTGCTGACAAAATCAGTTCTTTTAAGAAATCTCAAAAAAGCATGGATAAATCAATCAAGTATCCTACACCAGCTCAATATAAAACTGAATTTCCATTCCTAAAAGAAGTGGACAGTCTTGCTTTGGCTAATGCTCAACTAAATTTGCAGAAGGCTTATTCTCATTTCTTTCGTGATAAGTCAGTAGGATTTCCGAAATTCAAAAGAAAAAAGGATAATCACCGGAGCTACACAACTAACAATCAAAAGGGTACAGTCTATATCGAAAATGGTTATATCAAGCTGCCAAAATTAAAGACACTAGTACGAATCAAACAACATAGACCATTTTTTGGTTTGATTAAGTCTGTGACAATTGCTAAAACACCAACGAAGAAATACTTTGTTTCGATATTAGCAGAGGAAAATGAACAACTATTTTCCAAACTTGATTCAAAAGTTGGTATCGATGTTGGGTTGAAAGACTTCGCCGTATTATCCAATGGTACTAAATACGAAAACCCTAAATGGCTGCGAAAATCTGAAAAAAGATTGGCTTTTTTGCAGCGTTCTTTGTCATGTAAGAAAAAAGGCTCTAAGAATCGCGATAAAGCTAGATTACAAGTTGCAAGGCTTCATGAAAAGATAACGAATCAGAGGAATGACTTTCTTCACAAGATCAGTCATGAAATCACAATCGAAAACCAAGTCATAGTGATTGAAGACTTGAAAGTGAAGACTATGCAAAAGAATCGCAAGTTATCTAAAGCCATCGGTGAAGTATCTTGGTTTAAATTTAGAGAATACCTTGAATACAAAGCAGTATGGAAAGGTCGTGATTTGATAATCGCACCTAAGAATTATGCTAGTAGTCAGCTATGTTCCAACTGTGGTTATCAGAACAAGGAAGTCAAGAATCTTAACCTTCGCGAATGGGTTTGCTCAGAGTGCAACAGTCACCATGATAGAGATTTAAATGCAAGTATCAACTTGCTAAAATTAGCCATATAGTTGGTATATTTGTTAGGGGCAGGGACTGCCCTTATAGCTTGGTAAATATAGATAGCTAGTAAAAGTATCTAGTTCCCAAGAAGCCCCCACTTTAAGGCCTAAGTGGTGGGTAGTTCACTGAAACGACATTCATTCTTCATTCGGATCAAGCAGATGTTCGATTGCGATATTTTACCCCAGGGCATGAGATGAATCTATGCGGCCATGCAACTACAGCGTCGTTGTATTGTTTACATTCGAAAGGCTATTTTGGAGAAAAGAAAAGCATTAACATCGAAACGAAGGCAGGTATCTTACCGATTGAATTCACGATCCTTGATGGACGACTGTACATCAAAATGAAGCAGAACCGTTCACAGTTTATTCCTTTTCAAGGAGATATCGCGCGATTAGCGGAGTCAATCGGATTGCAGGTAGACGATATCGATCTGACCACACCAATAAAGTGTATATTAATGGAATGTGATAAGCGCCCTTACAAGACACCTGACCCGACTGAAAACACGGTTTTTTAGTTGGGTTATGTCATTTTAGGGGGGGAGACTCCTTAATCATGTTTGGAGTAAATCGAATCTTTAATAATTATTGGATGAAAAAGAAACATAGAAGTGAAAAACTTCTGTGTTTCTTTTTTTATATATTCATTGGAAATGCTTTTCATTTCCGGGCACAATGCTCCTTCCATCCTATTATAGAAGCTATTTTGAAGGTAAGGAATTTGTAAGGAATGGATAAGAAAAAAGAAATTTTTATTGTGTAGGATAAAAATGTAAAAACGAGCGAAAGGGGATTAGATAAGATCCATGTTGCCCTTTTGATAGGGGAGATGATAGCTGTGTAATTAGTACGGAACAACAAGCAACCACCCATACAATATGAATAGAGGTGTGGAATGCCCTATGAAAACACGTAGTCAAATTACATTTGCAAGTTTGGCCCTTTTAATAGCTGGAAGTTCCCTGTTATACACAACGCCAACCTCAATTGTAAAAGCAGAGCCCACTCAAAATGTATCTAGTTCGTCACAAACAAGTATTCAACGAGATCGTACTTTCGTCAAGCAAGCAATGCGGGATACATTGCAGCTTGGATACCCGGGGATACTCGCTAAAACTTCTGAGGGTGGAAAAACGTGGAGTTATGCTGTCGGGATAGCGGATCTGAGAACCAATAAACCAATGAAAACAGATTTCCGCTTTCGCATTGGCAGCGTGACGAAGACGTTCACCGCAACGGTTGACTTCAATTAGTTGGAGAGAACCGCTTGAATCTAGACGATTCCATTGAAAAATGGTTGCCTGGTGTCATTCAAGGAAACGGATATGATGGTAACCAGATTACGATCCGGCAAATATTGAACCATACAAGTGGAATCGCTGAATACTCAAGGTCAAAAGAATTTGATCTTATGGATACAAAAAAATCATATGCGGCTGAAGAATTAGTAAAGAAGGGGATCTCTCTACCCCCGGATTTTGCCCCAGGAAAGGGATGGTCTTATTCGAACACAGGATACGTATTACTGGGTATTCTTATTGAAAAAGTAACCGGGAACAGCTATGCGGAAGAAATTGAAAATCGGATTATTGAACCGATTGAATTGTCGGATACATTCCTACCTGGCAATTCGACCGTTATTCCAGGCACCAAGCATCCCCGCGGATATATCCAACTAGACGGAGCAAGTGAGCCGAAGGACGTTACTTATTATAACCCAAGTATGGGTCAATCGGCTGGAGAGATGATTTCTACTGCTGACGACTTAAACAAATTCTTTTCTTACTTGCTCGGTGGCAAATTACTAAAAGATCAGCAACTAAAACAAATGCTTTCTACGGTTCCTACAGGAATAGAAGGAATCGATGGATTTGGTCTTGGAATCTATGAAACTAAGCTTCCAAACGGTATATCGATATGGGGACACACAGGTGGTATTCCAGGATTTGATACTTTTGCTGGAGGCACACATGGAGGTAGTCATACGTTGGCCGTCAGTTTGAACAGTATGGGGAAAGTTAAAAGTTCGGATCTTTTTAAAAATATTTTACTTGCTGAATTTAGCAAGTAGGTAAAAAGGAAAAAGGTTAAACTATGTCATTATCTAGGAGGCAATTATCTTATGAACAAGAAACTATCTGGGGTGTTAGCCGCTACATTGGCGCTCACGATGACCTTACCGACAATGGCGATAGCATCTTCTCGCAGTAATATTGCGGTTGTAGCTAGCCAAGGGGTTGCTAGCCAAGAACTGGAGAAGATTGCAGCAGAGAAAGCTGCTCTGCTCATGAAGTCCTATGAGACGAATAGCGTGCAGTATGCGCTAATTGATAATGGCAAGATTATTTTGTCGGGTCAGACAGGCAAGAACGATATGGAAGGGAAACTCCCGCTGACCAAAGATACTCTATACGGGATTGGTTCAACCAGTAAAGTATATACAGCTGCGGCTGTAATGAAATTGGTCGACGAAGGAAAAGTCGATTTGGATACTCCTGTCGTCCGCTATGTTCCTGATTTCAAGATGAAAGATGAGCGGTACAAGCGCATTACGCCGCGTATGCTGTTGAACCACTCATCCGGTTTGCCAGGTATGACGTTCAATAATGTAGTTTTATTTAAAGATAATGATACTGTTGCCCATGATAGCTTGTTGCGGGAACTACCCAGCCAAAGCTTGAAGGCCGACCCTGGCGCGTTCTCGGTATACTGTAACGATGGCTTTACGCTGGCTGAGATTTTGGTAGAAAGAGTCAGCGGTATGAGTTTTACTGAATTTCTACATCAAAAGTTTACAGAGCCATTAAAACTGAATCATACGAAAACGCCGCAAGACAAATGGGAAGACGAAAAGCGGGCTGGACTTTATATTCCGACGTACCAAGGACAGCTTCCTATTGAATCACTGAATGCGATTGGTTCGGGAGGGATCTCTTCCACGGCAGAAGATGTGGTGCGATTCTCACAATTATTTATGGGGCAGGGAAAAGGAATTCTTTCTAATAAGGCAGTCAAGGAGATGGAGCAAGAGGAATATAAAAAAGGAATGTGGCCGGAGAACGGAGATAATGTGTTCAACTATGGTCTTGGATGGGATAGTGTAGAATTATATCCATTTAATAGATATGGGATAAAGGCCTTGGCTAAGGGAGGTGACACGGTACTGCAACATGCTGCACTGGTCGTGCTTCCAGAACAGAAGATGGCAGCGGCTGTGTTGTCGTCAGGAGGTAGCAGTGTTACAAATCAAATGGTGGCAACTAAATTACTGCTTACCGCGCTTGAAGAGAAGGGTGCAATTAAAGACATAAAGCCGGATAAATCCTTCGGCAAGCCAATCAAGGCTAAGATGCCTCAAGACGTGGCAAAGAAAGCGGGTTTTTACGGAAATACCTTCAGTCATTTCAAAATAGAAATTACGAAGAAGGGAGAACTATTCTTACCAACTAAGCCAGAAGGAAAATATGTATATACGGCGGATGGTAGCTTTATTAATGAGAAGGGTACCTCCAAGCTCAGCTTCGTCACCGAGAAGAATGGAAGGACTTATTTGAGGGAGAGCACCTATGAATTATCGCCAGGCTTGGGGCAAATTGCAATGACTACCTATTTAGCCGAGAAACTAGAAGTTAATTTGCTACCGAAGAAGACCGCTGCTGCATGGGCAAAACGGGAGGGTAGCAAGTTCTATCTTGTAAACGAGAAGTTTAGTTCTATGATCTATCTCGGAACACTAATCCCTCTTACCACACAAATTACTCTCAAGGAGGGCTATTGGGACAGCAAACAAATTACAGGTCCGAATACGGCGAAGCATCAAATCCAGATTCCCGTGATGGATGGGCGTGATACGAAGGAAGCTCATTTCTATACAGAAAGTGGCAATGAATATATGGAGATGGCTGACTTCTTATACGTAAGTGAATCCAACGTAAAACCGCTCGATACAGATCAATCATCGATAGTTACACTGCAAGCAAATGGGCATGCGAAATGGTTTACGATCCCAGAAGCGGCAGCAGGAAAAACGATGAACGTGGCGTTGCCATCGAAGAGTTCGTTCGCGGTGTATGATGAGAAGGGAGTATGTATCAACTTTACGGTTGTGAGCGGCAATAACAAAGTAAAACTGCCGAAGAATGGAACGGTTGTGTTTGCTGGCGTGCCGAACTCGGAAATTGCAGTTACGTTGAACTAGCTACAATTAAAATGATCTTCAACAAAACCAGAAAGACATAGAATAAAATACCTAAGCAGCAAGCTGTCGTCGGCACTCTACTGGCGGCAGCTTCTTTAACTTTCTTTGTGGTCGATTATGATTATATAAATGAATATATTCTTATTTGAACGTAACCCTTCTACTTGAAATTGACAATTGGAGTGTATAATAATGGAATAAGATCCTGTGCAGTAAGACACCATATGGCCCGACTGAAAACTCATTTTTGGTTGGGCCTTGTCATGATAAGGAGAGGAACCTCGAGATGAATATAAGATTAGCCGGCGTACAAGACATTGATCAGCTTATTCGAATGCGATGGGACTTCTCGAATGAGTATAACGAAGAGCAGGTTGAAGAGGAACTATACGAAGATTTTTACAAGGAGTGCCGTTCCTTTTTACTAGAAGCAATGAAAGGTGGGGAGTGGTTTATTTGGGTCGCTGATTTAGATGGAAGTGTCATCTCCCACATCTACTTGGAATTGATTCACAAAGTCCCTCGACCTGGGCGAGAGACAAATCCATTTGTCTATATGACGAATGTATATACCGTACCAGAGCATCGCGGCAACCAGATTGGAAGCAGGATGATGAAAGGGATAGAGGCTTGGTCGAAGCAGCAGGAGCATGAATTCATCATCGTATGGCCTAGTGAATGGAGCGTTCGCTTCTATGAGCGAAATGGATACAGCCTATGCAATGACCCGATGGAGCTGCATTTATAGTGTAGTTCTCAATCAATGAAAGAGTTATTCATGAATTGGGCGAACCGAACAAACGTAATCAGAATTGCGTTCGTATACAGGAAACAACTGGAATCTACTAAACTTACAGATGGAATGAGGTGCAATGATCTGACAACTACACTCTATTTTGTGAGGCATTGTGAGTCACCATATATCGAAGGGGAAGAGCGCTCAAGGGGGATATCTGCCGCAGGAGAACAGGATGCAATGAAGATCGCCGAATTGCTGCAGCATATTCCGATTGATGTATTTATATCAAGCCCGTATGCTCGGGCGATTCAAACGATTCAGCCGCTTGCTGATTTTGTGAATCGTCCTATTCACATATACGAAGATTTGAGAGAACGGCAAATTGGTGCATTTGAAGGATTGAGCTTCCAAGAGTCAAAACGCAAGGTGTACGCAGATTTCCATTTTTCTTTTCCAGATGGAGAACCAAGCCGTGATGCTCAGCGAAGAGCAGTTGCTGTACTTCAAGAATTGATAAGCAAGTATGAAGGACAGCATATTGTGATTGGGACACACGGGGACATTATGACGTTGATATTGAATTACTTCGATCCAGCTTACGGATTCGAGTTCTGGTTCTCCACGACAATGCCGGATATCTATAAGCTTGAGCTTCAGGATATGCAACTTGTACGAGTTGATAAGCTCTGGCATAACGAATAGTCGAATCGATACTACCCCTACTAAGAAATGAGGGAGACCTTGAAAATTCGTATCATTGGCCGATCGTGATTTGCATTCAATTATGGAAGAACGACTAAATAATCGGGAGGGCATTCATCTATGATTACGTTTAAAAATATTGATCAGGACAATTGGGAAGAGAGTATCAACCTTCGTCCGTCGGAGGAACAAAGCAAGTTTATAGCTTCTAATCTGTATTCCATAGCAGAAGTGCAATTTTTGCCGGGGTTCGTGGCGCAGGCAATTTACAAGGATGAACAAATGATAGGCTTTACGATGTATGGACTAGATGCGGATGACGGCAACTACTGGATCTATCGATTCATGATCGATGAGAAGCATCAGAGCAGAGGCTATGGCAAGCAGGCCATGCAGTTGTTAATGGATGAGCTTCGATCCAAGGAGGATCGAACAGAAGTGGTCTTCATTAGTTACAATCCTGAAAATGAAAGAGCAAAGCGTTTGTATGCGAGTGTTGGGTTTGTTGAACAAGGGTTAGCGGATTGGGGAGAGATGATGGCGAAGTATCAATTTGAATCGAATGCATGACTTCATGGAATGAACAGCATAGAGATGCACTTAAAGATTATATGGATGGAAAACAAGGTATATACAGATTAAATAGAGCTAGGATTTCAAGTCGGTATTGCATCAATTGGTTGAAGAGGTGATCCGGATTGATTACGAATTCCGGGATGAGAATGGAGAAGCCGAGAGGGGATCGATATGCAGCATATATCCTTTCCAAGCTGTCAGGTGCAGGCTTCTCTTTGTTTGTTTTCTTTGCTATGTTTGTATTACCGAAGATGGATTTGTACGCGTATTCAGAACAGTTTGCCAACTCTGCCTACTGGAAGATTTTCTTTGGGTATGGAATTGCATGTTCGGTGATCATTGATCTTATCACGATCAAACTGGGAAGGCTGAAGGTGCTGTCACGTATTCTGCTGCACGCGAGAAATCTCTTTTTTCTAGGACTGGAAGTGAGTATGAGCTCATTTCTTATCGGAATGTTCGGCTCGTTCTTCGCCCTTTTCTTTTTCTGGGGAACATATGCTTATCCAATTATACGCGGCAGGAAGGTTGCTCCCTATCTCTTCTCCCTCGTTATCCCCTCCATCCTCCTACTGATTGCGAATATTGATTTTACAACGAAAAGCAACTGGGTTGAGGAGCGCACCGCGATTTCTTATACAGCTTTTTTTGATTATTTCCATGGAAAGCATGAAATCCCGATACAAGTGAGACGCGGTGATGTGATAACACTATCCATTTACGTGCGTAACAAGAATGGCGGAGGGCACGGTTTTCATATAAAGGATGAGCGAGGGAACCACGTCGGAATGGAGCCTGATGGGGACAGCTCGGTGAAGCTTTACGCTCAGAAATCGGAGATCTATGATGTGACGGTAACAGGAGATAAGCTTCAAGGCGGCTTTACGCTTGCTTGGCGTATAGAAAGACGTACTTAATCCTCTTTGATCTACTTTATCAATTTTCACTGTTATTCATTATTACATGGTATTTCATCAACAAGGCGATGAGGGAGAGTTATTATGAAAGAACTCGTATTCATTAAGGATTATAAGGACATCGAGAAATACCGTGCAAGCTTCAATGCATTGGCGCAGCGATCGTTCGGCATTCAGTTTGAAGATTGGTATCAGCGAGGATGCTGGAATGATCGATATATTTGCTATTCCTACGCCGATGGAGATAGAGTCGTTGCGAATGTATCAGTTAATGTAATGGATATCGTTATAAAAAATGAGACTCATGAAGCCATTATGATCGGCACGGTCATGACGGATGAAGCGTATCGGAATCAAGGCTTGTCGAGAAAGCTAATGGAAATCGTAATCGAAGAGTATCAGCAAAAATGCAGCTTTATGTACTTATATGCGAATCGAACGGTTCTCGATTTCTATCCGAAGTTTGGCTTCCATAGAGTACAAGAACCGGAATTCTACTCCGTCATAAATACGCTAGAGGCACACAGCGATCGTACTCACATGCGGAAGCTGAACGTAACAGATGTTCAGGATTGGGAGCTTGTCATGCGATACTATGCTTCACGGAACGTAAGATATTCGACGTGTGACGCCATTCATGCAGAAGGAATCTTCTCTTGGTATTGCTTGCATGTGTTTGAGGATCATCTGTATTTTATTGAAGAATTAGACGCGGTCGTTATCTTTATGCAAGATGGAAATTCAATACAACTATACGATGTCCTGTCTCCGAACCAAGTTGATCTCTCGCAAGTTGTCAATAAGATTTCAACTGAGCAGACGGAACGGGTATACTATCAATTTCATCCTGAGCAAGGTGGGTTTAAGGTCGAGTACCCAGAACCATCAGATGATAATTTGTTTATGTTGCCGAATCGTCTTCAATCCCTTGATCACATAAAGCTCCCAAAAATCGCGCAGTCGTAATGATGGGGGAAAGTGAGTGCAGCATAAGCTGTGAAATTGAATGGATAAACGACGTCCTTGCCAGGAAAGGACTCAGCTTTGTTGCTCTCGAGCAGACGAAACCAGTTCCCCTCCTGTCTTTATGATCCCCGCCTACAAACTCTTATCAGAAATGGTGGGGGTTTTTTGCATAAAAAATGACATACATGACGCAAAAACTGTTTGACATAAATTATGTCATTGGGTTATGTTGTTGACATAAATTATGTCAAAGGATGATTCCATTGAATGATCAACAGATAGTCAAGTATAAGACGGTATTGGAGTATCTTGTCGTGATCAACGAGCAGTCGTATTCCGGGATAGGTCGTGAGTTCAATATTACCCCGCAACAATTCTCAGATTGGATCAAGAAACGGAGGCCCATTCCGGAAGAAAGGCTGAAGGCTCTCGCTAACTATTTTAAGGTTCAAGAGACTGTTCTTGTAGATGGGGAGCGATTTGTGAAGCAATTGACACCATTTGCCAAAACCGAGCTCCATATGCTGCTGCTGGATCAGAAAGTAGCTAGGCTGAAGGCTGAGGGAGCAGAGGATAAAGATATTATCTCTTATCAGGAGAAGAAGCGGCAGCTTCAGCGAGAGCAGAGTAACCAAATCCGTCTCGGGAGAGTGGCTGCAGTATTGGAACAGGGGGATGAGCGGGTTGGGGCAATATTCGATGTCATTCTCGATAAGCTAAATGCAGGACAACTGGATGAACTATCTAATAAACTGCAGGAGGGTAAAGAATAACCATGAGTACAACTGTATACATGAACCAGACGGGTGTGAGATTACTTGGTAAAAATCAGGACGTACCGTATGATGGAGCTTACTTATTCACGAACCACAGGGGAATAGCCAAGTCAGCGTTGGTCATGCCACCGAACCGCCCGATGGAGTGGGTCTCCAAGTATGGAAGTATCACGATATCACAGGTAGGCAAAGAAATGCCCAACGGAGGGATGAATGAAGCAGGCCTTGTGGTAGAGCAAACGACATTCTGGCAGTCCAGCTATCCCCACGATCAGAACCAACCGGCTATAGGGGAGCTGCAGTGGATTCAACTTATGCTAGATACATGCGCATCCGTGCAAGAGGTGAAGGATAAGGCGGGGCGTGTCATGATCGTTAATCCGACGTCGCGGCTACACTATATGGCTTGCGATCAAATAGGGGGCTGCGCGATTTTCGAGTTCGCGAATGGGGTGTTATCCATCTACGAAGGAGAAGAACTCCCGATGCCCGTTATGGCGAACACGTCATATCCTAAGGCGATTAGGGATTGGAAAGATTATGATGGGAAATGGCGTGTGGAATACGGAGATTACGAACAGAATTCAATGGAACGATTCATTCGGGCAGCAGCATATCTGGATAGGCAGGTTGCTGAGATGGGATTTGCCTTCGATGTGCTGCAGGCCATTCAAAGGGAAGATACTGCTTTCAGTTTGGTTTACGATATAAATAATTTGGAAATTCATTTTACATCTAATCGCTATCCTGACCGAAAAATGGTTAGCCTCAAAGATACCGATTTTTCTAGGAATGACCCAATGGCATTAAACCTTCAGCGAACCGGAGAAGGCGGTTTCGTTCCCTATAGTACAGATTTGAATCGCACGGTAGCAGAAGCGTTTTTCCTTCATCCGGTTCTGACAGCCGTATTCGGGATGACAATTAACGAGGAGATGATCGTTTTCATGGCAGCCTTCCCGGATTCCTTCAAATCGGTAGAGAACTCAACACCGTTAGATAGTACTACATAATTTTTAAAATGCGAAGCGGTGTTTTTCTATTTTTCGAAAAGCAAATTAATCTCGTAGAAATCTATGACGATAAGCTTTCATGGCAATTTCTGTTCGGCGAAAGTTGAGTTATAAGATCCTACCATGAGAAAAACCCATTATTTCTGCCTCTTTAATAAAGTGACTGATCCATGCGCCCCGTGCCCATCGATTGTGAGTCACTTTATTTATTTCGTCTACTTGATGATTTTCAACCTACATAATCACCCGAGAGTTAGGCTGTACAACATTGGGAGATACTCTTATCCAGAAATACGTAAGATGTGGGAAAAAGCATGATATACACGATCTTCTGTCTGGTATATATATGGTTTCATGGAAGCTTGTCGGTTTCGCAGGATCAGGTTCCATACGTAGATGGTGAAATCGAATAAATCCAGAAGGGGGATGATGGATATGAAATCTGTGCTTGAACTGGAGAAGAGACTAGCTGAGCCTTCAGATGAATGTATTCAAGATCTGGCGAAAGTCGACGGAGATATTGTTATTCTTGGTGTAGGAGGGAAAATGGGGCCAAGTCTCGCTAAGCTGGCAGTTAATGCGGTTCGAAAGGGCGGGCTGAACAAGCGGGTGATCGGAGTATCTCGGTTCACTGGAGGCGATGTACAGCGCGAACTAGAGGAAGCGGGAGTTGAGACGATTGCATGCGATCTCCTTCATGATGGAGAATTGTTCAAGCTTCCACATGCATCGAACGTGATCTATATGGCGGGCAATAAATTCGGCACTACGGGAAGGGAGCATTTTACATGGGCAATGAATGTGTATCTGCCTGGAAGAGTGGCCGAGAAGTACAAGGACTCTCGCATTGTTGTGTTCTCCTCTGGTAATATCTATCCATTCATGCCGATCGGCAGCGGAGGGGCTGATGAGTCTGTATCACCAGAACCAATCGGTGAGTATGCGCAGTCCACATTAGGTCGAGAGCGAATCTTCGAATACCATGCCCATAAAAACAATACCCCAATGCTGTTCTACAGATTGAACTATGCGATTGATCTCCGTTACGGTGTCTTGTTAGAAATAGCTAAATCTGTGATGGAAGGGAGTTCGATTAATCTGAGTATGGGGCATGCAAATGTAATCTGGCAAGGGGATGCGAACGCAATGGCTCTTCGCTCCTTGACGGAATGCACGAGTCCGCCGACCATCATGAACATCACAGGGCCGGAGACAATGTCGGTGAGATGGGCTGCAGAGCAGTTCGCCATGCGATTCAATAAAAGCGTGCAATATCAAGGCGAGGAAGCAGAACTGGCCTTGTTGAATAACGCATCCAAGTCACATCAACGCTTCGGGTATCCATCTGTATCACTACTGCAGATGATCGACTGGGTGGTGGAATGGGTTCAATCTGGAGGGGCAACATGGAATAAACCTACTCATTTTCAGGAGAGAGGTGGGAAATTCTGATGCTGACACGCAATAAGCTTTCGAACACGCTGCATGAGGCTCTCCATCAGGGCTTAGTTATTCCCGCGCATCCACTTGCACTCAATGAGGAGCGTCAGCTGGACGAACGCCATCAGCGCGCGTTGACGAGGTATTACATTGCATCTGGAGCAGGTGGAATCGCAGTAGGAGTTCATTCCACACAATTTGAGATTCGCGACCCTAAGCATGATTTATTTGGGAGGGTATTGCGCATGGCCGTTGAAGAGGTAGAACGAGCTAACATAGAACGTCCTTTTATTAAGATTGCCGGTGTATGCGGCAGTACTGAACAAGCGATGAGGGAAGCGGAACTGGCACATCAGGTGGGGTATGATGCCACATTGCTAAGCATGGGCGGACTCTCCAGCATGAGTGAAGAGGAATTGCTTGAACGTACTGAACGGGTTTCTGCTATTATGCCGATAATCGGATTCTATCTGCAGCCGTCTGTTGGAGGACGTGTCCTCAGCTTTGATTTTTGGCGCAAATTCGCGGATATCCCGAATGTAGTAGCAATCAAAATGGCTCCCTTCAATCGCTATCAGACCATCGATGTTGTACGAGCGGTATGCTATTCTGACAGAAGAGATGAGATTGCATTGTACACAGGGAATGACGATAACATTGTTAATGATCTGCTTACAACGTACCGCTTCGATGTGAGAGGGCAGTCAATTGAGAAGAGTATTGTGGGCGGTCTTCTCGGCCATTGGGCTGTATGGACGAAGAAAGCAGTCGAATTACTGGAGGAGATCAAGAAGGAGAGAGAACGCGGCGAAATCTCTGGGGAATGGTTAACTAGGAACATCCAGATTACAGACTGCAATGCTGCATTTTTCGATACTGCGCATCAATTTCATGGATGTATTCCAGGGATTCATGAAGTGCTGCGCCGCCAAGGGCTGCTCAAGGGCATTTGGTGCCTGAATCCGAATGAGACGCTTTCTGCTGGGCAAGCGGACGAAATCGATCGAGTATATAGACAATATTCGCATCTTCATGATGACGAATTCGTTGCAGCCTATCTACAGGAATGGCTGGAATAAACATTAACTGTATTTCATCAAATTCAACCACTTTATCATTTTCCACTCGGGGGAAATCCGTGGTGCATAAGGGTTTTATGTGAACTTTTATCCCGAGGAGGGTCTATTAGAACAATTTATGAAAACGCTTTATTTATTAAATGGTGACTGCTTCTTATACTGAGAGAGAATTAAGTTGGAAGCTGCCAGTAGGGAATGCGCAACAATACAAAGGGGGAAATGATCGCAATGTCAAAAAGAGTCATAAGTGTTGTCATTATGATGACAATGGTCTTCACGCTTCTTGCGGCATGCGGAGGCGGAGGGAGTGCAAGCAGTCAAGAAAGCAGCACAAATTCCAACAATAACAGCAGTAACAGTGGTAATGCAGGTTCCGGTTCTACAGTCACGGGGGATAGTGAGCAATATGGGGATACGGGCGGGCTGAAGCTTCCGATCGTTGATAAGCCTGTAACGTTAACATGGATGCATCCTGGTAATGTCTCCATCACGAATGAAATGCTCGTCGTCAAGGAAATTGAGAAGCGAACAGGCATTAAGGTGGTGTTTCAGACATACTCCAGCCAGACTTACGAGGATAAGTTGAGAACGACCGTTGCCTCCGGGAAGCTTCCAGATATTTTCAATGGATTAAAGGGTGCCGAACTGAAGGATATAGGCAAGCAGGGCGGTGTTGTGGCCATTAATGAGCATGTCGATATGCTGCCCAACTTCAAGAAGCTGTACATGGAAGAAAACCCGTGGGTAATCAAGTCATTCGGCGATCAGAGCGGGAACTTATACTCATGGCCGATATACAAGTTGAATCGGGACGTCAATCACGGTTTCATGTATAGAAAGGATATATTCGATAAGAACGGCATCAAGCCATGGACGAATACAGATGAATTCTACACCGCTATGAAAAAATTGAAGGAGCTGTATCCGAACAGTTATCCTTACGCTTCTAAGACGAAAGAACACATTTATGGAGACTGGTCTTATGGTTGGGGAATAGGCGGTGAGAACTATCCAATTTATTATGATGAAGCAGATAGAAATTGGAAGTTCGCCTCCGTGCAGGATGCGCACAAAGATATGCTTGACTTCATGAAAAAGATGTTCAACGAAGGGCTGCTTGATCCTGAGTTTTTAACGAATACGCAGGATTCTTGGACAACGAAAATGACAACAGACAAGGCATTTGTAACTTTCGACTGGATTGGCAGATTGGATCTGTTCTACAACCAGGTGAAGAGTGCGATGCCCGATTACAACTTGCGATATGCACTGCCAATTGGTCCGACGGGGCACGTAAGATCGCTGCCTGAGGTTAGCGACTTCGGTATCGCAGTAGCGGATAACGACAATAAGGAAGTTGCGCTTAAGTTGCTGGATTACTTAACAAGTCCATCTGGCGGGGATTTAATGACACTTGGTGTAGAAGGTGTGAACTTCAAGTGGGGTGAGGATGGATATCCTGTGTATCCAGAATTGGCTAACCTGCCGCTAGTGGATATTAGTGTTCTCGAGGATCGCTATGGGATGTGGCAGGAAAGCGCCTATTTGCGACCGAATCCGAAGAGTGTCTATTTCAAGTTCTCGGAAAAAGAGCAGGAAGCGCAAGATCTAATCATGAATGATAATCGAAGAGAGCCGCTAGATCCAACCCTTAACTTCACAGATGATGAAATTGCGACTCTATCAGAGCTGCAGACGTCGATCCAGAAGGCAGCGGAAGAGTTCAATTCGAAATATGTGATGGATAAAAACTATGGTGAGAAGCAATGGGAGGACTGGAAAAACACTGCGAAAAAAGCAGGGATTGATCAAATGCTTGCCATATTTAATGAAGCACAAAAGCGTTTTGACTCCAAGTAAGCTGCGGATCATTTGAAATCGGAGGGGCACCTGGATTCTGATTCAGGTGCCCATTCCTCAAGGGGGAACAATTGTGCAGCAATCAGAGCTTGAGACTAAGCACCAACGAACAATGACGCCAAGTCGCATGCGTTGGGCGAACTTCTGGAAGCATATCAAGCGCGATAAGCAGCTTCTTGTGCTTTTTATTCCTTGTATTCTCTTCTACGCAATATTTCGATACGGGCCCATGTATGGGTTGATCATCGCATTTAAGGATTACAGTGTGTACAAAGGTGTATTCGATAGCAAATGGGTAGGACTGAAGCATTTTATTAAATTTTTCAGCAATCAGGACTTTCTTATTCTCTTTACAAATACATTCCTGCTAGGCTTCTACACGTTACTATTCGGGTTTGCGTTTCCGATCCTATTTGCCGTTTTCTTAAATGAAGTTCGAGTAAAATGGTTTAAGAAATCGATTCAAACCTTTAGTTATTTACCCTCCTTTCTATCAGTAGTCATTATTTGCAGTATGATCATTGACTTTCTCTCTCCAACGAATGGGATCGTCAATCAAGTTCTTTCCTATTTCGGATTTGAAAAAAAGCATTTTTTGATTGATGCTGCATGGTTTCGGCCGATCTACGTCATATCCGATATTTGGGCCACGATGGGTTATCAGGCGATTATCTATTTGGCGGCTGTAGCCGGTATTAATCCTTCGCTGTATGAGGCAGCTAAGGTAGATGGTGCGAAGCGGCTGCAAATGATGCGGCATATTACGATACCAGGAATCATGCCGACGATCGTCGTCATGTTCATCTTAAATATGGGGAATATGTTCAGAATCGGTTACGAAAAGGTGCTGCTGCTGTACAACCCAATGACATATAGTGTCGCCGACGTGTTCTCCACCTATGTGTACCGCAAGGGCTTCCTCGAATCAAGCTACAGCTATGCAGCGGCTGTTGGGATGTTCGAATCTGCCGTAGCTTTGGTCATGCTGCTCGGAGCGAACTATGTAAGTAAGCGATTTGGAGGTAACAGTCTATGGTAGGAGAACGTAAGCTGTCGATCTTCAATGTTGCCAATACGATCCTATTGCTTCTCGTTGCAGTGTGTACCCTTTATCCGGTATGGTATATTGCTGTCATTTCATTTAGTGACACGGTTTCTGTATTGCAAGGGGAAGTAACCCTGTTTCCGAAGGGCTTCAATATAGATGCTTACGTTGAGGTGCTGAAGGATGACAAGATTCCAAGGGCGTATCTGAATACAATCTATTATACGGCGCTTGGCACATTCATCAACCTGTTGTTTACGGCCATTTCCGCTTACCCATTAGCGCAGCGCAATTTTGTTGGCAGAAAGTTCTGGATGCTTGCGATCGTGCTGACGATGTTCCTGAATGCAGGTATTATTCCAACTTTCATGGTGGTCAAAGGACTGGGCTTAATTGATACAGTATGGGCACTCGTGCTGCCTAATGCAATCTGGACATTTGAGCTCATCATACTCAAGAGCTTCTATGAGAGCATGTCGTCCCAAATTCGGGAAGCGGCCAAAATCGATGGAGCTTCCGAGTATCGCATCTTGTTCAGCATCGTAATCCCGTTGTCGAAGCCCGCCTTGGCGTCGATTGGACTCTTTTATTTTATGGGGCATTGGAACAGCTTCTTCCTCCCGTTAATTTATTTAAATGACAAGGATATGTTCCCGCTTCAGATTGTCTTGCGAGACATGCTCATCTTCAATGCAGAGTCGGATGCTTCGCTCGTAGATCGTGCAGCTCTGGCTCCACAGGCGATGAAGAACGCGACAATTGTATTGTCTATGATCCCCGTCTTGCTTATTTATCCTTTTGCACAGAAATACTTTGCAAAGGGGGTTATGCTAGGAGCGGAGAAGGGATAGTTGATCACGGTGTAGAATGTAGTTGGAATCGCTTCATGCGTATGAGAACATGACAAGGGGAAGAGCGAGATGAAAAGATTATTGATGAACGTCGGCCTGCTTCAAATTTTCATGGCTTTGTTAATCGTGATCATGGTCATGTTTGTCTCCAACTATATTGTACACAAGAACTCCATCTCAGAAGTCTATGACGAAGTAGCTCAAAATAATGCGTTAGTCGTGAAAACGATGATTCAATCGATCGATAACAGCTTCAGGTCCCTAGACAGCATGAATCATTCCATTCACTCCTTACCCTATAACAACATTGTAAATAGTGATGGAAGCTTGGATATGGCGAAGGTGTACGATTTACAGAAAAATGTTACCGCACTCGTCTCCAAAGCTGATTTTATCGAAGATATTATTGTATTTCATGACAATTCGAATCTTGCAATAACTTTGCACGGTACGACTGATTTAGGAGAGCTATTTGAGCAAAAATATGTACATTCCATCTACAATGCAGCGTATTGGAAGCGCTTTATGTCCATGCCGCATGAATCGAAAGTCTTTCCGGCCGATACATACAAGGTCATGAACAGCGGTACGACATTGCAAGAAAAGAAACTGCTGATTATGGTGGGAGGCAATAAATTTCGTCTTTCTGATAAACATATCATGTTTTTGATTAGTGCCGAAAAGTGGATGAAATTCGTTGACCAAACTGCTATTATACCTGGTGCATCATTTATTGTGCTTGATTCGAATCGCAATGTGATACTCAGCACGAATGATGATTTTGACTTGGTAGAGGTATGGAATCAGTTAACCTCTAATTTCAATTCGGAAGGGACGATCACGGGCAAGGATTTCGAGTACAATTTCTACAAATCGACGTACAACGGATTTATGTATATCAATAAAATTCCTTATAAGTTTAAGAACATCAACTCCGTAAGCAGTGCGAATCTTACGATCATGATCACGGCCATAATTGGAGCTGTCACTTTATCTTACTTGCTCAGTATGTACTTATACCGACCCATCCGTAACATCATTCAGCAGCTGGGAATGGAAACGAGTAAAGGAAATGATATTCGCAATATTCATAAGGCTATTCGTGTGCTCCAATTAGACAACGGTAAGCTCAGAGAGCAACTTGAAGTCGTACGTGTAGAAAATCGAAGAACTGCCTTCCTTCGAGCGATTGATGAGTATGCAGATCCAAGTGAATCGGAGCAGCTTATCCGCAAATACTTCCCAGAAAGCACTGTGAAGAAACAATTTGTGATGGTTCTGATCCAGCTGCTGCCTAAGGAGGAAGCGGAGTCACAGGAGCGTATCCATGTCGATGAGCTGGAATCACGTATTGCTGCTGGATTGAAGCGAGAGTCGATAGAGGCACTTCTATTTCATGCCGATAAGCTGCAATTTGTCGCGTGGATTGGATTGGATCAGCCTTTAACTAGGCGTACACTATTCAAACAGCTTCGTGCTTACATTGCTGCTGCAGGAAATAATGAGCTGAGCCGCTATGAAGTAGGGGCTTGTGTAAGCAGTATGTACAGCACTGATGAGGTACATTGGAAACGCGCTTTTCAAGATGTAAGCCATGGGATGTCACATCGGTCGGTAAGCAACGATGAACCTGTGATGGATGCAGAACAGATACGATACACCTATAATATGTACTATCCGCTGGACAAAATGGAGAAGCTCTCCAACTATGTGCTATGCGGAAGGCTGGAAGATGCCGTCCAAATCATAGAAGATACATTCGAAGCGAACAACAAGCGGAATATTCATATGCATCAGATGGTGCACGTGGCGCAAGCGATGTTCTATGATTTGTTCCGCATGATCGGCAATCCGTCGCTGGAACAGGCGGAATGGAGCAAGCTTGAAGGGGATTTTCTTCGAAGCATTTCACGGGCGAATCGATATACGGAGATGAAGCAGGCGCTTATTAAGGTTGCTGCATTTTTGGCAAAGCAGTGCAAGAGTGAGCCGACAAATAAATTGAATCCTGCTTACATTGCACAATATATCGAGCTTCATTATATGGAGAATTTGTATTTGGATTATATTGCAGAAGTCTTCCATACCTCGCCGAAATACTTCTCTAGTTATTTCAAAAAAACGTTTGATATCAATTATGTGGATTACTTGAACAAGGTGCGACTAGCCCATGCCAGAGAACTGCTGAAGCATACCTCATATTCGGTAACTGAGATCGGAGAAAAGACAGGATATTTGAATGCGTCAACATTTGCTACCACATTTAAGAAATATTACGGAATATCGCCTAGTGAGTATCGAAAACGGCAGACAGGTTAACGATTGGGGGGATTGAAGTGAAGGCTGTGGCGACACAATCCGGCACAATTGTCATTGCTGAATTGGAACCCAAGAAACTGGAGTATGGACATGTCAGAATTCGAACGGAATATTCAGCAATCAGTCCGGGCACGGAGCTGAGTATGGTGAACTGTTCATCGGAGTCGCGGATCCTATTGGGATATAGTGCAGTTGGCATCGTTGAGCAGGTAGGGGATGGTGTGAGCTGTGATTTGGTTGGGCAGCGGGTGGCCTGCTATGGAGCGCCGTACGTATGTCATGCGGAGTGGCTGACTGTTCCCACGAATTTGATCGCACTTGTGCCGGATAAGGTAGATCCGAAGGAAGCCGCGTTCGGGGGGTTAGGTGCTATTGCGGTGCATGCGCTGCGTGTAGCTGACTTACGATTCGGGGAATCTGCCGTCATCGTCGGCCTCGGGACATTAGGCAATTTGATCGCGCAGATCGCTCATGCTGCCGCCTATCGAACGGTTGCACTGGATACAGACGCCCGCAGGGCAGAGATGCTCAGACAGCACGGGTTAGACCAAGTGTATGCGGATCAAAGGCTAATGGAACTGGAATTGTCTGAAGTGGTTGGAGAGGCGGGAGCAGATGCCGTATTGCTCTGTGTGAGTGGATCGGGTGAGGCAGTGACGAACAGTGCGCTGACATGGATTCGAGATCGGGGGAAGGTGGTCATTGTTGGCGATCTGTCGATGGACTATTCCAGAGAGCTTATGTTCCAGAAGGAGGCTCAAGTTCTCATTTCAAGGGCAGGAGGACCCGGTCGGTATGACAAGCAATATGAGCAGGAGAATCGAGATTACCCGATCGGTCATGTGCGTTGGACGGAGGGGAGAAATCTCGAAGCCTACATACGGCTGCTCGCTGATGGACGCATTTCGATGAAGAAATTGATCACCCATGTGTATCCGGTAGCAAGAGCCGAGGAGGCTTACGATAATTACAGGGAACGTAGAGACGTGGTTGCGACCTTGCTTCAATACGGGCATGAGACGTAATACTTCCGTCTATATATACTTGTATTCTTGTAAGTACATATGAGCCGTACGACGAATCCATGATTTGTGATGTACGGCTTTTTCTGTTGAGAGAAAGGCAATTCTATAATAGACTAGTATGGGAAAATGAGCCATTGATTCTCTCTGTGGTTACTGGACTGATGTATCAATACATCCAGATTGCCTACTAATCTCGACTGTATGATGTTAGTGATTTGAATTGCGAGTAGTCGTTAATGGGGGAGATGGTCTTATGGATATGAATGAAGTGAAAGAGATTGCAAGAAAGACAATGAGCAAGCGAAAATCTCATCTCAGTCGAGAACGCGGATTCATTTACTATCATGGTCAACGTGTGGCGAATCTAGCCATGCATTTGCGGAAGAGTCTCTTTCCGAACGAATCGACAATGGATGACATCATCTATGCGGGCGCCTTGTTCCATGACGTAACGAAAGGGATTGAGCCGCATCATCTTACTGGAGCCGAACTTGTGCATACCTTGCTGAACGGCGCATGTTCAGCAGAGGAACACGCAGGTATTTCAGAAATTATCAGACACCATAATACGCGGAAGCAAGCTGATTCTCCTGAATTGCCTTATTATATGAAGCTGGTTCAGGATGCAGATATACTGGATCATTTCGGTTCCATGGAGATATGGTTGAAATTCGTATACAGCGGGAATAACGAAGAAAATGTATTCGACGCCATTCAATTGTGGGATAGTGAGAACTATGCCGAGTATGTAGCTAGCTCGCGAGAAGCGCTGAACTATGAATTGTCCAAAGATATTTACGATCAGAAGATGATCTTCGCCGAGCAATTCCAAGCGCGATTTCGTGCAGAATGTAATGGTGAGATCTTGTTGCATCATCGATGACGTAATGCCCGCACTGCTTGCTATCCCGAAGCAATGCGGGCACGGGTGTTGAGGTTGCATCTAAGCCTACTCTCTTTGGGGATAGGCTATTTATGTTTGGGGTCAGGTATAGTTGCTAATTATAGTTTGCCTCCCCGTAATGCGTCGGTGCGTCGATTTACCCGCTTGCGAAGCAGATTCAACATGGCTTTCTTAAACCGACTCTTCGTATTGTTGTATGCCGCGAAGAATTCATCTGGGTTATCGTAGTAGCCTAAATCCTCCGTAATCGAGAAGTTCTGAATATAGGTGCTGTCGCCACGCCAGCATAAGTTGATGTTCTTCACGTCTTTCACTGCTATACCGTATCCGATATGACCATCGTTGTAGCTGCACAGTCTATCTTTTACTTGATGAAGGTACATATCATCGATAATGACTCCTTCAAGTGCGAGCCATTTGCCTTGGAAATGAACTTCTGTCCAGGCATGAACGATATTGCGGGGAGCGAATGTATAGATGATGCCAGTCAATGCTCCTTTTTGCATTTTCTTATCGATATAGAAGCCGTGAATGCGGCAAGGGATGCCGACTCCACGCAGCAAGGCCATTAGCAGGATGCTCTTCGTATTGCACTGGCCATATCCATCTGCTAATACCTCCGAAGCGGGAATATCGTCGCCACGGTTGTAACCGAACTTGATCTGGTTGCGCACATAATCGTATATATCACGAATCTTATCGTACTCTTTAGCCTCTTTCCAGGATCGCTCTATGATAAGCTTCTGAATCGATGGATGGTTGTAATCAACTAATGCCGTTGCTTCTAAATAGGTTGTCATGGTCATTCCTCCTTCCCCTTCAACTATAAAGGAGAGGAGGAATTCATACTTTCAAATATCTGCTATGTTGAACAATTGTACGAGCAGTCATGCCAAGTTTGTCTCGAACGGTCTTAGAGAAGTGGGAAGGGCTATTAAAGCCCGCTTCCATTGCTGCGTCTGTTAAAGATTTTCCGCTAAAGACAGCATGGAATGCGTGTTCTAATTTATGATGAACGATATAGCTGGCGAGTGATATGCCGATCTTGTCTTTGAATAGATGAGATAGTCTGCTCTCGGACAGAAATACTTTCTTACTGAGTGTTTTTACAGTCAATTGAGGGAGAGAAATGCTCTCTAGTGCTTGCATGATGTGATGAACTCGTGCGTCAAGAATAGGCGGCAGATTGTCATCCGTCATTTTCAATATGTGCTTGCACTTGTTCCAAATCTGGTCGTATTCCATTGCTTGCTGTAGCGAAAATAAATGCTGGATTGCAAGCTGCTGCAGTTCCTCGATTTGATTGCTTGTTAGAATATAAATCGGTGAGTGCTGTAAGTAGGTTCTCTTCAGATGCTCACCGAATGCAGATTCAGGGTTGATGAGCATATACCATTGCCACTGTCCATGGCCTTGCAGTTCATGAACGATGTTAGAATGCAAGATTAAGCCGGAAGCTTGATAGGCGACTCCGTCTACCGTTATCGCTACATCTTCTTCAAGGCCGATCGTAATCTGAATATAGTTATGGCTGTGATTGTCCGCATCTACTTTGTTCGTGAGAAAAGATACATGATCAGAGCCAAAATAGACGATTAGATCGTAGGGGCTCATGATTGCAGACATCTTGCTTACTCCTCCTTTGCGCGACTTCATCGGTTGACCAATGGAACATTGGTTCGAATTATACCTACCGGAACGGTTGAAGTAAAGGGAGGGACTCGCAGAAAGAATGGTATTTTTGTAGCGTTTCTTGCTTTGACAGGTTCTATTGGGGTGGATAATAATAGATATCAAGAGGTATTGTGGAAGCAATTGTGGAGCATGTTCTTAAGATTTATGACAACGAACGGAGTGGAAGTCTATGGACAGTCGTGTTCAAATTAAAGAGATAGAGCAGTTGGATGGAGAAGTGCTTCAAGGGCTATCAACGTTGTTATTGGACGTCGTGAATGATGGTGCATCAATAGGATTCCTCCCTCCACTGGATCGCAAGATGGCTGACGATTATTGGGCAGCGGTATTGCAGCCGGAGGTGCGCCTGTGGGTTGCGCTAGTTGATAATCAGGTGTGCGGTACAATCCAGCTTCATCTCGCTCAAAAGCCAAATGCTCTTCATCGTGCGGAAGTGGCGAAGTTGATGGTGCACCCTTCCCAGCGCAGAATGGGAATTGCCAAGGGGGTGTTGCGAGTTGTGGAAGATTGCGCGCATCATGAAGAACGAAGCCTGCTGGTGCTTGATACGAGAGAAGGAGATCCTTCCAACTTGTTGTACCAATCGAATGGGTATGTGGAAGCTGGACGGATTCCGGAATTCGCCAAGTCCGCAGATGGAAGCTACCACACAACTGTTATTTATTATAAGAAGCTCTAATGATAACTTTGGAATGATATAGAGGGAGTGGGATACAATGACCGAGCGAGTTCGTGTAACTACAGGATCGCCTTGGGAGCCGTTGGTAGGCTATTGCCGAGCGATACGAGTTGGCAATCAAGTCGAGGTTGCGGGTACAACAGCGATGCGCGATGGTAAAGTGGTCGGCGAAAATGACGCTTACGCTCAAACTACATATATTCTGCAGGTAATTTCTGATGCGCTTCACGAAGTGGGGGCCAACATGTCCGATGTTGTTCGAACAAGAATGTTCGTCACAGACATAACCAAATGGGAAGAGATCGGCAGAGCTCACGGTGAATTTTTCCGTGACATTTGCCCGGTAGCTACCATGGTAGAAGTCAAGGCCCTAATTGATCCTGCCCTGCTCGTTGAAATCGAAGTACAGGCGATTTTGACGGGTAAGGTTGTATAGACCGAGTGTACTTGATAGGAATTCCATGCAAATCATTGATCTGATATCAAATCAAGCGGAACATATAGAGCCCCTCTATCCTTCAATTAGCCTAATATAGGCAATCATGGTTCCATGGAAGTCAGCGAGCATAATTGATCCTTTTTTGGATTCGGAACATATAGCTTCGACCGTATCAAAAATTCATCATCGCATTACCGCAACTCGAATTAGGATAAGGAAAAATTAGAGAGAGTATGGGGTGTACGTGTGAATCTACCATGGGTCATATTTTTTATTGTTTGGATGACAATTTTCTTTCTGACAGAATACTCTCTATTATTGGGTGTATTATTTGGCAGTGTATCAAGCATCTATGTTATATACCGTTATTTTAGCGATAAGAAAGAACGCGAGGCGGAAAGGCAGAAAATGATTGCCGATGCGACAAGCTATGAAGAAGACTACGAAGATAACGAGGAAGAGGAATATGAGGACGATGGGGAAGAAGAAAGTGCGGATGGTGATGAAGAGGACGAATTGCTCGAAGATGCAGCCATAATTGTAGCGGAAGTTGGATACGCGTCAACGGCTCTCCTTCAATCAAAATTAAATATAGGAGCACAGAGAGCTCGGCTCATTCAGGAGCAGCTAGAGGCGACGCAAATTGTTGGCCCGCCATCAGCAAGTGATAGACGGCAAGCGCTCTTAACCCCAGATGGAGTAACTGCACTTATCAAAGAGGTGTATTCCAATGAGGAGGACTTGACTGAAGAAGAACAGGCTGAAGCGGACCGAAATATAGAAGCCCTTTTGCAGGAGCTTCATGAGTTAACGGGTCTTGATGCGATGCATCAGAACATTCAGCGCCTCGTTCGACTAATCCAGAGGCTTAATAATCGCTATGATTTGGGACAAGACATTTATTATCCGAGAATTCATATGATATTCGCTACGGAACCGGGTACTTGGGAGATGAGGGCTGCTGATCTCATTTCTTCTCTCTTTCACGAACTGTTCTACTTGTCTGAACGAACGGTAACTGAGGTGAATTATAAACAGTTAATTGATCCGTACCGCCGAAGACGCTCACAGTCTACGCTCGATATTGTTGAACAGGCACGCGGAGGCGTACTTGTAATACAAGATGCCTACAAGCTGCTTGAAGACGATCGAACCGGACAGGGGCGGGAAGCGCTAGATATGTTATTTTGTTGTTTGGAAAATGAGACTGAAGAAGATGATGAAATTCTCGTCATTTTAACGGGAGCGCCAGCGAAAATGCACCGCTTCTTGGAGGAACATATTGAAATAGGACTTTATTTCACAAGTGTGTATGCGCTCAACATTGAGGTTCCATCCGCTAGTCGGACGACTTCTCCATCAGTAGAGAAGCGGAAGGAGTCAACATCGCTGAGCGATACTGAGCAGTCAGGCAATCACACAGCAGAAATGCATTCCAATATGAAGAGTAGCGAGATATCGAATGCTGATGAATCCCAGCAAACTGATAAATTTCAACAGCCAGATGAATCGCTGCAGGGACGAACATTATCAGCAAATCCAAACTACTCTAAGGCACAATCAGATCAAACGGGGGAAGCAAGATTCGATTTACAAGGTAGTTTGAATGAATTCCTATCCAGTGGAGTACTTGGCGAATATGCAGAATCGCTACGCCAACTTGTCCATCGGTTGTCACAATATCAAGAAGGGAAGGCAAAAGGATTGTACGTCGATATGCCTCCCATGTGTCTTGCAGTTATGGGCGGTATCGAGCCTGCTAGGGTACAGGTAATTGAACTCTTGTCTCAGGTGTATAAGAAGTGCGGCATTCTATCATGGGGGCAAATCGTACCTGTATCAATAGAGAATATGGAGGATCAGGATCCAAGTTCCATAAGCAGTAACGTAATATCGAATCTCCAACATGCGAAGAATGGTATGCTTGTGCTGCGGGTTCCAACACAAGATAGAAATCGTACAGATGCAGACAAGGTGCGTGCATTAACGGAGTCTCTGGTGAAAGCTACGGATCGCTATTCCTCCGAAACCGTAATCATCATCGAAGGGGATGCCAACGATGTTGCCGTCTTTTTGAAAAACAGCTCAGTACTACGGATGCGTTTCTCAGAAATCATTCAATTACCAAGTTTGTCGGAAATCGGCTCTTAACCATGTGATGCACCATATTGGATTAGCGTAAGATGAGGACTGGGTGTCATTCTATTTTCTGCAAATAGAACAGGGGGAATGTAGCGCATGGGGATTGTTGTCGTTATCATTATTGCAGGTATTGGTTTATATATTTGGTACCATCTGATTCAATCTGCCATTGAACAGTCGAAGATGGCCCAACATATCAAAGAAATTCGAGATTTGTTGGTTGAACTGCATAAGGATAAGATACAGACCCAGACGCAAGTACAAGAAACCCCTGATTCTGTTCAGCCAAGCCATGATACTGAATGTTGTCCGGCCTGCGGCATACGGGTAAGTATGGATGATACTGTATGTCCTGAATGTGGGTTGACCCTGGCGAATACGGAGAATTAGGAGCGTGAAGATGAAAAGCTGGAGTCGTAAGTCAATGCTCGTCGATCTTGGTTTGATTGGGCTATGTGTTGTATTGTTTATCGTTTATGGAAGAACTTTCGAAGTCGCCTTCGCGTGTTCGCTTAGCTTCCTGTATATTCTGTTGCGTAAAATAGACTTTCAAAAGTATAAATGGTTGCGGAATCTATTCTTGATCTGTGTGTCCATAGGTTTAATGCTGTTCGTTGTAGTGGAATCGCTCATTATATCCGAGATGGGGACAGATGATCGTAATCAGGCACAAGTCGATTATGTAATTGTTCTAGGTTCAGGATTAAGAGGCACGAAGCTCTCAACAACGCTGCAAGATAGACTTGATGCAAGCTTGCCTTATATTCGAGCCAACCCTCAAGTTCCCGTAATTGTATCGGGAGGTCAGGGGCCAGGTGAAGATATACCTGAAGCAAGTGCAATGGAAGATTATTTAATACAGAATGGGATACCTAAGGAACGCATACTTGCTGAACGGAAGTCAACCTCAACGAAGGAGAATCTAGTCTATTCACAGACTCTGCTTCGAGAACAAGGTGCATTAGGCAACAAGTTAATGATTGTCACAAGTGATTTCCACATGTATCGCTCGAAGATGCTCGCCAGGAAGATTGGGTTTGAGCCGTACGGAATATCAAGCAGTTCCCCTAATCATCTGAAACCAACGAATATGATTCGTGAATTTTTAGCGATGGTGAAGGCGGTTCTATTTTGAATAAGAAAGCGGTAAGGGAGATTCCTCATGCACAAGTGCTCGGGGATCTCCCTATTTGTGTATGCTAGGGAACGATGTTAAGATACGATAGCCATTTTCGTATAAGATTGTATACCAAATCTGCAACTACAATCCCTGCCGCCACATCCATAAATACATGCTGCTTCACAAACAATGTCGATATTATGATTGCCCATGAGAGGATGAGGACAATGGCTCGTAAATAGGGGAAGCGATGCTGTGAATCTGGGTCGGATACAGCCTTAATCATGAGATAGGATGTGAAGACATGAATGCTTGGGAAGCAGTTGAATGGCGCATCTGTTTGATACACAAGCTGTACAAGAGCTGTCAGCAATCCAGGCTCTCCTATTTCAGGACGTGGTACAGTCGTTTGATATACTGCATAGACCATATAACAGATGACCAGTCCGGCACAGAGGGAGAGCAGCGTTCGATAGTACACATTTCTTTGCTTCCTGAAGAACAGCACAAGTACGGTGAAAATATAGGGATACCAAATCACGTAGGGAATGATAAATGCAGGGATAAAAGGGATTTCCTGATCCAAATCAGTCGATAGGTCATGAACGATCGTATTCCCATGATTTAATAACCCGTAACAGATGTTAAGCACCGGGATTGCTAATAGCCACAGCAGGGGAATATATGCCGAGAGCTTTCGATTCATCTTCGCTCATCCTTTCTTTTACGAACTTGAACTCATCGTAAATCATAAAACTATAGACGAACCGCATGAAAAGCTGAAGAATGTATGAAGAACGGATGAGAACAATACAGATTTTCTTTTTGTGATGAATAAGGGTTGTAAATACGGGGATATCGTAGTAAACTTTGATTATTGTTTCAAGCGTAACAATATTGGCGGTCTCATTTTAGATGTCAATTTCATTTTCACACCCATATCGTTACATATGTAACAATAAATCGAGCATTAAATTACGAAATGAGCAATATCAGAGCTCTGATGAGGAGGAAAGCGAATGCAATCAAATTCTAAGCTAATTTTATACGTAGTATGTCTAAGCACGTTCTTCGCATCACTGATGCAAAACATCTATTCTCCGATTATTCCGTTGTTACGAGACAGCTTTCATGTGTCGCTATCGATGGTGAACGCATCGGTCTCTATTTTCATTTTTATCGTTGCGATCATGCAAATTGGATGTGGGGCACTCATTGATGTGAAGGGAGCAAGGTTTATATTAATGCCTAGCATTGCTATATCGATTGCTGCTAGTATCGGCTGCGCAGTGACGAAGGATTTTACTTGGTTTCTCGTATTTCGCGCATTGCAAGCTGTAGGGGCAGCATCGATTCCGTTAATTGCAGCTACCACCATTGGGAAGCTATACCAAGGAGCGGAGCGGGGCAGTGCAATGGGGACTTATCAGATGCTAATGTCAATTGCTCCCGCAGTTGCCCCCGTGCTTGGCGGATGGATAGGAGGGAAATATAATTATCCCGGCATCTTCTGGTTCCTCACTGGCGTGTCGCTATTATTGCTGCTTGGGAATGGATTATACTTTCCGAAGGATCAGAGGAATCGGTCAGCTTCCATAAATATTCGCAGGATGATCGTTCAATATGGTATTGTGTTACGAAGCCAAGTCGGGAGAGGAATTCTTATGATTAGCTTCTTGTATTTCTTCCTGTACTTCGCACTCATCGTATATTTGCCTGCGCTTCTGACCGATCAATATCACATGAGCTTGACGATTGTCGGCTTGCTCTACCTTCCTATGGCGGTCAGTATGATACTGGGAACTGTGGTATACAAATCAATTTTAGCTAAAATCGATCAACGTCGTTTACTGCTCTACAGTAATCTAATGGCAGCATGCAGCATTCTTATATTTGCTCTGACTGAATCGTACTCTTTAGTAGGGCTGTCAATTGGTTTGTTCTTGTACGGCACAGCAGGTGGGTTGATTGCGCCTCTCTATTCAACCATGATTAGCAGCGAGTTCGAAGAACAGAGAGCAAGTGCATTAGGTTTGTACAATCTGATCCGCTATGTTGGGATGTCGGCCGGGCCGCTTATTTGTGGTCTGATTATCGTGAACTTTGGTTCAAGCATGACATTTGCTGCCTTCGGCGTACTGTTTGTCGTGCTCTCGATATGGATGGTGAAACGGGTATCTACCCAACATGTTGCCCAACCAGTTGCCAAAGAAATATAACGAATGCTTCCGTCTCTGTTGATTTGTATGTATAATTATGGGATGTGAAACTGATTGTTACATTCTGTTCGCTTTATATGGACATCATGACCTGGCTTTGTTACGAGACCGGGTTATTTGTCTATTCCGCCTGATAATAAGACTGATACAGGGGAGCTGAGTCGATTGCATCGTACATATGATTTACAACCACGCCTTGATTTGTCTCATACAACAGGCCTGTTGTATGCCATGATCGAATATAATCGGGGAAAGATTGTAAGGAAAGTGGAAGGGTTGACCCAAGCATCAATCGATTATACAGGGGAACATAATGAACATAATAGCATTTCGCAAATTATTCGCCACTTGTGTGTAGTGGATCTTCATTGGGTCTACCGCTTGCAAGGCTTATCTTTTCCGGAAGATCCAATTCTGAAGTTAGGCCCTATGTATGATGAAAAAGGGAGGTTACCTCATATAAAGGGAATATCATTGTCCGTATTGCTTAGTGAGTATGCATTGGTTCATGAGATGCTGTTTGAATAATGCAAGTGTATCAATGATGATGAACTTCATCAAACAGTGCCTTTCGAGAATGGGCATGAAGCCACTATTCGCTGGGGGATATGGCATATTGCTGATCATAGCAGACATCATTTTGCAAATATTGTATTCATGAAGAAGCTCTACGAGCGGGAAGTTTTACATCGTGACCATACATGAGAGAACCCCGAACAAAAGAGAGGGAGGGGAGAATGTTGGTGAAGCCGGGGCCAATTTATTTGGGGGCGACATTTGTTGGTATCGTTTTGATATCCATGCATCACTTAGGACGTTCCTTCGGAGATGAGATCTTTCTCTTTCTTGGTCTATCGCCGTGGGTACAAATGGATGGTGGGAGTTGGCATCCGCCTGTTATTTTTGGTATCCTTTTATTAATTGTTGGAATTCGGGGTGCAGCTCGCTCTTATGATCATCCAAAACTAGCAAAACGGCTGATTATCGGGTGTATTTTGTTTGCGATGGCATCCCCTACGGTTAGCAAAGGTGTGATGTTCACCGTGAAATATTTCGCATCGGGGATATCTTCGTTAGACTACACAAAGGAGGGCAGCAGCTGCTCGACTGTGCAATATTCTGAAGATGTGAAGCAGCTGACCACTATTTGCACATTTACCGTATATAATTACGGTGAAGAAACAAATGTCCGCATTCGTCCCATACGATTGATGAATGACGAATCTATTGAGTTTGATTTTCAAAGTGTAGAGCTGATCCCTCATCAGAAAAATAGTGTGACCGCGGAATACCGTGTCTATGCGAGAGATTCTACAGCTTTTTACAGCGGGAGATCGAACGAGATTGGAGCGGAATTGGAGTTGTTTGGTGAAACTAAAAGTGATAAATAAGAAAGGAACCGAACTATGTGGAAAACGTTGAAGCAGTGGATTCCAAGTGTAATTGTCGCAGTCTGTCTGTCATTATTCATTAAAGCATATGTCGCGGAAGCGATGAGTGTCCCGACTGGCTCGATGATCCCGACGATAGAGAAGAAGGATCACTTGATCGTTGAGAAAATGATGTGGTTAACCGATCTAAAGCATGGGGATATTGTTGTATTTTATCCGCCAGTTGCGGAAGACCGGTATGTGAAACGGCTTATCGGCTTGCCGGGAGATCGTATTGAAGTAAAGAATGGACAGCTGTATCGGAATGATGTTCCAGTCGAGGAACCATACATTCTGGAAAAGATGAACTATTCCTATGGGCCGATTACGGTACCACAGGATCATTATTTTTTCCTTGGAGATAACCGGAACAACAGCAACGATTCCCATCTTTGGGATAAGCCGTTCGTGAGCACAGACGAAATAATTGGCAAGGTGCTGGCTGTTGTACCGACACATATTTTTAGCCAATAGGCGTCGCCTTTTATCCATTCATACAAGTAGAAGCTATAAGACCTCACCTGTGATTACCTGTTATTAATCAAGGGTGGGGTCTTTTAATGCAAGGTATGACCCTCGATATGTATTTGGAACCTCTGTTGCAGAACATCAATATTTTCCATAGCTATTCAAGCATAGATGGGAGGGTTGAGATTGGCTTTGGTAGCGGGGAAAAGAAAACCCTCTGTATGCTGAGCCTATTAGCTCGCAACAGAGGGTGTGTACATGGCAAGTTAAATAAGTAATTCTAAGTCTCGATTCACTTATGCTTGATTTGCAGTATTGCGAATATGCTTCTTGCGGCCGATCTGAATAAGCGTCAAGAAGAATGCTGCCAATACACCGCTTCCAAGCAGCATCAGGAAGCAGCCGTTCCAGCCGGAGGATTCAACGATAAATCCAACGAGTGCGCTTGCAGTCAAGTTACCGAACAAGTAAGCGAACAAACCAGTCAAACCAACCGTTGTACCTACAGCGAACTTCGGAACGAAGTCGATTGCGCTAAGGCCAATCAAGAACTGTGGTACATAGATGAGACAGCCGATAATGGATACGGCGATCGTAATTACCAGCACGTCCGAAGACTGCCAATATACGAGCGTAGCCAACAAGACTCCGACCATGCTGATGATACAGAGCGGCATCCGGTTGCCTTTGAACAACTTGTCGCTAAGGATACCGACTACGAGCGAGCTTACAATTGCCGCCCATTCGAATACAGCAAATGCAACATGAGATTGCGATTGTGTGAAGCCTTTTTCTTCCGTCAAGTATAATGGTACCCAGTTCAAGACACCGAAGCGAATGAAGTAAACGAATACGTTCGACAAGCACAGGAACCAGATAAATTTGTTTTTAAGTACGTATTTAAACAAGATTTCTTTCAAGGACAGCTTGTCGCCGTCTGGATTGCGTTCTACATCATCATAATCGTTGCGATATTCGTCGATTGGCGGAAGGCCGATCGATTGTGGCGTATCCTTACCGGAGAACCATACGAATACGGCGATAACCATGGCCATAATCGAGGGAACGACGAAAATTGCGGATTGCCAGTAAGCATTGCCGAGAACCCCTAATGCAACACCGACGATTGGTGCAATAAGACCTCCGCCGATATTATGGGATGTATTCCAGATTCCCATATAAGTACCGCGCTCTTTCTTCGAGAACCAGTTCGCCAGGGTGATACTGCAAGGAGGAGCACCCATGCCTTGGAACATCCCGTTCACGATAAGAAGCATGAAAATGAGACCGAACGTGGAAGAAGAGCCCATGATAAGGTTAATAATGGCAGACAAGAACAAACCAACAGCGATAAAGCGCTGTGTATGGGCTTTATCTGCCAAGTTCCCCATGAAGAACTTGCTTATCCCGTAAGTGACGGCGAGTGCCGAGCTCAACAGACCAATTTGAGAAGTGGTAAACCCGAGCTCACTCTTTAAATAAGGTGTGGATAACGTAAAGTTGCTACGTACTAAGTAGTAGCCTGCATAACCGATAGAAATACCGATCAATGTACGAATCCGGAAGATTCGGTACAATTTCGCGATCATGTGCTCCGGCAATCGTGGTATGGCGGGAGCTTTTTTCAACCAAGCAAACATTCTTCATTCTCCTTGACCTTTTGTGTCTGCACGCAAGTTGTTCCATTGATTCAAAATCTGTTCATGTCTGCGTAGTGAGCTGTGTACGGGAAGTACAGCTGAATTCGAAATATCCTGTTCGTTCTGATGAACGGTAGGAGTACCGAACGATACTTGTTCCAGAACAGCTGCTGCCTCTTGGGACAAGCTGTAATTAATGAACCAGTCCGCAGCGGTCTCATTAGGTGCATTCCGAATTTTAGAGATCCCGTTCACAGATAAGCTCGTATCCTTCGGAACACTGCTAACAAGATCGAATCCTGCATCGCGCAGCTTGCGCTGATCTCCGAGGAAATTGATACCGATTACATACTCGCCTGAACTAACGTATTGAGCTGGCATGTAACCGTTCACTGTGAGAAGCCCAACATTGCGGGTAAGACCTTTGAGAAAGGCCGTTGTTCTCTGCTCGCCCCATGCCTCGTATAAGGAGGAAAGGAATGTATATGCCGTTCCGGAGTAATTCGGATCGGGCATAACGATCTTCCCTTGGTAAGCAGGAAGAAGAAGATCTTCCCACTTCTTAGGCATCGTTAAGCCTAATGGCGCAAATTCCTTATTCCAACGGTCACGATTGACAGCAATAGACAATTGTTCAATCTCATATCCTGCCCAATACCCGTCTTCATCCTTGAAGGAGCTAGGAATCGCAGCGAGATTCGAGCTGCGAATAGGGGAGGAGAGCTTCTCCTGTTTCATTGTCAAATGCGCGTCAATCGTTCCGCCGATGACGAGATCCGCTTGCGGTTTGGCAGATTCCTGTGTAACACGCCGCAATATTTCTTCTGTGGACAAACGAATGTACTCATACGTACAACCTGTTCGTTGACAGAATGAGGATAGCAATGCGCTACCAACTTCCTCACGAGCAGCGACGTATGCAACGATATGGCGCCCATTTAATTGGGGCACACCTTGCTCATCTACGGTGATCGTATTTTGATCTTTGGTACAGCCTGCCTGCGTGAATAGGCAGATAAATAATAGAAGGTAAAGGAATCGTGTCATTTTATTGTGCCCCTATGTTCTTCCCATGAAGTAGTGACCCCAATTTTGTCCGCAAATAGATTGAATTGCCGTTGTCATCCCCCATGTATTCCATGACGACGTAATCGGCGTATACGACCATATGCAGCAGATTGTTGCGGTCATTCAGCATCTCATTATCCTGTTTGAAAGCGGTAATATAAGCGAGCGGCTTTTGCTTGCGCAGCAGCAGCAGCTGTTTCATCTCTACCGGATCCTTAATTTCAGATGCCTGACTTATCTGAGATACCAAGTAACCCTTTTCATCATCTTGCAGACTTTCCTGTATACCATCTATACGATAGGTAAGCTCTTTGGAAGAGCGGATAAATTCCGCATAATGTTCTGGCGTATAGAACAGACTTAACAGCTGCGTCTGCATAGCAGACAGCATTGGAGTCTCATGTCCTGGGCCGTAAGACCATTTGCCAAGGGTTAAGGTATTTTCGAGCGAGAAGGTCTGCTCACTTCCGTTCAAATAGCGAATTCGACCGGAGAACATGGCATGTCCTTCATCTCTCGCAGTCATTATCTGCTTCGGTTCATACTGCTGCTTAATGCGATCCACATAGGATACAAATGCATGCAAACTTACCTCGTCATTGACCTGGAGAGTTCCCCATTTCCCATGAAAGATAGTTGCCTGCACAGGAAGGGAATCGCTTACTTTTTGCAGTACTTCATGCTTATCATAGATAAGGCCGACTTCTTGATAGACTTGTTCATTCAAGTAATAGCCGGCGATCATCAGCACCAGAATGACACCTCCAAATAGGAAGGCATTCCTTAACATCTTATTCATCCTTCATTATTCTCCTTGGACAGAATAAACGACTATCATTTCATAATCGCCTCGTAATTGTTTCGTAAATGTATTATTTCGTGAAAATCGGCAGCGGATGTGAATCAAGTGCTGCTGGTGAACGAAAATCCAGCGTAACGATAGTTCCGATTCCCTCCTCGGAATGGATAGACATCGAGCCGCCTTGTCTTGTCATTAGCTGTTTGCAGATGAGCAGACCGAACCCGTTGCCTCCGCTGGAGCAACGAAGGGAATCATCTGCTGATGCGATCCTGAATCTCTCAATTAGTGAGTGACTAAGTCCGATACCATCATCTTGGAATGTAATGGATACTGTCTGCTCACTGGTGCGCTGTTGAATGATGAGTTCAGACGCATCGCTATATTTGATTGCATTATCAAGCAGATTCAACAAGATTTGCTTTGTCTTATCCGGGTCGGCTACGACCATTGTGGAGATTAGCTGATTCGTAAGCTTAATCTGATATTTATCTAATCGTGGCTGAACAATATAGACAGCCTCATTTGCAATGGTTGCGATATCACATATGGTAGGTGACACCGAGAATGGGCTGTCGCTATATTTCGACTGAGACAGCAGTTCCTCTACTAGGGTAAGCATTCGTTCGCTTTCGACGGAAATATGGCGCAGGCTCGTCTCAACATCCTTACTGTCCTTCAACCGCGGAATTAAATTCGAATACCCCATAATTGCAGTCAGCGGAGTCTTCAACTCATGGGTGACCCGATCGAGGAAATCACGCTGCTTGTCCTTCTCACGACTTAATTGCTGTACATGAAGCTCGATTGCATCGGCCATAGCATGGAAGGAATGGGCTAGTTGGCTGATCTCTTCATAGGCGCTTAATTCGATGCGTGTACTATAATTGCCGCTTGCCAGCTTCTTCGCCATATCTCGCAGCTGCTCGATAGGCTTGCTCAATGATTTCGCGAAGCGATTCGCAATAAGCACAGCAACGGCAAGAATGAGAAGGAATGTAATCGCAAAGGTCGCATTCATTCGATTCAGTAATTGAGCCTCTTCTTCCAAGGGTTGAAGAAAACGAATCAAGCCGATGACTTGATTATCCACATAGATAGGACTAGAGAACAGGAGCAGCGGCGAAGGAGAAGCTTTTTGAATCATATAGGACTTGGTGCCATGCAAAGCTTGCTCCGTATCTTGATTTACATAAGACAGCGATCCGCGTTCCGTATCCGAAAGGACATGCTGCTGTGCATTCATGATCTGTACCCGGACACCCATCCGTTTGGACAAATAAGAGGCAATGAGCGTTGCTCCTTTTTGAAGCGTTTCTTTTGGTTCGCCCTGCTGCTCGCGTTCCACATAATTGATCGTATAGATCTGGGCCTCGATGCTGAGCTTCTGCAAGGAATGAACGGCTGATTGATAAATATTATTCTGCAGTGAGATGTCAAGCACAATATAAAGAAACAACATAACGGGTATGAAAAGGGCGAGTAGTGCCAAATAGATTCGTTTCTGTAAGGTCATCGGTTGTCCACCTTGTAATCATCATAGCCAACTGTGTCAGCAATCAATTTTATAGCCAACTCCATAAATGGTTTTGATACGATCACCTTCATTGCCGAGCTTTTTGCGAAGGCGCTGAATCATAATATCAACGGCTCTCGTATTTTCTGGATAGTCGAGCTTCCACACTTTCATGAGAAGATCGTCACGTGTAAATATGCGCTGCTTGTTCGAAATGAGCAGCAGAAGCAAATCATATTCACGATAAGTTAATATTAGTTCCTTGTCATTGACGTGGATGGATCGCTTCTCTGAATCTACCCGGAACGGGCCACATTGAATAAGGCAGCCATTGCTGTCATTTACTTGAACTGGCTTGTTCAATCTGCGTTCGATAACTTTAATTCGAAGCAGCAGCTCCGTGCTATGGAAGGGCTTGACAAGGTAATCATCTGCTCCTAATTGTAGTCCGAGCAGCTTGTCATTAATTTGTCCTTTGGCAGTAAGCATGATAATCGGAATATCCGCGTTGCTAGCGCGGAACTCGCGAAGCAGCTGATAGCCGTCTGTATCAGGCAGCATCACATCGAGAATAATGAGGTCGATATGCTCTTTCTGCCACTGCTCATTGGCTTCGCGGCCGTTAGCGGCGGTATGTACTTGATATCCTTCGATCTCCAAATTAAGTCGAATGAGATTCAAGATACTCTCTTCGTCATCGACAACTAGAATATTCATCGTGTTCTCCTCGTTGATAGGAATAATAGTGCTTTTTTATAAAAAACAGCCTTGGAAAAGGCTACTGCAGAGATCCTGAATGAACCACACCCATAACTGTACACGATAAGCGATGCAAGCATGCGTGGTAATGTTTGCTAAATATACAAAATTAATTGGTTCATTAGTCCTATAAAAAGCAACTTATCGCCTAGAAGATATTTAAAATTTATCAGTAATATAGTATGATTGTCGCATAAATACGGTTGCTTTTGAAATGATGGCAAGTGCCTATCAACAAAGGGAAAGAAGGTGTCTGAAAATGGGGCATGTCCATCATATTCATGGGACATATGATTTGTTTCTCGTTATCGTTTCTTATTTAATTGCTGTAACTGCATCCTACTCTGCATTGGATCTTGCCGGGAGAATCAGTATGAGCAAAGGAAACAGAAGGTTAATCTGGCTAATATGCGGGGCAACATCAATGGGATTAGGCATCTGGTCCATGCATTTTGTGGGGATGTTATCCATGTCGCTGCCGGTGAAAGTTACATACGACATCGACTATGTAGTTATCTCCGTAATCCTTGCGATATTCGTCTCAAGTATCTCTCTCTTTACCGTAGCGAGGAAGAAGATCGGTATTGGCGAGCTTATCCTATCAGGCATATTGATGGCGCTTGGAATATCTGGCATGCATTATGTTGGCATGGATGCGATGATGATTGGGATTACCTATGATACAGCAATTGTGATTTTGTCGATTGCAATCGCGGTGACTGCTTCTGCGATCGCTCTGTGGCTTCTGTTCTATTTCCGCAAGGATCAAGCAGGAAGCGGAACATGGTACAAGCTGGGAAGTGCGTTGATCATGGGCGCTGGCATTGCAGGCATGCATTATACAGGTATGATTGCAGCTCATTTCTACATTGATCCGAACATTAATCGGAGATCTGCCTTATTGATCGATCCGGCAGTGCTCGCTTACATTATTGCCTGTGCGACATTCTTGTTACTGGGCATGACCTTATTCGGCGTATTTATCACCAGACGTCTGTCCCAGAAAGATTATGTGATTCAAGAACATGCTGGTTGGTACCGGACATTGTATGAGAACAATGTGGATGGAATCATATCCGTAGATACGAACGGACAAATCATTAGCATAAATCCTGCGGTCATTCGGATGATTGGCGGGCAAGCGGAAGAATACATAAACCAAAATATATCTAATATTGAAGCGATCGTTGCCGATGATTTAACTGAAAGAGCCCGCAAGTTGTACGATATTGCGATTGAAAACAAAACACATAGCTATGATACGGCAGTTATTGCGAAGGATGGGCGTCGGTTAGAGCTGAAGGTAATTATCGTACCGGTGGAGATTGAAGGTAAACTGGCAGGCAATCATGTTATCGCTCGGGACATAACGGAAGAGAAGAAAGCGAAGGAACAGATTAAGCATCTGGCCTATCATGATGATCTGACCGGATTGCCGAATCGTCGCATGTTCAACGAGATTCTGACACAGCTCATCAAGGATTGTGAACGGGAGGGTGGATACTTCGGCGTAATGGCCCTGGATATTGACAGGTTCAAGTTAATTAATGACTCGCTTGGACATACATACGGCGATATATTCCTGAAGGCTGTAAGCGATCGAATTATCTCCAGCGTAGAAGGGTATGAAGCAACGATCTCACGGCTCGGAGGCGATGAATTCATTGTACTCTGCCGTACGAATCCGGCTGGAACTGATTGTGAGAAATTGGCCACGCGAATCGTCGAGGAGATGCGGCAGCCATTCCGGCTGAAGGATAATGATTTCTACATTTCAACAAGTGTCGGCACGGCTATCTATCCGAAGGACAGCACAGATCCGGTTGAATTGATTAAGAAGGCCGATGCAGCTATGTACGAGGTGAAGAAACACGGCAAGAACGGTCATCAATTCTACACTTCAGATCTCGATGTTGGCTTGCTAGGTAAGATCGAGCTAGAAGGCGACTTGCGCAAGGCAGTACAGCGGGGAGAGCTAGTCCTGCATTATCAGCCTCAAATCAGTACGGAAGAGAACAAAATGATCGGCGTCGAAGCGCTCGTGAGATGGAACCATCCGACGCGAGGCCTGTTAATGCCAGGCGCCTTCATTCCATTAGCTGAAGAGACAGGAATGATTAGTGAAATCGGCAATTGGGTCATTCGGGAGGCATGCCGTCAGATGAAGGAATGGCATGATGCGGGAGGTCCGCTTATTCCTGTATCTGTCAACCTGTCAACACAGCAGTTCCATCATTCGAATCTCACCGAGCAAGTGAAGCTGGTACTGCACGAAACAGGTCTGCCCTCGCAATATTTGGAACTCGAAATCACGGAGAGCATGATGATGGATGCGGGGATATCCACGACCATTCTGCATGAACTCAATAAGCTTGGCATTCGTATTAGCTTGGATGACTTCGGTACAGGATATAGTTCTCTCAGCTACTTGAAGACGTTCCCGATACATAAGCTGAAGATTGATAGATCCTTCATTACGGATATATCCAGCAACGAGAATGATAAAGCGATCGTTGCAACCATTATTTCCATGGCGCAGCATTTGAAGCTGAATGTGATTGCAGAAGGAATTGAGACGAAGGAGCAGTTGGATATTCTGACTGAGAAGGAATGTCGTGAAATTCAAGGCTATTACTTCAGTAAGCCGCTGCCTGCAGCAGATGTAGAGAGTTCCTTTTTTGTACCGCTGCGAAATGAAGATACGGTATGAACATAAATGTAGAATAATTTTCGGTTAAATAAATGATCATGAAGACATATGAAATTGGTGTCTTCATAGTCACAATGAATTATAATGCTTTAACTTTAATAGCATTTTTTGATTATTTTTCAATGAAGAAGAATCGTGCCAAAATTCCGGTAATTGGGATAATGGTATTTCATTTTCGAATTATGGAAATGAATGGAGCTAATTCCTGTGACTTAAGTCACGATAATGGTTCTTTCCTCATGAAATTATTATCCCGTATGTAGTGCTGGTTCGAAAGCGCGTCTATAGGTATGTGGAACCTTTGCAGAGCGTGAAGTTATGGGTAAGATGTGGTCGGGACAACTAATGAATGTATGCTCATATTGTCCTGTACATTTTCACCTATAAGTGACATGATGACACGGAAGGAGACAGTACGAATGACGAAGAGAAGCGAATGGAGCACAAATGTTAAAACGCTTATCCTTTCATGCGGGATAGTTGTATTAGGTGCCGCAGCAGCAGGCGGTTATGCTGGTACAGCATACGCACATGGTTATATGGAAGGACCGACAAGCCGGGCGCTGCTGTGCAAGCAAGGAGAAAATAAAAACTGCGGTTCTATTCAATATGAGCCGCAGAGTGTAGAAGCAAAAGGCAATTTCCCAGTAGGCGGTCCGAAGGACGGAGAAATTACAGGCGGTGGGATCTTCCCCGAGCTGTTCGAGCAATCGGCAGATCGATGGACGAAGGTTACCCTGCATGGCGGCAAAAACACGATGTCTTGGCATCTAACTGCTCCTCACAGCACGAAGGAATGGAAATACTACATTACGAAAAAAGGCTGGAATCCAAACGAGCCGTTGAAGCGCTCGGACTTGGAACTGTTCGCATCGTTCCAAGATGGCGGTAAAAAACCACAGACCAAAGTATCTCATGAGGTAACCATTCCAACAGACCGCAGTGGTTATCATATTATATTGGGTGTCTGGGAAATTGCGGACACAGGTAATGCATTCTATCAGGTCGTGGATGTGAACTTGGTGAACAATGGCGAGGTTCAGCCTCCAACGGTTCCATCTAATCTCGAATCGAAAATCCAAACGGCTGCAAGTATTGAGCTAGGCTGGGCAGCATCAAATGCTTCAAATGGCATTAAGCAGTATGAAATTTACCGTGATGGCAAACTCGTTGGCACATCTGTGACTCCATCCTATGTAGATAAAGGGTTAACTGCTTCCACCTCGTATGTGTATACGGTAGTCGCAGTTGACGGGGCTAATAATCGTTCAGCGGCAAGCAGCCCGCTTACTGTGACAACGAAGGCGGCTGTTGTGGATACAGAAGCTCCATCCGTTCCGACCAACGTAAGAGCGCCTCATACGATGACTACAGGTGTTCATCTCGTATGGGATGCATCCAAGGATAATGTTGGGGTGGCCCAATACGAAGTTTTCCGCAATGGTACGTTTGTCGGTACAGCAGTGGAGCCATCCTTCATGGATCAAGGGCTGAAGTCCGGCACGACTTATACTTACACTGTAGTGGCTGTAGATGAAGCGGGCAACCGATCTGCGGCGAGCAATGCGGTTCAAGTGACTACGAAGTCGGATGAGCAGACATCGACGACATGGGACAGCACGAAAGTATATGTGAGCGGCGATCGCGTCACTTATCAAGGTCTGGATTATGAAGCAAAATGGTGGACACAAGGCGATAAGCCAGGCTCTTCTGATGTATGGAAGCTGCTGAGCGATGTGGCACAAGAGTGGAATTCTTCAACCGCCTATGATGGACAAGCTAAGGTGACATATGAAGGCGCCACGTACCAAGCGAAGTGGTGGACAAAAGGCGAGACGCCAGGAAAAACAGATGTGTGGAAGCTTGTAAAATAAATGCATAGTTGAATACAACCCGAAAAAGCCGTTCTCGAACGAAAGAAGCCGGAGAATTTACACTCCATCCGCTCTCGTTATGGGACGGCTTTTTGCATGGATGTCGCTTCTGTTTACATTCCGTTTAAATTCATTGATTATGATGGACTCAACTTCACAAGTGGATAATATATAAGGAGCTGGGGATCAATGGATAGAGAAATAGAAGGAACGAAAGGGTCATTCGGAAATTGGCGGCAATTTTTACGCGTCATAAATGAGACAAAGCCATCGAAATTGATGTTATTTATTGCGTTGCTGATGAGTATTGGTTCAACTGCAGTCTCACTGGTAATACCGATGTTTACGAAGGGGATGGTAGACAACTTCTCCATGTCGAAGCTGGATACGATGCAGATTGTGGCGCTGGCCGCAGCTTTCATTATTCAGACGGTTGCTTCCGGTTTATCGATATACATGCTGAATCTTATCGGCCAACGGGTTGTAGCTGGATTGCGGGATCGATTGTGGAGGAAGCTCCTGATATTGCCCGTATCGTATTATGATGAGAACAAGACTGGTGAGACGGTAAGCCGAATTACGAATGATACCGGGATTGTGAAAGGGTTCATTACCGAGCATTTATCAAGCTTCTTCACGGGAATCGTTTCCGTGATCGGTTCATTTATCGTATTGCTGTACTTGGACTGGCAGATGACGGTCATTATGCTCGTTGTCATTCCACTCGCAGCACTGGTTTTACTCCCGCTTGGGAAACAAATGTTCAAAATATCAAAAGGCTTGCAGGATGAGACAGCGTCCTTCACTGCTGTATTAAGCCAAGTCCTGTCCGAGATTCGTCTCGTGAAAGCATCGAATGCAGAGTCCAGAGAATATGAGAACGGACGCAAGGGCATCAATAACTTGCTTCGTTTTGGCATTAAAGAGGGTGTCGTTCAGGCGTTGATCGCTCCGATCATGTCCTTTGTATTAATGGTCTTGCTTGTTGTTATCATCGGATATGGTGGAATGCGGGTATCCTCAGGCGTGTTGTCTGCGGGTGAGTTGGTTGCCTTCATTTTGTATCTGATCCAGATCGTGATGCCGATGAGTCAGCTCTCGATGTTCTTTACGCAGCTGCAGAAGGCAATTGGAGCAACGGATCATATGATCTCCATCTTCGATGCAGCAGAGGAAGATCATATACATGGCAAGCAGGTGGAACAAGCCGATCAACCGATACAAGTAGAGAATGTCCACTTTGCTTATGCTCAGGGTGAGCCTATACTAGAGGATGTAAGCTTCACGATTCCTGCTGGAAAAGTGACGGCAATCGTAGGTCCGAGCGGCGGTGGGAAGACCACACTGTTCTCGCTGTTCGAACGCTTCTATTTGCCAACCTCAGGGGCAATAAAGCTTGGAGAGGTGGATATTAACGAGTTCTCTCTCCAGTCTTGGAGGACTCAAATCGGTTATGTGTCACAGGAAAGTCCCCTTATCGATGGAACGATTCGTGAGAACATCTGCTATGGTATGAATCGTGAAGTGACGAACGAAGAACTGGAACATGCCGCGCAAATGGCATACGCAGACGGCTTCATCCAGGAGCTTGCCGAAGGGTATGAGACTCCTGTAGGAGAGCGGGGGCTTAAGCTGTCTGGCGGTCAGCGGCAGCGGATTGCCATTGCACGGGCACTGCTGCGCAACCCGCGTATCTTGATGCTCGATGAGGCAACATCCGCGCTGGACAGCAAATCAGAAATTGTTGTACAGAAGGCATTGAACAATCTGATGCAGGGCCGTACCACGCTCGTGATTGCACATCGATTGTCTACCGTAGTAGATGCAGATCAAATTTTGTTTGTCGAGAAGGGCCAGCTAACAGGCTGCGGCACCCATGCGACATTGTTCGAGACGCACGAAATGTACCGTGAATTCGCTGCACAGCAGCTCCGCATTCTGGATGAATCGGAGGAGGCTTGCTAGTAGGAAGAAAGGGGCGGTAATGAGTAGATGGCAACCATACTCGTCGTTGACGATGATCCACATATTCGCAAGCTAGTCACCGTATTTTTGCAGAAGGAGGGCTTCAAGACCATTGAAGCCCCTGATGGAGTTGAAGCTCTTACCCAGATGGAGAGCAATAAGGCGGACTTGGTTGTGCTCGATATTATGATGCCGAACATGGATGGGTGGGAATTGTGCCGTGAATTAAGGGCGCTGTATGATATCCCACTCCTTATGCTAACCGCTAAGGGCGAGACATCACAGAAGGTCAAAGGGTTCAACCTTGGAACAGACGATTATCTAGTGAAGCCTTTCGATCCGATGGAGCTTGTCGTTCGCGTCAGGGCGCTGCTCAAGCGGTACCAGATCGCTACATCAAAAATCGCTCAGTTCGGACGTATCGTCATGAACCAGCATACATTCGAAGTAACCACTAGCGATGCGACGTTTTCATTGCCTTTGAAGGAATTCGAACTATTATTCAAGCTGGGCGGATATCCAGGTAAAACCTTTTCCAGGGAACAATTGATAGAGGATATATGGGGGTATGACTACGAGGGCAATGAGCGGACAGTTGACGTGCATATTAATCGCTTGCGGGAGAGGTTCCCTGAGACTGAACATGGGTTCAAGATCAAGACGATTCGCGGGCTTGGCTATCGGCTAGAGGTACTCGAATGACGCTTCGTGAAGGGTACGCAGCCTTCAAGGCGACGAAGACAGGTCGTGTTGTGAAATTCATAACAGGAATGGCAACCATATTATTACTTATCCTGGCATCATGGTCATTATCGTATTTGATTAATCCTTACGTCATGAACTCGGTCGGTTGGAAGCAAGACAGCTATTGGGCTTTTCTCGTTCTATGCGTGATGGGACTGCTATTTTTCGTTGCGGTACTTGCAATCATATTTCCGTTTGTCCGCGTTAAGCACGTTAAGTTCTACCAATCCATTCTGGATGCGCTGAAGAAAATTTCCCAAGGGGAGTTTAATATCAGTATCCCGATGTATGAGGATTTTCGCGATGAATACGGATCTCTCGTTGACGGGATTCAACAAATGGCAGACAGCTTAGGGGAAATGGAGCAGATGCGGCAGGAGTTCATATCGAATGTCTCGCACGAGATTCAGTCACCATTGACCTCGATTCGCGGATTCGCACGTGCCTTACAGAGTGAGGAACTGAGCGAAGAAGAGCGTCTAAATTATCTTCAAATCATTGAAATGGAGACGATGAGACTATCCAAGCTTAGCGAGAATTTGCTCAAATTAACGTCACTGGAATCGGAGCACCATCCGATGGAAATGAAGCGCTATCGATTGGATCAGCAGCTTCGTAATATCGCGTTGATCAGCGAACCCCAATGGCTGGAGAAGCGTATCGAATTAGATTTGAATGTAGATAAAATGGAGATTACAGCGGATGAAGAGATGCTGAGTCAAGTATGGATGAACCTTGTGCATAATGCGATTAAGTTCACGCCTGAAGGTGGGGCTATTCATATCGAGGCGCGCATGTCTAATGGAACGGTTGAAGTGTGCATTACCGATAGTGGGATTGGGATTGATGAGGAGCATATTCCGCATTTATTTGAGCGGTTCTTCAAGGCAGATGTGTCTCGCAATCGTACCATCGCTGGTAATGGGCTGGGGCTGTCGATTGTGCAGAAGATCGTCCAGCTTCACTCCGGAGATATCCAAGTGTCAAGTAGGAAGGGAGAAGGGTCAACCTTCTGTGTGAAGCTTCCCTTAGACCCAAATGCGGCAGAATCATCTATCTTAGAAGCAGGAAGCGCCGGTTTACGCAAGTAGCGTGAGCGGCGCTTTTTTTAGTAGGTTTAGTTTTTCTTTCTTGGAATGGATAAGGTGCTCCATTCCTCGGACTTCAATTGCTTGGCAGCGTACACAATTTGGCCGACATGATAGGCGTAATGAGACACCTGGCGCTCGATGGCCTCCATGACAGTGTGCGGCTGCTGACGGATCGTCACCGTCTTGGTAAGATCGTCAACGGTTAGCGATTGAAGGGTATCCAGAAACACCTTCCATCCCTGGTTCCACACATCAAGGAGCATCTCACGACTCGTAATGCTGTCCTCGAATTCTCCATCTCGATTGCGATCGTCCTTCTCGCCGTCTGTAGTGAGGAAGTCCGTCCAGCGTGAGATCATATTGCCGCTCATATGCTTTACGATGACCGCGATGCTGTTCGAGTCCACATTGTAAGACCAGTTCCACTCTTCGTCCTCTAATTGTTCAAACGTTCGTTCACCCATCTTCTTCAATTCTACGAATCTTTTATTGACGACATGTAAATAATGCTGGGCGATCTGGCTTTCCGCTTGCAACACCATAGGAATCATCCTCCTCGAATGAACATCGTTACTATACGGCTACGGATCAACACGATATAATGAGTAGCATAGCAATTTCCTCTTGCTGGAAAGGTTACTTCGTATTATGCAATGAATATGAACTGTGGGCAATGGAAATGAGCAAATTTTTTTATAACAGAAGAGACGAAAGCGAAGCTTATCATACAGTTAGTTGTACTAAAAATGGGAATCATTCGTGTTAGAGGATCAATGAAGGGTTTGAATGAGACGAGAATGATGTGATGGAGGATAGGTAGATGGATCGACGAATAAAGCGACGCCTGTGCGCCTTATTGATTTGTTGTATCGTGTGCTGTATAGCCGTCATCGTATTTCTGTTCCAATTGAAGGGGAGTAAGGATTCTAACTATATGGGAGCGACTTTGTTCGCAGCAATGCTGTCACTCTTTTTTATAGTTGGCAACACGGCAGTGCTAATCAGTCTGTTTGCGCAGCGTCGGGCTAGGAGGAAAATACAATAGTACGTAGGCAGCAGCTTGGAGATTTTTCACCAAGCTGCTTTTTTGCATGTTGCACGAGTTGAAGCCATTCATTTATGGACATTCGACCGGCTAATCAGAGAATGTTATGATATTCTCAACACAATCGAAACGAAGCAACAACCTAGCAGCAACAACGGCATGAAAAGAAGGTGTGTGAACGTGTACTTTGATCGTGAAACGATTCGAAATAGATTGCATGCCCAATTGAAATCGAACGGGCACATTATTGGCGTAGCAGCCGGTGCAGGGATTTCGGCTAAATATGCGGTAAAGGGCGGCGCCGATTTCATTTTGGCATTGAATTCGGGGCGCTTCAGACAGATGGGCTTAAGCTCTCTAGGGGGACTGCTCCCATTTGGGAACTGCAATGAGCTCGTCATGGAATTTGGCTCGAAGGAAATTGTACCGCTCGTCAGAGAGGTACCGGTGATGTTCGGGTTATGCGCAACAGATCCGACAATTCAGTTGGAGGCGTACATTCAAGAAATTCAGAATAAAGGATTCTCGGGAATCAACAATTACCCTACCGTTGGACTGATTGGTGGACAATTCGGCGAGGCGCTAGAAGAAGCGGGTATCAGCTTCGAGTCGGAAGTGGAAGCGATCCGTATCGCAAGCGGGATGGGCATGTTCACGATTGCGTTCGTGTTCAACCGGGAACAGGCGCACCTGATGGCAGCAGCCGGTGCAGATGTAATCTGTGCTCACTTAGGATTTACGAAGGGCGGAGTATTAGGTGCGGCGAAGGTGCTCTCTTTGAAGGCAGCCGCAGACTTGGCGGCGCAGATTTTCCAAGTGAGCGATAAAATCAATCCGAATGTGATCAAGATGATCTATGGCGGTCCAGTCAATACGCCGGCTGATGTGAAATATATGTATGACAATACGAGCGCAGTCGGGTACTTGGGCGGCTCATCAATTGAGCGAATTCCTTCAGAAGCGGCGATCACGAAGACTGCGATTGATTTCAAGGAAGTTGGGGTAACGGAGCAAGACAAGCTGCTTCACAAAATGCTCGAAGGCGTGACGAAGCATTACGATTATGTGCAGTTCGTGAAGGAATACGTTGAGGCGAACTACATGCATGATATTTCGTTTGCAGAGCTGGCTCAGGTTGCACATCTGTCGAGAACCCATCTGAGTTATTTATTCAAGCAAGAGGTGGGTTGTACATTTCCAGAATACTTGACTAGATTCCGAATCAATAAGTCGATCGAGTTGATGAAGCAGCGTCATTTAGATTTGTCGGAGCTATCCGGCTTGGTTGGCTATAATGATTATGCGCACTTCAGCAAAATGTTCAAAAAGACAACGGGATTATCTCCAAGAGAATATCAACGACAATACAAAAACACATGAACATCGTACAAATATACATGAATCAGAATCGGAATCGCCCTATACTTGAATTGTAAGCCGGCTTAGGTAGTTCATATAGATCAGTACTTCATATACTTCCACTTCATAAGGAGGTTGTTATATTGAAAACAGTGGCGATAGTCGGTACGTTCGATTCCAAAGGAGAAGAGTTTTTGTATGTAAAGGAAATTCTAGAAGGGCTTGGATTGAATACGCTTACGATTCATAGTGGAGTATTTGATCCGATGTTCGTTCCCGATGTATCGAACGAGGAAGTGGCTAGAGAGGTGCAGGCGGATATTTATGAAATTGCCTCCAGGAAGGATCGCGCCTTAGCAACCGAAGTGTTGGCCCAAGGAATGGAGAAGCTGATTCCAAGGTTGTATTCGGAAGGGAAGTTCGATGGCATCCTCTCCTTCGGCGGTTCCGGTGGTACTTCTATTGTAACGCCAGGAATGAGAGCGTTGCCAATTGGGGTGCCGAAGATCATGGTATCGACGGTTGCTTCTGGCAACGTAGCGCAATACGTAGGCACAAGCGATATTATGATGTATCCATCGATCGTCGATGTGTCGGGCTTGAACTCGATCTCGACACGCATCTTTACGAATGCCGCACTTGCGATTGCTGGTATGGTGAAGGAAGAAGTAGCGGTGACGGTAGAGAAGAAGCCGCTAATTGCAGCCACGATGTTCGGTGTGACAACCCCTTGCGTCAATCATGCAAGAGAGTACTTGGAGAAGCATGGATATGAGGTTGTTGTCTTCCATGCGACAGGTGCAGGTGGGAAGACGATGGAACGCTTGATTGAATCCCACTATTTCGATGGTGTTCTGGATTTGACAACAACAGAATGGTGCGACGAACTGGTCGGGGGTGTGCTGAATGCTGGGCCGCATCGGCTGGAGGCCGCAGTGCGGGCTCAAGTGCCTCAGGTCGTATCGACGGGAGCGCTGGATATGGTGAACTTCGGGCCATTCGATTCCGTACCGGAGCAGTTCCAAAATCGTAATTTCTATAAGCATAATCCGACCGTAACGCTGATGCGAACCACGGTTGAAGAGAATATAGAGCTCGGTAAGATCATTGCCGATAAGCTGAATCAAGCAACTTCACCGACAGTGCTGATGCTGCCGTTGAAGGGGGTATCCGCACTGGATGTAGAAGGACAGCCATTCTACGGGACGGAAGAGGATAAGGCTTTATTCGATACACTTCGTACGCGGATCAATAAGGAAGCTGTAGAGCTTATCGAAATGAATGCAGACATCAATGACGAACAGTTCGCAATCGCAGCAGCTCAGAAGCTCATTGAGCTGATGAAGCACAGCAGCAGCGAAACTTACATCAAGGAGGAAGTACAATGAAACAATCACGCCAAGATATCATCAATAAATTGAAGCAACAAGTTGCCAATGGTGAAATGATACTCGGAGCTGGGGCCGGTACGGGGATTTCCGCGAAGAGTGGAGAAGCGGGCGGCGTTGACTTAATCATCATTTATAACTCAGGCAGATATAGAATGGCGGGACGCGGCTCACTTGCAGGACTGCTCCCTTATGGCGATGCTAACCAAATCGTAGTCGACATGGGCGCTGAGGTGCTGCCTGTCGTGAAGAATACGCCGGTACTTGCGGGTGTGTGCGGGACGGATCCGTTTCGCATCATGGAAGTGTTCCTGAAGCAATTGAAGGAACAGGGCTTCGCGGGTGTGCAGAACTTCCCGACAGTTGGACTGATTGACGGGGTATTTAGAGCGAACTTAGAGGAAACAGGCATGGGCTATGACCTAGAGGTAGATATGATTCGCCAAGCACATGAGCTCGGCATGCTGACGACGCCATACGTATTCGATGAAGAACAGGCGATTAAGATGGCGAAGGCCGGGGCTGACATTCTGGTTGCGCATATGGGTCTGACTACGAAGGGTACTATCGGAGCGAAGACAGCATTGACGCTTGATGATTGCGCGAAGAGAGTGCAGGCAATTGCCGACGCAGGTCGATCGGTTAATCCAGATATACTCGTTATCTGCCATGGAGGCCCGATCGCTGATCCGGAGGATGCGCAATATATCTTCGAACATACAACAGGCATCGATGGATTCTTCGGGGCGTCGAGTATCGAGCGTTTTGCTGCAGAAGTTGGAATCAGACAGCAAGCCGAAGCATTCAAGAATGTGAAGTTGAAGCAGCAATAGAACATAAGCATAGCGGGGGAGTGAGCGCTCTCATGCATCGTTCGTTGTGGTTTGCAGATCTCATTTTCGCATGAAGATGTTTGAATTTGAATATACAGCACATGTGCAATTTGCATATACAAAGGGGCTTGCTGCGCTTATGCAGCAAGCCCCTTTGTTATGTGTTGGTGTCTATCTTAGGCTTTGCGGCTTCCCAATACGCGGAATGCAATGACCGCTAGAATAGCGCCAACGAATGGTGCTGTTACGAACACCCACAGTTGGGACCATGCTTCGCCGCCGAGCAGTACAGCAGGCCCGAAGCTGCGGGCAGGGTTAACGGATGTTCCTGTCAATCCAATACCAAGAATGTGAACGAACGCAAGTGTAAGACCGATCACGATTCCGGCTACACTTCCCTTGCTTTCATCCGAAGTTACACCAAGAATGGCGTAAATGAACACGAACGTCAATACGATTTCGACAACGAATGCCATCATTGGTGTAATGCCGATGCCGTAACCAGCCCCGAATCCGTTCTGGCCAAGGTTCGTTACCGCAGTGCCCGTGGAATCAATGATTGCATACAGCAATCCAGCGCCTGCCACAGCCCCGATTGTTTGAGCGACAACATACCCGATGAAGTCTGTAACAGACATTTTTTTATTGAACAGCATGGCAAGTGAGACAGCTGGGTTGACGTGACATCCGCTGATTGGCCCGATTACATAGGCCAGCGCAATGATCGACAAGCCGAAGGCAAAGGCGATGCCGAGATTTCCGAGCTGTGCTCCTGCAGTTGCTGCGCTTCCGCAACCGAACAGAACGAGTACAAATGTACCGATAAGTTCGGAAAGATATTTTTTGATTGGTGAGTGCATGTAGTTCCTCCTTGTAATACTTACGAATTGTTATTGTCAATGACAAATACCATATACACCTTTGAAAACCATAAAGAAACATCCAATATTTTCTGAAAAGTCATTAAAAATGTCCTTTCTCTGTTAAGACTATGCGTCATTACAGCAAAAATATGTTGAATCCGATTCAGAAAAAGGGAATTTGTCTTACCTTTGAAGATATAACGCGAATAAAAGAGGAAAACGTAGGCTGATGGAGAAATTTATATCAGATCGAGGGGTGGGTAAGAATTCCAATTGGTAGGTAGCGAAATAGGAGAAAAGTTCCTTGAAAATGAAAGCGTCAAAACTTCAATTTCACTCAAGCAATATTATGAAACATGCACGACTACAAAAGGAGATTCAGTTAGAACTGCATTTCCATATACAACGAAGAAAACCCGCTACTGTCGACTATAAGATGATGAAGCGGGTTTTCATTTACCCATGGCAATTCATGTTGAAAAATTCATCTGAACAATCATGGGTTCACTTTATACAGAATAAAGGACATGACCGAAGGAGGTGATCCCTGTTAGTTAAATCCGTATCTAACCCAAAAGTTTGATTCGAAAGGAGAGATCAGAATGAAAAAAATGATGTTTGCGCTTTGCTTGATGCTGCTCATATTGACGTCTTTCAACTTTGGTAGCATGGACACCAAGGCGGCTGAGGGATCACGGGTTGCTCTCAGTAAACCTTCAAGTAGCGTACATGTTGGTGACACGTTCAAGTTGCAAGTGAGCGGTGAAAATTTCAATGATCTATTTGGTGTCGAGGTTTCGCTAACGTACGACCTCAAGGCTTTGCAGGTACTGGAGGTAAAGGCCGGTGACGGGTATGATACGTTTGGCGCTTACAAGGATGATGCCAATGAAGGGAAGCTTTATATCCCCGTGATGAGAAAACAGCTGCAAGGAATTCCGCAGGCATCTGTTCGCCTAGCAGAAATTACGTTTAAGGCGCTGCAGGGAAAACAGGCCGCTGTCGAGATTCAGCATGTGAAAGCCGTAAGCAGCGAAAGAGTTGTTAATGAGCAAGGATACAAAGATTTGAAAGTGCTTACATCTGGTGTAGGTGAAGCAATAACATTTACAATTTCGAAGAAGGATGACCGAGATCCGCCTCCGGGATCGGGGTCAGGTTCAGGATCGGGCACCACGAGCGGACAGACGGGTTCAAGCAAGGAGCCGGTTTGGAATATGGATGCCATATTGAAGGAAAAGGATCCGGTACGTGCTGCGGAAATGCTGCAAACCTTACTGAACGGGTTGAAATCGGAACCGGCTTCAGCGGACAAGGAGATGATGCAGAAAGCTGCATTATCCATCCTGGAGAAATTATCTTCCATTTCTATGAATAAAGAGGGCGTGGATACCTATGTGATTGCCCCAGAGGATCTGAGCAAGCGAAAAACACTGTTGGAGGACATAAAATTATCTCTGTCTCAATGGAAGATGAATACTGCGGAAATCAATAAAATCGAGCTCAATGCATTGTTGGAATATACGCTGGGCGGACGTGATGTCAATAAACTGGGCGTTTATCGTTATAACACGGCTACGGCTGCTTGGGAATATATCAGGGAAGCCCTCCATCAAGAGCAGGCTAGTAAATTCGGGCTGGTTGTAAAGCAGGCTGGGACATACCGTGTGATGGAATATACCAAGTCGTATGAAGATATCTCCGGCATTTATCCGGAAGCTCGATATGCAATTGAGGTTCTGACTGCGAAGCATATTGTGCAAGGGACATCGGAGACGTTATTTTCGCCTAGCAAAGCAGTGAACCGCGCTGAGCTTTCTTCCATGATCGTGAAAGCGCTGTCTTTGGATCGGCTTATAACGGATCGTACAGAAGAAGCTGCATATTCGGATGTTAGGAAAGGCGAGTGGTATTACGAAGACGTGGAAATAATGCACCAGCTTCAAATAACAAAAGGTTACGACGATGGCACATTCAAGCCGAATGAACCGGTGACCCGTGAGCAGATGGTCGTCATGATGATGAATGCATTACAAATCCTCGGTCAGGTTCAGGCCGGCAATGAGCAGGCTTCAGGCAATGCGTTTGCTGATCAAAATGCAATTAGTTCTTGGGCCAAATCGTCGGTAAATAAAGCAAAAGAAATGAAGATCATTTCAGGTACAGGGCAGAACCTATTTATGCCGAAGCAGTCTTCAAATCGTGCCGATACGGCCGTGTTGATTTGGAAAATGCATCAGCATGCGAAATAAGGGAGGGGAGTCGGTTATGTTGAACTCCGGATTGAAAAATGCTTGGAAAATGGGGAGAATTGCCGTGTTGGCTTTTCTAATCACCTTGCAGCCGTTAATGCTTGTTCCCGGAACCGCCGAGGCTTCTGGGGCAAGTAAAGATGCGATATTTGCCGGACAGGGCGGTGATCCAGTCGATCAGCCGATTGGTGAACCCGCTGATGGTGGGCCGACTGACGGATCTGGCATGGATAATGGTGAGCCTGGCGATGGTTCAGTTGATGTGCCATCCGATGGCAAAGATGGTGATCCGGCGGACGGTAAGGTTAAACAACCGCAGGAAGATCCGGTGGATGACTCCTTGATCCCAGAAGGAGAAGAAAAGGATCCGATGCTTGAACCTGTAGGGGCGGGCGAACTGGCTTCTCAAGAAATTCATGAAGTGAAACCACTCTTCAATAACGGGTTTGAAGAGACATTGAATGCGGATGGAACCATCCCGGGCTGGAGTATGTTTTTTGCTCCGAATGAAGGAACTTCCCATGAAATAACGCAGGATATGCGGTATTACGGCACTTCCAGCCTGAAGCTGGTAGATAAATCGAATACACTGCCGATTTATGTGCAGAGCGATCCGCGCCATGTAACGCCGGGCTATACGTATAACGGGTCGGCCATGATGTATATTGCCCCGAATGCAGGAAATGCGCCCGGAGCGAGCCTGGTGCTTCGTTTCTATGATGCAGCCGGGAAACAGGTCAATACGGATAAGGATGGCGAGAACATCGTTCATTTACGAACCGTCGGGTCGTGGACGCGGGTTACGGTAACGGGTATTGCTCCTTCCAATGCCGTAAATGCGAGATTAGCAGCTTCTATTTCTAACTACTTTACTGCGGAGTCAGGTGCTTTTTATGATGACTTCACTTTAACCTCACCGCAAGAAGAGAAAGCGCCAGGAACCTTGCATCTGCAAATGCCTACAGGCATTTCAGGCAGCCAGCAGCTTGAAGCCAAAATTATGCTGAGCCGAGGTCAGGACGTGCAGAAGGCATTTGGCAGCTTGCGTTATGATCCGACGGTGCTGGAGGTTGTGTATGCAGCCGTCGCAAGTGATTTTCATACAGGTGGGGAAGCAAAGCTGAATTGGAGTCATGAAGCGGGGGTTCTGAAATTCGAGGTATCCAAAACAGCGGGTTCTAGCGTCAGCGATGATAAACAGATCATAAATGTCACCTTTAAAGTTTTGGGTGAGCCAGATCGTGTTGATGTTACGCTTCTTACGGGCTCCGGGGTACAGGATTCAGAAGGTATCCAGAACAACAAGATTTATATCGGTACATCTGATGAACGAGCCAGCACCCAGATCCGAAGAGCAACTCTGGATGTGAACGGCGACGGGATGATTGATCTGTTTGATGTGATGGCTGTAGCCAAAATGGTCGGGCAAATGGCGACGGGGGACAACTGGAAATATGATATCAACAATGACGGCAGAATTGATCATGCGGATGTCGAGGCGCTGACCAACGCGATCCTGTCGAAGCTGCTGAATTTGGATGAAGGAGGACATGCTCTATGATACCACGCGGTATGAGAACCCGTTCAATTACTATGGCGCTTATCTTGGCACTGGGGCTAAGTACGCTATTGCCGATGGGGGCGCAGGCAGCCTCGGAGAAGGAGAGTAAATTGTCGAAATTAAAGTTTGGAACGCCCATAAATCTCGGTTATCCGATCCGTACCGTATCGATCAACGATGGCGTGATGGGAAAAGAAAATGGAAGGGATGTGCTGTACACAACAGCATCAACCACTCCTGCCGTATTTAACGTGATAGATGTCAAAAATAACGCGCTAATCCGTACTTTTGAGCTTGAAGGAGTCGCCCAATCGTGGAGACATGTCATTGCTCCCGACGGTACCGTTTATATTGGCACCAATACCGCATCAGGTACGGGGGAGCTGTGGAGCTACTCGCCGGCTACCAAGTCCGTTCAGAAGCTGAAGGTCATCGGGGGCGAGAAATCAGTATGGTCCATGACAACCGATCCAGAAGGAAATGTCTATATCGGCACCTATGATCATGGCAAGCTGTTCCGATATAATCCGAAGACCAAAGAATTAAAGGATTACGGGAGTTTACTTGCTAACCACAACTATATACGCTCCATGGCTTACGTTGATGGTTACCTTTATGCCGGCATGGCGCTTCCATTCGAAGTCGTGAAAGTGAACGTGAAGACGGGAGCTTCGGAAGTCATCTCCGACGCAGTACCGGGCATTCTTGGTGTAGAACATGAAAAACTGGAATTTGCCTATGATATGGCCGTAGTGGATAAATATCTGTTTGTCAAAGCAAGTGGAGAAGCAGGTTTAATGATGGTCTACTACAATCTGCAGGAACAGAAGTGGGAAGATAAATATATAGGTGTTGATCCAGTAAACGGTAAGGGAGTGATGAGCTATAACCAGATCCCTGTCGCGGAAGGCAAGGCTTATGTGCCAGCCCACGGAGGCATCTTGGAGGTTGATTTGTCGACGCTTGCGACGAGAAATACGGGAATTAGCTTTGCTACTTCCTTACGTGGGGCGGCATGGATCGATATGGGGGATCCTGAGCTAACCCCTGACCGCACGATCGTGACGATCCAGGCCAACGGCAAATTATCGGCGCTGGACGTGAAGAAAGGACTGCGCAAAGATCTGCCGGGCGTTGCCGCCAAAGGCGGACCGATTCCGATTCATAATATGGAGCGGGGAACGGATGGACGCCTGTATATGACCGCTTATCCCGGCGGGGTCGGAGGTGCGTTTGATCCGGTAACCCGTGAATCATCCAACTTCTTGATCGGACAAGCGGAAGGGATCGTATCTGCCGGAAATAAGGTATATTACGGGATATATCCTGGCGGGTACATTTATGAGACGGATATTTCCAATGGCAAAATGAGCGAGCCCAAGCAGCTGTTCCAGGTTGGATCAGGTCAAGATAGACCCTATAAGATGGAGTATGCGGACGGAAAGTTGCTGATCGGTACGATTCCGGACTATGGGCAATTGGGCGGAGCATTAACGATTTACGATTTGGCAAGCGGGGAAAAGCAGGTGTATCGCAATATCATCCAGGATCACAGCATTGTAGGTCTTGCCTATAAGGACGGTAAAATTTATGGTTCAACTACCAAATCTGGAGGATTAAACACAACGATGCCTGCGAATAACCCGGAAGTGTTTGTTTGGGATATCGCGAAAAAGGAAATAACGATGCATACACAGCTTACATCGTTGACTGGGCTTGGCAATCATCGGATGATCAGCGGGCTTACTATTGGACCGGACGGTTTGCTGTGGGGCGGCGTTGACGGCATACTTTTTGCATTGAATCCGGACGATCTTTCGGTCGTTAAGCAAAAAAACATATATCCCGATGTGAAGGATTACGGAATGTGGCGTCCGTATTATTCCCGCTGGGGTGAGGATGGTCTTCTGTATATCAGTCTGGCGAACAGGATGACGGTTGTGGATCCGGCCACGATGGAGTATCGTTCGTTAACTCCAAGCAACTTTGAGATGAGCTTCATGACACTTGCTAAGGACGCGGACGGACATGAACAAATCTATTACACGGATAAAACGAAATTAATGATGATCCCGATTTCCGAATCTGACAGCGTAAAGACGGTTGTGAGGAACGGCTGTTTCGGGGAACCGCTAAATGCGGATGGAACCATCCCAGGCTGGAGCAGCGCGGAAGCAGGAACGGAAGTTGAGTATAGCCTTTCGCAGGAACAGAGCTTTTGTGGAGAACAAGGGCAAAGCTTGAAGATTATTGACAAGTCACAAAGCAATAAAGGAATCGGCAGCTATCTTAGCGATCCGATTCCAGTCGTCCGCGGCGGCGAATATACGGCTTCGGCGAAACTCTATATCGAGCAGGGACTGATTGAAGGCTTGAGAACGGATGACTCCGGCATCGTTTTATATTTCTATGATAAATCCGGTGCCCGGATCAGTACGGTAGCAGGCACGATAATTAAAGGCATGCCACAAAAAGAATGGATCGACATTTCAGCGACCGGCACTGCTCCAGAACAAGCGGTTTTCGCACGAATATCCCTATATTCTTCAGCGTGGAACATGATGGTCGGATATTATGACCAAGTGACCTTTGAAGGACAGTCTCCGGGCGGGCTGCAATTGAAGGCTGTGGGCGAAGTGTCCGTCGGAGATACGTTTGATGTGATCTTGCAGGCCAAGGACGTTACCGACCTGTATGCGGTGCAGGCAGCATTGGCATTTGACCCCGCCCTGTTCGAAGTGGTGGATGTTCGGATGGCAGACGGGTTCGGTTCCACATCTACCGCTTATCTGGGTTGGAACCAAGACGGTGCGAAGGGCAAAGTCAACATCATTGCTACTCAGTTAGGAGATCGAGCACTAGGCGGCAACGTGGATATTGCGCATATAACCATAAAGGCGAAGCAATTTGGCGATCCGGCGGAAGTGGTGCTTACCAAACAGTCGTTCTTTACCGACAAAAATGGAGATGTGACCAAACTGTCTTATATGCTCTCGGAAGATGAGAAGCTTGGCATCCGATTCGCTTACGATGTAGAAGATTTCAACAAAGACCATAGAGTAGACGCTCAGGATATCGCGCTCATTGCCAAGCAATTGGGCAAGAAGCTTGACGACAGCAACCGAATGATGGACTTGAACGGAGATGGAATCATTGATATCAGCGATATTGCACTGGTCGTATTGAAATCGCTAGAGTCCGTGAACTAGGGTTCTGCCATCTGAGCAGCCCTTTCTCAACAAGGCGCCCCTTCTTTCGGTTGAATGCCGGAAAAGGGGCGCTGTCTCATCTATGAGTACATCAATGAGATGTTTATAGTACGTTGTTACGACTAGTTTTGGGCGGGCGATAGATAAAAAGACCAAACGAACGAAATCATACGCTTGGCCCTTTTATTTTAATAGACTTGATTCAAACTAACCATCCCAAGACTACCGTAAGAACCTTCCCCTTTAAGGACATAAGATCCTGCACTAAGGTATCCAACTGAAATCTCGACAGGACTTGGGGAAGTGGGGCCAATATTCACGGTAAACTTGCCAGTCTAATACTCTATTTTTTCCACAGATTAGCAACATAATGAATACACTGTTACATACGAATCAAAATTTTTCAAAATTATGTTGGATAATATTTATAGACAAAAGATCTGGGTAACATCGAATAATTAATAGATCAATTGGAACGAAGTGGGATATGGATTTATAATTATGAAGGGGGGCAATCATTAACAGGATACTGATCTGACGCGATTGTCACTAATATCTGCCCTGTAGAGTGTGATCTTTCAGGAAGCTGGTTCGAAAAAATGCTTTTGAAGTTTTGACAGGATGAGGTGCCAATATGGAACAGGTCATTATTGATTCATATAACCCTGAATGGATAAGAAGGTATGAAGAAGAACGAAAAAAGATAATGGAAGCCGTCGCGGACATAGGTTTGGCGGTTGAGCATATCGGAAGCACGTCGGTGCCGGGGCTCAGTGCCAAGCCAGTCATTGATATGATGCTTGGTGTACGGGAATTAGAAGATATGAAGGCGAAGCACATCGAACGATTGCTGGAGATTGGTTATGAATATGTGCATAAGCCAGATTTCCCTGAACGATTGTTTTTTCGCAGGGGACAGTGGAGAGCGGGCACAGAACATCTGCATGTCTATCTGTATAATGGGGAGAATTGGAAGGACAATATCCGATTCCGCAATTATTTACAGATGCGCCGGGATGCAAGGGAGCAGTATATGCAGCTTAAGCATGCTTTAGCTGTACAATTTCCGCATGATCGCGTTCAATACACAGCGGGGAAGTCTGATTTCATACAAGGCATCATTAACATGGCGCGTAGGGAAAATGTGAATCTGGATTAAGGTTGGGTAAAGTTTTATTTATATTGTTCTTTCACAAGCAATCTCCCACTTTAAGCGGTATATTGAAGGTATATCGATGGACGGTAAATGGATGTGATTCTATTTGGCTTAACGAAGGAAGAATTTGTGCAGAATGAGCGGGAGTGTAATAGAAAGGAAAAATCAAAAAACAGGAATTGTTGCGTAGGGAAGAAAAGGTTATTCCTTTGTAAAATATCGTATAAAACCAATAGGGAGTAGGATATGTAGTGACCATTCGTTTAGCTGAAAAGTTGGAGTTACCACACATCATGAAGCTCTTCTCACAGTGCACAGCACATATGATTGCTCAAGGAATCGATCAATGGGATGAACATTATCCCAACGTGGAAGTGGTAGAACAAAGCATAGCCAGTGGGTCAATGTATGCCTATTTTAAGGATGATTTGATTTGTGGAGTCATTACCTTGCACAGCAGTCAGCCTACCGAGTATGAGACGATTCAATGGCAGTCTGGTCAGGATGCGAAGTGTCTTGTTGTTTATCGCCTTGGGGTTGATCCGGAATTGCAGGGACTAGGGATAGCAACGAAATTAATGGGCTTTGCAGAGTGGTATGCAGGCAACCATTCTCTATCTAGCATCCGATTAGATTGCTATTCCAAAAATGAAAGGGCTTTATCGTTCTATCAACATTTACAATATGAAATAAGAGGAACGGTTATTTTTCCACATTCGGATGTCCCGTTTTACTGCTTAGAGAAGAGAATTCGTTAACATCCCTATCAATAAAAACGAAAAGAGGGGGATACATACATATGATAATTGAACTTGAGCGCGAGCAATTTTATACATGTACGGATTTAGTGAATTGCACTACGATGCTGGAACCGAAGGCAATCGTTGCAGGCAACAACCCCGGCAGAATATTTGCCGATCACCCGGAATCGCCGCGATCCGCAATGGTGTGGCAGGGCAATTTAGACGGTTTTTTATTTGTTGGTGACGCTACTAATGCATCCTTCAATAGGGACATAAGAGTCTATATGGATGAAGTGTTACGTGAAGAAGCGCTGGGATTAGGATTGGAGTGGGCAGAATGCATCGGCACTCATCCAAGTTGGAATCAAGCGATTGAGCACATATTTGCCGATCGAGAGTTGTCCTCATGGACATCTTATGTATATTCGCTAATGTTGCCGGATTACAAGCAAGATGCAATCCAATTGCCTGACGGTGATTATACGGTGGTTCAAGTTACCGAGGAACTGCTGCAAAATAAGAATATTCGGAATCATTCTTTTCTCGAATCAAGGGTTCAGGACTTCTGGGAATCTACGGAGCAGTTTCTACAAGAAGGCGGTGGTTTTTGTGTGATGCACAATGAGACCGTCGCAAGCTTGTGCATGACCGGATTCCGATACCGTCATATTCATGCGCTAGGAATTGACACGATAGAACAATATCGTGGACGCAAGCTTGCGCAGATTGCAGTTCGTGCGTATGCGGAGCATTTGTTTTCCCAAGGACAATCGATGTGCTGGGACTGTACAGCATCGAATAAGCCGTCGAGTGCAATTGCAGAGCGAATAGGGTTCCAGAGAGAAATGAGCTACAAGGGATATCAATATAAGCTGCAGTAGGGAACGTACTTTCTATTATGTAAACCAGGAGGCTGATGATGAATGACGCAATTATCACATCGAATGCAGCGTGAGATTACGAAGCAAGTACAGATAAATTATCTATTATATTTGCCTGACAAGTATGAAGAGGAACCTGCGGTGAAATGGCCATTGCTGCTCTTCCTGCATGGGGCTGGCGAGAGAGGGAACGACATCGAATTAGTGAAGCGGCATGGTCCGCCGAAGTTGGCTGAGAAGGGAGAGAAACTCCCTTTTGTTATCGTCTCTCCACAATGCCCGGAAGAATCATTATGGGAAATCGAACGCGATGCGCTTATTGCTTTGCTGGATGACGTATGCGAAACCTATCGTATTGATGAAAGAAAGATCTATGTAACTGGTCTGAGTATGGGGGGAGTTGGAACATGGTTCTTGGCCGCAAATTACCCCAATAAGTTCGCAGCGATTGCGCCGATCTGTGGCGGGGGAAACCCAAAACAGGCAGTACAGCTCACGCATACACCAATCTGGGCATTCCATGGTGCGAAAGATGCTATCATACCTGCTGAAAAATCGAACGAAATGGTGGATGCGGCGAACGCAGCAGGGGGCAATGCCAAGTTAACCATCTATCCGAATGCCAATCATGATGCATGGACGGAAACCTATCAAAATCCAGAGTTATATCAATGGCTCCTAAGCCATTCCAAGCCTGCTTCATCAAGCGAAGCGAATGAGAAATAAGTTATGTCGATGAACGAGCATCCATGATCTTTTCCGGCTGCCTATCCGGTTTATTCCAATAGATTATCTTCATTAGGAGGAACGAAGACATGTCAAAGGAAGTAAATCTGCATGACCTTGAACAGCGCATAACGGAGGTAGAGAAGCAGCTTGAGAGAAATCAGAGGTTTATTCGAGGGTTCAAGTATGTAATCATTGCAGTCATCGTTATTTTCCTTGTTACATTCGGAATCGGAGTCATTCAGTTTATTAGTGCAGGCTCTGCATAGATGAATGAATCATTTATTCACACAGTAGATTGTTAGAACAAGAATGATAGATATAGAAAATTACACGACAGAGAAGGTTGTTGAATCGAACATGGAATCATTATCTACATGGATTATCGAAGCAGATATATCAAGTATGCAGGCGGCAATGAATGCGGGAGAACTGACCGCGGAAGAGCTGGTTAACGTCTATTTGGAACGTATCCGTAAGGTTGATTCGGAGCTTCGTTCCATTTTGGAAGTAAATCCGGATGCGATTGCAATTGCACGTGAACTTGACAAGGAACGGCAAGAACGGGGATGTCGTGGGATGCTTCATGGCATCCCCATTGTATTGAAGGATAATATCGATACACAGGACAAGCTGCACACAAGTGCAGGTTCGATCGCACTGGCGGAATGGATCGCACCAGAAGATTCTTACGTAGCAGCACGTCTGCGTGAGGCGGGCGCGATCATTCTTGGGAAGGCAAATATGACCGAATGGGCAAATTTTATGTCAAGCACAATGTGGGCGGGCTACAGTTCACGAGGAGGGCTAACGCTTAATCCATACGGGCCAGGCGAATTATTTGTTGGCGGGTCGAGCTCGGGTTCGGCTGTTGCGGTAGCGGCGAATTTAACAGCTGCTGCAATTGGAACGGAGACGTCAGGTTCGATTATTTCTCCATCCAGTCAAAATGGTATCGTGGGAATTAAGCCGACATTAGGTCTCGTCAGCCGCAGCGGAATTATTCCGATTACGATGAGTCAGGATACGGCTGGACCGATGGGGCGAACCGTAAGAGATGCAGCCATAGTGCTGGGTGCGATAACGGGGGTCGACGAGACAGATGCATGTACGCAGACGAGTAAGTCTCGATCATATCGCGACTATACACCATTTTTAGATGAGAGCTTCTTCGGGCAGGCGCGAATAGGGATTCCAAGATTTTATTATCAGGACTTGGATGAAGCGAGGCTAGCGATAATCGAGTCTGCCATCGAGGTGCTGAGAAGCAAGGGTGCAACCATCATTGATCCGGTAGAGCTGTCTTGTGAGCATGTGAAATGGGATTCCAATGTACTTCGATATGAATTCAAAAAAGCGCTGAATGACTATCTAGGTAGATTGGATATTACGATGCCTGTCCATTCTCTTGCAGAGGTTATTGCGTACAATGAAGCGCACGCAGACATTGCCTTGAAATACGGTCAAAATGTGCTCCTACTGGCGGAAGAGACAAGTGGAACGCTAACGGAGCCAGAATACCATGCTAGCCTCAATCGCAATCAGGAGATGGCTCGCAAAGGCATCGACGAAGTCTTGAGTAAGCATGAATTGGATGCACTGTTCTTCCTAGGCAATGAGCATGGCGCTGATCTGGCTGCTCGAGCCGGGTATCCATCCATCACCATCCCGGCGGGATATGCCGAGTCTGGGATTATAGCACCTGGGGGCTATACGACGAAAGGGCCGCAAGGAGTTACCTTTGTCGGAAGGGCTTATGCGGAACCGACTTTGCTGAGACTGGCCTATGGTTATGAGCAGGCGACGAAGCATCGGGTTGCTCCTCAGTTAGAAAAATAATGGGGATATCCCTTCTGTAGAGGACAGGGTGTTGTATATTTATTCATTGAAGGCGATAGAGAATGATACGAATTGTATCCATGCGCCATGTATAATGAGCAAAATAGCTGGAATATTGATCCTGCTCTACAGTCTCGAAACTGTGTGAATAGTATTACGATACCTACTAGAGTTAGAGGTGGATTGGAAATGGAAAGCGGCATTGCATCCGAAGAGCTAATCAATGAGATCGAACAATCCGAAATCAATTACATGTGGGATCGCATGCTTGCGATTCAGCAGAAATCAGGCAATCCCGAGGCTGTAGAACTGGAACAAATTGGGGAAGCTGCGTGCTACTTTAGTGCTGGAATGCCTTGGCCGTCCTTCAACACGATAAAAGGATGCAGAGGAGCGGATATAGACCGAATCGAAGATATGATGAAGTTCTTCACGGATCACGGAGGGAAGCCGCAGTTCGAAATTGTGCCCGGGATGGTGGACGCTCCATTTCTGAAGCGGTTGTCGGAGCGCGGCATGTATCCCTCTGGTCATCATACATCCATGTATTACGAGATAGAGCCGAAGGCGTTTGAAGAAAAGTGGGTGGATGATCAGCGCATTCGCGTAGCTGAGCTGCAAGAAGACGATTTCGAAATGTATGCCACGATTCATTGCAAGGGAACTGGATTACCGGACAGCGGAATCCCGCATGTCGCGATGAATAATCGAATTTTATATCATCGACCGGGCTGGAAGTTCTATGTCGCTTATGTTGATCAGCAGCCTGCCGCTGCAGGGGTCATGCATATGCACAACAGTATTGCCTCCTTGACATTTGCGGCGACCTTACCGGAATATCGTAGGCTCGGATTACAGAACCGGCTGTTGAAACATAGAATCGCAGAAGCAGCAAAGAGTGGCTGCCGGTTGGCCGTTAGCCAGTGCGCATTTCTATCACCAAGCCATCGTAATATGGAGCGGGTAGGAATGAAGATGGGTTACGTACGAACTACATGGACGAGCAAATAGAAAGTAACTCAAATAAGGTGGGATTCGAAATGGAAGTCATGAGCGGGGAACTATTTACGATTGACACATTAACGAAAGATTTTGAGGCTCTGGGCGTGCAGTCGGGGATGAACCTTATTCTGCACTCCTCTATGAAATCATTAGGCAGCTGGGTTGCGGGCGGCGCATCAGCTGTCATACTGGCGCTCGAAGAGCAGCTAAGTGAGCAGGGAACTCTGGTCATGCCAACGCATACCGTGGATTTATCAGATCCATCGACATGGCAATGCCCTCCTGTTCCGGAATCGTGGTGGGAACAGATTCGGGAGCAAATGCCAGCATTTGATATTGCATTTACACCGTGCTTGGAAATGGGGATTATTCCAGAGCTTTTCCGTAAGCAGAGCGGGGTTGTGCGAAGCTATCACCCTCAGGTTTCCTTTGCTGCGTGGGGAGCGAACAAGGATCGGATCATTGCGAATCACAGTCTCGATTACAGTCTGGGTGAACAGACTCCGATAGCGAAACTGTACGAGCTAAACGGTTGGATCTTGCTGCTGGGCGTTGGGCATAGCAATAATACGACTATCCATTTGGCTGAGTATCGTGCTGACTATGCGAGCAAGCAGATGATGGTGTTGAAGTCTCCTATGATTGTAGACGGTGTAAAATCATGGGTAGCCTATCAAGATGTAGACTTCGATACCGATGACTTTGAGAAGCTGGGGGCTGACTTTGCCCGTGATACTGGTTATGTGCGCAGCGGGAAAATAGCAAATGCAGACGCATTGCTAATGCCTGTCCGAGAGCTTGTTGATTATGCTGTTCAGTGGATGGAGAGAAATCGACGCTGAACGCACGCAGCACCTCATTGTACCTATCGATGATGATAATGACGCAAGATGAATCTAGCTATAGAACGATACAGCAGCAAGGAAGCTGAATATCATGTGAATGGCGATATCTCTCATCGTCAAGCCCCTTCTTTCTTTGTCTATTTACCGAAGAAATAGATAAGATGCACTTGCAATGCCGGCGCCAAGCGCGCTAGCGGTAAACAACGCTTCGATTGCCACGATCATGCCAGAAATATAATGTCTGGCCATCATATCGCGAATCGCGTTCGTGATAGCGATGCACGGTACGAGCGGAGCTACTGCCCCCATCATGATGAGATCAAGATGCACCCCTCTATAAGTAAAACCTATGTAGCCTGCCACGCCGCCAAGCAAGGCGGCGCCGTATTCAGGCAGGAAGGGCGCATGTAATGCTCGTGTCAGCCATGAATGCATGAAATAGGCAACGAGGCCTGCGAATATGGCTGCTGGCACATCCACGAATGATCCTCCAAATAGGAGAATGATGCTCCCACTCAAGCAGGCTGTGCATATGAACTTGTGCCACAGCTTCAGCTTGCACACATCCTTATCAATTGCGAATAGACGATGCCGCATGTCTTGAAGACTAACGCGGCCAGCAGCAAAATCCCGAGATATCTGATTGATGCCGAATATTTTATTCAAGTCATACTGCCGCTTATCGATTCTCTGAAATTGAGAGCCGCCCGAATTCAGCTTCACGAAAATGCCATTGACGGTTACGTAGGTGTAATCGCTAGCTGGACGGGAATCTCCGATGGCGTGGTGAATCATCCGCTCCATCGTATCCTCAACCCGGCTTGTTTCCGCTCCGTTCTCCAGAAGCAACTTTCCTGCAAAGAGCACTGCCTCCAATAGGTAATCCTTATCACGCGCCAACGTGCCGATATTCATGTATGGGGAGCCACCTTTCTTTATAGATCGCTACTGAATGAAAAGAGCAGTTGCAAAACTATTTATGGATAATTATAATCCATAATAGATAAAAAAAGTAGATGAATAAATCGAAATTTTTATTACATCATGCGGAAGGGTGGTATCGGTATGTTGAAGCAGGAGTTGGAAACGCGTATTGCCAAATTGAAAGCAAAGATGGAAGTGAAGGGCTATGATGCATATGTCGTATCGTCACAGGAGGATATTTGGTACTACACGAATATTACGTACAGTCCCGAAGAACGGCCATTTTTTATTGTCATTTCACTTGATAGCAAGCCAACCTTGGTCGTGCCCAAATTGGAAGAGGCACATGTCCAAAAAGGGATATTGGACACAGATACTGTGTCTTATTGGGATTATCCATCACCTGCCGGTGAGAATTGGTTTGAACGGCTAAGCAGTGTATTACATAAATTCCAGCACATTGGTGTAGAGGCAAACATTCCGGCTGAGCATTATGTCCGCATTCAAGGGAGCCATGTAGAGCTATGTCACTTCGTCGCAGCCGCACGGCAGATCAAGAGCGATTACGAAATGGAGCGCATTCGCTTTTGTGCAAATATAGCGGATCGTACGATGCTCGACATTTTCAAGAAGGCGTCGAGAGAAACGATGGTACTGGAAATGTCCGCCCTGGCACAAATTCCGCAGGTAGAGTTGATTAAAACAAAACAATTGGATCCGCTTAACACGAACCTGTTAGCCGTCGTGTGGCCTGCTCCTGAAAGTGCCATGCCGCACGGGGTTCCAGACATATACAAAAAGGTTGGGGATGGCCCGAATGTGGCGATGACCTATTACCGAATTAATGGGTATGCCTCGGAATGCGAGCGCACCTTCTTCTTAGGAAATCCGACGAAAGAAGAAACGGAGTTGTTCCAACATATGATGAATGCCCGCAAAGCGGCGCTGAGCGTATTGAAGTCGGGCGTAAACGCGAAGGAAGTTGATTTGGCGGCGCGGAATTACTTGGCGCAATATGGACTTATCGGCAATTTGCTGCATCGAACGGGGCATGGAATTGGGTTAAGTAATCATGAGGCGCCATTTGTGGCGGAAGGCAGCGATGAGGTGCTTACAGAAAATATGGTGATTTCGATTGAACCGGGGATCTATGTGGAAGGCGTTGGAGGCTTCCGGCATTCTGATACGGTTCTCATAACGAAGGATGGTTATGAATTGCTGACGCGGGCTCCGATCGAATTGGATGAACTTATATTCTAACATTGATAATTTCGGATAGAGGAATGCAAAGCATGGGTACACAGCAGGTATCCATGCTCTTTTTTATTTGTGTCGGATTGGAAAATATCTATAATGGAAGTAGAGACGCACATGGCTGGTGCAATTATATTTCGGAAACAGCAAGTAGAAGGAGATAAGGATGCAAATAAAAAGTGGGGTAGAGCAGGCGATTTGCATTTTGGTGATGCTGGCTACTCAGCATCATGGAGATGCAGTCACGAGCGATACGATCAGCGATCGACTGGATGTGTCGCCGTCTTTTTTGAAAAAGATTATGAGAATGCTGGTCGTGAAAAAACTGATTACATCGACCTCGGGAAAGAACGGTGGGTTTCAACTCGCGAAGGATGCGGATGACATTCGGCTGCTCGATGTGTTTGAGGCGATAGAGGGCACCAAGCCATTTTTGAAAACGACGAATTTGGTTCATCAGATCTTTTCGGATCAGCGTGCTGTTGCGATCGGTGAGACAATAATGACCCAAGCCTTCACCAATGCGGAACAGCGTTATCGAGAGGAATTAGGCCATTATTCGCTGGGCGTACTGCTAAGAGAAACGTTCCAAGTAGAAGACTTGCAGCAATTCGATTGGAATGCATATCGTAGGGCATAGCGTGGTTATCGGATAATACTCGATTTTGTAACTTCTAATATTGAAATTCGTATGTATAATAATGGAACAGCATTTACTCGTGATAAGCCCGATCCAGGATCATCCGTATCTCAGATCGGGTTGTGTTGTATGTGCAGAAATGATTTCGAACGAGTAACGGCTCGCGAATAGGAGTGATAGCGATGAGCAAGAAGACGACATTATATATTGTCCGCCACGGCCAAACCGAATGGAATGTGGAGCGGCGCATGCAGGGGCATATGGACTCCCCGTTGACGGCGCTTGGGGTTAGGCAGGCACAATGGTTGGGTGAAGCGATGAAGGATACAGCGATTGATTGCATCTATGCCAGCAGCAGCGGCAGAACGGATATGACGGCACGGCTCATTCGCGGGGAGCGTGATATCCCGATTATTAGTACGGATGCGTTGAAGGAAATTCATATGGGAGACTGGGAAGGACAGCTTGCAGATGAATTGCAGCGAGCCTATCCAGATCAGTTCGAGGCATTTTGGTATGAGCCGACCGAATATAAGGGCGTGAACGGAGAGACATTCGAAGAGCTTCGTCATCGAGTGCTGCCGTATGTACAGTCTATGATTGCGGACAACGAAGGCAAGTCGATTCTGATCGTGACACATACGGTTGTCGTGAAGACGCTGATGGCTTACTTTGAGCACAGACTTCCAGATCAACTCTGGGAGCCGCCAAACATTCAGCCAACTAGTCTCAGTCAGGTAGAGATTATTGTTGGTGAACCACAAGCTGTAATTGTTCAGCATGGAGATACAAGTCACTATCAGGCTTCTTTCCAAGAGTAAGGTCGAAATGAAGGCAAATAAGTGAAGCGGAGGACGTGCTGCTTATGACTGTTTTCCTCGCTGTTGTTATTATTGCAGGAGCTGTCAGCTTCTTCTTTCCTAAGTTCGGATGGGAGATGAAGCATGGGTGGGCCGTAGATGAAGACTCCGGGCCCAGTGATGACTACATCATGCTTACCAAGATCGGCGGGGCTATCATTATGGCCGTAGGCCTAGGATTATTTATCTACAGGATGATTGTCTGAGTGGCGCTTTCGAAGCTGGAAATGGGGGCGGAGATAGGTGCAAGTGAATGATGGACAGTTAGATGAGTTTCTGTTGATATCCAAACATCGACTGGTTTCCCACTATCAAGTAAAGCTGTTGTCATGTCTTCAATGCACTTCACCTGAAATGCTGTGGGATCAGGAGTCAGAGGGTGAAAATTGTATTGGCAGCATTGTGCTGCATATCATCGCGCACGTCGACCGCAATACGAAGCGGCTCTCGAACCCTGATACCCGCTTCAATCAGGGCATCGAAACGCATTTTCCGAATGAGCCTATGAGCAAGCTGGAGTTGATTGCCCGGGTAACCGAATCCTTTGAGGCTTTAGGTGTGGCGATCGATCAATCTCATTCCAAGAATCATTCTTCTATGTATGACCTCTATCATCTCGTTGAACATACAGCCTATCATTCTGGGCAAGTCATAGACCGTGTACAGCGGCACGCGGTTTCAATTTGTGCAGCAAGGGCTGAATGAAAAGGCGCTACGGCAAAGGGTCGAAAATGAACTGGAAGTTCGAAAAGCAAAGAACACGGCTACATAACTATTTTTCTTTTCCAAATATATTGAAGAGGGTGACGTAAAATGAGCAATTCACGCAAAGGGATAGCAGGAAAAAGAATATACTTACGTCCATTTACTGGTGACGACATAGATTGGTACTATGAGGCATTACTCCAACAGGAGTCTAACCGATTGACGGGTACGAAAAAGTTGTTTTCCAGAGAAGTGCTGCGAAACTATTTGGATACAATTGCATCTGACCGTGAACGGGCACAGTTCGTTATCGCGCTGCAGGAGGATGATCGGCCGATTGGAGAAATTGCGATTATGGATATGGATCCATCGAATCGGAGCGGTCATATTCGTATCGCGATATTCGCTGAAGAGGACTGCGGGCAAGGGTACGGTTCGGAAGCAATGATTCTTATGTTGGATTACGGCTTCGGTATGCTGAACCTCAATCGAATTGAATTGGTTGTATTTTCATACAATGCAAGGGCAGTCCGAGCCTACGAGAAGATTGGGTTTGTACAAGAGGGGATTCAGAGAGAAGCACTGTACTACAATCATGAATATCACGACTCTATTATGATGAGTATACTAGCGCGAGAATTTCGGGGGAGACATGGCGTTTCAGCAGGAGCGTCATCATCTGTCTAAAGTATCGTGATATAATTTACGAGAACAGTTATTTTGGCTATCGTAGGAGATGATAAGTTGGATACGAAGTGGGAATATCGTACGATCAAATATAAGACAGGAGGATTTCTGGGCGGCAAGGTCGATGAAGATGGCTTCGAGCAAATGCTGAATGAAGCCGGCTACGAAGGATGGGAGTTAGTGTCCTGCTTCGACACGAGCACCACCCATGGTCAGTCCAGAGATATCATTGCTGTATTCAAGCGCAAAGTCTATTTGTAAGGTACATATAAGGAATTTGATGAAAGTTGGCCCAGTCCTGGATTCTCATAAAACCGCGACTGGGCTTAGGGGCATCTCGCAACTATATTCTCATCGTACAGTACAATGCGCCTGCCTTGCATCTCTATCAGAAGCTTCAGTACAAAGAGGCATATCGCTATTGGTACCGTTTGCGTGGAACGCACTGATTGCAAGGGGGAGCTCTATGAAATGGTTAGCTAAACGAGAGTTCAACATTCCTCATACTGGCATCAATAAGATTGAGAAGGTTCAGATCGGTGGAATCGAACAATACATATTGGTTCAATCGATAAGAGAAGGTCTTCCTATCCTGCTTATGCTTCATGGTGGTCCTGGTCTGCCGTTGCCAGGTGTATCTTCTCGTGGAAGGGATTACGTTATCGCTACTACGACCAAGCAACTTATGGAACATTATACACTCGTTATGTGGGATCAGCGTGGTTCAGGCAAAACCTACTCCAGCGGTACGCCTCGGGCATCATTTCATGTGCAGCAATTTGTAGACGATGCACAGGAACTCATTCATTATGTAAGGAACACCTATCGTTGTGAAAAGGTCACGCTTGTTGGCCATTCTTGGGGATCGATCATTGGGCTGCTTCTGGCAGCCGAAATTCCGGAGCAAATTCATGCGTATATTGGTATTTCACAGATAATAAATTGGGCTGAAAACGACAAGCTCTGTTTGGAATGGACACTGCAGCAGGCGGATGCAAGAGGTATGAAAAAAGCACGAGACGAACTGCTTCGATGTGGTGATCCCCCATATGTGGATAGTGTGGAGCAGTGGGGTACGCTTCGCAAATGGATGGGCAGATTCAACTCCATGGTGTATGAGGATGAGGATACAAAATCCCCAGGAATGAAGGCTGCTATAAGCATGTTGCTCCGCTCACCAGATTATACGTTGCGAGATGTGATAAACACGATTAATGGATTCCGAACGACTTATACGCAGCGCATGGTCGAGGAATTTGCCGAAATTCAACTGGAACACAAATTAACAAGGCTTGATATACCAGTTACATTTATACACGGCAGACATGATGTTCATGTGTATGGGCAGTTTGTAGAAACGTTTTGCGCGAAGTTGGAGGCCCCTGCTGGCAAACGGTTGATCTGGATGGATAAATCCGCTCATATGTTCCATCTTGATGATGCTCGTCGTATTGAACAGGAACTGATCGAAATCGCAATAAGGGCGTAGGTTCGTTATTGTATCCTAATGAAGCATTAAGGGGAGGCAGAGATGATACTAGTAACAGAGCGGCTGCAATTGCGGCAGATGAACCAGGCAGATTATCCAGATTTATGCGAGATTCTGCAGGATGAAGAGGTCATGTATGCCTATGATCGCAAGTTTGAGGATGCTGATGTACAAGCATGGTTAGATCGGCAGAACGCGCGCTATCAAGAGTATAGCTTTGGATTATGGGATCTAGGGATGGCTGTTATAAAAGAATTCGTCAAGCCATATCAGATCGGAGATATGCATCTTTATCTGTATGGCGTGGAGAAATAGCGATCTTTATCATAATAAATCTCAGTTGAAGGTGAGGTGTTTGGTTGAACAAGTGCTCTTACCGTATACAGTCTGAACGGCTTGTGATTAGACCGCTTGAGGGAGAAGACTACTTCGCATGGCTAGCTGGATATGAAAATAGGATGCCTTCACAGCACAAATATGATGAAGGCACCGTTGAGATGAGCAGATACACCGAAGAATGGTTTCAACTCGAGATAGACAATCATCAAAGATTGGCTGTCGAAGATAAACTATATTTTTTCGGCATCTTTCGAAAAGAAGACAACGCCCATGTAGGGGCCATCGACTTTTCCACGCTATTGCGGGATGATTTTCAATGGGCCAGATTAGGTTATATGATTCATAATCAATATTGGAGAAGGGGTTATGGAAAAGAGGCTGTAGCTGCAGCAATTACTTTTGCGTTTGATAAACTTAATTATCATCGCATTGAGGCGCATATTAACCTTGATAATACTCCTTCAATCAAATGTGCAGAAGGGGTTGGAATGAAGTTTGAGTGTATTCGAAAAGGATTTATATATGAAAATGACGCGTGGACAGATCATCTCATCTACTACATAAATGCAAAGTAGACCAGAACAGCCAGCTTATCTTAACGAAGGAAGCATGGCTTTTTTTTGTATGTACATCGGTTCCTGTTTTTAGGATAATGATTATGCCTAATTTTGGGATAAATATTCATATTCAGCATTCTGCCTAACAACACAGCGTTCATAAAGGAGATATGAAAGACATGGGATATATATCGGAATTGCGGAAAGTTGTAGGTATGAAGCCATTGCTTTTAGTAGGTGCCTGTGTACTCGTATTTAATGAAGCAGGCCACTTATTGCTTCAAAAGCGGGCGGATACTCTGGATTGGGGAACGATAGGCGGCGCAATGGAATTAGGGGAATCGATGGAGGAAGCGGCGCATCGCGAGCTTTATGAGGAAACGGGACTTCGTGCAGGAGGAATGAAATTTGTTACACTGTTGTCTGGATCGGATATGTACTTCCAATACCCGCACGGTGATGAAGTCTATAATGTAATTGCTGTGTATGAAGCTTTGGATGTAACGGGAACACCTGTCGTGAATGATCATGAGGGTTTGGAAGTGAAGTATTTCGCTCTTGATGAACCGATTCCAGAGTTGAATCCATTCAATGAGAAGTATTTGCGCAAGGCGGGATATATTCAGAAGTGGTAATTGAAGATGACAATCGAAAGCAAGGAGGTTGAGCATGATGCGTCATTCTAAAGCAGCATGGGGGATAGCGCTTATCTTGCTTATTACAAACTTGATCACGATAGGATGCCTTATGACAGAGAAAGAGAAAGAGAAAGGAAATGAGACAGTTGTGCAGCCTGCGTTGGATGTGTTCGAGTTAAGAGGGCAGTCAGAGCACTGGAAGCTTCGTCATTATCAGGTGATGCGAACATCGAATTCGATACGAAGAGGATCTGCGTCATTGACTTACTTGGGTGACACCAAGGATATTAAGGATTCCTCATCGTTCTATATTGAATATTACGAGAAGCATGGGGAACGCGAAGAGGGAGTTCTTACGAGTGGAATGCTAGCTACGAACGGCAGTGTGCAACTATTATCGGAATTGGATCACTTGGGCTCCACTCAAAGCGAGCCTACGGAGTTCGAGCGGACCATGACGAACGATGACTTCGCTGGCAGTTATGTCAAATTGCGTTGGTCAGATAGTTATGGTGAGGAGCATGTTGAACTAATCGAGTTGGAAGTGAACAATCATACCACATTCTCATGAGTGAGTGATAGTTGTTGTTTACAATAAAAGGTATACTGGTCGGGAGGTGTCGGTGTGAAGGCTGTTATCTTCGATTTGGATGGTACGCTATTGGATCGAGAGAGCTCATTGCTATCTTTTCTTGAGGATCAATATGTGAGATTCAGAGGCTTGCAGAAGATCGATAAGCAGGCCTTCGTGAATCGATTTGTCGAGCTGGATTGCCGGGGTTATGTATGGAAGGATGCAGTTTACCAGCAGATGATTCAGGAATGTGGGTTGGACATGTCGTGGGAGGAATTACTTGAGGATTATATCACGAATTTCCACCGACACTGCATAGGCTTTCCGAATTTGCTGGAGGTACTGGACCTCATCAAGCAGCAAGGCTTGAAGCTTGGGTTGCTATCGAATGGATATGGTCAATTTCAGTATGCGAATGTGCAGGGTCTTGGCATTGAAGCCTATTTTGACTGTATCTTGATTTCCGAGTGGGAAGGGCTACGCAAGCCAGATCCAGCTATCTTCCATCGTGCATTGTATAAACTGTCTGTTCGAGCAGAAGAAGCGATTTACGTCGGCGATCATCCGGACAATGACGTGAGGGCAAGCCGTGCAATTGGAATGACTGCAATCTGGAAGGAAGACAAGTATTATGAGATACCTGCAGAGGCGAATGCGATGATTCAAGATCTGTTGGATCTCAAATTATATTTATAGATTTATATTCATACGAAGACAACAAGAATATGTGAAGGAGATCAGCGATGCTATACCATTTTAGTGAAGATTCAACCATTTCCACATTTATACCGCGTCCAGCAAAACAATCGCATATTCCGCCGGCAGTATGGGCGATAAATGAGGAGAATGCGGTTCACTATTATTTGCCCCGAGATTGTCCAAGGGTCATTTATGCAAAATCGGACATGATGAGTACGGAAGATGAAGCGAGATTCTTTGGTCACACAGTGGCAAACAAAATAATAGTGGTTGAGAATGACTGGCTCGAGCAGATAAGCAATACAACGATCTATAAATATACATTTGAAGATTCTACTTTTCAGTTACTAGATGCGAATGCTGGATACTATATTTCGGAACAAACGGTGAAGCCCATTCAGATCGAGCCGATGACCGATCTCATTCAGCACATCGTACAAGCCGGTGTAGAATTGCGATTTACTCCGAACCTGCACCCTATTTGCGACGCAGTGCTCGGATCTACGATTGATGCTTTTTCGATTATTCGATTTCATCATGCCAAGCCATTAGCAGCTGAATAAAGTGCAGGATGTGGCACTGAGACATCAGTCATTTCAAGTAGGGAGAACTCGATCATCAACCTCTTGGAGGGGTTGTCTCTGAGGAAGAGGCTTATTTACTAACGGGGGTACTGCTAGTCCTTTATGGCGTGCCACTGTCGCTAATTAGCTTTATTTTTGGTACGATAACTAAAGTCATTATGAAACATCAGGAGAGACATCATATGCTAATCTACAATATCTGTTATATTCAACGCGGGAACGAGGTACTGCTGCTTAATCGGGAGAAACCGAGCTGGATGGGGTGCTGGAATGGCATCGGCGGCAAGCTGGAAGCAGGGGAGTCTCCTCGTGAATCGATGGAACGTGAATTGATGGAAGAAACGGGAATAACGCCCACGGGATTGACATTCAAGGGCATCGTCAGTTGGATGGTGGATGGGACGAGGTTTGGCGGCATGTATTTGTACGCAGCAAGTGTGGAGAAGAGCTTTACATACAATACGCCGATTAAGACAGACGAGGGCATCTTGGATTGGAAACGAGTAGATTGGATTATGGATGTTCATAATCAAGGAGTCGCCTCTAATATGCCCCAAGTTCTTCAAGGCATGAGAAGCGATATGTACTGCTACGATTATCACTGCATATTTGAAAAAGGGAAGCTGCTGGACATTACTGCAACACAGATAGATTCCACGTTGGAACGGGATGAGGTACAGCGGGAGGCGTATTTGCAGAAATATGCTGTTATGGTCCATTCCTCATAATCAATAATTGAAATGTGATCGTTAATACCTAACTGCTAAACGCTGGGGCGTTACGAGATTATAAAGCCAAAGGGCACTGCATTTAGGGTGTCATTGGCTATTTTTTTATCTTAAGAATCTGTCTTACGAACTTGTTCCATGCAGTCGAGTTTTTTTAAAAGATGCCGTTCATGATTCTTGGTATGTGTATGACAGCAGTCGAGAATATTAGTAGAAGGGGATAAATGCTAAAGGAGATGAACTTGCGTGAACGCATCAAATATCAATCCGTTTCTCATGTTTTTCGGCAATGCAGAAGAGGCAATCAAGCGCTATACTTCCGTATTTCAACCTTCTGAGGTGATAAGCCTTGTACGACATGGAGATGCAATGCCTAATCTGGACGAAGGCGATAAGGATAAGGTGCTGCACGCCGTGTTCTCGTTGAAAGGACAGGTGTTCATGTGCATTGATAACTTGGACAAGCAGCATCGCCATGAGTTCACGCCGGCTATATCCTTATTCGTGACATGCGATTCGGAAGAAGAAATCGATCGAGTATTTCGGGAGCTGTCTGAGGAAGGACAAGTGCTGATGCCGCTTGAAGCCTCGTCTTGGAGCGCCAAATTTGCTTGGGTACAGGACAAGTTCGGTGTATCGTGGCAATTGAATCTGGCGAATACATAATTTGCATTTGCATGAGAAAGGAAGAGGAGCGGGATCTTTAATGGTCAGTAATTGACCTTAAGGAGAGCCGCTCTTTTTCGCTTCGTAGGGGATCTTGGTTCAGGCTATCCTTTGTTGAACTGAATAGTGCTCACTATCTCTATGAGCTGACGCAGCCCAAGCTCGATGCGATCCTCAGGCACATTCGTCACATTGATTTTCAACAAATTGCTTGCCGGGAACGAAGCTAAGTAATGCTTGTCGATCGATTCGAGATGAATCGATTTCTTTTGTGCATCCGAAATAAGCCGCTGCACAGGCAGTCTGTCATGCAGCTCCAGATGGGTATGCACCGTTAGATGGGATGAAGCGCTTGGGATTGCGAAATGTTCATGCTGCTGAAGGGAGATATCACGCAATACTGCCTGCATGAGCTGTGACCTTCTAGCATACGAGGTGCGTATTTTCTCGCGATGATGCTCGAACATGCCGCTCTTCAAGTAGATTTCGAGCGCTCCCTGCGATAGCATGGAACTGTCAATATCCTGTGTTCGTTTATACCGATTGAACGTCTGGATTAGTGCATCTGGAATCACAGCCACCCCAATGCGGAGCCCTGGAAAAATAATCTTCGAGTAGCTCTTCAAGTAAATGACATGCCCAGATTGATCGTACGCATATAGTGGATCGGACTTCGGATTGTGTTCCAAATCGGCCAAATAATCATCCTCGACGATATAGACGTCGTATTTGCGTGCGAGGGCAGCGATTCGCTTCCTTTCTTCGGTACGGTAGGAAGAGCCAAGCGGATTATGGAATCTGGGTATCGTATAAAAAAACTTAATGTCCTCCGTAATGAATATTCGTTCTAGTTCGTCCATATCGATGCCTTGCTCCGTTCGGCGAATGCCCATTACAGGAAGTTGATGCGTTTGCAGATGTTCGACCAGCAAATGATAACAAGGCTGTTCAATAAGAATCATCCTTTTTTGGTTCGGAAAAGGCATGGTACAAAGTATGGAGAGGGCTTGCTGCACCCCTGATACAATGAAGATGTTGGACAGCTGTGTAAACACCTGATAATTGGCGAGATGCCGCTGCATGAGTGCAAGTAGAGATGGCAGCCCTTGAGAGGTCCCATAGATGAATAGGTCATTTTTGTAGGTATCGATCGCTTTGTTGATACAGTGCTGGAAATCCAAGTATGGGAACACGCCAGGGTCAGGCGCGGCGGAGACAAAATCGATAATTTCCTGCTTCTTGAAATCTGCTTGATTTCGTGCCCGAACAACGTAATAGCCGCTCTTCGCCACCGAATAGATGAGATGTCTTTCTTCCAAATCATGCAGGGCCCGAATGATCGTGCTCTTGTTGACCCCATATTGAATGGCAAGCTCGCGAATGGACGGAAGTTTATCCCCGTCGTTCAAGGTGTGCTTCTTCAAATTGCGCTCCAAATTCTGAATGACCTGCTCGAATTTATACATCGATCTCCATTCACCTCGAATCTGTACCGGTACAGATGCTAATTTTCTTGATTGTAGCATAGTGCTGCAGCAATTAACATGGTTGTAGGGCCTTCAGTAATCAATTGCTTGCAAGCAAGGAAGAGAGGAATCGATCATGAATCATTCAGCTGTAAAAAAAGCGTATATCGCCGCTATCCTAAATACACTGATTATTGGATTTTCCTTTGTTTTTGTAAAAATAGCGCTGCAAAGCGTAAACTCGCTAGACATGCTTGCCTATCGATTTACGGCATCCTTTGTGACTATCATGATCTTGATTCTGTTCGGAAGGGTAAAGCTGAACCTGCGATGGAAGGATGTTGCGACGATTATCCCGCTGGCGGTTCTCTATCCCGGATTGTTTTTTGCCTTTCAAACATTCGGTCTCGTCACCGTATCTGCTTCGGAAGCCGGGATTATTCAGGCGGCTGTACCGATATTCACGATGATATTCGCATCATATTGGTTGAAGGAACATTCCACATGGCAGCAAAAATTTGGTCTACTTCTGTCGGTCTCAGGACTTATTTATATCTTTGCGATGAAAGGCGTTAACGTTGGAAATACAAGTTTATTAGGTATCTTGCTTGTCTTCCTGTCTGTTCTCTCCTTAGCGGGATACAACGTTGCGGCACGCAAGAGAACACGCAAATATGGAGTGATGGATGTAACCTTTATTATGACCTGCTTCGGATTCGTGCTCTTTAATGCGATGGCGATCTTCCAGCATATTGCCCAAGGAACGACATGGAAAGTGATGCAGCCGCTGTTCGATCCGATGTTCGTAGTCTCCATTCTCTACTTGGGCGTGTTGTCTTCTCTGATGACCGCATACTTGACGAACTATGCATTATCGAAGCTAGAGGCAGTGAAGGTAAGCGTATTTACGCAATTAGGGACGGTTGTGACGATGGGAGCAGGTGTCATGATCTTGAACGAAAGCTTGCAATACTATCATATCGTTGGAGCCGTGCTCATTATAATCGGCGTGTTGGGCGTCAATATCCCGCTTCGTCAACGTCAACGTACCAGCAACATGAAGAAGCAGGCGTGAGATAGTGAATTTGTGAAGTGTGTAAGAAAAGCCAAAAGCACCGTGAAGTGCACCCCTTATAGTAGACATTGGATAAACACCCTTCGTGTTACGTCCGATGAATCTATTATAGGGGGTGCATTTTTTATGGCTATCAAA
>NZ_FNAZ01000007.1:0-385395 GCF_900102125.1 Paenibacillus sp. cl6col
TCCATAAGTGGCAGATTGCTCCGCCTTTCTCATCTCCCTCATGCGAGGAAAATGCCTATCTGGTATTAGCTCACGTTTCCGTGGGTTATCCCAGTCTTATGGGCAGGTTACCTACGTGTTACTCACCCGTCCGCCGCTAACCATCAGGAGTGCAAGCACTCCATCAAGTCCGCTCGACTTGCATGTATTAGGCACGCCGCCAGCGTTCGTCCTGAGCCAGGATCAAACTCTCCGTTAAAGTTAAGTTTGAACTGCTCATATCTTTTGACGAGGTATTGCTACCTCATTCACAAACGTTGCTCGTTGTTCAGTTTTCAAAGAACAATCTCAGTCAGCAACCAATCTCTCAGTTACTTTCTTTTTCTCACCGCTTTGTCAGCGGCGACTTTTATAATATACCATGTTCACTCTTTAGAGTCAAGCACTTTTTTTAAATTCTTTTTTCGAGCTTTCGAATGATTGCTTATTCAGCTTTCGTTCGATGTGCTTCTCTCGAAGAGGCGAGTATTAATGTATCATATATTTCAAACCCAAGTCAACACTTTATTTAAAAAAAGTTAAAACGCTGCATGAGCTGTCATGCAGCGACTCAACTTTCTGTGATTGTGCAGCCGTCAACCAGCCCATTCATAGGCCCGAGTATACCCTAGCTTGCCATATGGACTAGCATGCTCAATCAAACGTTCCTTTACACAACCGCGATGTGTAAGCTTATTTAGTAGAGCTGGCATATAACCGGCCATCCACTTGAATTCTTGGTGCTGCATAATGTCCGATATCGGAACTGGCCCCTTCGCTTGCTTCAGCCAATTCAGCAATGGTGCGCAGCATTCTACACTCTTCGATGAGAGAGAGAACTCGCAAGCAAGCAACGCAAGTTCAATTCGCTGCGGCATCGTCTCAGAGCTTGCAGTGAATTCTTCGTACATCTTATAGACACCCAGATTTAACTTCTTCACTTGCTGCCATAACGCTTGTCTAGGCATCTCTCCTTGCTCCATTATGGCAAGCGACGCCCAATAATAGAATGCGAAATCCACACATCGATAAGCGTCTAGCATGTATTCCAGCTTCCGTAAATGCTTCGCTTGATTATATGCCTCCAAAAACAGCGCATATGTCTTCATGTATTGCATCTGGTTCGGAGTCTTCTCTTCTTGAATCAATCTTTCCTGCCAACTTGCAAGCAATCCATCGCGATCTACGCGAATATTGCCACGCCCGTAAAACGGAAGCAGTGACCTCGCCTCATCCGAAACGATCCATTCCTCCCACCTATCTGGGTGGATGCAAATCCAGCGTGCAACAGAGCTGTCATCGGCCGATACTTCCATCGACTCAAAAGGATGGGATGGACAAGCTTCATCAACAACCAGCACATAGCGATCCCAATCAATATATTGGTGCATATCAGCATCCAATTGACTGCGTTCCAATATATAAAGACCGCTGACTGTAGTCGCACCAATTAATTGATCTATGGAGTTATCCAATACATGTTTCATTCTCGACCCCACGCTTTTTTGGCTTTCTTTTACATCAAATGATAGTTTATAATTCTACATAGAAACTCTCTTTCCTTCTTCCTTCGAAAACATTTTCAATCTTGAAATGGAGAGGCTGCGATGAAACAACGTCTTTTTAGAACAAGTAAAATCAATGAGTTTCGATTGTGGGGACTTGTACTTACATTAGCCGGAATGGGAATGATGGTGCTCGGCACATCCGGCATTCTCATGTGGGGCATACAAGGACGCCCCTTCGCTGGAGTATTCATGGTACTGGGAATGATACTCCTCTTGGGAAGTGTCGCGATTTACTTCTGGGCTGGCATGTTGTCCACTAGTGCTGTAATTCTTGAATGTCCAGAGTGTGGTCGCCAGACCAAAATACTCGGCAGAACGGATCGCTGCATGTTCTGTAGAACGATTCTTACCCTTGATCCGGACAAGGCAACCGCAGAAAACATCGCCCCAGAAAGCAACTTAGATCAAGACAGTAAGAAGGAAGTTACCGTATCAAAGTGAGGGAAGAATGACTTACAAAGAGATTTCTCACGCATTGACTCGTTGATTCCCACAACACCATGACCTGACATCTATGTTTTCACGAGCCTCACTCGCAAGAGTGAACCGAATATAACAGACTTAACGAAGAAACCGCCTATCTGATTAGATAGACGGTTTTCTTATTTCTAACTTATAAAAAGTATCATTGCGTGATTAAGAGTTTCGATATCGAAGAACGTTCCATATGCCTTCATTGGCGAAGCTTCGGGCCCATACAGCGACTCCGCCGAGCTTTAGACGTTCTGCCATTTGAATGCGAGATTGAATCGATTGTTTATCCTCGATCCATATTTTCTGAGTTGCGCCTTCCTCCTCATATTCGACATAGTGCTGACCTGCACTCTCCGAATAAACAGGCTTCAACTTACGATCCTGAATCAAATCTTGAACTTTCTGCATACCAACAGCTTTAGAGGATACTTTCACTTCTCCGCCTTCAGTTGTCTCTGTCCATATCCGTGTGTATAGCGGCATTCCAAGCACGAGCTTATGCGGAGGCACATTATCCTCTTCCATAATTCGCTTCATAGCATTCTCTGTCCATGGCAAGGATGCAACAGAACCAGCAGTTGGACTCGTCGCCCAATGTTCATCGTAAGCCATAACCATCATAAAGTCGACGGAACGCGCCAGCTGTTCCCGATCCAAAAATTGCGACCATCTACCGCTCCCAGACTTCGCCGTCACATCAATCGATGCAACAAGACCCTTCGCATGTAGACGAGGAGCAAGCTCTCGTACAAACTGCGTTAAATTATCACGATCTTCAACATTTACGTTCTCATAGTCAATATTAATGCCGTCAACGTTGTATTTCTCTGCGAGCTTAACCAATTGTGCTATCGTTCGGTTACGTTTGTCGAAGGTTGCAAGCGAGGCTGTAGTTCGGTCTGGATCAAAGCTGTTGCTGTACAGCGCCCATACCTGCTTCCCATTCTGATGCGCCCATTGTACAAGACGCGGATCTGCCTTCTCATCTACATTTCCCTCGTTGTCAGCCAAGCTGAACCACGTTGGGCTAATAACATTCGTCCCTGGCATCGCGGGCAGCTTGGTCGGATCCGGATTACGGGAGTACACAGCTTCCCAAGCCAAGCTTACTGGTCGCTTCTCCTTTACAAACGCAGGAACAGGCGCTGGCGAGATTGAAGGAACTGCTACACTTCCCTTACGCTGAATCTCGTCTTTAGCAATATAACCGACATTGCCGCCTTCCGCCTCAATCCGGAGCCAGTCTCCCTCTTCACCCCAGACCGTGACTTGCGTTCCACTTACAAGCTTCTCTAAGGAGGGAGCTTGATTACTAGCATTTTCACGCAAGGCTATTTGGGCATCATCCTTTTGCTGAATGACGATCCCCTGTTGAAGAGTCTGCCCCGGTGTGCTTAGTTGAACCGCACCATTCGAAGTGTACTGCTTCGCACGCAAGCCGTATACTTCCTTCAACGCAGTCATTGGAACATAAATGTCGCCGCCAATTTGTTCAGCAGCAGCTGACCACTGTTTAGCTCGACCATTCAAGCTTCCCGTTGAGTGTCCAAGCGCAACTGAAGCAACATCCTTAGAACTTGTCATAATGACGGTTTCGGAACTATTCTCATACACAATAGAAAACTTATCAGACAATGCCTGAACAGGTATGAGCAAATTCTCACCTTTGCCTTTCGTCCCATATCCCGTCCAGGAACCATCCCAGATCAAGGGCTGTTCTACCTGAGAGATCTGGGAGTCAGCCTTATTCTGACCAGGTAACCAATCCCTGATACCATCCCATCCTTTCCACACGCTCGCTGCCAGGATGGCGAGTCCAATCAGAATAAAGAGACATCCTCCTCCCTTCCCTTTTTTACGGTTCTTTCCGCCGGTTCGATAATGCGGAGCACCTCTCCCCACTCCATTGCTTCTCATATAGTCAACTCCTACTTCTTCAGACTGCATCATTGGATTCGATAAAATAAAAAAGCGCGCAAGCATGAACTGCCGCGCGCATTTACATTTCTGCATTGTATTGATCGACCATCACCTATTGCTCCTTAGTCGATTCCACACAGGATTGACATACACCATACACTTCCATCCGATGTCCGCGTACGATAAAACCAGTAGCCTCTGCAGCCGATTTCTCCACCGATTCCATTAATTCAGGAATAGCGAAATCAACAATTTTGCCGCATCGCTCGCAAATGGCATGATAGTGATCTGTTACATTGGCATCAAATCGACTTGAACTGTCCCCATATGTCAACTCATGAACGAGCCCCGCTTCAATAAACAACTTCAAGTTGTTATATACGGTAGCAACGCTCATGCTCGGAAAATCCGGCTCGAGTGCTCGATATATTTCATCTGCTGTCGGATGATTCATCGCATCCATCAAGTAAGCCAATATCGCATGTCTCTGTGGCGTGATGCGTACTCCGGACATTTTCAGATGTCCCAATGCATGTTGAACCCGCGTTTTCATCTTGTCCACCGCCTTCTACGCTCACATTAGTTCTATACGGGTTATCCCAACAAATCGTAGATTGTAACGATTCTCAGAAAATAATCTCTATATGTCCATTGTACGTGGAAGTTTTTTGTTTTGTCAATCCTTAATACGTCGCGCTGTTACCGTTTTCGTATGCTAATGTCACCATTCGTGTCCAAATTGACTTGATACGTAGCATTTCCTATTGTACCCTCTACTTTATTCTTTACGACATGAAAGGGAAAATCCGAATCTATATCGATGTCTCCAAAACGATTCATCGCTTGCAATGTAACATCAGCCCCCTCGGGTATGCCAATGGCGGTATCGCCCGCCATATTCTGCAATTTCCAGTTGCCGCCGATGTTCTCTGACTCAACAAGCATGTCTCCACTCAAGGTCTCTGCTTGGACTGCACCAGCCGATTCATGAATGTCGATATCTCCTGATTTCGTATCCGCCATCGACTTCCCACTGATGTCGTACATCGTAATATCCCCACGCATGGTAGATACTTTGGCATCACCACGAATATTTTGCACAAAAAGATTACCATTCAGTGTCTCCCCCTGTACTGGGGCTTCAATATTAAGCAGCTTAATATCACCATTGTTGCTCTTCGCCACTGCTTCGGCTTTCATATCATGGATCGCGATATCCCCATTATTCGTCATCACATCCGTCTTCCACATAACATGAGCCGGAATGGTGATGATCATATCAATGCGGATTGGCCGATTCCCTACTGCAAATTTCGAGCCGTTCGCGGTAATCGTCAATGTATGTTCGGAAGGCTTATTATCGATGGATGCTCCTGATTGGTTAGCCAGCGATTGCGCCTGCTCTCTATCCACTCCGCTTACAATTGCACTTAGCTCAACATCCATATTCTCTACATTCCCAGTCTGAATCCGAATCTCCCCATTGTTATTGCGAACAACGAGCTTCGATATATCCCCTGATATCGAATGTTCCAGCTTCGGCAACCGGACATTTATCCCATTATCACCTGCCATCTCCTTCATCATGGAGAAGTCGAACTGAATGCCTCGCACCCAATCCCGGAACAGGGAAGGCTGAGAAATCATGAAGACGGAGACTGCAATAAAAACAGAAACGAACATGCCTAAAAAATCCAAGCACAGACGACGATTATCCCCCCGCTTGCTGTGGTACACGCCAGTCCAAATATATTCGATCCCCCATATAATAAATAACAAGGGCCACCATGTTAATAACAATCGCAATGTATGATATCCAAACAACTGATCGCTGAGCAGCATGATTCCAACAGCGACAAGCAGCAGCGAAGCAGTAATTCTCCCTACCTTAACCACTGAAGACCATCTCCTTCGGTTGTCCGTCAGCGTCTCTTATTCGATTCCTTCACAAGCAGAAAGATACCGCCACCAATAAGAAGAGCCGCTCCCGCGTAGGATCCCGCATACGTAAAGAACCAACGAAGCCACGCTGGATCTACGGTTAATAGCAGCATAACTATTCCCCCGAACAGAAGAAAAAGCCCTAAGAGCGGCCCTTGTCTGGTCGGCTCTATGCCACCAAACATCGCTTGATGATTGACACGTTCCGTACATTGCAAGGCATCAAACAAGTTAAAAAAGTAAATCACCGGCAGCATTAATCCTAACAATACGACAAGCGGTACATTCACTTTCGCATCTATTGCTGTAAAATACACGATAGCTACGATATCCAAGGCCAGCATCATCATAATAAGCAGCCCGCGCTGCATTAACCCTAAGTAGAAATGACCTGCTCCAGGGAAAATGAAGGACAAAAACAAAGAAAGAAACTTGCTCTTCTTCTGCGGCATTGCTCCATACATCGGAGGCGGTGGTATAGGTGCTCCTGGGCCTGGGCCATATCCTTGATGATCCTCATGAGCATGAGACATGCGTTCTCTCCGCGCTAATTGTTCCAGACGCTTGCGCAAAAACTGCTCATCCTGCTCCTTATTAGCAGACTGCTCACGGAATCCTTGATTGTGAGGTTCATGTAATTGATCGTCTTTTCTTTCAGCCAAGTCCTTCCCTCCTTACATAGCTCCTAATCCGGCATGTTCCTGCCACGCTCGCTTAAACAGCATCTTAGCGCGATATAATCTAGTTTCAACCGTTCTAACTGGCATTTTGAGCATCTGCGCAATTTCTGCGTATGTTCGCTGGCGCATGTGGTACAACTCCATGACCATACGATATTTCTCTGGCAATGCCCGAAGTGCTTGGTGAACCTCTTCACATTTTTCCTTCTTCATCACGCGTTCTTCCGGCATATCAGCAACATCATGAAGCTGAAAGGATGCAATATGGTGCGGATCAAGCCATTCTACCCGGCCTTCCTTCCGTTTTTTGCGCAATATATCAATCATCTGGTTCTTCGTTAGCCGATACAGCCATGTCGTAAATTTCGAGTCGCCCCGAAATGAATGAATATGGCGATACGCCTTCACGAATACCTCTTGGGCGATGTCTTCCGCCAAATAACGATCTTGTACCGTCTGACAAATACACGTTATCACAAATGGACGGTGTCTTTCCACTAAAATACGCATTGCTTCCTCGTTACCTTGCTGCACTTGACTGACGATAAGTTCATCCGAAAATTGAGTTGTCTTACGATACACCATAGTCTCTTCCCTTCTCTACCCAGCAAAATTCATTGTGCGAATTCGCTCTACCGTACGTATTAAGCTTATATTCATTGTACGTTGGATACAGAAATGAAAGAAACCTTCCTGAGTCTAGGAAGGTTTCACCGACTTTAGTCTAGGATCGCTTTGGACTCTTACTCTAAGGTAACAGTGCGAACCCCTTGCACTCGCTCGAGTTGCTCTACAAATACGAACATGTCGAACTGTTTGGGGACGCCAAGAACGAGCTGCAATTCTGCTCGCTTCTCCACCATCGGATCGCCAGGTTGATTCAATAAGCGTTGGAACATCATCTTCTTGACGGTAACATCATGGGTTTCCATGAAGACATGGAGCTCATGAAGAAATTCAGAAGTAGAATCCGCATCTAATGTTAAAACGCGAGTGCGCTTGCCACCGAAGTAACGCTGTTCTACCTTGTTGAATCCGAACAAAATCACGATAACTAGGATTGTCGTCACCACAGCTGCATATTGGAATCCAGCACCTACTGCCAGTCCAATCGCCGCAACTACCCATAAAGAGGCCGCTGTCGTAAGTCCTGCGATTGATTTGCCCGTAAAAATAATTGTACCTGCGCCAAGAAAACCAATGCCTGTAATTACTGCTGTAGCGAGACGAGCAGGATCCACACGAACATTCCCTTCGTATACGAAGCTGGAGAAGCCATAAATGGACAACAGCATGATAAGTGCCGAACCAACGCAAACTAATATATGTGTTCGCAGCCCCGCTGGATGATTCGCTTGTTCTCGCTCCAATCCAATCAAGCCGCCAAGCAGCATCGCAAGCAGCAATCTAAGCGTTAATGAAAAATCATCAATTACCCACGGACTATTTGCAGGTATCTCCGCGAGCAATTCCATATCCGACTACCTCCTTCTTTCCAGGTGACGTAGCGATATGCCCGGCGCAATCTCCTCGTCGCGCACATATCGGAAGCCTTCGCGTTCATACAGTGTCAGCGCAGGAAGATTGCGAGCTCCCGTTGCAATACGGTGCGTATGAACATCTGGCATATGCAGTACATGACCTAACAAACTTGCACCGATCCCTCTCCGAAAATAATCCGGCCGAACCATCAATCTGCAAATCTCCATAATTACAGGCCCTGTCATTTCGATGGATACCGCTCCAGCCAACTGATTCTCATCCCACCAGCCATAGAATGTTTCCGTGGTATTATGCAGGTCTTCTACCGTTTCCATCAGAGGGGGGATCTTGTCAAAGCCAATCATGTCCGCCTCAATCCGGTATGCGGCCTGTTGCAGGTTCCAGAGTTGATCCAATGTTGCAACATCATTCATATCCAACTGACGTATCATGTCTTTCACTACCCTTTCGGAATAACAGAGTATACGACTACATGAAAATAACTTGAATCTACACGAAAAGCGGAGATTCACTCCGCTTCCATGCCTGGCTCCAACGTTCAGATATGTTACCCATCCGTCCTACGGAGCCCTAATCGATTCTTCATTTTTTATCTATAGCTTACATTTACAGCTCGCTCAAGCACTGAACAAGCAATTCGTTCACAAGACCCGGGTTGGCCTTACCCTTCGTCTCCTTCATTACTTGTCCCACGAGGAATCCAATCGCCTTCTGTTTGCCGGCACGGTAATCTTCAACCGATTGTGGGTTGTTTGCGATTACTTGCTCGACGACAGATTTAATGGCGCCTTCATCACTAATTTGGACAAGTCCCTTCTCTTCAACAATAGCCTGAGGAGCTTTGCCCGTCTCCAGCATCTCTTTGAAGACCGTCTTGGCGATTTTGGAACTGATCGTGCCTTTCTCAATCAAGCCGATCATTTCGCCCAAGCCTTGGCCAGTAACTTTTGAAGCATCCGCTTCAAGGCCATTCGCGTTCAAGTATCCGAGTAAGTCACCCATAATCCAGTTGGCCACTGCCTTGGCATCCTTCGTATATTGAAGACTCTCCTCGAACAGGTCAGCCAGCTTCTTCGATGCCGTAATGACTTCTGCATCGTAGCTCGTCAAGCCATATTCGCTCGTGTAGCGAGCTTTACGTGCATCCGGCAATTCCGGAATCGATGCCCGCACACTCTCTCTCCACTCGTCATCAATAACGAGTGTAACGAGATCTGGATCCGGGAAGTAGCGATAGTCATGCGCCTCTTCCTTGCTGCGCATCGTGAGCGTACGCCCTTGCGCTTCATCCCAGCGGCGAGTTTCCTGAACAACCTTACCGCCTTCATCCAGGATGTCAGCTTGGCGCTCCTCTTCATATTCAAGACCACGTTGAACGCCGCGGAAGGAGTTCATATTTTTCAATTCTGCCCTCGTACCCAGTTCTTTCTGGCCAATCGGGCGTATGCTGATGTTCGCATCACAGCGAAGGGAGCCTTCCTCCATCTTCACATCGGATACGTCGCAATATTGCATAATTGCCTTCAGCTTTTCCAAATAAGCCTTCGCTTCTTCTGGTGAATGAAGCTCGGGTTCAGATACAATCTCTACGAGCGGTGTGCCGACACGGTTGAAATCGACGAGAGAAGCATAACCGCCATCTACGTGGGTCAGCTTGCCTGCATCTTCTTCCAAGTGTAGTCGGTTAATGCCGATCCGCTTCGTTTCTCCGTTCACTTCAATATCAATCCAGCCGTTCTGCCCGATTGGCTGATCGTTCTGAGAGATTTGATATGCTTTCGGAGAGTCTGGGTAGAAATAGTTTTTCCGGTCAAACTTGCTTACCGGAGCAATTTCACAGTTCAACGCCATAGCAGCCTTCATTGCATATTCTACCGCTTGGTGGTTTAATACCGGCAGTACGCCGGGATGCCCTAAGCAAATCGGGCAAGTATGCGTATTAGGCGGTGCTCCGAATTCGGTAGAGCAACCGCAAAAGATTTTCGAGTTGGTGTGCAGCTCAACGTGCACTTCCAAGCCAATGACCGTTTCATATTTCGTACTTGGCATGTCGTAAGCCTCCTCAATTACAACTGCGGACGCAGCTTATGGAACTCCGTGCGTTGTTCGAACGCATGGGCTGCACGAAGCACAGTCGCTTCGTCGAACGCCTTGCCAATCAATTGCAAGCCAACCGGCAATCCATCCGCCAACCCGCATGGTACGCTAATTGCTGGAACGCCAGCCAAGCTAACCGGAATCGTCAATATATCATTCAAGTACATCGCTAATGGATCATTAATTTGCTCGCCGATACGGAACGCCGTTGTCGGTGCTGTCGGCCCGAGCAAAATATCGAACTTGTTAAATGCTTCGTCAAAGTCACGCTTAATCAAGGTGCGGACTTTCTGCGCCTTCAAGTAATAGGCATCATAGTAGCCTGAGCTTAGTGCATACGTACCCAGCATAATGCGGCGCTTCACTTCTTGTCCAAAGCCTTCACTGCGAGAACGATGATACAGATCCAGCAGATTGTCAGGGTTGTCCGCACGCACTCCGTAGCGAACTCCATCGAAGCGCGCTAAGTTGGAGGAAGCTTCCGAGGAAGCAAGCAGGTAGTAGGTCGCTACTGCATATTCGGTATGCGGCATCGATACTTCTTCCCATGTCGCACCCATATCCTCGAATACTTTCAAGGCAGCGAGCACAGCTTCCTTCACCTTCGGATCGACACCTTGTCCAATATATTCAGAAGGCACGCCAATGCGCAGACCAGCCACATCGCCTGTCAGCTGTGCTGCATAATCCGGAATTTCTACCTTCGCCGAAGTGGAATCCATCTTATCGTGGCCTGCAATCGCTTGGAGCACGAGGGCTGCATCTTCCACATTTCTCGTAATTGGACCGATTTGATCCAATGAAGATGCGAATGCAACCAAGCCGAAGCGAGAAACGAGACCGTATGTCGGCTTCAAGCCAACGACTCCACAATAGGAAGCTGGCTGACGGATTGATCCGCCTGTATCAGAGCCTAGCGCGAATGCAACTTGTCCAGCTGCTACGGAAGCCGCGGAACCACCGCTAGATCCGCCCGGAACACGTTCCAAATCCCACGGGTTGCGAGTCGTGCGATAAGCAGAGTTCTCATTGGATCCGCCCATTGCGAATTCGTCCATGTTCAGCTTACCAATTGTAATGGCACCCGCTTCCTTCAACTTGCGGGATACCGTACCGTCATATACAGGTACGAAATTATCAAGGAATTTACTTGCACATGTTGTGCGCATTCCTTCCGTTACGATGTTGTCCTTAACCCCTGCAGGGATACCAGCCAATAAGCCGATCTGTTCTCCTGCCGAGATGCGCTTGTCGATTGCGGCTGCCTCGTTACGGGCACCCTCTTCATTCATAGTAAGAAATGCTTGCACTTGCTCATCCGTGCTGGCAATGCGTCGGAATGACGCGTCCACCAATTCAGAGACGGAGAGCTTGCGCTCTTGTATTGCTTGTCTTGCTTCCGTTAATGACATCTCAAGTGGTGTCAATGCGGGCATCCTCCCTTATTCGCTTTATTCCAGAACGGCCGGTACTTTGAACTGACCATCTTCTTCTTCCGGTGCGTTAGCCATTACCTTCTCTATCGGCAGTGAAGGACGCGCTTCATCCTCACGCATCACGTTCCGTATAGGTAGAACATGAGTCGTTGGCGTGACGTCATCGGTATTCAATTCATTTAATTTTTCTGCATATTTTAGAATCGCGTTCAGCTGTTCCGTGTAACGCTCTTTCTCTTCATTGCTCAAGTCGAGTCTTGCCAACTTAGCAACGTGCTCGACGTCTTGTACGTGAATGCTCATCGGCAGCCTGTTCCTCCTTGCGCCATCAAGGCCAAATTCATCCCCTTATTATAGCTTAGAAGCGGAATCAACTCAACGCGTCATTCTGATAAAGTAATGGATGCAAAAAAACACCGAAGCACCGGAATGACCGGTGATCGGCGTCTTCTTTAAATCCAAGCTCTTAAATTCACTTGGCGAATGAACTCTTCTTGTGACATTGCTCCGTCCTGTTCGCTCTCTTCGCTATCAGGCTCTGCGTCTGCGTTCATAATTCGACGGAATAATGATTCATTATGGGTCGCCAGTGCATAATCGATAAGTGCTTCCCGTTCGATGCGGTCCGCTTCCTGCTGCAGCAACCGTTCCTCTTGATCGACATCGGATGCTGGCACAAAAAAGTTGCGGTTTGCTCTCGGAACTCGGATGACATAGTCGAATGCGTTGTCTGCATTGCGGTCATAGGCAATAATATAGCCGTATTCCCCGATAGGCAAATGTTGTTCGAAACGGTCGGCAACAATGACTACTTTCTCTCCCAAAGGCAGCATTGTCCATGCCTCCCATCCGTTAGATGTATTCTATATGGTACTAGAATTTATGGTTCCTGTAAATGTATACGTGCGAGTATCGCAATTGGTCACAAAAAGCAGCCTCTCTATCCTGCATACGATAAAAGCTGTACATCCGACTCTAGCTATTGTCTATGTTCACAAAGAAATGATTCGCAATCCTTCCTCCGCAGTCGTTAGCTTCTCATATCCATCAGCAGTAATCAGGTATGTATTCTCTATACCTACGACACCGCGTCCCGGGAAAGTGAATTTAGGTTCGATAGCAATTACCATCCCCTCCTGAAGCGGCTGCTTGAACCCGCGGGCCAATACAGGCCATTCATCAATTTCCATACCAATTCCATGTCCAAGAAACTTGACTTGATCCTCACCATACCCCATAAAATGCTCTTGCAATCCATACGATTTCGCCATATCAACCGCGTCTTCGTACAATGTCTCGCATACCGTTCCCGGCTTCAAGTGTTCCTCAGTTGCACGCAATATCGCTTCCGAAGCATCATAAGCACGCTGGAGTTCATCGTCCAGTTCCCCAATGACAAGGGTTCGGGTCTGATCAATTACATATCCATCGATGCAGCAGCCGAAATCGATCAGAATAGGTTCATTCACTTCAATCGCCTTACGGCTAGATCCTTGTGGACTTGCAGGTGTCAGTCCAAGCCCTCCAGCGGGACCGTCGAAATAAGTCGGTTCTGCGCCTGCACTTCCTGATGCAACCATGCCAGTTATTAGTTCTTGATTGAAGCCGCGCATTCGGATCATTCCAACATGACCCTGCAGTCGGAATTCTCGTTCAATGTACGCAATGAGTTCTAGTTCTGTCATTCCCGGCTGGATGTAATCTGCAGCATCAGCAAGCACCTTATGTGCAGCAGCTGCGGCAACCCGAATGCGATCCAGTTCATCAGAGGACTTAATCATTCTCAGTTCACGGAATAGGATCGATCCGTCTGTCCAATTCGCATCTGGAATGACCGTCTTCAATCTCTCATACTGCTGAACAGGTAGAACATCGAACTCTGTAGCAATGACGACAGCTTCCTTAACTTGGAACAGCTCCGCATAGTATGAGCGGATCGTCTCACCAAGCTGACGGAACGAACCGAGCGGAGCAACGCGAATGATCGACTCCTGCTGCGCACGCAGATAGCTGCGTTTCACCAAATAAACAGGTTCGCCGCATCTCGGTACGAGCACATAGCCGGTCTGCATGGAGCCGGTTAAGTAATATATATCCACGTTGTGTGTAACTAAGTACAAATCGATACCAGCAAGCTCCATCTTCTGCTGCAGGCGAGCGATTCGATTGCGATGCTCTTCGATAATTGCTGCATCTATTCGCTGTTCGGAATGCATCAATTGACTCCTCCTCGTATTAGGAATTTGTATCTGCCGTTTTATTTGCACTTGTATCTGTTATGTAAAAAAAGGACTGCGATACATAGTAGTAGGCAGTCCCATCGTTGCTGTATGCTTCCCTGATCATATCACGAGCGAGGATTGGCTAGCAAAATGGATCTATGGGTTTGTCTGTTCATGGCTAGGAGAATGTTAAGAGGCAACAGTTTTCATTCATACAAATGCGCTCATCTCTATTTTAAAAAGTGCGGTATCTGTACTTTATCAATGAGGATGAGTCCATCATAATTGTTCTTCGGAACAAGGAGATGTTCTGCACGTCCTTCTTCGTACGATTTGGTCGGCCGCGACATCCATTCGTTTCCGACTACAGGAGGCGAATACCGAATGTCCATAAACGTGTATGGTTTACCCGAAGAAGACAAAATATCTTCAATCGAACCCGGCAACAATGGTAGAACTTTATGAATCCCATTATTGAACCAATCAAATATTTCGCCGCTCGCCATGTATAAGCCAATTACATAGCTTTGTGCTTGTAGTTCCTTGGGCATCAGTTCCCCTACATATTTCAACTGACCCACTTCACCCTCATATAATTCATGTGTGGCTTTCCCGATATGAGTATTATGAGCCCATACTATCAATTTCTCATTCGGATAAACCTCTGTGGCAAGCCATACAAGATTGTCTGCCATTTGTTTATCCCGCCATTGAAGGAATGCTGTATCTATTCCAATGGAGCCGCTTAATACCTTCTGTAAGTAATCAATATACTGCTCATAGTATTCATTCAAAGCCTTCAAACGAACCTCAATGGCTCGTTTGATTAGCTGATAGATTTGAGGTTCGTTTGGATAATCTTTTTGCATGAAGTCTTTATATTTAGGCAGTTCCTCATTCAAACGCTGGTATAAAGCGATAAGTTCAGGCTTTGCTTTTTGAAAAGATGCTAAATCTCGCTTACCGATCATCCATTCTTTAATATCTTGTTCAGCCTTGATCAATTTCTCCCTCAACGCTTGACCTTGTATCCAAGTTGCATTAGGCTCCAATATAACATCCATTTTCATATCAAATCCGGTAAGACGGAGCGGCGTACTGCTTCCCTGGGTGCTCTTTATGTATTCAAATAATTGTAGGACTTCCTCCGTTATATAGACACCATTAAGCGCTTGGCTTAGTGTATCCTGCGGTGTCCGGCTATTCATTCGCCCTTGGGCCATAGCTGCATCACTAAGAGCACTTTCAAAAGCAACCCTACTATATCCCAGTTCTTGATGAAGATACTGAATAAGTCTTGTTTTTGCTAGGCTGAACTCTGCAGTTGAGTGAGTACTTTCTCCAAGATACACGATCCGCTTATCCCGCAATAAAGTCTTGAGTTTATCCAGATCATCAAAATTCTGCTTTGGAATGCTGCCGTTCACAAGCTTCTCGGGCTGTATGGACGTAATCTCTTGAGCATGTTGCTTGATCCAGGCTTTCCATACTGCAATCTGATCCGTATTAGATTGGACTTCTCCCCTTATCGATACAGTTCCTTCGGCTCCATAAGCAGTCCCCGACTGAATGAAGGAAGAAGCCAAAGTCCCCAGCGCAAGCGTCATAGTCAGTAGCGTAAGCATGACTTTTTTGCGCGATGAAGTTGGCCTAATCTGACAAACTTTTTTCATCAAATATCCAGCTCCTTTTTCTTGTACACTCCATATCCACTTCTTTTGCCTGCTCTGAATGACGTTGTATTTTTGACGTTTTTTGTAGCGTCATGTTCCTTCACAATTCCTTTACCTTCTGATAAAAAGTAATTACATCACCTCTGTACATAGCGGTTGCGGTAGTCGAAACCTGCCAGCTAATAAAAAAAGCGCCGGGCCTCCTTGATTGGGAATCAGGAGTGCCCAGCGCTTATGTACTGCAAAATCGTATTAGACAAATGGGTTGTGCTTCTTCTCATATCCAATTGTTGTAGTCGGACCATGTCCAGGGTATACCGTCACTTCGTCGCTTAGTGTGAACAGCTTCTTATGAATAGAGTTCACCAGTGTCTTCATGCTGCCGTCTCTCAAGTCTGTTCTCCCCACACTTTCCCGGAAAAGAACGTCACCTGCGAACAAGTGCTTATCATACAGGAAGCTCACACTGCCCGGCGAATGACCAGGTGTATGCATGACGTAGAAGGAATGACCGATCAGCTCTAGTGTATCCCCATCTTGCAGCAAATGTTCCGCTGGCTTCATGGACATTGCCGGAGACATTTGCGGCCACATGGTCGAGCCATTAAGTTCCGGTGTTGTCAGCCACTCTGCCTCAAGCTCATGAATGTACACCGGGCACGGATGTGCCTTACGCACAAGATCCACACCGCCAATGTGATCGAAATGCGCATGTGTCAACAATATTGCCTTAACGTTTAGTCCATCGAGCGCTTGCAGCAACCGATCTGGATTCATGCCTGGATCAATGACAACCGCTTCTTTCGTATCTTCATTTGTCAATAGATAGGCGTTTGTTTGGACAGGACCTAAATTGAAACTTTGAATCGTAAACAATGTCTTGTCAGCTCCTTGCTATATTAAAAGCCCGACAGCAGGTCTCTCAATTCAGACGTAATTCGAGCATGATAGCCCGTTCCCTCGCCGTATTGTTCGAGAATACGCTGTCTGACTACTTTCAAATTATTTTGGTATTCCGGAGCTTCACGATCCGGGTTCTCTTCCTTGAATCGGACCATATGTGCCTGCACGTCACTCGGACGAGGTCCCCATTGACCGAGAACATAGCCGCCCGTATCAGCGAAGATGACGATAGGAACGGAGCGTCCGCCCATCGTCAGGAATTGATCCATAACCTCAGGGAACTGTTCCATAATTAAGACTTCTGTGTCAATGCTTGCTGCTTCCATAGCGCGGAACACAACAGGCACATTACGTACCGCATCTCCACACCAATCTGCCGCCAAGATTAAGCAGCGGATATCGTCCCGATATTGAAGCGATTCGAAAAACTCCTTCTCTTCTTCGCTGAACCAAGCAAATTGATCATACCAGGAAATGAAGGCTTCCTTGTTCTTCTGCATGGAGTCGATAAATGCTTGTGGTGAAATTCCTCGGCCTATCACATTCGCTACATGTTTGCTCATTTCGGGTTCCCCTCTCTTCGCTTGGATTTCATATATTTGATAACAAAATATAGGGTAAGGCCAGCAAGTGCAACCAAAATAAATGGCTGAACATAAGGTGCCGCCTTCTCATTAATATGTTCCCACTGATCTCCAAGCGCGTACCCCAAATAAACAAATAGGATGGTCCATGGGATTACAGCCAGCGTTGTCAGAAGCGTAAATTTCCCTACCGGCATCTTGGATATTCCTGCTGGTATGGAAATCGCGTGACGGACAACCGGAACGAATCGTGCAGAAAAGATTACGCCTGTTCCATACTTCTGGAACCACTCTTCCGACTTCTCAATATGGTGCTTGCGTATCAGGATGTACTTCCCGAACTTCTCCAAGAAGGGCCGCCCGCCATATCTGCCGATTGCATATACGATGAGTTGCGCAAAGACACCACCAATTGTGCCGAAAATAATCGCAGCGATAAAACTGACTTTGCCAATCGATACTAAATATCCGCCGTAGGCTAACACGATTTCACTCGGAATGACTTCAATCATGAGCCCCAGCATTATTCCCCATTCCCCAAGCTGCTGCACCCAATGAAGCAGCATATTGATCATATCATGTATCCATGCCATAGCTTGTCTCTCTCCCTTTTTAATTCCCAGCTTATTCTAACATATGGATCGCCATGACTCCAATCATGACTTTGGCTTGTTCGATCTTGATGCCTCCTTGCCCCTTGGGATAACACAAGTCATGCGCTACCCTGGCCATGCATACACTTGGACTAAGCACAAGCTTGTACCTTATATCTTCTCTAGTAATGGCTGCCTGCAAATGAAATGTTATGAACAAGCACTAATAAGTGATACTCAATTGGGCAAAGGAGGTTTCACAATTTGACACGTTTTTGGATTGTCTCTCGCAAACAATTGCGAATTGGTGCAATCGTCTTCTCCGCCATATTAGTAGCTGCAGCGTTCTGGCGCTATGAAACCGTGCGGTCGGAACGGGCAGTTGAGGCAGCACCTCAATCGACTCGAATTCTCCACATGGTTACAGGAGAGATTAAGTCCAAGTTGGACAATGGGAAAGAAATCGAAGTGTATCAATTTATTCCGGGTACCGTTCACGCCAAGGCCGGTGAGCGTGTTGAGCTTCGTATTCGCGGAATCAACGGAAAAAAGCATGATTTCGAAATCGAGAGCATGAATGTAAAAGGCAGCATCGAGAAAGACAAAGAAACCGTCATCACCTTTACTGCCAAAGAAGGCATTCATCGCATCGTCTGCTTAACCCATCCGGATATGCAGCATGAAGGCCCTATGGTAGGGTATATCGTAATCGATTCGAAATAGCGCGTGGCCACAAGGAACCTGGGTAGGATGCCTGCATATGATGAACATATATGCAGGAAAGGAGTCGTCATCCATTGAAAGCCCCGAAGGAGCCTCATACAAGGCCTCTCCCCACAGCCAGAAGAATTCGCCGTGCTTGCAACAATGAGTTGTATCGAACCATTAAGCGGATGAACGTCTGGATTCCCGAAGATCTCGTCAAACAAGGAGAAGAACTATACTATCGCAAAGTGATTGAGAACTTGATCTGGATTCACGAGAACGGTGCCAACCGCAAGAAGCTGTCCGATTGGTGGGACGAGACCGTCTGCGAAGAGCTTGCCGCACTGTGGAATATAGATCAAGCGAAATTATCCTCCAGCTTCCGGCAAGCATTCGGAGGCTAACTGCTATAATCGCTCATGCAGGCTGTCGGGTTACCATCCGTTCAGCCTATTTCTAATGTCCAGCAACCTACGGAGCACTCATAGACGCACCAATCGGATTCGAGTTATGATGTTAGAAAATGGACGCTAAGGAGGACATCATCTTGAAAAATATCGTATGTGCACTAGCTTTGCCGCCAGAATTTCTAGAGGTCATTCGCCTCGCTGCTCCCGAATACAATGTCATTGCTGGACGAGCTAAGGAGCTCGATCGAGACGTATTCCGACAAGCTGAAGTTATTTTCGGTTGGTCGCCTGCTATCATCGAGGAATGCCTCCATGATGAATCCCCGCTTCGCTGGATACAGCTGTGGACGGCTGGTGCCGATTATATTCCGATGGATACACTCCGCAAGCACGATGTAATGTTGACTACGGCGGGGGGTGTGCATCCCGTCCCGATGATGGAGACGGTATTCGCGATGCTGCTCGGCTTCACTCGCAATCTGCCACAAGCGATTCGCAACCAAGATCGACACGTATGGGACAGTAAAGGGAATTATACGGAACTGCTGGGCAAGACCATGGGGATTATCGGCATCGGGCAAATCGGGGCTGAGGTTGCACGAATTGCCAAGGCGTTCGGGATGCGTGTTCTAGGCGTACGCCGCTCCGTTCAACCGACTGATTATGTCGACGGCTTGTACACGTTCGAGCAGCTGAATGAAGTTCTATCTGAATGCGACGTAGTCGTCAACATACTGCCAAAGACATCTCAGACGATAAACTTATATGATGAAAATAGGTTCGCTACCATGAAGCAAGGGGCACTGTTTATCAACGTTGGACGCGGTGCATCGGTGAAGACGGATGCTCTTATCGGCGCCTTGAACAGCGGTCACCTCGCAGGCGCTGGCCTCGATGTGTTCGACATTGAGCCATTGCCTGAGGATCATCCGTTATGGTCCATGGACAATGTCATCATGACTCCTCATATTGGAGGCAATACCGATCAATTGAAGGAACGAGCTACGAAGCTGTTTATCGAGAATCTCAAGGCCTTTATCGCACAGGGACGTCCTGCTCACAGCATTGTCGATTACGACAAGGAATACTGAGAATGCTGATTATGGTGGCCGGGCTTGCGTTTGAACCTCGTGATTATTCTGTCAGCTTTCAGGCTGAGACAATCAACTTGCTTGCGAAAGAATACGCGCTGCTCGAATTTCTTTACCGAAATCGCGGCAAGGTCTTTAGCCGGGAGCAGCTGCTGGATCAGGTATGGCCAATGGAATATCCGGGCGAACGAACGGTAGATGATCATGTGTATCGGCTCCGAAAAAGAATGAAACCATGGAGCGGAAAAGTTCAACTGATCACCGTGCGGGGGCTTGGCTACAGCCTCACAATAAAAGAAACGCTGGGACTTGCGGTTCCGTCGCTGACGGACAGTGGATTGCAGAAGCAAATCGGGCAGTTGTTGGACACCTATCTCATGTTAGGGCAAAGCCAATCGATGTTAGCCCTTGTCAATCAGCAAGAGCTTCTTGGCGTGAATATCAGTCCCTCCCATCAAATGTTTCTGAGGTTTGTGCGGGCAGATCTGGACTGGTTTCTGGAAAGCGATGCGGAGAACCCAGATAAATTATATTGGCTGCTGATATTTTACTACTCTTTTTACATGGAACCGGCAAAAAGTCTGAATTACTTTGAACGGACGATTGAATCGGGGATTTTACCGTTTGAGATGCATCGCGAGCTGAAAGTGTTAAATATTCTTGGTCTTTATGCAGATAACGGTCGTGTTGAAGAGGATCTGCAGCGTGTGCAAGAAGCTTATCAGATCATCGAAAAGGAGCAAGGTAAGCTGGATACCTTCAAGGTTCATATTTCCATGTCGGAAATGCATATTCATTTGGTCGCAGGCAGTATCCAGGAGGCAGAGCGGTGCTCCAGGCAGATCGAAGACATGCTGGCTGAAGCTCCTTATTTGCGGGAAATCAGCGCCTACCATGGTTTAAGAGGGAAATTGCTGCTGCTTCAAGGCCGCCCCCGGGAAGCAGCTGCCGCATTCGAATATGGCCTTGAGGCCGGCAAAACGGCGCATAATGTACCGCTGCTCGCTCGGTTGATCATTGGTACGCTCCATTTTTTGAAAACATCATATCACGATTCCAAACTGCTGCAGACCTTCCAGACTCGGTATGATGAGTTTGAACAGGGGTATAAGCTGGAGGCATATAAACTGCCCATAGAACAGATGATTGAGCGGATTATAGGTTCTGTCTGATAATCCCCTGATATTTCTTCGTTAAAGTGAGAGAAATTCTATTCTGATTTTGCGGAGGAAATATTCATGTCTACCACATCTGTATCAAACAGGCACCAGACATCTATTTGGAAAAACCCAGTTTTTACTAAAATGTACTCGGCTTATGCCGTCTCATCTTTCGGCGAATGGTTCGACGTCTTTGCGATTGAGATTCTGGTGGCATACCGCTGGCATGCGGATCCGTTTATGATCGCCTTGATTCCGGTGATGATCGCTCTCCCCGGCATTCTGTTCGGATCTTTCGCCGGTGTAATCGCCGACCGCTGGAAGAAGGTCAATCTCATGCTGTTGGCCGATGCAGCCGAGACGCTGCTCACCATATTGCTGCTGTTTGTTCCCGGCATGTACTGGATGCTGCCTTTGCTTGCGTTTCGCGCCACAATGGGAGTATTCCGCGTTCCAGCGCATCAAGCGTTAACGCGCCAGGTGGTTCAGGAGAATCAACTGCTCAAAGCAACCTCGTATAACGGGCTCGTCAATCAATTTTCCAAAATCGCGGGGCCCCTGCTTGGCGCAGTGGCATTAACGGTAATCTCCCCACAATTATGTATTTTGGTGAATGCCATCACGCGCTTTTTCTCCTGCATCTTGCTATATACAATGCGGCATATCGATGAAAATGCAAAAGCAGAGAATCAGGAGAATTCTGATGACTCGGAAAACGGCGCGGAGACTAAGATGAGCTTCGCCCAATTATGGAAGCAAGGGTGGGCATTGCTGCTGCAGCGCCGGATTCTTTTTAGTAGTTTTATCGTGAATATGATCATTATGCTGATTATTTTGATGATCGATTTCCAGTTTCCGACGTTGTATCGGGAAATTGCCCCTCATAACGAGTCTTTGCTTGGCTGGATGGTGGCTGCCACAGGAGTCGGAGCGTTTATCACCATCCTGTTGCTGAACCGTCTTGGCAAAGTGAGGTATGGACTTGGGATCGGGGGAGGAGCCGCGTTGATTGGAGCTGCTTTTGGAAGCATGGGACTCTTAAGGGCGGATTCACATGAAATATGGAGCATCGTCTTGGGACTTGTGATCGGTATTGGAAACGGGCTGTCTATCGTGACTTATAACTATGTCCTACAGAAAGAAACTCCTGAGGGTATGACAGGCCGGATCTTTGGCATTCAAAATATGTCCGCCAGCACGATGATGGTAGGTGCGCCTTTAATCGGAGGCTTACTGATTCGTGGAATGGGTGTGAGCAAGGTGTTTTTTTTGCTGGGAACAGTTGTCTTCATCATTGGCGTCTTATGCCTGAGTTTTCAGCACGTATTATGGCCGACCAGGTTCCAATCAACGCAGCCGCAAGAAATGCAGGAGGTTTCCGGGTAGCGGTTTATGCAGATCAAAAGACTCCAGTAAGGAGCCTGAAAATAAGCCAACTTTCCGTCTTATGGATGTCATTTTCATATTGTTTATCGTGCTGGCAACATTGACGTACTCGCTCCAGCGAAGGTACGTACCGCTGATTTCAACCGGATGCTGCGGGACGATGCTATTTATTAATCTGATCGTACCGCCTTGGAGTGGCGAATATTAATTCAGCGGAAAGTTCAAATCGGCCTCGGTTCGCATTATCTGCGACGAGGCCGGTTTTTTCTTGAGTTGTTCGAGATTCCGCCCCTATCGGCGTGCCGGCAGGCACAGCATGTTCAAAGTTCACCTTCAACTTCATGAGAAAAGCCCGGTATCCTGGTGTCGTCAAATGAAGGCGACCAGCGCTCCGAATTCTGGTTAACGTCCATGAACTACTGTCCCCTCGTGATCATCGAAACGATCGAGCTGTAAGCCCGCTTCGCTTCCTCCGTCATTGCGAAACGCTTGCCGTTCGCAGGATTGCGCATGAGAAGGACATGATGTGCCTCCGCTTCATATCGCCGGAACATCTTGCCTGCTGCGTTCGCATATGCGGTCGCTTGAAGGCGATCTGCACTGTAGTGCGCCGCAAGCGACAGCTTCTCAATGGCTTCGGTCTGCAGCACGCGATCGAAGCGGTCGCTGCTAACCGCCGCCTCCCACCAAGCGGCGGCGTCATCGGCGCGGCCAAGGCGTGCACTTGCCAAGGCGAGCGCACGGTAGAGCCCCTTGCCATCGCGTTCGTAGCGCAGCCCTTCCTGCAGAAGGGCAAGCGCCTCCTGCGGAGGCAGGGTACGGCTCACGGCGATGCGAAGCGCCGTGTTCGCGGGCGCCCAGCGCAGCGCAGCCACTTGCTGCGCATGCGCGCGGGCCATGCCAACAGGGCCTGTGGCCTTGTCGGCAGCAGCGCTGGCAGCCGCGGCGAGCTGTTGTGCCACGAGGTGGCACGACGCGAGCACGATTGCGGCTGCCAGCGGAGCGGCAAGCAGCAGTGCCGCGAGACGCTTCCTGCGCTTCGTGCCCACCTGCCACAGCGCGAAGCGCATCCTTGGAGAGCCATGATTGAGGCTCTCATCGTACAAGCCCAGCGTTAGCAGCAATGCGAACAGCAGCGTCACTAGCCCATACGACATGTCGAAATCAATCAGACTGTGTGCAAGCAGCATCGCTGCGGCCAATCCGAATCCGGCATGCCGACGCCATGCTAGCAGCAATGCTGCTAATACTAACCCTATTGCAGGCATTGTAAATACCAGCCCTACATCAAGCAGCATATCCAGCACGCTGCTGTGCACTTCCTTGCCAACATACGGCTCGCTCTGTATGCGTGCAAACTGCTGCCGCCATGAATCTCCGCCTGCGCCGAACCAAGGATGTTCCTTCCACAGCGTAATTGCATCCTTATAGAACAATGTTCGCGCTCCTGCAGTAGCATAATGATCCGTAATCCGACTGCTTGCCCCTGTAGGCAGCAAGTGAATGCCTGCTATCATAAGCATTGGAAGTATGATGAGAATCAACCCATTTCGTAGCCGACGGTTCTGAGACAGACTCAGCATTAAGCCGCCGAACAGTACAATTGAACCGATCCAAGCGAACCAAACAGGCATCGGCAGCCACCCATCCCCACTCTGCCACATCGAGGCACTCCATGCGGCCGCTAGGAAAGACCATGCTCCGAACCACAAAAACGTCGTCACGTACTCCGCACGATAGCCGCGAGCGCTCCAGATTCCAACCAGCAATACGATACCGAACACGATCCAGGATCCCCTTGATTCGGTAAGACCAAGGACGACCAAATGGGGAACAATCGGCACAGCCGCAAGCAGCCATTTGGTAGAGACAACCCGTACACGAACACTTCCACTCCGTTGGCTTCGAGCTTTAGCCGCCGAACAGGCTGCGCCGTTCAAGTGCAGTAACGCGAACGCCCCGGCAAGTACACCAAGCGTATTCGGGTATTGGACAACCCCACCTAATCGAAATCCAAACGCCGACAATTCTGAATTCTGACTCACCATCACACCTGATTCATTCGGTATCCATCCATAGAGCATGCCAAGAGCGCTGCCACTGATTAAGAATCCGACTAACAGGATTGAACCTGTAATGAGCCGCTTAGTCTGATCCCCCCCTCTGTGCAGCATAATGGCGAGCAGTATAATCCAAGCTTGCAGCATCGCGGTTCTTAGGATTTGCATCTCTGTGCCATATACGGTTGCAGGCCCTAACACCCAGCTAATGAGATATCCGATGAGCAGGGGAAGCGGATATATGAGTGGCAATGGAAGGACTGCATCCCACCTCCATGCGGCAAGCATACATACAGAAGCTGCGCAGAGCAGGAGGGATAGCATTCCCACATCGCGATCATAGAACAGCCCCTGCTTCCATAACCCAACAAGAAGCACAGCGAAGATTGTCCCGATTCCAACATACAAAACAACAAAATTGCCATGGCCATCTTGTTGTAAATCCACCTTCATCTGCACTCCCCCTTCTTTCCCGATTCTACCAATTCTATATCTATTATGATGGACAATCAAAAAGAAGGCCAACCCTTAGGTTGACCTTCTGACGATACTGCTTGTTATTCTGCGAGAATCGCCATCACGATCTTAGCGCGAACAAAATTATTGTCACCCTTCGTGAACAGCCATTGCTGGGCGTCCACAATCTGATAGGATGATTCGCCTCTTGCGGCAGCCAGCTCCTTCAATTCACGAATGACTTTCTCTTTGCCGGACAATTCAATCGCTCTCTCCAGCGTGACCGTCGTTCCATCGAACAGATAGAGACCATACTGTCCTTCATCAAATCCTTTAGATTGGCCCTTTTGTTGATCAATGATGAATGTAAGGCTGCCCCCACTTGTAAGTTCTCCCTTACGAGCATTACCTGATGCAACCTTCTGTTCGAGCTCTGCATAGGAAGGCAGATACTGTTCAAATGGAGCCATGTAATACTCACCGGAGCCTGCTGGAATCACTTCAAAGCCGTTATCTACTTCTGGATAGGTACCGGCAATGCCAACTTCGCGCGGTTTGCTGATGTACATGCTTAATGTTCCATGCGTAGGAATACCTTGTCGTTGATCATCCGCAGTAATCGTGATTTTCTCGATGCCCTCTGCGGAATCGGCTCTCGCACGCAACAGCAGGTTATCCCCATTAATCTCGCATGAGACCTGGCCGTTTGCCGAGACTGCAGTAAAGAATAATTCATCATTGTCTAAATCCTCAAAATACCGTGACAGCACGATACTAGCTTCCCCGCCAGGCATCAAATGCACAGTACGATCAAAATTATTTTTCAGGCTGGGTGACTGATTGATTTTGTAGTCCTTAAAGTATGTAGCGGACATAATTGCTCCGTTATTATCTCTCGTTGTTACTTTGAATACCCATCTTGTATCCACTGCGTACTGAGCCTCAGCGCTGAAAAGATATCGTTTCTGATTAACAGGTGTTATGTTCTTGAAGCCATTTCCGGATCGAAGCTCGTTATAAGGTACCGGCTGGTTGGATCTCCAATCTACATTCTCAAATATATCTTGGAAATCATTGATTTCAGAAGATCCTAGCTGCACATAACTTTCCTGTTCAGGTTCTCTAATCCGAGGAATAATATTACCCTGTGAGGGGTCGACTACCGCAACGACAAACTTATGATGAAGTACCGTTCCATCCCCTCGGATCCATTTGAACTCGACCGTAGTCGATCCTGGACTATGCGGTGTCACCACGTATTCTTCATTTGGTAAATCTACCTTTACTTCGGCAATTGCAGGATCAATGTTCACCACTTCTTGATACGTAACATTCGTAACAGATGGCTGAATTAACTCGTCCTTAATCTTCTGACGCCCTTCTTGATTCATTGCAACGTCTGTGAATACCTCAAACACCTTAGTCGGGTATCGATTATTTAGCCCAGCTGCTGACGTCGATGTTGGTAAGGCGCTTAATAGGAGCACGATGCCAAGACATCCGATTAATAAGTTCCTTACATGACGAGAAGCGCGCTTCAAGCTGCTCCCTCCCTCCCTTTCTCTCCTACCATTTCTATTCTATGTAATGGTGAAGTACATTGCTATTTTAGCATGTTATGGGCGAGCTGTTATTGAATTTTTTGATTTGCGATCAATATGTGATTTAATCTGTTCCCGCATAATAAATGCACGCAGGGACCGTTGTGCAGGATCACTGGTTACCTGAAGCTTGGCTCCATAGAAGATATCGTCTTCCCGACTCGCCATACGAGCAATCGTTAAGCGGCAAGGAACAGCAAATCCAAGCTGCAGTTCAGCCTCTAATTCGCTTCCTTCCACGAATGAAGAGTTCCCCTTAATGTTGAAACCGATCCCATTCAAACTAATATCTTCGATATGAATCGGTATTGGCGTCGGCGTAATTGCCATTCCTTCCGCCGGTCGTGGAGGCAGTACGTATCCATGCTTGCGTACCTCTATTCGCGGAAATAAGCGTTGATCTGTAAATTTGCGCTGTTGATGCGGCGGATGAATAAGCATCAACGACCCTTCATGCCGTGCCACAGCCTGAGTATGGAAATTAAATATGCCTACCGGCGAATATATGGTCACCTTCAGCGCCTCTCCAAGTTCAAACCGCTCGAATTCTGGCAGTTCTACCTCCATGACATCTCCTTCTAAATAAGACAATACTCCCGTTGCAATGCAGTTGTCGCCCTCAAGCACTGTACGACTGTGCAAAAGCGACATTAACAAATGCTCTGGAGCATCCGTTACATAAGCTCCCGTCATTGACCGTTCAACCTCCTAGGTTCTTCGTTCGCAGTTTATCCCCTTGCTTCGCTTCGTTTCACTATTCACGTTAATCTTGCTCTTGCTGTATGAAGATCGAGCCAGACATAGGCGTCCTGCTTGTTCTATTGCAACAACTCACTTTGCCCTGTTCTATAACCATGCAGCTATAGATTCTTTTAATGGGCATTGATTTGTTACTGTTCCTGTTCCATACTACCTTCCTTTATATATCGTCCAAAACGGAGGGAATTTGAAGAGAAGCATACTGCTGGATAGAGTCGCTCGACCAAGAAGTTCATGTATGTAGCTCACTAGAGAAGGAGTAGGCCCTACAATATGCGATGTAACGAGAGCCGCCCATATTCGTTGGATCATAACTAAGAACCAAGCCAGTTAATGAGCCTGCCTATCTTCCCCCACATCAAAAAGAACCCTCTACACAACGGAGAGGGCTCTAGCCTTAGATACTTATACTGTGCGCTTGCAGCCACGAGCTTCCAACAGCTCCTGCAGGGCATGCTCCAAGTACGGATCTGCGTTCAAAAACTGTCTGAACGTCTCATACTCGTTCCACATTTGCGGGTCAGTCTTCTCTACCTGCCCAGCAGGTTCTTCACCGCGAACCGCACGAATCAAAATATTCTTGGGTGTGTGCTCTATATCAATAAATTCGAGCAATTGTGTACGATATCCTACGCAATCAAGCAACTTCGCCCGCAGTCCATCCGTCGCCAAGGCACTGAAACGTTCCTTCAATATGCCGTGTCTCAACAAGGGCTCCAGCACGCTCTGCTCCACCTGACGGTTCAATTCATGCTGGCAGCATGGAACCGACAAGATAACTTGAGCTCCCCACCGTACAGCCTTGTTTAGCGCTGCATCTGTCGCGGTATCACAAGCGTGCAGCGTCACCACCATATCGACCTCATCGGCACCTTCATATTGGGCGATATCCCCCATTTGGAAGGAGAGTCCGTCATAGTCAAGGCGCCTAGCAAGCGCCTCGCACCGTTCGATGACGTCCCGCTTCAAGTCCAACCCTACAATGTGAACCGGGAGCTTGGATTCTACATGCAGAAAATGATACAGCGCGAACGTTAGATACGATTTGCCGCAGCCAAAATCGATAATGCGGACCGTACGATTGCTCGGCAGATGCGGCAGCACATCCGCCACCATTTCGAGGAAGCGATTGATTTGGCGGAACTTATCATATTTCGCTGCAATCACATTGCCTTCCTTGCCCATGATGCCTAGTTCGACCAAGAATGGAACCGGAATTCCCTCGTTCAACACATATTGCTTCTTGCGGTTATGTGACACTTCAACCTTGCGCACGACTGCCGCTTGCTTGCGAATCGTTACCTTGAATTTCTTGCTGATTAACACTTGATAATCGCCCTCTGTTGTCCGCAACAATCCCTGCTTGAATGTACTTTCGAATAAAGACATTACCTTCGCGGCCGCTTCTGTTAACGGGACATTATCATGCGTCACCTTATTATCATAATGATACTCGAACTGGATCTGAATCTGCCCGCGCAACTGCACCGGCTTGAGCAGCACCTTGGTGTAGCCCTCCTCAGGCTTGCGCCGCAGTTGGCTAAGCACTGCACTGCTTAAGATTTGTTCTGTAATCACTCGTTCAACTAACTCTGTTAATTGTTCCATCTGCTTATAACTCCTACCGTTCCATTTGCCATGCTGTATTCTTACTTACGTCTTCCCTGCCCGAGATGACCTCTTCTCGGCTTAGACCCCCTTCTAGAAGCGTCTCATCCGACATTGCATTAAGTCGTTCATAGAACTTCAACGCTTGCGTATATCGACTTGCTGCCTGTTCAAGATGATGCCTCTCTCCACTGTCCAACCACTCAAACAAAGAGTCCTCCGCTTCAGCCAGACGACCCTCCTTCTCAAACCAGCGCCACATCTTCTCCCTTAAGCGATTATCAATATGATAGCCTTTGATTACCTGATATATCGCTTCCATCGAGTCTTGAACCGGAAGCAGCCTCCGATCACTACCTTGCGAGGTCGCTTCCAGCAAAAGCTCGTACGACTTCATCAATCGCAGAATATATATTGTCTCGTCATTGTCAGTTCCCATCATGCTCTCACCATTTCGCGGCACTTCGGCAGCACCAAACGGCGACGACTCATTATCATGCCTGCTTCGTTCCCATTCCAACTTAGCCCGCTCATACAGTACAATCGCCAATGCTTGGATCTCATCTGCATGCAGCCGCTCTCCCGTCCGGAACAGTCGTATGATGTCCTCTGCCGGAAGCTTGTCAGCCAGTTCCCCGCTAATCCGAAAACGGCGCTGCAACAATTCATCCCACTCGACAATCAGTTGCTCACGCTTCTTCTTTTCCTTTAGTCCAAGCGCTTGACCAAACATACGAGTCATCTCTTCAATTAACCGGAGTAAATAATCACGTTGGTGCATCACCATCACCTCGGCCGTATTTTAGATTGAAAGACAAGGTAGGAATAAATCATGGGGACAAAGACTGATACCGCTATTACAAGTAAACCGATGTATCCACCCCAGTGAAGGGGCAGCAGCCATGCTCCAGCACATGATAGTAAACCCGATATAAGCCACACCTTGCCTGCCAGACGATGCGTTTTGCGCCATACCTGTTCGTCTGCAAGCGTCCACGGCGTACGGATACCGAAAAAATAGTTGAACCGCACACGTCCAAACATGTTGCCAAGGAACATCCACAACAATCCGAGCGCAGTTAAAATCAGAGATTGCACCGGAAACCCGTTAATTAGATGATAGCCGATCACGACGCCGAATATAGCTTGCAGGAACACAGACAATGCCCAGCCGAACCATATGTATGTGGATTCGAATTTCTTGTAATTGTGCTGCTGCGGATCTGCACGTCGAATGAACGGCAAAAGTACGGGGATCAGTATTAAGATAGCAGAGAATATGATAAAAACTATCGTCTTCTCCATTGTCCCGTCAGGAGCGCCATAGTAGTTGAAATGGGATACAATCCTCTCTGGAAGCTTCGGATATGCCAGCCACATCAGTCCAGCTACAATCACATTGTACACAAACAATACCAGAAATGCCCTTCTCTCCAGATTGTGATCCAGTAGTTTCATTAATCATCCCTCCCTCGCTTCCCCTGGTATGAAATGATATCAAGAAACCAGCCGAGAGCCTCCTGCAATACGGTTGTATTGAGTGAGTACCATATATGCTGGCCTCGCCGCTCATCAAGAATGAGCTTCGCTTGCTTCAACCCATTCAGATGATGAGAGATGCTTGGCTTCGTCATATTAAAGTGATCGGCGATGTCTCCTGCCGTCATATCCTTATCCTTCAACAAGGTTATAATCTGTCGCCTGGTCGGATCTGCAAGTGCTTTAAACGCCTCATTCATGTCAAAGCCTCGCTTCATGTACATAATATTCGGATTCAGACATCCAAAAAGTAAGTCAAGTATAGCGAAAAAGGGGAGCTTCCTCAAGTGAAGCTCCCCTAAACGTGGTCATCCATATCATCGTTCCCCTAATACATCAGAACACTTCTGCTGCCTCTTACTGAAATACATTAGCTAAATAGGTGTGTAGCGCATCCGCAAGTGTCGCTGGCGTCTCCATCATACTCATATGACCCGCCTTCTCTATCGTAACCTGCGAAATATTGTCCCCGCTCGCCGTAAAGGCTTTATCTGCTGTCACAATCTGATCGTGCTCTCCCGCTACTAACAGCACGGGTAACTCAGATGCTTGCAATACCGAAGTCCGATCAGTTCGCTCTCTCATCGCAAGCGCTGCTCCAGCAGCTCCTTGCGGCGGTGTGCAATATCCAATCTCCTTCGCCCTGCTCACCTGCAAGGCATGCTCTTCAAGATGCTGTGGCGCGAACAGCTTCGGGATTAATCCGTCCACAACAGGAACGATACCTTGCGATTGCAGCTTCTCGACAACGGCCAAGCGATTCTGCTTGCCCTCTTCGGTATCCGGCAAGCTCGTGGAATGGATCAGCCCGAACCCATGCAAGCGGCTGCTATAGCGCTGAGCGAACGACAGCGTAATATATCCACCAAGAGAGTGACCAAGCAGCACAAATTGCGATAGCTCGAGCTTATCGGCAAGCGCAAGCACATCGTCAGCCATTTGTTCAATGGTATATGCGCCTACAGGTGAATCTGACTTGGCATGACCTCGCAAATCTGGAGCAATGACGCGATAGTTCTGCGCCAGCATCGGCATTATCGCTTCCCAATATTTCGAACTTCCACAATAGCCATGAAGCAATATGACAGCAGGGCCTTGTCCTTGCTGTTCTACATTCATCGTAAAGTTAGCATCCACCTGTATTCTTGTCATCGCTTATCCCTCTCTCCTTTTGGTACGTTCTCAAATTCGCAAGCCTTCATTTTATGCAGAACCTGCCGAAATATGCACCTTTAATTACCATTACACAAAATTTTCAAAAAAGCTTGTCCAAAGCATTCTTTCATTCCAAAAACATCCATACATATATAGTATATTACACTACCCATAAATGCCTGAATCAGCAGCCAACTCCAAGCATTGCCCGCACCAGTAATCTGCGATCTCGAATAGAGGGGGGGTGAACAATATGCAAGGGTTCGAACTTTTCTTTGCCACGAGTGCATTTATTCTCGGGTTAGTTCAGCTCATTATCAAGCTGACGGACCGGGAAAGTAAAAAATGATCCGTTCCCCCAGAACGGATCGGTACAGCTTAACACGCACATCTGTATGAACCCGAATGATGGAGGCGGAGGGCGATCCGGCTCCATCTTTTTTTGGCCCACGACATCATTTGTATGGAGGTTATTCGGTATTTATGCTTGGCTCGGGAAGAAATGATTCGATGATAGCATCCGCTATTTCGTCCGCCATCTTCATGACGTGATGCAAGGAAGTCGTCTGCAATGTCCAATACGGCTTCGGGCCAATCACATTCACGACACAAGCAATGCTGTACTGACCCACCGCTGGCATAGCTAAGCCAACCGATTCTGCTGGCTGCAAGGAGGAGTGGCTGACCAGATATTGTCCTACGGAGCTTGGATGTCCGAGGCAAGCATCGATTGCAACCGTCACAACATGATCCCGCAGCGCAGATAACCGGGATTGCAAATTCGTGGCATCACATGGCTCTTCCATGGTCCCTACCACCTGCAATCCACGCTGCGCAAGTCGGGTGCCAACCAAGGGTCCAAGCGCATCTCCTGTGGATCGGTCGGTACCGATGCAGACGAACATAACGTTCTGACCTTGATGCTTGTCTGCGACTTGCCGCAGCCAATCTTGGAGACGATCTATCGTACAGCGCGTTCTCTGGCCGCTCTGTTCGTATACCTTATTCATATTGCCGTTGACTTGCATGGGCGGAGGGCTCCTTCTGTTCTTTGTACTTCTTGATCAATCCTACTTCATAATTCAATCTGATGCATGATTCAATCTGCTACATGATTCATTCTGCTACATGATTCACATTCTACTGTACAATTCCACCGATGCCAAGCAAGGCACAATAAGGAAGGAAGCATAAGAAATGCCTCGGGGACGAACATTGAATTACGCGAGGATATCGTTTTGTTTCCACTGCTTTCGTGATACAATACGGACATGTTGAATAGGACGTTATCGCAATAGCGTCTAAGGAGGAGAACCATGGTTTCCAATGAAAGAACGCAAGCCAATGTAGAAATGATGATTGATGTGATCAAGGATAAATTGAAGATGGCTACGGCAGCAGCGATGCAGTCCTCTGCGTTCTCCGTAGAGCAATATGACGACATTAAGGATATTTACGATATCATTATGAGCAAGCCTGCTTTCAGCATCAGTGAAGTAGAGGCGATTGTCTCTGAGCTCGGCAAATTACGCCGTTCCTAATACTTTGTCGTATCGCATCACCAGTTGCAACCAAACGAAAAATAGCTCCTAGCGCACAGTGCATAAGCAAAGCGGCTCGGGAGCTATTTTTATTATTCCGTAATTGTATTGAGCGACGACCGCAAAGCCCGCAGACGTTCAGGGTCAATTGGTGCTAGGGCATGACCGCCTATGCGTACATTCGATCCAAAATGAACCTGCTTCACTCCTGCTTCCCTTGTGAAATCAACCACCGTCTCCGCGGTCAGGCCACTGCCAGCCAAAATCCCCAGATTCGAGCCAGCAGCCTGCCGCACCATGGACTGGATACACGCAAGGCCTTGCAGAGCGCTTGGCTTACCGCCCGATGTCAGTACAGTAGTCACCTGTGGGTAAACAAGCAGAACATCCAAGGCTTGAAGCAGGTCGGCAGACTTATCGATCGCGCGATGGAAGGTCAGCGGCAAATCGCCGGCTGCCTCCAACACTCTCTCAAGCAAATCGACGTCTACCTTCCCTTCCGGTGTAAGCGCGCCAAAAACAATAGCATTCGCTCCAGTTTCACGTAACAAGCGAATATCCCGAACAATTGTTGCTCGATCGTCCGCATCATACACGAATGAACGGCTATGCGGCCGTACCATCACATTAACCGGAATACTTACGGAAGCTATAGCCTCTTCAACGAGCCCGAGACTAGGGGTTAGTCCCCCTTCTGAAAATGCAGTAATCAGTTCAATGCGATCTGCTCCATGCAGCGCCGCTTCCTTCACCTCTTGCACTGTCGTACCGATAACCTCTAAGAGTATGGGATTCATTAGCTCACCTCTTCTATGATGTCATACTACAACGAAATTGCGCATCATACCGCTCACTTCAATGCTTGAAGCTGAAATACCGTCTTCTGTTCACCGACCACACGACCGTTGTCGTTCCGAATTGTGCCTGGGAACACGCGACGAATACGCTCAATTGTCGACTTCTCCTCATAACCAATCTGTTCGAGAATCGATGCAACAATATGCGCCCATTCCTCATCTGAACCATCCGCTACCTTGAAGGCGAAGCCCAGACCTTCACGACGAAGTCCGAAGGCAAATATTCCTTTGAAGCCGCCCTTGGCTATGATGTTCTTATCCTCCATCAACAGCGAGTCAATCCGATTCGTACCGCCAACTAATAATGGATGCTCCTGCATTGCATTGCGGATGCGCTCTGCAGCCTGGCGAGTCGGTTCATCCTTAATAAGCTCTGGGCAGGCGATCTTCACATACGCCGTTGCGAGTCCTTGAAGCGGAAGTGCATACACCGGGAAACCGCAGCCATCCGTACCTGCATGCATCTGTTCTGGATCAACACCTGCCATCTCGCCGATTGTACGTGTAATCTCTTGCTGCGCGGGATGTTCAGGTTCCGTATAAGTCGCCAGATCCCAGCCCATCATATGGCTCCATGCAAGGACGCCGAAATGCTTGCCAGCACAATTATGATACGCTCTCCGGCGTTCTCCTCCATCTCGCAAATACTGCTCTTTCACTTCTTCGTTCAATGGAAAAGAGGGCGAGCAAATCAAATGATTCTCTTCAAGTCCCGCACACTGCATAATGTGTTCCATCGTATCAATATGAATGGATTCTCCTCGGTGAGACGCTGTCATCAACGCTAAATCTCGAGTTTGCAGCCCATAATGCTCAAGTGTCCCACTGCGAACAACAGGGATCGCCTGCAATGGCTTGCCTGCCGAACGCAGGAACATCGGTGTATATATATCTCCAAGCGCATATTGAGGCTGCAGATGGCGATCGACACCACAGATTGCACCGCGATGCTCGCACTCCAGCCAGCCGTTACGTGTTTCCTCTACTAGACGTTCATTCATGTTCGTCTTCCTTTCATTTCTTCCAGTTGCAACAAAGCATGGAAATATGTTATTGATATTACATATTTACCTTTTGTCCATAAATCGTGATTTAAGAATCATCAGCGGACATCTTGTAATGTAAACATACACCTAAAGGAGAAGTGTTGACAACTGTGAAACAACAATATCGGGGCGTTTCGCCAGAAGCAAAACGCAAGTTCGCACTAAATCTTCTGGGGGGAGCTGCCGCGACACTTATCTTGGCTATCGTTTTCTTTTTTATCACTAGAAGTGTTCTTCTGAATCAAACGACTGACTTCGATCGCTACGTAACGGATACGGTACGCCAAGCAGCCTCCCCTACCTTAACAACTGTCGTCACATGGATCACCCATATCGGATCTAGCCGTGTCGTTGTACCGTTGGCTGGCATACTTATTGTACTCCTTGCCTTCGTGTACAAGCGCAGATGGGACGCCATAAGCCTTCTGACTGTCTCGCTGGGAGGCGCCTTGGTCAATGAAGGCCTGAAGATCTGCTTCCAGCGGGCAAGACCAGACTGGGAACACTGGGTCGTTGAACATGGCTACAGCTTTCCAAGCGGTCACTCCATGGTTAGTACTGCCTTCTTCGGCATGATTGGATATTTAATATGGGTTCACTTAAAAGAACAGGGCAAGCCTGCCGGATATGTGCTTGTGCTTACGGTATTACTTATTGTATGCATCGGGCTTAGCCGCATTTATTTGGGTGTTCATTACGTAACCGATGTGCTGGGCGGATACACAGCAGGTGCAATCTGGCTTCTGTTTACCATTATGGCGATGCAGTGGCTAAGAGACCGCAAGAGAAGCGCTCGATAGGTACAGATAATGGGTGCCTCTGTTTCAAACCTCCTAAAATTGTGTAATCCTCTAGTAAGACATTCGACTACCACAAAAGGAGAGGTTAGTATGAGTCAAAACACAGAATGCAATAACGCAAAAATGGATTGCAACACATTTGTAAAGGGACTTCTCATCGGGGGCGCGATAGGAGCGGCGGCAGCTCTGCTGCTTGCGCCGAAATCCGGACGCGAGCTGCGCTCAGATATAAGCGATAAGGCACAGCAAGTAGGCGGCAAAACAAAAGAAATGGCGACAGATCTTGGATCCCGCACAGCTGAAACCGTAAAAACGGTTGGATCAAAAGCGGGTGCAGTCGTTAGCAGCGTGAAGGAAGCGTCCAAGGAGTTCGCTGCAACCGTAAAGGAAGCAACAGCCAACACTGCAAATCAGTTGAAGGAAGCATCTGCAGACGTAGCAGAGGAAATTGCGGACGAGTTGAAGAAGGAATAGTAAATGGTATCTAATCTTTCATGAGAATTGCATCTAGACCATCATAGCAGGCACAAAATGAAGATGCTGTCTATATAGACAAGCATCTTCATTTTTTCTACGAAGAATTATTCGATGTCAATATATTCTTAAGTTTCTCCGTTGCACGCCGCTGGATGCGTGATACGCTCATTTGGGAAATGCCGAGACGATCCGCAGCCGAACGCTGTGATAATCCTTCATTAAATATAAGTGCCAATACATTTTGTTCTTCCGGCTTGAGTTCCTTCATAGCCTCCATCAGATCCATCTTACGTTCCACCGATTCATAATCGTCGGCTTCAGAGCGAATCAGCTCTCCCAATGTCGCAGCACTCTCATCCTGCGATAATGGGGTATCTAAGGAGACGTAATGATAGCACTCTCGACCGGCTAGAACTTCGACAGTTTCTTCGACGGACAATTCCAACTTCTCCGCAATCTCATTTACATTAGGCGACCGCTCAAGCTTCATTGTCAGCTCATCAATGGTCTGCTGTACGAGCGCACCTTTTTCCTTAATCCGGCGTGGAACTTGTATATACCATGACTTGTCCCGCAAGAAGTTCTTCATATGCCCAATCATACTTTTCATCGCATAAGCTTCGAACGGAACACCTAACGAACTATCGAATTGCTTTAATAAGCGGATCAATGCCATATTGCCGACCTGCATCAAATCTTCATACAAGTCCGGACGGTTGCGTGAAATCTTGCCTGCGGCCATCTTGACCATGGGATCGTATCTCTGAATGAGGATCGTTGCAATCTCATTATCATTTGTAGCTTGATATTCATGTATGAGCCGTGTTGCTTCCTCGGATGAATGTTGTTGAGGGACAGCACTCATAGAAGTTCCCCGCTTCGCTGCAGGCGCTTCTTCATCTTCACAACGGTGCCGTGACCATCGACGCTCATCACTTCAACCTCATCCATCAACGCCTGCATTAAATAAAATCCAAGACCACCGGCCTGAATATCTTCAAGCTGCTTGTCATGCAAGCCTTCCACCCCACTGGTCTTGCTTGCTGCATCAAAGCTCGCTCCCTCATCCTGTACGATGATCTCAATCTCATCCTCAGCAACCTCAAACAGTACTTCAACGACTCCACCCTGCGAACCATACGCATATAGCACTGCATTATTGCAAGCTTCCGAAATCGCTACCTTCATATCTTCTATATCCTCATAGGAGAATCCGATACGGCTTGCGATACCATACAAAGTCAACCGTGCTAACTCCACATATTCGGCTTGTGCTGGCAATGATAACTTAACGCGCTTCCATTCTCTTGCGTGTTCCATAATTCTGATTCAGTCCCTTTCATCGTTCATTTGTTAGGCTTGTGGGGTCAGAAATTTCGAAATACCTGTCATATCAAATAGTTTTTGGACATGTGTCGGTACATTTACAATACGGAAAGCTGACTTCTGCTCATGACGCATCTTCAATATCGAGATCAAGATTCCAATCCCTGTGCTATCAATATACGTCAGCTCTTTCAGATCTAAGGTAAGCTCTGTGTTCGCATCGTTCACAATCGGTTCCATCGTGGAACGAAACTCTTTCGCTGCTGCCAAATCCAAATCTCCACAAGTCTGGACAATTACTTGTCCCTCTTGCTGTACCGTCTTAACTGCAAACTTTTTTCCGTTCATCATGTTCCTCTCCTATACATAGGTAAACTTGTTAAATGTACTTTATTGGTAAATAACCTTCTTCATCTAAATCGAAACAATGGGAAAAGAATGCGGCGGCTACTCGCCACATTCCTTCAACCATACGTCAAATGTAAATAGGGCCCCTTCTGGTACCGGTATGGCACGAATATCCCCGTCCATCAATTGGACAAGCGACTTGCAAATGGCAAGCCCTAATCCACTTCCCCCATACTTGCGGTTCATAGAAGAGTCAAGCTGTGCGAATGGCTGGAACAGCCCTTCCATCTTATCGACTGGAATACCGATTCCTGTATCCCGTACATCGAACCGGACATGGAACTTATTGCCTTCCCCCGTGCGCTTCGTTTCGATGATGGACACATAAATGCTGACATTCCCACGATTCGTAAATTTGACTGCATTTCCTACGAGATTAATAAGGATCTGCCTGACGCGCAGCATATCTCCATACAATAACGATGGCACATCCTCATCCATTGAATACGACAAGGTCAGATCCCGCTTATTCGCCTCTACCATGAACAGCTCATAAACCTCTGTAATGAGCGAGTTCGTATCGAACGGAAATTCTTCTAATTCCAGCTTGCCTGATTCCATCTTGGTGAAATCAAGAATATTATTAATCGTCCTGATCAGTGTATCGGCGCTCTTGCGGATCAACTCCGCATAGTTCGATTGCTCACTTGTCAGCTCAGTGTCGAGCAGCAGATCAACCATTCCGAGCACCCCGTTCATCGGCGTTCGAATCTCATGGCTCATCATTGCTAAAAACTGTGTTCTAGCAAGTGCCGCGCACTCCGCTGCTTCCTTAGCAGCTGCCAGCTCACTGTTCATCCGCTCAAGTTCCTTCGTCTTCTGATGGAGAAGCATCTTCTGCGCCTGCAGCCGCTTCTGTGCCAAGAATATACCAACGAAGCTATGAATCTTCGACTTCAAAATATGAGGGACGAATGGCTTGACCATATAGTCAACCCCACCCGCTGAGTACCCAGCAAATAAATGCTCGGTTTCCTTATAGTTCGCAGATACGAATATTATCGGAATATTTTTCGTCTTCTCGCGAGCCTTAATCCATTTGGCCGTCTCGATCCCATCCATGCCTGGCATTTGAACATCCAGCACAATAACGGCGAATTCCTCTTTCATCAAGTGGCGCAAAGCTTCCTCGCCTGAAGTAGCCTTGACCAAGCGATAGCTTTCCTCGGACAACACGGCCTCGAGTGCAAGTAAATTCTCGCGCCTATCGTCAACGAGCAAAATATTGATTGGTTCCAAGGTGTTCACAATTGTGCCTCCTATCGTATTTTACGATAAATCTTCTCGTTACGATCGATCTCCTCGTATTGAGATTCTCTCCCTGTAAAATGCAAGGATTCCTTGCCTCCGACAATAAGCACACCTAGTGGCGCCAAGCTCTCATAGAAAAGATCATGAACCCGGTTGCGCAGCGGCTCATTAAAATAAATCATTACATTGCGGCATAGGATGACGTTAAATTCATTAAAGGATCGATCTGTTGCCAGGTTATGCTCTGCAAAAATTACATTTTTACGCAAGTAAGGATGAATGACAACGCCCTCTCCAGAAGCCGTATAATATTCGGAGAAAGAGCTTGTCCCGCCCGCCTCCAAATAATTTTTGGTGTATGTGCGCATTTTGTCCATCGGGCATACGCCTTCTTTGGCTTTCTGCAGCGATAGCGGATTCATATCGGTTGCATACAGCCTGGTCTTCTCATACAGCCCTTCCTCATGAAGCAGTATCGCCATGGAGTATACTTCCTCTCCTGTCGAGCAACCCGCATGCCATATCCGAATATACGGATACGTACGCAGCATAGGGACGACCTGTTGACGAAATGCCAAGAACATGGAGGGATCCCGGAACATTTCGGTAACGGGGATCGACAGGCTGCGGACAAAACGCTGCAAGCAATCCCGATTATAGAGTACTCGGCCCTGCAGCTCCGAAATCGTGTCTACCTTTTCCTCATGCACTTGATGCCAAATGCGCCGTTTGAGCGAAGGATACGCATAGTCCCGGAAATCATAACCATAAACTCGATAAACCCCTTCTAACAGCAATTCAATCTCAATGCGTTCTCGGTCAGAATCCTGGGGCCTTCTTCTCTCATCATGTAAACCGAGCCCGTTTCCGTTCATATCTTATCCTTGCTCCTTCATTCATCATGTCAACATATTGCTTACCTGTTATTTATATAACCATACTCGCATCAATGAAAGCAGCTGTTCCGTCTGAAATGGCTTGCTGACATAGTCTGACGCTCCTGCCTCAATGCACTTATTGCGATCTTCTTTCATCGCCTTCGCCGTCAATGCTATGATCGGCAGCTTCTCGAATTGAGGCTGTTCGCGAATGCGGCGCATCGCTTCATAGCCATCCATCTCCGGCATCATCATATCCATGAGAACGAGGTCGAAATTCTCTTCCCCATCCAATGCTTCAAGTGCTTCGCGTCCATTTTCAGCATACACGATATTCATATCGTACTGCTCTAGCACGCTTGATAGCGCAAATACATTGCGCACATCATCATCGACGAGCAGTACCCGCTTGCCTGACAGCAGCATATCGCTTGGTCCCTGGTTTTCTTTTTCATCGCTTGGCTGAACTTCCTCTGAACGCTTCAAGAGAATCATCGTTTCTTGCAGCAGACGTTCAGGAGACTTCACATCCTTAATAATGATGCTCTGTGCGCGCTTCTTCAGTTCCGTCTCTTCCTTCGCATCCAACAGTTTGCCAGTGTATACAATGATTGGGATACGACGGATTCGGGAATGGTGACTAATTTCATCCATTAATTCAAATCCTGTCATATCAGGAAGCAGCAAATCCAGCACCATACCGTCGAACTTCTCTTCCCCGAGTACCTTGAGTGCTTCCGTCCCGGTAGAGACCGCGGTAACGGCTACGTCCGCTCCTTCAATTAAGGCAATTAGAGACTGTCGCTGCGGACCATCATCTTCAACGATCAGCAGCTTCTTCTCTCCAAATGGCCACTTATGTCCGTCCACTTCTTCAGAGACAGCGACTTCCTTGAGCAACGCTTCTTCCCAAGCAGTAAGAGGCATACCCTCATGGTTCGCAGATACCTGCGGCATATGAGGCTTGACGAGCTTACTTCGTTCCTCTGATGTATGCCCCTCTTCACCCTCTACGGTTAGTGCCGCTTGGGCTTCTGCGATCGCCTTTTCATACAAAGCAACGGTGGAGTTAACTGGAATCGATGAAGGCTCTACCGCCTTCATCGGAAGGAAGAAGGTAAACGTACTGCCTTCCTTCTCTCGACTAACCAGCTGCAGCTTGCCGCCAAGCAGTCTTGCCAACTCTCGGCTGATGGACAGACCGAGCCCTGCGCCGCCGTAATTTCGGCTAGTTGTACCATCCAACTGCTGGAACGCTTCGAAGATCAAATCTTGTTTATCTTTCGGAATGCCGATCCCGGTATCTACAACATGTATCGCCAAATAAGGCTCAACCGCTTCCTGAAGCGGGGAAGGCAATTGCTCCGGCTTCGCCTTCGCAATGTGAAGGGTTACTGAGCCCTTCGTTGTGAATTTAAATGCATTGCCAATCAAATTGCGTACAACCTGCTTCACTCGATGCCCATCAGTTACTAGAGAGCTGGGCAGATCTGGATCTATCTCTACCTTGAACTCAAGCCCTTTCTGCTCTGCAATTGTCTCAAAGCTGTCGCTCATAAAGGAGGCCAATTCGCTCAAATAGACAGTTTCAAAATTCAACTTCATCTTACCTGCGTCGATCTTGGACAAATCCAAGATTTCATCAATCATTTTAAGCAGATCCGAACCGGACATGTTAATCGTACGCGCATACTCGACCTGCTTCTGTCCCAAGTTCCCTTCCTTATTCTCCGCCAGCAATTGGGACAGCACCAGTAAGCTGTTAAGCGGAGTACGCAGTTCATGAGACATATTAGCGAGGAATTCAGACTTGTACTTCGAAGCCAAGGCCAACTGCAATGTCTGGCGTTCCAATATCGTTCGCGCTCCTTCGAGCTCTTCGTTCTTCTCTTGGGTTGCCAGCATCTGTTCTTCCAGCGCACGTGTCTTCGCGATCAGTTCCGTATTGTAGTGTTCCAGTTCTTCCTGTTGACGCTGGAGCATCTCCTCAGAACGCTTCAATGCTTCTGTGTGCGATTCCAGATGCTCGTTCGAGCGCTTCAATTCTTCCTGTTGTGTCATCAGTTCCTCAGACTGGCATTGCAGTTCTTCGGCAAGCGCCTGTGACTCACGCAGCAATTCCTCTACACGCAAGCGTCCGGAGATCGTATGTACGATGACCCCGAGCTTCTGTGCGAGCTTTTCGAGCAGTCGGTGCTGTACAGGTGACATCTTCGTCAATGATGCCATCTCTAGCACCGCAATCACTCTGCGTTCGAACATTATCGGGAATAAGATAAGCTCAATCGGTTGAGATTGACATACGCCCGATTCAATTCGAATGGAGCAATCCTTCATGTCGCTTATAATGATTGGCTTCTCATCCACGACACATTGACCGAGCAGGCCTTTCCCAACAACCATTGTTCGCTCAGCCTTCAAATCGTCAGCAGCTGCATAAGTACCGAACAGTTCGAATACATCTGGTTGATCCGTCTCATTCCGAATATACAGGGCGCCATATTGTCCTCCAAGTGTCGGCACGAACTCGCTAATGAACATCTGCCCCACCTGATTCAATGTAGCGGCTCCATTCAGAAGCTCTGTAACACGTGCTGCATTTCCATCGATCCATGCTTGCTCTTCTTGAGCCTTCCGATACAATTCCTCATTCTTCTTGCGTGCTTCCAAGTCTTCTGCCATCCGCTTGAACACTTGAATGACTTCTCCAATCTCATCATTCGTATGCGGCTCAAGCTTACGTACAATACGAAGCCTTCCACGGGCAAGACTGCGCATCATGATGGACATCGTATTCAAATTCCGTGTCACACTTGGGATGACCCACAACATAATCGCGCAGGAAACGACAAGCCCCAGCACCATTATACCGGCCGTCAAAGTAATCGACTGCTCATAATGCTTCTTCGCTTCCAGCACCTGATTGTCGATCGACATCTCATGATGATTGGCCAAATCGGCCACACTGTTTTTCAAGTTGCGTTGATATTCCAATCCCTCTTTATTTCGCAATGCGTTGGCTTCTTCATATTTATTGTTGGTGGTGAGCTCTACTGACTTGTTGACGAATTCGTCGTACTTGTCCCAATCGCGTATCGCCAGCTCGATGAGCTTCTTCTCTTGCGCCGTTGAATATTGTGCCGTCAACTCCCTGAACGATTTAACAATATCATCACGGTAAACCTTCCCTTTTTGCAACAGTTCTTCGCCGTTAACATTCGGGTTTAGCATATCGGTCACCAGCACGCTGGCGATATTGTCCATGTCGTCCCGAATCAAAAAGGCAAGTTCCACTTTGCGGAAGCTGTCCGTATAAATCTGATCCAGATCCTGCTGCAAGCTGCTCATGCGATCATAAGACACCCAGCCAAGTCCGGATATGATAAGCATGAACAGAACGAAGCCAGCAATTAATTTCGTGCGTAACTTCACTGTCTGCTCCTCCTTCTAAATCAATGAACATCCACCCAAATCAGACACTTGTCATCCTCACTGTCCTCATCAGAACCAGGTGCAAACAGCTCGTCCCATGAACTGCTCTGCAGCGTCTTCTCGTGTCGAAGAATATTGGCAATGCGCTCCATAGCCTCTTCCACGCTGTTGCCTGCCGTTTCCATTAACCCATCCGTATACATTGCAATTCGAGCACGTGAGTCGCATTTCACTTCTTTGGTCTCTACTTCAAGCTCTGGGAACATGCCTACTGGATATCCGGTAGATTCCAAGGTTATGAGCTCACCATCCTCCATCATGACAACGCCAGGAGGGTGTCCTGCGTTCGCATACTGGATGCATCCCTTGTTCGTATCAACAACCACATATAATGCCGTCATATAATAGAGCATTAAATTCCCGTTCATATGAAGCTGATGGAATTTCGTATTCAATCGCTTAAGCACAAGATCCGGCTGTTCGATCTGCATGACGGCGTCCCGAAGAACGGAAGCAATGAACATACACAGCAGCGCAGAGGATACGCCGTGCCCCATAACATCGATTATAATAATTCCATATCTGCCTTGGCCCAGCGGGAACCAAGCATACAGATCTCCCGCCAGCTCCTCAGAAGGCTGATATAGTGCGTTGATCGTAATATGTTCATCTTGATAAGGCTCTGTCAACACAGAGCTCTGCACCTTCGCGGCCAAGCTTAATTCATCGCGAATATGGCGATCACGTTCCTTATGCCAATCCTTCTCTCGCTTCAAGCGCAGCGCTAGCCGAATTCGAGCCAGCAGCTCCACCCTGTTAATCGGCTTCGTGACGTAATCAACCGCACCCGCATCCAATGCCTCTGCGAGCATATTGGAATCCCCAATCGCCGTTACGATAATAATCGGAATGTCCCGAAGCTCAGAGTATTGTTGGATCGTGCTGCAAGCTTCCAGTCCATCAATCTCCGGCATCATCATATCCAATAAAATAAGATCAATATCCGGTACATACATAGGCCCAAGAGGCCCATCCATCCCAAGAACTTGATACATCTCATGGGCTGATGAAGCAGTCTGCACTCCGTCATAGCCAGCTTTACGAAGGATTTCCCGAATGAGCATGACATTCGTCGGATTGTCATCAACGACGAGAACGTTCATCATACTCTCCTCCCCTCATCGATTATGATATAGTTCGTGCCTTTTCGACATAGCCCCCCATAATTCCCAACTACCACTATACCGGAAAAGGCCAAAGAAGATCATCTCTTTTTGTTACTTGCCTGTGAAAAAAAACGAGAGCCGGTTAACCAAACTGTTAACCGGCTCTCCCGCACTATTCGCGCTGTCTCCACAATTGCCACAGCTTCGTCCCAATATCGACCCATTCCTTCCAATCCTGCTGTTGGCTAGCTGTGGAATGGGAATGGCCTTGTCCCTGCGGTGATTGTTCACGCTCTTGCTTATGCTCGGCTTCACCCAGTGGCTCCTGTGTTATCACAGCAGTATCCGCCTGCAGCGGTGCTGGTACAGGCGCAGACGCTGCTGTCTGATGCTCCTTAGACACTCGTCTATCAGGGGCGGGCTTACGTTCAAATCGCCCTGCGGCTCGACGTACCCCCTTAACCAGTCCTACTGATACCTGCTTCGCAGCGATTGAGATCTCGTTCAAGGCTTCACCGGCATGTTGAACAGAGTCCATCACTGGCTCCATTTTCTTTAATTGCTCAGACAGCTCTAGAGAGAGTTCATTTGCATTTTTGGCGACACCTTGCAAGTCGCCACTCAATAAATTCACGGTCTGCTGTACTTGCTCAAGGGTATCGGCAGCCCGCTCCAGAGAGCGTTTGGCTGACAGCAGTGTTTGAATCAGATAGAACACCAGCACCGCAAACGCTGCTGCTGCGAGTAATGCACTAATTTCCAATAACATAGATGAATACCGCCTTTCTCCGCATTCCCAAGCATAACACAATTTTCCGTATACCAATTATGAATAAATACCCTGAAAGCAGAACTGTGAAACAAAAATACCCAATTGTTTAGCTGTCCTCCAGCTGTGGTAATCATCATGCAAGCCACGACAATCGAGCAGCATAGACAATCTACTCGGCCCAATCCTATCTTCGTAAAATTATAACAAGGAGGAACTGCTTATGCTTACATGGTCAGCTATATTTTTAGTAATCGCTGTAATTGCAGGTGTGTTTGGTTTTTTTGGGGTCGTCGCAGCAGCAGCATCCATCGCCAAAGTACTGTTCTTTATCTTCCTCGTTCTGTTCATCATCTCCCTTGTGACGGGAAGACGAGTGTCATAATCGCCATATCACTCTATGCAGTATACTAGAATGACAAAAAGGCTCGTCCATATGACGAGCCTTTTGTAATGCTTAACTTTTCATATCGATATTCAACTACGATTCTTCCCCGGAAGGTGAACGGCTCTCACCACGGAGAAATGCTTCCTTGTCCCACTGTCTTAGCCAACGAGAGGATAATACGCCCGCCAGCATGGATCCATTTACATTTAGCGCGGTGCGCCCCATATCAATTAGGGGCTCTACAGAAATTAACAGTCCCGCCAAGCCAACCGGCAAATTCATCGAGGACAGCACAATTAGTGCGGCAAATGTAGCTCCTCCTCCAACACCCGCAACACCGAAGGAACTGATCGCAACAACTGCTATGAGCTGCAGAATAAACCATGGATCGAGCGGATTCATTCCCACAGTAGGTGCAATCATAACGGCCAGCATGGCAGGATATATGCCTGCACATCCATTCTGCCCCATTGAAGCGCCGAACGACGCACTAAAATTCGCAAAACTCTCCGGTACTCCAAGTTTATCCCGCTGTGTCTCCACATTGATCGGAATAGAACCTGCACTTGTACGTGACGTAAAGGCAAATACCAAGGCAGGAGTTGCGAGCTTCACGTATCGTGCAGGCGATATCCCCGATAACCCAAGAAGCAGCAGGTGAATGATAAACATGACAATCAGTGCAACGTAAGAAGCAATTACGAATCGGCCCAACTTCCATATCTCCGCTGGTGCTGTCGTAGACACAACGCGAATCATCAACGCAAGAACACCATACGGCGTTAATCGAAGCACCAATGTCACCATCCGCATAACAACCGCGTGTAGCGAATCAATGATAGAGGTGAACGTTCGCCCATGCTCAGGCTTCTTCCTAGCCACACCTAATGCTGCAATTCCAACAAAGGCAGAGAAAATAACAACTGCAATGGTAGAAGTTCTTCTTCCCTCTGTCATATCGAGAAATGGATTCGTAGGTATGAACTCCAGTACCTGCTGCGGGATCGTCATATCACGCACTTCTCCGACCTGTTCACTCAAGTGCTGCCCACGTTCTGTCTCTTGTTGTCCCGCCTCCATATTTACAGCGGACAAATTGAAGGCCAGCGCAGATGCGATGCCGACAGCAGCTGCAACGGCAGTCGTCGCGATCAGGATGCTTATAATCACTGCACTCATCCTGCCAACACCCGTTCTCGTCGTCACATGCAAGATCGCGGAAATGATAGATACGATAATCAGCGGAATGACGACCATATGCAGCAGACGTACATAGCCACCACCCACGATATACACCCAATCGTTGAGCACACGTACAATATCATGCCCAGCTCCATATAGCTGCTGGAGAAGCGCTCCATATACAATCCCTAAGCCGAGCCCAGCAAATACCCGCTTCGTAAAGGACACATGCCTCTTCTGCATGACATACAGCATATAGAGAAGTCCAAGCACAACAACAGCATGAACGATCAACCACCAACCGTTGCTCACGGTCATTTCACTCCTTGGTCGCAGGAGGCGCGGACATTCTCATGTCCATAATTCCATCCAGCATCATGTGATGCTATTATTACTCCCCAACTTGTGATATTTCATCCAGATTGAGGTTGACTTGCTGACAGATGTGAATGAAATGAAGCAACTCTTCATCCGGAATTCCTTCGAAGAAGCGTGAGAACACAATCTCACGCTGGATTTCCACCGCCTTGACCTTCTCATGCCCGGCTTCTGTAAGCTCCAAATAATTAATGCGACGATCAAGTGCATCTCGATTGCGTGTAACATATTGCAGCAAGGTGAGCTTATCGGTTATGCCCGTCACGGCTCCCGGTGTCAAGCGAAGCTCCTTTGCTACATCTGTTACTTTCATTGCCCCATTGCGAAATAGAAGATTCAGTACTGCAAATTGAGTCATATTCACATTGAGGTTATGCAGTTCCAAATGCCGATCCCATTGGGTGCGCATCCCACGCAACATAGAGCGGAAATTCATCTGCAATTGGAGCAGTTGTTCACGATTAGGCAAACTGTCACGTCCTTTTCTATCGTCCTATCTAACACACCAATCCTAACATGAACCTAGCAATCGGCAACAAATAGGCTATCTTACTCCGTACTAAAGTTTCAGCCCAAAGCGGAACTTCCAGCCATCTTCTAAGAACTTCACTTCTTTTACTTTAACCAAATGCGGCAGCTCTGACGATAGGGAAAATTCCTTCGTCTGCAATGACAGCCATGAGAGAGGGATTGAAATGTCCTTCACGCGGGCATCAGTCGGCACTACACGTACTGATTGACTGCTATCATCCCACTCTAATTGGAATGTAATCTTGAGCTCTGCTTGAACATAAGAGATAGGCTCCAATTGAATCGTTGCTTCCAATTCATTGTTCGCAAGCTCTGTCTTCATCCCACTAATATTCCACTTTTCCTTCAACGAGCGATAAGGTTCTGTCTCCTGCATATGCTTGGATACCAGTCCATTAATCTCTTCTTCGCTAAATTGTATCGTAAGAGAACGATTGTGTACGATTTGCTCCAAACGTTCTGACAAGGACACATCCACTTGAGGAGGCCAGCCTAATACCGTAGTCGGTTGAATGTAAAAATACGCCGCTCCAGCAAGCAGAATAAACAATACGATGACCGTCAACAATCCACGGCGCAGCCATTTCCACAATGTCTTCACTCTTATCATTCCTTCCAAAATATTGTTTCACTACCATGTAAACCGGTTACATACTAAACAAGGCGGGGGAACATTCCTTATGTCACCTATAAATGATACCTTCATGTCCTCATCGTAAACTTTAATATCCTAGAGAAAGCCTCACATAAAGTTGGTATCTGACAACAAGTCCAGTAACCAGTAATCGGAATGTTCACCTTAGCAGTAAACCATACCATTGTATAACCATGAGAGAGGAGAATTCAATAATGAAGAAATTAGTGGCAGTGATGGCTATGACTTTAACGTTCAGTACGATAGCTGCAACAGGAGCATTTGCAGCACAAGCAGCAGATACAACTGGAGTTGTTACGACAGAAATCGTGTCGATAGACCTGAAACAAAACACGACTCTCTATGATTCGATCAGCGGTAAAAAAGTAGGCCTCTTGGAGCCCCAGGTGATTTCAATTGAAGCAGCATCGAAGGATGAGCACGATACGACTTGGTATCGGGTGTTTACATGGATGGGAACAGCGTGGATGAAAGACCCGAATGCCTACTCCAAACTCGTTGCAATCGGCCCCAATACAACCATATATAACATGCCCAACGGCAAGCAGACGGGCAATCTTGCAGCGCAGACACTTCCTATTATCAATGAGCAAATTGATGAGTCCGGATTTACCTGGTATCAGATCAATAGTTATCAAGGCAAAGCATGGATACTAAATCCAGAACAAAGCCAGCGTGTCAAGTTAACAGCAACAACTCCACTCTACCAAGCCATTGATGGCAAGAAGGTTGGAGAATTGAAGCCGCAGACGGTAACCGTGCGTACAGTGAAATATGATGCAAAAGGAAAGCGCTGGGCGAATATCCCGACTTGGAAGGGAAACCTGTGGATCAGATGGTAATCTGCAGCTCCTGCTAAGTGAATACTCAAATTTACAGGTATTGACATAAATAATTGTTGTGAATATAATAGTCGTAGCAACTATCTAGGACGACGAAGAGACATAACCATTGTATTGTATCCATACATAACGGTTATGTCTCTTTTTACCCAATTAGTTGCTATGACTACTATTGTCAAGGCAATTATAACTTTTGAACGGAGGTGTGTTGGAATTCGTTCTGCAGACACCGGAATTTTTCAAGTTCCGTATCGGGCGTTGACAATCGGCATCATACTCATTTTATCTACTGTCGCCTTCGAGGGTCTCGCCATTACTACCATAGCTCCCACACTCGCACACAGTCTGCAAGGCATCCATTTGTACGGCTGGATCTTTAGTACCTTCTTATTATTTCAACTTATCGGTTCCATGGTTATCGGCAAACAAATTGATCGGCATGGCGTAATTACATCCGTTCTCGTCTCTTTCTCTATCTTTGTCATTGGCATCATCATAGCTGCTCTCTCCTTCCATATGTATATGCTCATTGCAGGAAGAGCATTGCAGGGTTTTGGTGCTGGCTCCCTCGTCACCTGTGTCTATTACATTGTAACGGTTCGATACCCGGATTCGCTGCGCACCTCTATATTGGCAGCTTTCTCAGCCGCTTATGTTCTTCCTGCATTAATCGGACCTTATGTCGCAGGCCTCATCTCGATCTATTTATCGTGGCGATTCGTGTTTTGGCTCGTGCTCCCTCTTATCGTGCTCGCTCTCTGTATGACACTGCCTTCTTTCCGGAGCATACAGAAATCAAACAGTTCCGAGATCAGGGGCGGGCGCAAAGAGTTATACGCAATACTGCTCGCTATCGGAACAGGATTGCTGCTGACCGGGTTAGGCCGAATTACGGATTGGTTAGGCGTAGTGCTCACCGGAATTGGGATTGCCATTATGGTACATCCGCTCCGTCGTCTGCTGCCTCAGGGAACATTCACGGTAACGCGTGGTCTCCCTGCCATAATCGTAACCCGAGCACTCTACATCGCCTGCTATTTCGCAACGGAGAGCTATGTCGTGCTCGGATTAACGAAGGTGAGAGGAATAACTGAGGATCTCGCGGGTCTAATCGTAGCAGCTGGGGCATTAAGTTGGTCTGGCGCCGCATGGGTGCAAGCTCGCCTTGACCGACGGGACCTAGGCGAAGGCCGACAGAGGAGAATTCGGGTTGGCTTATGCATCATGATTGTGGGTGTCTCGCTTGTGCTCACTTCCATTGGACTGTCAGGCGGCGGCGTTGCTCTCGCCTTGATCTCGCAGGTCATTACCGGATTTGGAGTCGGGCTAGCCACCCCAACAATTGGGGCAGTTGCTCTGCAGCTGGCTGAGGAAGGCAAGGAGGGCGAGGTATCCGCCACACTCCAATTCATCGATTCATTCAGCATAGCTGTAAGCATAGGGATAAGTGGGGCCCTTGTAGCTCTAAGTGAAAGCCTGCAATTGGGAATCTTCACGGGTGTCATGATGGCATTGGTTCTACAACTCTGCTTCGTTGTTCTCAGTTTCGTTACGTCTTTCCGCATTACGATGAAAGCCCACAGCATTGTACAGTCACATTCATCAATGTAGTATCCATTATTGGAGGTGGACGATTTGGCACGTGCATTGGTTGTCATTACTCCTGCTGAAGGACATGTGAATCCATCGTTAGGTTTGGTTCAGCAGCTCGTAAAGTGTGGTGAGGAAGTCACTTATGTGTGCACCGAGGAATATCGCAAACGGATTGAAGCAACAGGTGCAAAGGTCATTACTTACACGTACGCCCGGGGATCATTTGCGGATGATCCGATATTGAAGCCGAAAGTTTACAAGCATCCTTACCAATTTATTCATTTCATCCTGCGCGGCATGATTGAACCTATCATTCCAGAGGTTCTTGCTCTCACTGAGCAGGGCTCTTACGACTATTTGATTTATGATTACTTATTAGGCGGCTGGGGCGGACAAATGATAGCAGAGCGTCTTGGTATCCCTGCTGTATGCTCCATCACTTCGTTCGTATTCGTGAAACCGCTCGGAGCAGAACAACTGATGACCGAGCAGGAGGAGCAGGAAATTCAGGCAATCTATGATTCCTCGATGGAGATCGCAAGGCAATTAGCGGATCGCTATCAACTATCCGCCCCTGACATGTCTGATATTTTCAACGCATATGGAGAGCTGAAGGTCGTGCATCTCAGCCGTGATTTACAGCCAAATGCAGAATTGCTGGACGACAGCTATGTGTTCACTGGCTCATCCATCGTACCGCGCATGGATGCCCCAACCTTTACATTGGATCGAAGTCAGCTTCCTCATGCACATACCGTCTATATCTCGCTAGGCAGCATTTTGAACAACAACATTGAATTTTACAAGCTATGCTTTGAGGCTTTTCGCAATGAATCCATTACATTCATTTTAGCCTGTGGCAAAGAGACAAATATGGAGCCGCTTGCTGACTTGATTCCAGACAATTTCATTATTGAACCCTACTTGCCGCAATTGGAAGTGCTGCAGCAAGTGGATGTCTTCATTACACATGCCGGCATGAACAGCACAAGTGAAGCCTTATACTACGATGTGCCGCTCGTCATGATTCCATTAACGTCCGATCAGCCTATGGTTGCAATGCAAGTGAAGAACCGGGGAGCTGGAGTTATCGTGGATCATCAAGGTCTCACGCCAGAAGTGCTGCGGAGCGCATTACTCGAAGTGCTGCATACCCCTTCCTATAAGCAGCAAGCCCATGCCATCGGCAAGTCTCTTCGCGAAGCAGGAGGATATGAACGGGCTGCCGAGATCGTCATGAGCGTTGTTGGGAAGGCAGCAGCACAGCCTTGAGGACACGGAAGTAACCCGGATTCGTCGCTCAATCGACAACTGTCCCGCTTCATTGACACGTTATTTGTCCTTACCTATAATGGTCATAACAACGATAGGGGTTGTTCAAAGCATGCGTATTTGAACAGCTATAATAACGATGTGAATGAATCTGGGGGTCCGCATTTGGAATTAGAAAAGTATATCGGAGTCATTGTTCATCGGGCAGATTTGAAGCTTACGAATTATTATCAGAAGGTTGTAAATCCTTTCGACATCACTGTCGACCAATGGGAGATCTTGGTGGTGTTGTGGGAGCAGGAAGGAATCACACAGAAGGAACTCGCTGAGCGGCTGCATAAAGACCAGACGAATGTAGCTCGCATGCTGTTCAAGCTCGAGAAAAAAGGCTTTATCTATCGAGTAACGCATGAGTCGGATCGCAGATCACTTCGTGTATACTTGACTGTCAAAGGCCGAGAAATCAAAGAAGACATTCTTGCCCCATCCATTGAAGCTTACCAGAAAACAATTGAGGGATTAACAGAGGAAGAAGTGGAAACGTTCCGCAGAATCTTGTCCATTATGCATAACAATGTTAAGGATCTATAACAGATTAGGCAGTATAAAAATCCCCTCGGAGTTCCGTAGCTGAATCATCGATATCTCACGATGTGCAGCTGCGGCCCGAGGGGATTTTCCCTATGCGTAGCTATATCAATGACTGTATTTCGTCCACTATTACAACTCCGGCGAACGGTCGAATATTCGGCGCACCTGTGAAACGAGCCAAATGACCGTAAATACGATCATAATATCGAAGCTCACATTGAACAGGAATAAATGCTTGCCCAGATCTGCTTCCCCATCGCCGACAAGCGGCACCGCAACCGAGATAATCGCTATCAAGGCTACGATGAGTGTGACATCCAGCATCTGGCGCTTATATTTATTCCGAATGTACTCCTTCAGCACGATGCCAATGTATAGTACAAAGAAGATGAAGAAGAAGGTAAAGTTCTTAGGAATTAGTTTCTTCTTGCCCTCACTCCAAGTACTGTAGGTATACGATAGTGCACCGCGTGGCTCACCCAATTCCTTCTCATAGCTCCCTAGGTAATAAGGACGAATGAATGTCGCCTGCGCAGCGGCAGCCTCAAGCTTGTCAATGATCCGACCTGGATGACGCAAGTAGTAGCCAACAATGTCCATATGTCCAAGTCTGGAGTAAACATGCTCCGTAAGCTCAGGCGCATCCTGCTTAATCGGGACATCGGATTGAAAATAGTTCGTTCCAGCGAGAACCGCATATTTCTGAGGGATGCCTAGTGCATCCAAGTCCTCTGACACGTGAGGAGAATCTTTTAAAATTCCGAAAAAGATCGTCTGATATAAATTGATTTGTTTTAACTCTTTAGGCGCGAATACATAGATGAGCGCAGTTGTCGCGATCATGAAGGCTGCTCCCCCAGCTATTACCCGCTTCCAAGCTCGATCCGGCCGCTTTTTGTACAATCGAAGCCCATATAAAGCAAACACCAAGCCAACCGGCGCATTTTGAATCTTGGAGGCTGCCAATATAAACGCGCAGACAAACAATAGGACTAGCCAAGTGAGTGAAGGATGCTGCTGCCTTGCCAAAATAACCGCAATCGCCGTGGACAACAATAGAAACAGCAGGGAAACCGACTCACCGAAAAAGGAATGAAAATAACCGACATATCCAATATCGAAAAACATGAACAGCACACAGAGCGCTGCTGTGATTTGCAGCCACCGCTTGCCTGCACAAGCGTAGCGGACAATAACAAACAGTGTGCTTAATAGCAGCAATGAATATACAATGCCCATTGCCTGCATCGGGAAATAGGATGGATTGAGCACCCGTCCAAGCAGCCCTGCAATGAAGACAAACAACACCTGCGAAGACGCATAATTGACAGCAAATGGGCCGTAATCATATTTGGAATGACTAAATCCGAAATATTTGTCCTCATATGTAAACGTATCATTAAGCGGCGATATCCCCCCGCTCCGCACGATACGATCAAAGTCTCCGTTATCTGCTACTCCGATATAAGGCGAAGTAAACAAAATGCATGTTAAAATGATAGCACCGATTAGAACGGAACCCCAAGATACCCAATCTTTTCGTTTCATGCCAAGAATCACTCTCCTAACTAAAAAGAATAGCACTTCCCCGAGATGGGGAAGCGCCTCATTTCATTTATTGGCGTTCAGCACTGCGGTAGTTGTCATAGTCCTCTCCGTGTTGTCCGTCGCTCGCTCGCGCCGCACGGGAAGAAGGCTCAGATGCTGACGATGGTGCGGCGAAGGTAATCAGTCGATGGAGCACAAACGAAGTTACGGTGTAAGCACCCGCTTCGCATAACACAATCAGCGATTGCTGCCATGATTGCGGCAGCGAGCCTAACAGCCCCGTAACCAGCGCCGAGAATGCAGGATGAAGCAGCACGTAGGCTGCTGCATAACAGAGCAAGGAAATAACAAGGAACCGAATGAAGCTGCTGAGCTGCGCCCCCTCGTATTGGAACGTAAAGCGGCGATTGAGCGCATAACTGCACAGCACCCCTATTGTGTTCCCGACAAATGTCGATGCGAAGTGATCCCATCCAGCAAGGTGCATCAGTGCATAAATAAGCCCAAGTCCAATGCATGTGTTAATCACGCCGACAACCGCATAGCGGCTGAACAATCCCAGCCAGCCCTTCCTAGCCGCTTGCTCACGGCTCATCGGTTCACCTCTGCACGCTGGGCGCCCGGCCAGGAAGGCTGCGCCTCATTCTGTGCCACATATGCGTCAGACAGCACCGTCTCCACTATATAGGGTGGTCTGCGTTTTACTTCATTATATATCTTCCCGATGTACTCTCCGATCACACCTAACGCCAGCAGCTGAATGCTGCCGATGAACCATAGCGAGAACATCAATGAAGCCCAGCCGGACACGGTATGTCCTGTCAGCTTGGAAATAAGCGTGTAGCCACCGGCAATAATACTCGCTCCCAGGCTGATGAAGCCAAGCATTGTAACAAAGCGCATAGGTTTGATGCTGAACGACGTAATGCCATCCCATGCAAAAGACAGCATCTTGCGAAGCGGATACTTCGATTCACCTGCAACACGCTCCATACGGTCATAGGCAACTGTTGTAGAACGGAATCCTATCAGCGGTACGATTCCTCGCAAGAACAAGTTCACTTCATGGAATTCGCTCAAGTGTTCTACAGCCCTCCGGCTCATAAGGCGATAATCTGCATGGTTGTATACCAATGGGATACCCATCTTGCGCATCACTTTATAGAAGGATTCAGCACTCCAGCGCTTGAACCATGTATCTGTTGCTCTGCTGTTGCGAACACCGTATACAACCTCGTATCCCTCATGAAACTTGCGCACGAATTCTCGAATGGCTCCGGTATCGTCTTGAAGATCGGCGTCTAGCGACACGATGCAGTCCGCATGCTCCTTCGCGTACATAAGTCCGGCTAACAGCGCCTTCTGATGGCCGGCATTGCGAGCAAGCTTCAATCCGCAAATAACAGGGTGAGCGGCGCGGGCCTTCTCGATCTGCTGCCACGTTCCATCTCGGCTCCCATCATCTACAAGCACGATACGGCTGTCGGCTGATACGAGCTGATCCCGTTCGAGTCCCTTCAGCAATTCGATGAGTACGGGTGTCGTAATTGGCAAGGCCTCCTCCTCGTTATAACAAGGAATGACCATATAAAGAATCGGTAATGTCATCGTAGTACCCCTTTTACATTGAAAATACGACATATTTCCACATACAGCTGATTTCCATTATATCCTATATCATGAAATATGCATAACCAAAATGATAACTTGGCTCATCTATTATAGCGAAAGACAAAACCGCCTGCCGAACGCTCAAAGCGAACAGCAGGCGGTTTTAGACGAAAATCGTGATAAAGGGACGTGAATTCTCCGTTTCATGCCGACAAATCAACTTTATTCTGTGATTGCTGCTAGGACGGCTTCATGAAATTGGCGTCGCAGTTCTGATATACTCTTATCCCGTCCATAATGCACGCGATTGGTAAGCAGCACCACTACGATACCCCTTTCAGGATCGATCCATATGCTTGTACCCGTAAAGCCTGTATGACCGAAGCTGGAGGCTGACCATCCTGTTCCAGCAAAATCAGCGGTATCTCCTTGCAGCACCCAACCGAGTCCTCGCTTTGCATTGGGTATATTGGAAGTCTGACAACGGAGCGCCTCTTGAATGACACGGTTAGACAGCAAATTGCCCTCCGCTCCATCCTGCTCAGCCTTGTTTACCCACAAGCGGGCATAGTGCGCCAGATCGCGTGCCGAAGCGAACAGCCCTGCGTTTCCGGCGACGCCGCCCATCGCAGCTGCATTCTCATCATGAACCCGTCCCCAGCAATGCTCCTCTAGCCGCGAATCATATTCCGTAGCCGCTATTCGTGAACGAGCCTCCTGTGGGGGATTGAAGCCGCTGTCCACCATGCCGAGCGGCTTCAACAGCATTCGTTCCACCGCTGAAGCCAGTGACTCTCCGCATACGCGCTCTATAAGTCTACCGAGCACAATATAGCCGAGACAACTATACTGACAGCCTGCTCCCGGTGGATACTCTACTTCCATTTGATCCAGATGGCGAGCAATCTCATCAGGTGACCACCCATGTGAATACAAATCCCGATGAGGAGGCAGGCCTGAAGTATGTGCGAGCAACTGGCGAATCGTAATCGAATCTTTTCCATTGCCGCTGAACTCGGGCATGTGCATGGCCACAGGATCATCCAAGTTAAGCTTATCTGACTCAACCAGCATCAATAGTAACGGGAGTGTCACGACAATCTTCGTCAAGGAAGCACAATCGTATATGGTATCAATCGTGACTGGTATCCTATGCTTATCTGTATCCACTGCATGGCCCCTAGCATACTCGAACGCATGACCACCGTACCAAATAAGCGAGACGGCCCCTGGAATATCTCCACTCGTTATTGCATCATCAATCAGCGCGCAAGCATCCTGAAACTGTGCGTTGTTCGCAGCAAGACGACCTTCCGGCATCGCCCAATCCCCCCCACAGCATTGTGATGAATCTTAGAACGCAATCGTAAGTCCTATTGCCGAGAAATTCTCATCTACTTCATAGCAATCATAGCTATGGATTGGATTATGGCATGGCCAGCTTGCCCATAATGGTTGGACGCACAGCTCCGGTAACACGAGGCAAATTATTCGGAATCCCGTGTATAAAATCATTTGCAAGCAGGGCGAATGCGATCGCTTCCTTCGCATCTCCCGGCAATCCCATCACATCAGAGGCTGTCACCTTCTGTTCCGGCAGCTCTTCCGCAAGCCAGCGCATCAGTGTTGCATTGCGTGCTCCCCCTCCGCTGACAATAACATCTCGTATGCGGTGTTGAGGAAATACAAACTGCCGATAGGCATCCGCAATCGTGCGGGCCGTCAATGCGGTGAATGTCGCAACGATATCCTCAGCCGACAGCCCCAGCATTCTGCCATGCTCGATCCAATGCAGCGCATAATCCGTACCGAACATCTCACGTCCAGTCGTCTTCACTGGCGGCTCGGCGTAGTATGGATGTGCAAGCAATTCATCCAGCAGCTCGGTATTCACCTGGCCGCGTGACGCCCATTCCCCATTGCGGTCATACCCAAATGCCCCGCCCGATAATTGATAGATGGCTTGATCGATCAGCATATTGCCGGGACCCGTATCGAAGGCAGTCACCGTGCTCTGATCCCCGCCAGCAGGAAGAATCGTACAATTGCCAATTCCGCCAATGTTCTGCGCAATTCTGCCCACTTCCGAGTCTCGCAGCAACAGATAGTCCGCATACGGCGTTAATGGTGCTCCCTGTCCGCCAACTGCCATATCCGCCGGCCGATAATCTCCGATAACGGGGACACCCGTATGCTTGGCAATGATTGAGATATCCCCAATTTGTAGAGTGGAAGGAACCGCACATCGATCTGCCCTATCTACGACAGGCTGGTGCCAGATTGTCTGGCCGTGTGAGCTGATGAAATCGACGTCCTCCATCGAGATTCCAGCATTGCTTGCCGCCTCGCGCGCCGCCTGTGCCAGCATTTCCCCCATATAGGCATTCATGATACATATTTCTTCTGTACTCGTTCCGCCTCTTGTACACAATCTTTTCAGTCGCTCTCGAAGCTCATCATCATATTCCTTGCAATGAAAGGCGATCATATCTGCCCGAGACTCTACTCCCGCCCCCTGAATGGAAACGACTGCGGCGTCAATCCCATCGAGTGAAGTACCTGACATTAGTCCGATGATAATATGTTCCGATTTTACAGCTAATGATCGTGTGCGCAACCTTTCTCCTCCTTAGAAACTCCAATTCTCTACATGATATGTAAACGCCTTCATGAATAATTGCTGCTGAATCCATTAAGCCCTATTTTTTGCGAGAACATGTCATTTTTGTCCTCTATTCTTATTATACGCTTCTGAAATTTTATTTCAATTTATGATATAATAATAGAATTATCATTCCACATGAATCTCATAGGGATGGGCTCACGCAGATCGAAAAGAGCCATGTTGAAGAGTAATTTCAACAATTATTAAAACATTCTGCTTCAGTTCGTACATTTCTCATGTAACCAATTGCACCTCGTAACACAATTGACACATTGTATTTCTGATCCTGACAGATTATAATCTATCCAAATCAATCCAAGAGATTTTCATCACACTAAGGAGCTGATTGTATGAATTTCCCTTCTCTTCAGGATATTGAGTCCCTTGAGAGAGACGAACAAATTGATACCATAAAGAAGCTGCGTCTAAGCAATCGTATTCATGAAATGGCAGAAGGCTTCGGGTTCAAGAGCTCTTCGATGTATTACAATTGGTTGAAGAAGCTACAAATTTATGAGGATCTATGCGGGAAAAAAAGTGTATTCAATCCGATTATGCCTCGATCATCCAACGAGTCGCTGCTTGCAAACGCAAGCTATACGCTCCGAGATGAAACGGGTAGCTTCTCTCCGGCTTCTCACCAAGTTGTACTATCCCAAGAAGAGATGAAGTTCAAGTATGACTTAGCAGCTTCAGGATCACAGGCTGCTGCCTTGCTGCGCAAGATTGCAGCCTACATCGAAGATGAGGAGTGCGAGTTCAACATTACCCTCTGTATCGAAAAATGATGGCTGCAACGCAAAAAGAACTGGACGCGTCTATCTGCGCAGCCAGTTCTTTTGTGTTTATCCTATATACCTCTAATTCTACGATAGTCCCAATTGTTCGAAGGAGCGGCACATATCCTGAATGAGCAGTTCAGGATCTTCAAGTCCTGCGTACAGCCGTACGAGGACAAGCTCTTCTCCCTCTTGCCCTGCTAGTGGACGAACAACCTGCACTAAGCTCTCATAGCCACCCCAGCTGACCCCGATTCGGAACATTTGCAGCCGATCTGCCCATGTCAGCACCTGCTCAAGCGGAAGCGCCATCTCGAAGGAGAACAAGCTCCCGTACCCACTCATTTGCTGCTTCGCCAACTCATGCTGCGGATAAGTAATCAGTCCGGGATGATTTACTCGTGCAATGTACGGAAGCTCATCCAAATACGCAGCCACAGCAAGACCATTCTGCTGCAGCCGCTCCATACGCAGTGGGAGCGTGCGCAGTCCGCGCATCGCAAGACATGCTGTCTGCGGCGTCATGATTCCGCCGTATAACAGAAATTCTTGGCGTCCGATTTCTTGCAGCCGTTCATGTGAACCGATAATAACCCCAGCCATAATATCACTATGTCCGCCAATATATTTCGTCAAGGAATGAACCACCAAGTCAATACCGAGTTCCAGCGGATTCTGGAATATCGGAGTCGCCCACGTATTATCAATGATCGTTGTCGCTCCGATTCGCTTGGCGAGCTCTGCACATGCACGCAGATCCTGAAGTCGAATCGTCATGCTTGTCGGGCTCTCGAGATATAACATCGAAGTATTCGGCCGAACAGCGGCTTCTATACTCTCAATCGATTCCCCATTCACGAATGTCGTCTCAATCCCGAAGCGGTGCAGGTAATTGCCAAGCATTTCACGAGTCGGCCCATAGACATGATCCACACAGATGACGTGATCACCGGCCTTCACCGCTGACATAATGGCCGCAGAGATCGCCGCCATTCCTGAAGCGAAGCAGCGTGCTGCTTCCCCTCCCTCCAGCAGAGCCAACCGACGCTCTAATTCATTGACGCTCGGATTGTTGCCGCGCGAGTAGAGATGGTGCTCTAGCGGAGAATCCAATGCCTCATAAAATTCCTTATGGCATGAAAAGGTAAACAGACTGTTCTGATACATCGGCATTGTAACTGCTCCGAAATGCCGTTCATCGTGACAATCATGCACGACTACTGTTTGCTTGTCCCACTTCTTGTCTGAAGACAGGCCTTGTCTCTCGGTTGACATGATCTTATCGTTCCCTTCGCGGCAATAATGACTACATTTATATTGCACCATACTGAGGCATGCCAGCCCTATCTGACACCGTGTATGGACATTGCTACATATGAAACCCCTAGTACTATGACTTTCTACTACCCATGTATTTTCCTTCCCGCTCGCATGGTCAGTTCTTATTGCAGCCCGTCGCAGCCGCGCGTCTACGGTAAATCTGGTAGCTTTTGCGAAGCAGTTCAAGCAGCCACCCCGGAACCGGCACTCCCCACTTCAGACCCAACGGTTTGTACAACAACCGATATGCCCGCTTGAAGTCTCCCCACATGCGGTCAGGCTGCGGGATCAGAAAATCGGATACATCCACGACATACCCTTTGCCACAATCATTGGTGACATTTTTGCCATGGATATCTCTTGGGGTCAACCCTCGTGCGGATGCATACTCCAGCGCTTCATCAATATCGTCCAATACCGATTGTGGTATCGATACCCCATGCCGGAGGCAGTGATACAGCGTTACCCCAGGTAGCCGCTTCAATATCAAATATCCTTGCCCGACGTAATAACATTCCGAATAGGCAGGATGCTTGCCCAGACGTCGATATACTTCCGCTTCGTCGTCCAAACCCTTCCTACCTGCTGCATACACTTTTACGGCAACAGAGGCATATTGCTTATGGCTGAAGACGACCGCATAATTCCCTGCGCCAATAACCTCCCAATCCACCGGTGTATTGGACACTTGAACGGGGTCGTCCCCATTCAGACTGCGAATGTCTGCTGCAGGCAGCAGAACAAGCTCAATCTGCTCTATTAGCGACTGAAGCTGCTCTGGATTAAGCATCAATACCCATTTCTCCTTCTAATCATTGACCATGTGCGACCCAAGCGAAACGCATTTCTCCCCTTAATATACCATATCGCCGGTCTTCGAGCGCTACCATCAGATGCCCCAGATCCAAAAAATGAGAGCCTCTTTTTGCAATCTAATTGGGAGCAGCCAAGGAATACATCAGGGTATGGTCACGCAAAAAAAAGATAGGGACTCAGATATAAATCTGAGCCTCTATCCTTCCTCATGTAAATGATAAAATCCATCAAGGATTCAAGTACTTATTTGGCAATGCATTCATACCGCTTCGAGGTGTGATCTTCATTCAGTTCACGCACGATACCGTTCTTAACAAAATATTTCAAGCTGCAATATACCGTAGAGAGTGAAATGCGCTTCGTGGTCGCACGCATTCCAATATAAATTTCAATCGCGGTTGCGGGGGACTTGGCTTGATTAACGAACGATAAGACCGCTTCTCTCTGCTGCGTTAAATGTACGGGTTCTCGCTTACTGTCAGATTGTACGAATGAGATCATCGAATTGCGATTCATGGGGGTCCCTACCTTTCTTATCGTTGTCTTCGTCGTTACTTAAGAGCATGTTATGAGTTCATATGCTGTGTGTGCGCACTTACGTCAATCCCAAGGCCAGCCGCAATTCGGGCACCATAGCCCGGATCGGCACGGAAGAAGTTGCACAATGCACGCATTTGAACCTCAGGTCTAACCTGCTTGAGGTCGTTCACCAAGTTCGCAATCAATCGCGATTGCTCCTCTGGGGTTAAGCTGCGATACTTATCGCCAGCCTGCCCGAAGTCATTCGTCTTGCTAATCGTACGCCGCATCGTCGTGCCGTCGAGGAGCATTTCGCTCTCTGCGTATTGCCCTCCAGCTTCAACATATGCGCCGGGATGGCTGTTCGGTTCATAGTTAATTGGAGACGGATCCTGATTCACATTCATGGCTCCATCGCGCTGATGGTTCCGAACTTGGGCAAACGGGCAATTGACTGGTATTTGCAAATAGTTTGTCCCTAGACGGTGGCGCTGTGTATCCGGATAAGAGAACAAGCGGCCTTGCAGCAGCTTATCTTCCGATGGCTCAATGCCAGGTACCAGTACGCTTGGCGAGAAGGCAGACTGTTCTACGCTCGCGAAGAAGTTCGCCGGGTTCTCGTTCAATGTCATCCGTCCTACCTTCATCATCGGCACGAGCTCTTCCGGCCATACCTTCGTAGGATCAAGCGGATCGAAATCAAAATTATCCCCTTGCGATGGCTCCATCATTTGCACATACAAGTCCCATTCTGGGAAGTCTTCTGCTTCGATCGATTCATACAAGTCACGAGTAGCGTGGTTGAAATCCTTCGCTTGAATATGTTCCGCTTCTTCAGCAGTCAGGCTGCGCACACCTTGAAGTGATTTCCACGTATATTTCACATAGACAACCTTGCCTTCCTCATTCACCCATTTGAAGGCGTGTACGCTAAATCCGTCCATTTCTCGATAATTCGCCGGGATACCCAGGTCTGAGAATAACCATGTCAACATATTGGTCGATTCAGGAGACAGCGACATGAAGTCCCAGTAATGATCTGGTGTTTGGATATTCGTATGTGGAGCCGGCTTCAGGGAGTGCACCATATCCGGGAACTTAATCGCATCCCGAATAAAGAACACAGGCAGGTTATTGCCTACTAAGTCATAATTGCCTTCGGTTGTATAGAACTTCACAGCGAATCCGCGTGGATCGCGAAGCGTCTCAGGAGATGTCCCTCCATGGATGACCGTAGAGAAACGCACGAATACCTTCGTCTCAATGGAAGGATCCTGCAAGAAGGCTGCCTTTGTATATTTAGACATGCTTTGATACGGACGAAACACACCGAACGCCCCTGCACCGCGAGCATGGACGACACGCTCAGGAATACGTTCTCGATCGAAATGCGCAAGCTTCTCAATGAGATGGTAATCCTCCAACAACACTGGACCGCGCTGTCCAGCTGTTTTCGAGTTTTGATTATCAGCTACTGGGGCGCCTTGATTTGTTGTCAGTTTCGTCGGGTTACTCAATAATATCGCCTCCGCATGTTTTTATTTTATGTTTTAAATAATAATTATTATTATTAAGTGTGTTATTAATTTAGCACACTGAGATGCATTTATCAATAATAATTATAATCTAATACTTAATTTAGATAAAATAACAGAATAATCGTGGGTACCGGCACATGATATGCGGCCAAGGATTAAATAGTGAATGAGAGGATAATACTGATGCTGGATATCGCGAGAGAACTGAAACTTGGTGATAGAAGCCATCCTGTGCTGCTTCTTTGATGGAAATTTGAATAAGTCGTGGGGGCTAGAACAAGCGGATAGGCAGAAATGAAAATGCACCTTATCCCCTATTCTAGCTCTGTGTTGCGATCAGGAGATAAGATGCATCGTATTCAGCAGATTATTGTTGCTGGGCTGTCTTTGGGTACGAACGCGAATGATGGATCAGCTCTGCATAATATCCATTCTGTGCAATAAGGGACTCGTTCGTCCCTTCCTCTGCAACGCGGCCATGCCGCATGACAATAATGCGATCTGCATGCTGAATCGTCGATAAACGGTGAGCAATCACGAACGTCGTTCTATCCTCTGAGACCACTTCAAGCGCTTGCTGGATGAGCTGTTCGGTATGAGAATCCAAATGTGCCGTCGCCTCATCCAAGATGAGAATGCGGGGCTGGAACACGAGAATCCGAGCGAAAGAAATCAGCTGCCGTTCTCCCGCCGATAGACCGCTCCCGCGATCAGACAGCCTTGTATCATAGCCATGCTTCAAGCGCTTGATCAGGCTGTGCGCCCCAACCGACTTGCAGGCCCAGATCACTTCTTCCCGCGATACGGTATCCTGGAATAAGCGGACATTATCAAGAATGGATCCCGAATACAGAAATGGATCCTGCTGCACTAGTCCGACAATCTGATGCAGCGTATGCTGCGGCAGTCGGCGGATATCAACCCCATCAATCTCAATACTTCCCCGCTTGACGTCATAGAAGCGCGCGAGCAGGTTCACAAGTGAGCTCTTGCCAGCTCCCGTCGTGCCTACGATGCCTATGAACTCACCTGGCTTAATGTGCAAATCCAGATCATGCAGCACGTCGCGATCATCAACATAAGCGAAGCGAATATGATTGAAGTCGACTTGGCCCTGCACTTCAGAGGCAACTACATTATGCTCCTGCTCTGGCTTCGGATCCTGTACTTCAGGTTGAATGCGGAAGATGCGCCACAAGCGATCCATAGATACGATTGTGGATTGGAGCGTGTTCCATTGCTGGGTAATATGGTTGATCGGCTGGAAAAACTGCCGAATGTAATTGATAAAGGCATACAGAACCCCGAACGCCAATGACGTATCCAATACGGCCATGCCGCCAAGCCACACAATGAATGCGACCGACACATTGCCGAGCACATCGAACGAGCGGTTGAACATGATGCTCGTGCTCACCTCGCGCAGATTCTCTTGCAAATACTTCCGATTCTGCGCCGTGAAGCGCTCTGTCTGCTCCTTCTCCTGATGGAACGCCTGGATGAGGCCCATACCCGACAGATTCTCCGCCAAAAATCCGATAAGCCTTGACAGCTCACCCCGTGCGCGTTGATAAGCAGAGCGCAGCGCCTTCCGGAAAGCGATAGCAATCGCCAAAATAATTGGGAACAAGATAAGGCAGAACATCGCAAGCTTCGCATCGAGCGAAAACATAAACGCCACGATCAAGAGAAGCGACATGCCGTCCCTTACTACGCTTAACAGCACTTGAGTAAAGAACTGGTTGATCGTCTCGGTGTCACTGGACACATTCGTTACGAGGCTGCCCATCGAATGGCGATCGAAGAATGACATCGATTGCTTTGATATATGTCTGAACAGATCCTTCCGCAACTGGCCGACAATGCCCTGCCCCACCTTCTGAAGCAGGTTCGCCTGAATATAGGTGAACAGCAAGCTAAGCAGCGCGAGAAGCAAATAGCTGCCGCCAATCAGAAATAATGTGCCCACACCGTGCTTCCCGGCCAAGACATGATCGTCAATCGCGATCTTCACGAGATAAGGCTGCAGCAAATCCGCTCCAATTGCAAGGAATGTACATAAAAATATGGCGAGAAATGTCAAGCGATACGGCTTCGCATAAGCGAACATAGCGCGAAACGATTGCCTGCGCTCTTCGGGAGAAGCCCCTACCATGCGTGAGCCTATCTCCTTGGGCTGTGCAGGATGATGATTGTTCCTGCCCTTCACGTTCGCTGTCGGTTCAGGCATTTCTCTTCCCCTCCTCTTGAATCGTATAGAGCGAGGCATAATAGCCGCCTGAATGGATCAGTTCTTCATGTGTTCCACGTTCCACAATGCTGCCATGATCAAGGACAATAATTTCATCAGCGTGGCGTACAGCGCTTATCCGGTGTGCGATAATGATGTTCGTCTTGCCCTTTCGAACTTCCCGGAGATTGTTCAATATCGTCGTCTCTGTTACAACATCAACCGCACTTACACTATCATCCAAAATGAGAATGGGCGCGTTCTTAATCATTCCCCGTGCCAAGCTCGTTCGTTGACGCTGGCCGCCGGACAAGGTAAGGCCGCGCTCTCCCAGCTTCGTAAAGAACTGATCGGGAAATCCCATAATATTGTCCCATACGTCCGCTTGCTTCGCCGCCTCCTCAACCGCTTCGTCTGCAGCATTTCGGTTATAGAATGCAATATTATCTCGAATAGTCGTGCTGAATAGGAATCCATCCTGCGGCACATACCCAATTTGGGTACGCAGGCTCTCTAGCGTAACTTCACAGATGTCTTGGCCTCCGATCCGAATTGTCCCCTTCGGAGGATCGTAGACGCGAAGCAGCAGCTTCACTAGTGTCGACTTGCCGCTGCCCGTCTTGCCAACAATGCCGAGCGTCTTGCCTGCTGATATCTGAATATTCACATCAGCTAATGATTCTCTACTTTCCTCTGGATAGGCAAATGTCAGGTTCCTGATCTCGATCACAGCATCGTCCGCCGAGATTGGCTGAGCACCCGCATATTCACGGATGTCCGGCTCTTCATTCAACAGCCGGTTCAAGCGATCAAGAGAAGCTCGTGAGCGGAGCATCACATTGATGACATTGCCGATTTGCTGCAGGGGTGTCATAATCATGCGCAAATACAGGGTTAACATAACGAAGCTTCCAAGGGATAATTGTCCCTGCATCGACAGCACACCCCCATACGTTATTGCGATAACGAGGGAAAGTGAGCCAGCGAACGGAATGAGCGCTTGGAAGAGAGATGTCATCCGCACAAGCCCTAATTGATTGCTGCAAATCTGATCCACTGTTGCGCCGAAGCGTTCTTCTGCCACATGCTCAACTGCGAATGTCTTCGTCACCTTCATGCCACCGAATTGCTCTTCTGCGGACTCCGTCATCGCCGCAAGGGAATCCTGCACCGCACGAGAACGAGTGCGAATGCGCGGTCCGAAATAAATGACAAACAGCGGAATCGTAAGCAGTGGCAGCACGCACACGAATACCAAATATAGCGGAATGCCACTTACCCCCATCATAATGATGACCGACAGGAGCAGGATCGTCGCATTCGTCGTCTGGTTCACGCCGTTGGCAATCGTTTCTCGAACCGAGGTAACATCATTCATGAAATAGCTGAGCAGCTTGCCTACACCATGATTCGAATAATAGTGCTCACTTAATCTTGTAAATTGAGTAAACAGCTTCTGTCTCATGTTGAATTCAAACTTACGTCCTAGGCGATGATTCAAATATTGTCCAATTCCAAACAAGGAGCCATATCCGATAGCAACTCCAAGCAGCCATAAGCTGTAATGAATCACGGACTCCTTCGCCAGCCCCCGCATCTGCAGCTCATCAGTGAATCGCCCTAGCAAGGTGGGGAATAAGGAGTAAATGATATTGGCTAACGCCATGCAGCCTACAGCTGTCACATAGAGCGGCAGATGAGCACGGACATGACTAAACAGCAATGTCTTTCCCTTCATGAATAGCATCACATCCCGTCTCATATTCGTTTAACCAGCGCCGTGCACTGGGCCATGTCGGCATCGACTGACTCTTCATCAGCCGCATGTGGGCCCGCCTGTCTACGGCACTCCTCTACTTGATATGCACTTCATTTCTACATCGCACTGTGTATATCCATACATAAATAGTAATTGAAATACCTGCCATTAACAAACCATATTTTTACATCCATAACACCTATGCTTCCTCACTCTTCTTTACAAAATGGGAACACACCTATCCACACACACAAATGAAGTGCCTAGCCAGCACAAATAAGCCGTACTGTTCCAAGATTGGGTACGGAAAAGCAATTCGTTCAAAGAAATACGTCAGAAATTATGCAAAGCAAAATGTGATCTCAATTAAATCGTCCCGTATTGTTCTTTGCTATCATCTAAGCATGCATTGACTTATTGATAATGAATCTCAATGGCAAAGGAGACTTACGATGAGCGAACTTATTAATAATCGCGAAAAAAAGATGTCGAGGATTTCTGGATCCCGTTCAAGGATAAGTTCGTCTATTTTCGCTATTTCGTTGTTCGGGACGAGTCGGGGCAATATATGGGGACGTTAGAATTTACGCAAAATGTAAGCGAGATTCGAGCACTAGAGGGACAGAAGCGAATCATGTCCTAGAGCGTCTCCTGATCTCCATCATTGGCCTCTCTGGTCCGCGGCCTGCTTTACGTGAATTGTGCCGCAGGCCGCTGCCGCTGGGCCGAATTCATTACATCTAACCACTGCCCCTTTGAGCCGCTTGCCATAGGATTAAGGATCGGTTCGAAGGGGCAGCAAGCAATATCTGCAACTAGCGCTTAACAGCAGTCATCCTGCGCATTGAGACGTTCCAGCACTGCCCGCTTGCGGTATAGCATCTGCGCTGTCTCTGCCATGTCATGAATCATAGAACGGTTCATAAACGAACCGAATATCATGCCGATAACCGGCACGGATTGGAACAGCTTCTTCCAGCCAAAATTATCGGTAAAGGACACCATCGTCTCCCGCCATCCCTGTACTTCAGACACTGAGTCTCGAAGTCTATTCGGGTTGTCGTAGTCGCCAATGTCTTGCAGCACCGCCTGCTTGCCTACAATGTCGGACATCGTGAACTGCATACACTTCACAATAAAGAGCCGCTCTCTGGGATCATCCGGATCGAAGCCGTAGCAGATCGCCGTCTCCTGAAGCACCTTAAGCGCGATCCCAAGAACCGCAGGTATATCCACCGCTAATGTAAATATGCCGCCAAATCCCGTCGTTGCCCCTTGAGCAAATGCTACCTTCTTATTGGATTCCCGTATCGAATCCGCAACTGTGTTGCTCAGAGCTAGCGGCATCTGCTTCACAGCCAGCAGATCCAGTGGATTCCCCTGCGCAGTAGAGGCCGCCAAGGAAACAGGATCTTCTTCTGCCCACTTTGCACGAAGCTTTTGTAATATGCTTTTCTTCTGGATGAGGTAGCTTCCTCCTGTATGGAGATAGCCTCCCAACTCATCTAGCAATTCAGCAATCTTATTCTGTATCCCCTTGGGAGTGAAGCGATCCAGCAGCGCGAATGGCAGCCGTCCTATCTTCTCGAATATGGATAAGTCCTTCTGCTCGCGTTCCCATTCCTCTATCGCTTGCAGCATCTGTTGAAGCTCGTCTCTCGATTCTCCCATTCCTCTTGATCTCTCCGTCTCCGCATTAGATTAAACCGTTATTTCTATACCAATACGGAATGGCTTCATGTAGGTTGCGTCCCTTTTCCCCGAGCGAGATCCCGTTCCCTGGTAACTCAAGGGGAGCGCCGAGGTAGAAACGAAATGAGCAAAGCGAGATGTGACTTTGATAGACAGACTTTTGTAGATAGATTTTTGTAGGCAGACTTCTCCAGTTGGACTTCTTCCTAATAGTCAGCAATGTTCTTGTCGATTTATCCAATCTTCCTCTATACTGGTGGTAACTGATCTCAACTTCCTAGCTTCCTACTTCCTATTCAAGATATCCTATCAACATCTGCATCTTCTGTGTCAGTTCCGCACTCACACCTAGCTCTTATGCTTTCATTCTGCTACCATCCTACTCACAAACGCTACACACGCCTGCCAGTTTTCTCATCATGTCCGAACATCATACATATCAGAGTTGCAACATCAATCACATAGGAAGAAGGGATACTATGCATTGGTATGAACCGTTCCGCTCCGAGATTGAACAGGTCTTTCAAGATGCCGAGTGTATCATCGAGGCATTCCCAGCCCCGCTGAATGACGCAGGATTGCGCTATATAGAGAAATTCAATCCCAGTAACGATCGAAGCACAAATAATTATATATGCTACTGCCTCCCTTATTGGATGCAGGACATGACTGGACTCTCGACAGCGCATTGCCGCCGCCTGGCGCTTGCAAGCATATTCGGCATGCTCTATTACTTTATCCAAGATGATGTCATGGATAATGATTGCGATAATAAGGCCGAGCAGCTTGCCTTGGGTAATCTATGCTATATCGAATTGCTCGACATCTATAGACAGATGTTCCCTCCCCAGTCCCCGTTATGGGACAGCTTCAGGCAGTACACATGGGAGTGGGTTCATGGCGTCACAAGCGAGCGTGAGCAGGATGTATTTATGACGGATCGCCTCAAGGTCGCTCACAAGTCAGCCCTCGTCAAGCTGTCTAGTAGCGGCGCGCTCTTCTTAACGGGTATGGAGGATAAGCTCCCGCATGTAAACGAGGCCGTTGATACTGTGCTTGTTTGTTTGCAGATGACCGATGACTGGGCAGATTGGCAGACAGATCTACAAGATGGAAGCTATAATTGTCTGCTGGCGTGGATTCGTTCTATTCAACAGATTCCGACAGATAAACCACTTACCGAGGAACTCGTTCGACATGCCATTACCGTATCCGACATCCTCGCTTCCTTTGGTCAAGAAGCTTTGAAACTTCAAGCCAAGCTGGATGGCATGCCGGAAGCGTCCCCTCAACTTGTAGAGTTCAACCGTTCACTAGCAAACATTCTTGTCGAAGAAGCCGACCATATTCGACAGCAGCGTGAAGTGCTGATGATGGGCGGATTGTCGTATTGGTTGTCGAATTCGGTAACAAAGTAGTAGTTCAGAAAACAGGCAAAGTGTTACATTATCTGTGTAGTTCATTCCATATACGGAGGGGTGCACATGGTAACTACGGAGCAACTTTTCAAAAATCAAATCATTCACAAGGCCTGGGAAGATCCTTCATTTAAGGAGCGCTTGCTCAAAGATCCGAAGGCTGCCATTAAAGAAGTGCTAGGCATTTCGATTCCTGACCATGTTGAACTAACGACTCAGGAAGAAACAAAAGATCGCTTCGTCCTCGTCATACCTCCAAATCCAGCAGAGACACTCCCTGCAGAAGGCGTTCGCCGTTTCGTCTGGTAAATAATCTCCCTCTAAAAAGGGGCTTTCCCTCGTCAGGCTATGACTTGTGGAATGCCCCTTCTCACTATTGTATAATCGTCTAAGTACCACTATGAAGCGCAATAGGTGGCTGTTCCAGTGCAGAAGGAAAGCGCACGATCGCCTCTGTCCCTTTCCCCTTCTCACTGTGAAAATGGATGCTTCCCTGCATAACTTCAACGATGCGGAAGGTGACCATCAACCCTAGCCCAGTTCCCTTCGTCTTATTCGAAAAATAAGGCTCGCCAAGGCGTGCTATCTCCTCCTGATCCATCCCTACACCATCATCCTGAACACAGATCATGATACCCCCTCTTTCTTCATACCCTGCTATTCGGATCATGCCGCCATCCTGCAGTGCTTCGATGCTATTCTTGATCAGATTGATAAATACTTGCTTGAACTTGGATGAGTTGCCGTAAATCAATAAATTTGACTCTACTTCCAATTCGATAACACCACCCTGCATATTTGCAAGCGGCATAAGTATCCCCTCAATCTGCCTAAGCTCCTCCCCAACATTAAGAATCACGACATCCTCGAGCTCTGGCTTCGCAAAAGTGAGGAAATCAGTAATAATTTCGGATGCGCGATCAAGCTCAGTTAATGCAAGCTTCACGTATTCCTTTTCTTTGTCATTCGAGTGATTCTTCATCAACTGAAGGAATCCTCTCGTTACCTGAAGCGGATTGCGCACCTCATGGGCTACAGAGGCTGCAAGTTCGCTGATGATGTGCATCTTTTCGGAATGCTGCAGCTTGCCGTTGTACATTTCAAGCTCCTTGGAATATTGAATAACCTGTTCATGCGTCGCAACGATTCTTCTGCCCATAATCATGATGAAGGCAATGATAAAGGCAATAACTCCCCATTTCCAAATGGTAAGTTCATACTGGCCAGAATGAAGCAGAAACCAAACTAATTCTCCTAATGTCACAATAGCAAAAACAGTAAAGCCAATTGCAAACAATATCGCGTCCACATTTTTTCGGATAGCGTATACGATAGAAAGCCCCGTCAGCAAGCATAATTGCCCGACAATTAGGACTGCATACACTTTGACGGTTATAAAGTAAAAAAAACCATAGAACTGATTATTAGATAGTATATTTATAAACAGGCACACAAGCATGAGTATAGAGTAAACAACTTGAAACTTCCTGATTTTCAATGTAATTGAGAATGGTCCGGGCCCAGTAATTTGCTCGAAATAATAAGTTAGTGCTGGGGAAAGGGCTTGCATGGCGATGTCAAATAAGATGACAGTCAGTTTCCCATATTCGCCGAAATAAGTATGAATAAACTTAGAGTTCGTAATCATGATAATACCAACAGCCATGATTACGATATTAAGAGATAACCAACTGGGCACGTCAATATTACGAAGGGAAAAGACGCAAATAAGCATTACAATGGAGATAAACACCAATGAACTACCTAGTAAAATATCTATGAGCCCTTGATTCGCATAATCTTGAATGATTTCTTGGTAATTGCCGATGATGATTGATTTCTGGATTCCAATTCGTTCTACCGTTGTAGCCGTATGGATATATACATGTTGACTATTAGAGGATGGTCTGATCGGCACAAGAATTTGATATACGTCAGATCCATAATCACGTGCAGAGTGGTACAGCTTTCTACCTTCATCCGAGTATACATCTACTTCAAATCCATATAACATACTTATGTATAACCCGGGTTGATCCCAATGCACAGGCGGGAGAGAAATTCGATACCATGCAGATTGGCTTCCTTGTGGCTTTAGAGGGACGCTTGATTGAAGATCAATTGTCTCCCATCCCTCTGTTCTCCTTACAATGTCCTTCCATGCACTTTGCTGCTTTTCCCATATTACATCCCATTGGGTAATCGTTATTTTAGTGGGTTCTGGTTGTGTGGATAATAGAGAAGGCGATGTTATAGCTCCAATAACCAATATAATGAGGCCTATGAAAATACCTCGCGTGAACCAGTTTTTAAATCCCATTTCACACCCCTGTATGTATTTAAGGATCATTCCATATCCAATATGGGCAATACTTCAACAAAAATATGTAAAATCCTGCTTAGAATCTGGAAATTGAACCATTTCTAATATGCATCTCCATAAAATATAATAATCTTCATGGATCTTGTTGAAAATACCTGTTCATGCTACTTCTGTGTCGATCTATGGTTGGGAAAAGACTTAGAGAAAGTATATACAAACAATAGCGAGATGACTGTCGAAAAAAGAATGTCGAAATGTATTTTTTCGTGGTGTCCCCTCGTAATATTTGCATCATTGCAAACAGGTAGATTTCCTTGTTACGATAACTACTGGAATAGATGAACGATATCGTATGAAATCTACAAAGGAGTATCCTATGACAACTTATATAGAAAAACAGTACGACGGCAACGACTTTAGCTATGTCAATTGGAGCGAGTCTGAGCTACGCAATTGCACGTTTACCTCCTGCCGCTTTCGAGGTGCACAACTAGATGGAGCAGTGACAACAAGCTGTCAATTTATTGACTGTGATTTCACCGGAGCCGTGCTCAATGGCTCTACACACACGCACAGTGCATTTACGAATTGCCGGTTCACAGGAGTGAATTTATTCGCGGCCAAATTTGCAGAATGCAAAATGGTAGGGACGGATTTCACCAATGTATTATGGGATGGCATAACGATTATCGGAGGAGATTGGTCGTATACGAATATGCGCCATGCGAACTTAACGAGGCAGAACTTGCGTGGTGTTCGCTTCATGGAGGCAGACCTGACTGAAAGCAAGCTGGAGAAGGCTGACCTACGGGATGCCGATCTAACCCGTACAAATCTCACCAAAACCAAATTGGCTGGTGCAGATTTGCGGGGTGCGGAGATGAACGGAGTGAACTTCAAAGCACTGGAACTTACCAAAGTCCGAATTGATATGATTCAAGCCGTTGCATTTGCTAGAGCATACGGAGCCAAGGTAGATTGATTCGTAGATAGAGTAACAGCCGCAGTCTGCTAATATAGCAATTTCGCGGCTGTTTTTCAGTACTTCTTTTATTTAAAAATGAGCAGCGCATTGCTAATGTTCCGCCCAGGGTATGTCATATATCTTCCATTGTAATAAAGGCCACTTGATGCTCCGCCATCCAAATTCATCGCCTGATAAGCGCCAGCCTGCTTCATCACTTTAGCAAGCTCTGGAATCGTAGCGCTGGATGTAGTCAAGATCATTAGCTTGTAGTCCTTTGTTATACCAACCGCACTGCGTATGCTGCTGTGCTTCAATATTTTCGGATCTTTAAAGCCTTCGCCCTTCAGATTAACGGTAATCTTGCCGTCTGTAATAAGACGCGGCCCTACCTGCAAAGCTCCGTACACATCCCCTTCTTGGAATCGATCTATGAACGATGGCCCCGGGATCATCTCTACTTGATTATCTTTCGTGAACAGAAGCACACTTCGTTTATCGCCAGAGCCGTTATGTATCATTTTTCCGTTTCTAACTACATAGCCATACGGAACCTTCACCTTCGAATTGGAATAGGCATCAAAGTAGCCCCCATTTATCGCAGCGATTGCATAATTACGCTTTGCCATATGCTTGAGGTTATCGACCGAGCCCTCTCCTCCGTAACCCACTCCTACGCCGAGACGTATATGAGGATGCAGCAGATTTATGGTCAGCATCGTGGTCGTCACCCGCTTGTTCCCGACCTTGAATGCTCGCCAGCTCTTCTCAATTGACGATGTTTGGTTGATCCGCTGCTTCGAGACAATAGGCAAGCGAACATGACTGTCCCCATTCCAAAAATGGACAAGCGATCCGTTCTTGTCCCATTCCATAGACAGGTTCATTGCTTCGCTGACGAACCGAACCGGAACATAAGTCGTCCCCCCTGCTCGGAATGGGGCTGCTTCCAACTCCGTATTCATTCCGTTGACGTATGCCTGCGTTGTACCTAATGTCATCTCCAGATAATTATCGTCGCTTACCACCTCTATGCGCTTACTCGTAGGCTCCCATGTCACTTGATAGTGCAGCTTATCGCTCAAATAGCGTATCGGGACGTAAGTACGGTACGCCTTCGTATCCATAACCCCATATGAACTTGCATCTGCGTGAGCTTGCCCATGTGGTGTAATGAATGTAAAAGTTAAGGCTATCCCTAGAACTGCTGTTATTATTTTTTTCAATTTCTGCACTCTCCCAGGCGAAAAAATCCAATTTCAGGAATATAGTATCATATCATCCTTTTGAGGACGATGTCTTTTTTCGACAATTATGTCAATTAGCCGACGTAATCCGATCATTCTGACGATTAATGTCATTGTCACAGAGAAGAGGAGCGCAACGTTAGCGCTCCCCAATCCCCGGCACCATCTATCCAGCAGCTATTCTTCTCGATAAACAACTTCAGCATCGAACAACGTACTGCCATCCGAAGCTTGTCCACGAATAAAGCAGCGGCGATCATCTGCATGCAGCGCTTCACCAGTAGAACGGTATACATCTACTTGATCCCCGAGAATGATTTCCTTATGGTACGTAATTCGGAAGCGCGACACACCTCGTTCCAATTCCTCTTGCGTCATCGCATCCAAGCATATATCAGCAAATCTGGCATTATTCAAATGGCCGTTCATATCAATACTGCTCTGTCTTACGTGGAGGGTATAAGCAAGGCGAAGAGAAGATTCTTCTGGTATGGCAACCTTCTCAGGCATCTCCCCCACAGAATCCTCATTATTGACAGGAACATCATAAGGAAATGCGGATGCCCGAAGAATACGCCGCTTATTCAGATCAACAAGTGCCCATGTCGTGCGGGATTGAGCAATTTGCTGATGCTCTGCATCGTAGACCACATAATCACGCAGCCATTGAACGCCTCTCGCTCCCTTATGCCATGTATCCAACTGAAGTACATCTCCGTACTTCGGCATTCTCATCAGTTCCAAATCCACGGTCAACAGCATCCAAGCCATGCCGCTGCCTACCAATTCGTCCATGGATACATCATGCGATGCAAGATGGGAATCACCTGCCCGCTGCATCCACTCCATTAATGTCGACAAGCGACAATCGCGCTTGTAATCACAGTTATCAGATGATACTTCATGTTGCTCACTCCAACGATTTGAGACCACTTCTAATCAACTCCTTCTGAACAATCATCTGCCTGCTTTTGAGTCCATCTATCTGCATCAGTCATTCCATGCCCAACAATATCATAACCGATATTGATCTGCTAAACCGCTGCTTCCACTGCGGAAACCTGTTCACGATCATGAGCTCACTTGGTAATCGTAAATGCTTCTATTCATAAACCATCCTATGATATGTTAGTATAAACATAAGATAAGAAGCAAGCATAGATTATCCCCTTTACACAATAAATCCCCTCTTTACAGAAATTGAGGAAGAAGATAATTTGAAGGAAGTAAATCGATATATAATTTTTCCGATGCGATAGACGGTGTGTGTGAAACGCTTGTCTTGTATCATAAAGGAGCGACCAACATGATGAAGGAAATGAAGGATGCCTCAGCAGCGGTTTCAACTGTCATTAGTGCAGCTGAAGCCGCCGAACAGCCAACAGAGGGCCGCATTCTAATTGTGACTTCTGTCGCAGCAGAGCGGGATGCCGTATTGCGCGGTCTTCAGCATCATCCTCAATATGACGTCATTCTCGGTGGCGTGGGTGTCGCAGCGGCCGCAGCCCGGACGGCTCGGAAGCTTGCAAATGAGGGTTCATCCAACTATCGGCTTGTCATCTGTGCCGGTATCGGCGGGGGATTTCCCGGACAAGCTGAGATTGGATCATTGGTCGTCGCAAGCGACATCATTGCCGCAGATTTAGGTGCGGAGACCCCAGAGGGATTCTCCAGTCTGGACGAGCTTGGCTTCGGCTCTGCTCGCATTCCTGTCGATGCTGGGCTTGTCGCTCAAGTAGCGACAGCACTGCAAGCAGCGAATCTGCCAGCACGTTCCGGCCCCGTGCTCACGGTTGCAACCGTGACAGGCACAGCTGCAACCGCAGCCCAAATGGCAGAACGTGTGCCTGGAGCAGCCGTTGAAGCCATGGAAGGCTATGGCGTAGCAACCGCGGCGCAGGATTTCGGTCTGCCCGTACTGGAGCTACGCGCGATATCGAATGCCGTCGGCCCGCGCAATCGTGCCGCTTGGCGGATTCAAGAAGCGCTGGATGCATTGGAAGCTGCCAGCGCAGTTTTAGTGGAGGTTCTGTAATCATGAAAATCGCCTATTCCCCATGTCCGAACGATACGTTTGTCTTCCATGCTTGGGCGCATGGACTTATACCGGGTGCCCCGGAGTTAGATGTAACATATGCAGATATTGATATCACGAACCACCTTGCAGCGAGTGGCAACGGGTTAGATGTGCTCAAGATTTCATTCGCAGCATTGCCTTGGGTACTGTCTGAGTATGCCCTGCTGCCATGTGGGGGAGCGCTTGGCCGTGGCTGCGGACCGCTTGTATTGACGAAGGAATCGGCTTCGACCCCAGCTGACCCATCCAGCTTGTCTGGCCGACGTGTCGCAGTACCCAGTGAACGATCTACAGCCTATCTATTGTTCCGGTTGTGGGCTGCACAGAATGTGCCAGGCGGGGTCGGAGAGATTGTCGTCATGCCGTTCCATCAGATCATGCCGGCCGTTCGAGATGGCCACATTGATGCAGGGCTAGTTATTCATGAAGCTCGCTTCACATATCCGTCTTACGGTCTCACAATGCTTGCCGATCTGGGCAAGTGGTGGGAAGCGGATACCGGCCTGCCGATTCCACTCGGTGCCATAATCGCCCGCCGCACGCTTGATGTGAACGCAATCGCCAGATGGGCACGCGCATCAGTCGAATATGCATGGGCTCACCCGGAAGCATCACGTGAATACGTCCTAGCTCATGCACAGGAGATGTCGCCTGAAGTAACGGATGCCCATATTAACCTGTACGTGAATGAATTTACTAGAAACTTAGGTGAAGACGGCTATGCTGCAGTGGAAGCACTGCTTGGCCGCGCAGCGAAGGAAGGTCTCGTGCCTGCTTTCGATTTAGCCGCACTTCGCTTGTAGTCTATAGTGTGATTCGCGAACGCTAGGTATACTATACCATTACGAAGTAGAGCGCCCGCAAATTACGCGGGCGCTCTCTTTGCTTCTTTCGCTGCCGACAGTGATAGACACTTGGCTGATATATCGCTAGGCGCCTACGGGAGACAGGAGATGAATAGGTTCAAGCTAGGAAGACAATCTGTCCCTTCTATACGCCCCCCTATTTAGTTGTCGACTCTTCGATCATATGCCCATTATGAAAGGATATGCTGTCCATTCGGCATGTCACCGCATACGATACAGCGAGTTTGCATATGCAAACGTTGGAAGCTTTTCATAGGCGGGTCGTGTATAATAGTTTATTGCTAAAGGAAGTAGGCAAATAGAAACGAGATTCTAGGAACAACACACTCCGAAGGAATCGCTCTCTTGCTGAAAACAACTACAGGAGTGAAAGTCCAATGGAAACATGGAAGAAAAATTTATGGATTCTATGGTTTGGTACATTCATCGTCTCATCAAGCTTTTCCATGGTCGTCCCATTCCTGCCGCTCTTCTTGATTCAAATTGGTGTAAAGGATCATATTGAGCTATGGTCAGGAATTTTGTTCAGCAGCGTATTTTTCGCTGGCGCCATTTCTTCTCCGTTCTGGGGAGCGATTGGCGACAAGTATGGACGCAAGCCAATGATTATCCGGGCCGGAATTGTACTATTCGTAACTTATATTATGCTAGCCTTCGTTACGAATCAGTACCAGCTATTAACGATCCGTATATTGCAAGGCCTGTTGACAGGGTTCATCCCTGGATCGATTGCCCTTGTTGGCACAAGCACACCTGAAAAAAAGGTCGGCTATGCCTTGTCGATGATGGCAACCGCCACTGCAACCGGTACAATAATGGGACCGCTCCTCGGCGGCATCTTATCGAAGCTGTTCGACAGCCGTCTGACGTTCGCATGTGCAGGCATCTTATGTTTGATTGCAACATTGCTCGTCATCTTCTGGGTAAAAGAGGAGAACTTCGTTCCAACGAAGGATAGCAGTTCGATCGTCAATACCATTCGGATCGCATCCGTAAATCGTCCGTTCATGATCGTACTTCTGCTGTCCCTATTGACCCAATTCTCGGTCATGACGATAGAGCCTGTTCTCCCCCTCTACATTGTAGAAATCGGGCATTCAGCGAAGGACGCCTCATTAGTAGCGGGGTTCGTATTCTCTCTTGTTGGCATAGCTAGTATTCTGTTCGCAGCAAGATGGGGGAAGCTTGCCGACCGTATCGGCTTCCAGAAGGTTCTTCTGATCGGCCTGCTCGCAGGCGGTATCGGTACGCTCGCTCAAATTCCGTTTCAAAATATATGGTGGTTCTCGATTATTCGCTTTACATATGGCATCTTCTTCTGTGCTGTGTTCCCAGCATTGAACGGACTCGTGGTGCGGACAACAGACAGTGAGTTCCGCGGGCGCGCCTTCAGCTTGAATCAGACCGCGAATCAATTTGGCGGAATGCTCGGCCCACTCGTTGGGGGAGCGATTAGTGGTGTGTTCTCCATCCACATGGTATTTTGGGTCACGGGTATATTGCTGCTTGCAACGATGGGGTTGGCGTTCTGGACGCAGCGTGGTGACCGCGTTCCAGTGAAGGCCGCAGGAACAAGCAAAGAGTTGTAAACCTGTAATCCTCAGAAATTACAGGTTTACGTTACGGAAGACAGAATCATCGTTCTACAATAACAAGGGGCTGCACCGAACGTAATTTTTACATACGTCGGTGAGCCCCTTCTCTTTCTTATCGAGTGATCGTTGGAACATTACCGCTCTGAACACGTACCTACCAAGGGCTTGCTAACTACCTGCTGGTAATATCGCGTCAGCTGCTGAATATCCATAGGCATTCCGTCATGCAATCGGGATCGTTCGGCAGCGAACGCCATCATGTGGCTCTGCACGGAGCCGCGCAGCACAGCCGATAGGTCGCTCCTATTGTATGGCTGCGACGATACGAGACGGCAAAATTCATGCATCATGACCGTACAGCCTTCGCGCCCCTCATCATGGACATGCATCTCTTGTGAAGTATCATGAACAAAATCATATACTATGAATGTCTGCTTCTCTAGGTTACCGCGTATTTCCCCGCTCGTTCCTGATATTTGCACCATTCGCGAGCTGTCATGCGTGAAGGCTGACAAGGTAAAGGATGCCGTAGCTCCGTTGCGAAATTCCATGTTGACCACCTGATGATCGACGACATCATTGTCACATTGGAAGACACACCGCCCATAAGGCGTCTCGCGAATCACATCCCGAATATGCTCATCTGTAGGATCCTTCGTAAAATGCAGCGCACGACGGCGACCTTCTCCCAAGTAATATCTCAAATCCGCATAGCAGCATTCATTAACGTGTGGACAGCCATCTGTACAATAGAGCGGTGCATCTGCCGGCTTATTCTCCCGCTTGAAATGGAACAGCGAGCCGAAGGACGTCAGCCGCCTGCAATCCTGCTGCATGAGCCACAGAATGATATCTAAATCATGGCATGACTTCGCTAATATCATCGGACTGGACTCGCTCGTCTTACTCCAATGGCCACGTACATAACTGTGGGCCATGTGAGCGAAGCCTATATTTTCACATAACTGAATATTCACGATCCTTCCGATGCTGCCTGCATCGATCACCTGCTTGATAGAGGACCAGAATGGTGTGTAGCGCAGCACATAACATACAAGAACGATTCGATCACAGCGTCTCGCTGCTGCCTCAATCTCGACGCATTCCTCAGGCGAAGGCGAGATCGGCTTCTCCAACAACACGTGATAGCCCTGCTCCAGTGCCATCATCGTCGCTTCGTAATGCATGCGATCCTGCGTGCAGATCATCACCGCATCCGCATAGCGTGCCCCTTGCAGTGCTTCCTTCCAATCCGAAAATACATATTCCGCCTGAATATGATGCTCGCGCGCGAACACCGCCCGCCTCTCCTCGTCCGGTTCGGCAACCGCGACAATTTCTAATTCCTCTGGGAATTGCAAAGCATGCTGTGCGTATACATCTGCTCCTCGCACTCCTGCTCCTAGCAAGATGGCCTTCACACTCATCTCTCCGGCACCCTCCATTAAGCAATCATCTCGTTGTGATTGGGATATTTTTCTTTGTCTATATTTCTATAATTTAAAGCAAATATCCATTCGGAGCAATGCATTTCCCCACTCTATTTATGAACATCGTATGTCATGAAGATATCCTGCTCTTCCCACTCTACGAAGAAGCTAAGCTTGCTATCCTTCTGCATAACGCCAAGCCAGATTTGTCTGTCTCCGCTCGATTCTCTGCCTGCTGGATTCTGTCTCTGTCGAACGTGATGATTTCAAAATTCGCATCGTATTTCGTCTCTCTGTCTTCTATAAATAGGAGCCCATACGGCGGTTGAAGTGGCGTCGTAGGCCCTCTCCCAATAGATTGAAGGTGAGCACCGTGAACAGAATAGCGAGCGCGGGATAAAATACGAAAGTGAACTTGCTTAAATAAATATCCGCGCGCGTCTCCGCAAGCAAGGACACCCAGTTGGTGCTTGTATTCACAAATTTCATGGTGAAGTAATCAACCTCGGCCCAATTGTGCGTCAAGAAAATACTCAACACACCTAATTGTCCAATAAGCAGCATGACCTTGCCCAAATCAATGCAAAAATTAATGACGATCTCCGGTACAAGCGACGGCATATAATAATTTCGAACCAGGCGCCATCCACTTAATCCAAGCGACTCTCCTGCTTCTACAAATAATTCGTGCGAGATATGGTTCGCTTGCTGCTGCACAATATGTGCCACTCGCCCCACCTCAAGCAAAGCGAGAATTGGGATTACCCATAGAATACGATTGCTCGAATATTGGATGAACGGCATACTCAGTAATAGAATAGCTGAGAAAATAACAGGCAGAAACGTGAATATCTGATTCAAGCTTGTTACCAGCCAATGAGCAACTCCCTTCTGCTTATACGCGAGCACGCCTAATGGCACTGCAATTATATAGCGCAGCAGAGCAATGAAGAAGACGATATAGACCGTCTCCTTGGTTCCTACCACGAGCTTGCTCAAGTTGTCGACGCCTTTCTTATCCGAGCCAATCCAGTTCAGATCCGAAGCTTTGTAGGGAGGCAGCATGAGCTTGCCCTGCTCTGACCATCTATGCTTTTCGGGTGTAAGCGACTTGTCTATGAACGGCAATTCTGGACCAAGGTACATCACAAATAAAACCAAGGCGAGCATTGCCCCACCGATCCATAGTGTGTAGTTTTTCAATGAGGACACTCCTTTATCTCGATGTCGGCGCAATGGAACGCTTGGCCAGCAAGGCAATCCACTGAACTAGCACCACCATAATCGTAAAACAGCAAGCAATCCCGATAATGACACCCGGCTCATAATTCACTCCCGATCCGAAGCTAGTATCATAATCAATCGCTTGGAACAAACGGTGAGCTGCACCAGGATAACTCATTAAGTATTCAACCATTAGTAAATTAGACAGGGTGTATCCGAACAAGGAAGGCAGGTGGGACAAAATCGTTCCCATACTGTTGCGGCCAACGTGCTTGAACAAAATCATTCGCTGCGCGACTCCCTTCGCTTTGGCAACCTGAATGTACATCTGTCCTTCCTGCGCCGCAATTGCAGCGCTCGTAATTCGTGCAATATACATACCCGGATATACGGATACAAGTACAGATGGAATGAGGAAGGCATACCATTCTTTTTGCTCAAAGAAATGAATAAACGGCATGTATCGAATAACAAACCATTGAATGAGCAGCACGACCATGAAGTCAGGCACCGATTGAAACAACCAAGTCGTTCCGTTCCCGATCACATTCCACTTCGACTTGGACAGCTTATAGTCAGCAATCCCTTTCAACAAGCCCAATATAAAACTTAATAGAAAGCCAATCACAATAATAGTTAGGCTGTTCCCCATCACTGTCAGCACCTCAGAACCTACAGCTTCCCCGTAACGAGTTACGCCTAAGGTATTGTCAACAAAGATACCGCGTATAAATCCTGTGATGTTCTCGGCATACTGCGACCAGCTGAACTGATACGTCGCTGTCATCTTATAGCCTTCCATGCCGATGTCCAGCTTGCGTGGAAATAGGACAATGAGCATTATCATGATCAATGCAAAAAAGCTGAGGCATAATGACTTCACCATATGCAGTACTAGATTCATATTTTCCTCCTGAGTGATTCTCTCGCGATCCATATGCTAGTGATACCATATCATTCCTGTATTGTGAAGACGATGCAATCCTTTTATGGTTATTTTATCCACGAAATAGATCACTTCTAAGATTGTTGATTGATTGCTTAGGTGATCGTCTCCTTCTCAACACCATAAAAAAGCACATTCCCAAATGAACTGGAAATGTGCCCTCTCCTACTAGATCTATTCTATTGACTCCATGGTATAGGGGAGAAACCAGACTTATCCATTGTTACTGACTGTCCAGCGGGAGCTCCAGACGGAACGTGAACTTCCCCTCCTCATGCGACATGCTGAGCTGACCACGATGCAGTCTTGCAATATGATAGGCAATAGATAGGCCGAGACCCGCCCCGGGGCTATCGTGTTGATCGTTACGAGAGGCTTCCGCCTTATAGAACCGCTCGAACAATCGCTGCTCCTGTTCCTTCGTAATAGGCTGCCCCCAGTTCTCTATTTCCAGCCATACTGTATAATTCTGCTCCCAGATCCGCACCGTAATTTCTCCTGGCCTTACCGAGAACTTGTACGCATTCATTAGTAAGTTATCCATTGCTCGAACAAGCAGTTCTGCATCTGCCATTATCATTATCGCACGTTGGGATGCATGGACAAGCTGAATCGTGAGCGACGCCTCTCTTGCCAACGGTTCAAATTCAACAAGCAATTGGCGGAGCAGTCCGCTCAAATCAAGACGAGAGCGCTCGGTCTCCACTCGATTGTCAGCTAGTCTTGTATATTCGAACAAATCATTGATCAGCTGGCTAAGCTGTTCGGTCTTCCGGCATGCATTGTGAAGGTAGCGCAGCTGCTCTTCCTTGCTTGCTGCCCCCTCCTGCTGCAACAAGTTCAAGTATCCAATCAGACTCGTCAGCGGTGTGCGTAAATCATGCGAGACATTCGTAATAAGCTCCATCTTCATCTGCTCGGTAAGACGCTCCTTCTCAATCATGCGCTGCAACTGTTCCGCCATATGGTTAATAGAATCTGCAATAATGCCGAGTTCATCCTGTCTATCCAAGGTTACACGGGATTGCAGATCTCCCTCAGCAATAGACAAGATCCCCTCTGTCAATCTCTTTAAATCTTGTAGTAAACCACGTGTAAAGAGAAAGAAGTATGCAAGGTATAGAAACAGAAACACTAATGGACTGACACCGTGACCTATTAAATAGGACGATACCGTATCCATGAGCGCCATTGTAATAAAGGTACAAAACAAGCTGAGAAGCGCAAACCAGAACAAACGTCCTCGGATGTTATGCTTACCATGCAGCATCGCCCATATCCTTCTATTCAATCCGATACCCCACTCCCCATACGGTCTTAATATACTGAGGCTCTCTAGGGTTCTCTTCAATCTTTTCTCGAATATTGCGGATGTGCACCATTACTGTATTGTCCGTGATGAATTTGTCTTCCTTCCAGACCAATTCAATAAGCTTATCAATGCTGAATACATGCCCCCTCCGCCGTGCCAGCCGCTCCAATATCGAGAATTCAGTAGGGGTGAGCAGCACTTCCTTCCCCCGGACAATAACGAGATGCCGTTCCGGATATATGCATAAATCCTTTATTTCGATAAACGTTTCATCTGAAATCGGGGGCGCCTGCATGATGCGTTCTTCCTGTTCCGCGAAAGATTGTCTGCGCAATTGAGCCTTCACCCTCGCCAGAAGCTCCATCGGATGAAATGGCTTGGCGATATAATCATCCGCGCCTGTATGAAGTCCAGTGATCTTATCCAGACTCTCTCCTTTGGCGGAGAGCATGATAATCGGCACCTTCGTATGTTGGCGAATGGCCATGCATGCCTGCATACCATCCATATTCGGCATCATCACGTCCAGAATAATAAGATCAATATGTTCATGCTGCAGCAGTTCCAATGCCTGAATCCCATCTGCTGCCTCAAACACGGTATAGCCTTCATTGTGCAAGTAAATGCGGAGCACATCTCGTATGTCCGCATCATCATCTGTTACTAATATCCCTTGACTCATCCCATCCTTACTCTCCTTTCTGTAGAGCAAGTATACAGCTTAAGAGAAGTGTATGAACAATCCAATTGAAAAAGAAATGATAATCAACTCCCAAAAGGATCGAGAGTCGAAGGCCGAATACCCGATTACTCCAACCCGCTCCCTTTCCGGCATACATATACGAAGGCTGGTGGAACGTTCAGAAACACAAAATGAATATTCTCGATATCAAAATAGCGAGCCAATTGCGGCTTCATTTGTTGAGAGTATTGGAATGCAACGAATAAACCTCCCGGCTTAAGCGATGCGTAAATTTCCTCGATCAGATGATCACGCAACTGCTGCGGGAAGTTGAAGAATGGCAGCCCGCTCAGCACACAATCCAACTGCTCCCTACTTTCATCCCCCAATATCTTGCCTAGCTCACCAGCATCCGGATAAGCAGCGTATTCGGGATAGTTATCCTGCAATCGCGCCAGCAACAATGGATCCTTCTCGAACAAAATCACTCTGGCCGTATCTCGTTTAACCGTATCGATAAATCTGGTAATGGCCCCTGTTCCCGCGCCTAATTCGGCAACATGCTGCACCTCTTGCCAGTCCACAGCATCCATCATGCGCTGCGCGAGAAATCGTGAGCTTGGCGTAATGCTCCCTATCTGTTTGGGCGTTCGAAAAAATGTATTTAAGAACAGTAGCTTTTCCCGAATCATGTTCACACTCATTTGACGTCTCCCTTTCGCTCGTATCCTTGGTTGTTATTATCATATCCAACATGTCTTGGGATCATAGGGAGTTTGCTCTGAATGAGTTCTTAATGAGTTCTGAAGAATTTCTGAAGGGATAGATTCTACGGATAAAAAAGTGTGGGTAGGTCAAAACCGCTTAACGTCAACTATGATTATATGATTGATCATCCAGCGGTTTCGTAATTTAGTTATATGTGTTCTGTTCCTAGAGTACCATTATACCGATCGGGTATGCCTGCACTTCGGATAGGTTGAGCATCCCCAGAATGCTTGTCCTTGCTTGCTTTTTCTTCTCACCATTGGCGAGCCGCAAGTACAAATCATTGATGCGGATGCTGCGCTTTCCTTACTACCTTGCTTCAGCTCTGCTTTTGCTACTTCCATTTCTCGACTACTTTTCTTCGATGTCCTTTTCCCAGGATTCCACTTCCCCCATGAACGCAGCTTGTGTTCAATGAGTGCACCGTGCCAATAATCCACTTTGAATTGTTCCGCTTCCTTCTTCGCTGGCCCCGTCAAATCTGATGTCGTAATCAACAAGGATAAAATACAATCGTGATTCCGTTTAGCACCAACAAGTTCACGAACCGTCTGCACAGGAACCTTATGGTGACTGGCATAGCACTTCGCCTGAACAGCGGTCTTCTCTCCCCGTCGATCCGTAATCACAAGATCCACGCCCCCATCGCTGCCGCCGACTCCCACCTCTGTGACCCCATAACCTTGATCTCGGAAATAAAGGGCCAACAGGCGCTCGAACTCAGCACCCGTCAAGTCTTCCAACTTACTTGATAAGATCGCTTCATCTTCACGACAACGTGTTGAAGCTCTATTTGTAGTACCTCGCTTTGCCCGGTTTTGCGGTAATCTTCCATTCTTCTTCGATGGCTTCTTTCCTTGAATCGCAACAAAGATCGAAGCTCCGAGCAAAATGGCTATCATAACAGCTGCGATTAACATCCATTCACTGCTTCCCATGTACATATCTCTCCTGTTGTTTATATATCAACATTTTACAACCTGGAAACATTTTGATAAACCCTTAAAATGTCTTCCTCCTCAATTAGAGCATCGCAACAACACTAGAACAAATAAAAGAGACGGAAGATATGAAGTTAATAACAGTGTATATCATATGTGCGAGTGTCTCACCAAGGGAAGCCAAAACTCTTCGATCGTATTAAAGGAGGCAAACTGTCATTCACGTTGAACGCCATCAAGCTTGGCATGAACAGCAAGCAAATAAGCCCTTATTAACCATACATGATTAATAAGGGCTTCAATTTTCAACGCATTCGAGAGAAGGGCATGAACTTCCTACCTTCATGCGCTGCTGTCGCTCAGATTTACATCATTCAGCTATGTGCCGAACCGCTTGCGATACCCGCACTTGCGGCACAGTTCCTCCACAGCTTCTCTGCGGGAGAATCCGTAGAACAAGTTGTTCGCTCGCTCACTTTCAACAATCTCCGAGAATGAGTCACGGTTCACATTACCGAGATTAATAACCCCTTCGCCATCCAAGCAGCACGGTACAACGGTTCCGTCCACGAGTATCGCTGCTTGGGAACGAAGCGCATGGCAGAAACCTTTGCCCTCATCCTCCGGAGCGCTCAAGCTTGGCCATTCAAATTCATGGTCTTGATTCAAATAAACACGATCTGCGATCTTAACACCGCTACCCGGGATAATTTTTTCTTCAATTCGATAGTCCAAATTGAATTCTTTTTCAATAATTTCAAGTGTCTCGCGGTTGCGATTACGCTCCATGTTCGTTTTATTATCCTGAGTCAAATTCCATAGTCGGAACGAGAAGATAACCTTATGCTCTTCAGCTTCACGCACGAACTCCAAAATATCAGCAAGATACTTATCACGGTTCTCCGAGCCAATATGACCATCGAAGCTATGAAGCGAGAAGTTCATCTGGCGCAGAGCCGGCTTGCCAAGCAGCTTATGCTTGTTCTTGCGTATAAGTGTACCGTTCGTTGTAATGTTGACCTTGAAGCCCTTTTCATGGGCTGCATCTAATAATTCATCGATCTTCGGATGGAGCAAGGGCTCCCCTTTGACATGCAAATAAATATGATTTGTATGCGGCTTAATCTCATCTAGAATATGATTGAATGCATCCAGCTTCATGAAGTTCGCTTTGCGTTCTGTCGGCGGACAGAACGTACAAGCCAAGTTGCATACACTGGTCAGCTCTATATAGACTTTTTTGAACGTTTTCAAGATTGTTCCCCATTCTATTGTAGTAGTTCCGTACTGTCCTCACCCTCTACTATGCACGAAAATGCCCCTGCATTCAACTTAATCTGGGCGGAACATACAGGAACTAGCGTGGAAGAGCCTAATTCCATCACGCTCGACCCCGACGATAGCAGGAACAACACTTATGAATGTAGTTATGTTCGTTCAAAAAGTTCCGATTGGCCTCCCTATGAAAAATCCCATTAAATCATCTTGAACGTAGGTTGTATGTAGCCAAATTGAATTCCTTTCGCAACGGCTTCAAGCGACGAGGTTACATTCAGTTTCTCAAACGTATGCTGCAGATGATTCGACACGGTCCGCTCGCTGATATGCAGCTTGCCGGCTATTTCTTTTCGCTTGTATCCGTCGCTTAAGAGCTGGAGGATCTGTTTTTCACTGTCTGTCAACGTCTCTATAAAATCGATGGAAGCAGGGAAATAAGTCTCCCCGTTTTGGATTTGCAGCAGTGCACGAACTACTTCTTCGGGATTCATATTTTTATTCAGGAATCCTTTCGCCCCTATTTTTTGTGCTTCATATCTGTATACCGGCAAATCATAGCCAGTCAGCATCACGATTCGGGCTTCCGGAATTTCACTCCGTATTTTTTTGGCAAGCATTATCCCATCCTCACTGGCCGAGGAATTAAGGTGGATATCCATCAATATAATATCAGGCTGCTCTTTGATGATCACGGAAACTGCCAGAGCAGTATCCGTAACGGATTGAAACCGCTCGATTTCAGGCGTGCCTTCCAGTGCGATTTCCAGGCTTTTCGCGAACAAAGCATGATCATCGATCAAGATAATGTGCATATGAGCCCTCTCCTTTCATCAAGAACTTTACTGTAACACACAATCCTCCACCGTGGGCCTCTTCCAAGGTAATGGAGCCATCAATCAGAGCAAGCTGTTCCCGAATGGACTGCAATCCCTTGGGCAGTCCCTCTCCTGCATGTTCGAAATTCTTCAGGCCAATACCGTTATCTTGCACCCATAGCTCCACCTGCTCAAAGTTAAGAGAGAGACGAATGTCCAGAGTAGTTCCGTCTGAGTGCTTAAAGGCATTGGCCGCAAGCTCCTTAAGCATACGATACATCATATAATTGTATGGCTCTACCAGAAAGAAGGTATCATCGCACTCAAATGAAATGGAAAATCTCCTTGTAGGATACGTTTGCTGAACCATACTCAATAGATTTATCAAATTTTCTTTATAGGTAAGGGTATTGAGCAAGGCCGGTTGGTACTCCTGCATCTGCTGTCGGATCGACAGGTTTAGGCGGTTCAGCGCCTCCATGATTAACCCTCTGATTTCGGTGCGGTCTGATTTATTCATCATATTCCGAATAGAAAGCAAATCTTGAAGAATACCGTCATGCAGATAATTCGAGAAATCTCTTTGGATCGCTTCCTCTCGTTTGATCTGCAGCAAGGTTCGCGCATAATGGCTGTCCATGCTCTGCATAGAGCTGTCGCATGTCGAGTTCGACTGGATCTTGGAAAAAACATATAAATGCAAGGCATAAGCTTGCATGCACAAAAGCATTCCATGAATAATGACAAAGAATTCACTTGGCTGAAGCTGCAACAACAGAGTAATTAGGCTAAACAGGGATATGATTCCGACCATAAGAATGAGCAGTGATTTCCCACGAAACAACATGACAGGGAGATCCTCCGCATGTGTTAGCGCAATCCGGTGAATGCTTAATAAAGGCAGAAAGAGAAAGGGATAAATGCCAAGACCCTCTACGAATTCCGGGTTTGTACCAAAGTACAGCACATAGCCGAAAAAAATCAGAGCTGCTGTTAAAGCAGGAGCGCCGAACTGCTTCCATTCGTTGCGAAGCACAAATAGAATCCGCTGTCGATGTACATAACACAGGCCAATGCCGACTCCAAAGCTAAGCACAAGCTGGAACAAGTAAAACAAATGAAACCATGCGTCTTGGATCAAGCCCAAAAATACCGTGAACATACAAGCCGCTTTCAATAGGATGTCGGCCTGTTTTTTGTATAAGTACGCCGCATCCTGAAAGAGAAAGGCAGATATAAATCGGTAGACTGCGTATAACAGCACCGAACCGCAGAAAGAGAGCAGTTTAGCAAACTGCTCGTCTCCCGAATCGATGCTTAGCAAGGTATACCAGCCAGATAAGATTAACAGCCACGTAAAACGGGTCAATACTCCGCTGTTTTTCAGATTCATGCTGCTGATGTATACGGCATCCAGCGTAATTATAAACACGAGCACCAGCATGATCACATCCGCAACGTCTATATCACTCCGAAGACCGGATAAATGTCCATACACGAGGTAAGCGATAATTAGTAGTTCATTAACGATCAGCAGTATTTGTCTGTACAGATATCTGTTTTGAAAAGGGATCGCCTCCTTCCTCGCTAATCCATGGAATGAACTCTATTAACGGGGAAATACAGTTCGATAACAAGCGCGTCTCGTAATCAAATAATAGATGCCAAATACAGCTCCTGCAATAACCAGAGCCATCGCGACCGGAACAGAAATCTGCCAGCTTTGACCCAAAATATCATCGATGAGCAGCCCTCTATAGCAGATCAGCCCACAAATGCTGTGGAAGAGACCGATACCGAGCGGGATGGCATACATCATAAGAATTTGACTTCGTATCACTTTCTTTATTTTCTTCCTACTGTAACCCATCTTACCGAGGATCTCATAATCGCTCTGTTCATAGGAAACGGCCGAGATGTTATGAAAATATAAGATGCTTCCCGCTGCGATGAAAAAGAGTACGGTCAAAAATCCAAGCAACAAAAAGGTAGAACTATTGTTGGACATGATCTCATACGTCCGGGCATAGGCACTGGAGAAATAAGGGTTATCCTTCAGGCCGGAACGCAGAGCCTCGTAAGCCGCCTTGCTGTCTCTTAGATTTTTTCCATCAATGCTCATGACTGTCATCTTGGGAAGACCAAGCTCGGCCAAACGATGATAAATCTCATCGGATACGATCAGAGTACCTACACTGATATTAAATCCGATTGGGTTAGACAGCGTTGTATCCCGGACAGTGATATCAAGGGATTGGTTGTCCGGAAGAGAAAGCCGGTAATTTTGGCCGACATCTCTCTGCGTCGGATCGGAACGATATTTAACTAAAATGCTGTTGGTATCTTCCAATTGTGTATATTCCGCTTCCTTGCCTTGCTGATGCAATAACCGATTATAATCCGATAAAGCCATCAATTCAAATCCCGGCTCCTTCCCTAGCGCATATTCTGCTGGAAGATTGTCCGATTGGGACCGGATCTTTATAAGCGTGGATTGCTGAGCTGTAAACTTACCGGAACCGATTGCCTTATTCAATGCTTGAACAGCTTGATTTGCCTGTTCCGGCTTCTCAATCGGGAACTCTAGCGCAGATGGAATGATGCGATTCACCGCCGCCACGGGATAGTACATGGTCAAGGCTGTAGAACCGAATACGCCCAAGGTACCGGCAATCAGCAGGGACAGCATAATCAAGGTTTTTGCATTGGTTCGGATACGGGAAATGAACTTGGGTATCGTAACTATCGCAATGTCTTTGTACAGGAGACTTTTCCGATGTTCCAGCTTACGGAATAAATACGGAAGAAAGGAATAAATAACAAATGAAGTCCCGACTGCAATCATCAGTACCATTGATAGCCCCATCGGAGCAACACCGATGGATTTCCACAATGACTCTTTGCCGCGTATGACATCAATAGCTAACAAATCACCAGAGATCATGAGCAACAGTCCCAATATGGCAGCAGAAACGCGAACCTTGATCGGTTTTTCAACTGTTTTTTCAAGCCGGACAAGACTTAACAGCGTCGTTTTGCGAAGCAGCCTCCAGTTGGACAAGCTTAGCACTAAAATAACCGCAAAGACGAATACAACGCTATAAAGCACGGCCTTGCCGTTCAATAACGGGATAGTTGAAGTATTAATCTCTAAATTCAGCAGCAAGGAGACCCCTGCAACGATCCCTTTGTGGGCCAACGCTCCCATAATGATCCCAATAAGAAGAGCTCCTAAACTGATCAGGATATTCTCAATGGTCAATAATGCAAGCATGGCAGACTTTCGGTAACCGAGCAGCGTATAAATGCCCAGTTCCTTCATCCGGCGCTTCATAAAAAATTGATTGGAATAGGACATATAAAATAATACAAATGCCATTAAAAAAACAGAGATGGTGCGTGACATCGTTTCTACTCGCCCATCTTCCGAAATTTTGGACATCATAATGTCATTTAGCGAAAATGACATAAAGGTGAAAAAAACGGTCAAAATAAGAGCGACTGAAAATAGATAGAGCGAGTAGAACGATACATTATTCCTTACATTTTTAAATGCAATAGTCGTTAACTTCATAACAACACCTCTTTTTAGCGCGATTCATCCAACAGCGCAATCTGCTCCATAATGGTTTCATAAAAGGAGCGCTGATCTTGAGTCTTGCGTTCCAGCTCATTAAAAATCCGCCCGTCCTTAAATATCAGGATACGCTTGGCAAAGCTTGCAGCGTACGCGTCATGAGTCACCATCAGAATGGTTGTGCCCAATTCTTCGTTAGCTTCGCTTAACGTTCGCAGCAGTTCTGTTGCCGAGTTGGAATCCAGCGCTCCCGTTGGTTCGTCCGCAAATAGGATCGACGGCTTTTTAACAATGGCTCTTGCTGCCGCAACCCGCTGTCTCTGTCCGCCGGACAACTCACTGGGATATTTCCCAAGCTGCTGGGATATGCCGAAGCGTTCGGCCAAGGAACGTATAGAGCGATCGATTTCCCCTTCGGATAGCCCTTTTAGAGTAAGGGGGACAGCAATATTCTCCATGACCGTTAGACTGTCCAGCAAAAAGTATTCCTGGAAAATAAAACCAAGATGCTCATTGCGGAAATCTGCTGAACGAGTATCGTCAAGCTTACTGATATCCACACCGTTAATGGTAATTTCACCGTCTGTCGGCGTATCAATGGTGGATAATACATTAAGCAGTGTCGTTTTCCCGGAGCCGGAGGCCCCCATGATGCCGATAAATTCCCCAACATGCACGTCAAACGAAATTCCGTTCAGAGCAGGTCTTTGCATGGAATTGTATCGTTTCGTTACGTCTTTTGCCTGCAGCAAACTTGGCATAAAATCTCCCTTTCTGTATGTTTGTATATATAACGATAATTTTTTTAGGATAGAAAGGCATGAGTATTTCACGCACAAAAAAATGCCGAGTTCGGGTAATACCCTAACTCGACACTATATTCTAGCTATTTTTGAATCTAATCGGTTACCTCATAGGTAGCTGACGTTAAAAACATTGCGGGAACACATTAAGCATACACTTGAGTTCGATCATCCGAAAGTTCTTCAATCGTTATGTAATCAAAATGTGCCTCATACCCTTCTCCCTGCGGACTGCATGCATAAATGCCCACTTGAATGGGCTTCGACTCCTGCTCAAATAAATGTGTCATGCGAAGCTGCTTCCAAGCAGAACCATCCAGTGAGTAATCGACATAAAAGTCGTTCCCAATCCGGGAAATACGGAAGTAGACCGGAGCATCCCCATTATCAACCTCTTGGGTTGACCAGTCCGAATATCCGTGGTTCGTTACCACTGCGCCGAGCTTATTGCTGGCATCCGGAATATATTCTACAGATGTTTTGAGCCAAGTGTCTGGCGAATAGCGAACCATTAGCCCTGCTTGGTCATAACGGTGAACAGGATAGGAATATACCTTGGTCGTCAGCCTGAAGTTCCCCTCAATTTCTGTATATAGAAAATGTCCATTATCGACTTCAAAGCCATAATGTGTCTTTTGCCAGTAATCGGTTTCTTTGGCGGTGCGAACAATGAGTTTTGCAGATTCTTGATTGATCTCCCACGCTCGAGGCGGCGAGTACCACATCAAGTTCGTGTTCAATTGTTCATGTTCAAAATTTTCATGCAGTCGAATTGAATTGCTCATCTGAATTGCCTCCATGTCGTAGTCTCTATTCCATCATAGGTGGAATCATCCCTACTGTACAGGGCGCAATTAAGATTACGGTGCATCTCCTACGTTATGAAGTGACCTGCGGAGAGTCCTGTTCCAAAATAATGCCATTCAATACAAGTCGAACAGGAGCACTAATCGTATCCCCAACCGGACATGTACGCTCAATGAACTGCACGAATTGTTCGATCTGCTCATAGGAAGCATTGCTCTTCACATGGATGTTGTAGCGAATTTCAGAATAGCCTCGGCGCACGTCAGATTTGTTCATGAAGCCATCTGTATCCAAATCCCCCTCAAGCTCCACCCAAAATTGCTCCAGCTGAATATTGAATTTACGGGCATATGCTCTTGCCACGATGGACTGGCAGGCGCCTAACGCACACAGTACGACTTCAACCGGATTCATCGCCGTATCCGTACCGCCCAGCGATTTCGGCTCGTCAATCGTAATCTCGAAATTCCGTGATCTCGCCTTTACAACCATTCCCTCTTGCAGATGTGCAGAAGCAGTAAATGTTTCAAGTGGCATTCATATAACCTCGCCTTCCTATTTTAACCAACATTATATCACAGTTAAAAAATATGAATAGTAAGAATGTTCTCTTGCTTCCAAGAAAAGAAGGGAGACTGCAGCTTTCTGCAATCTCCCTACTATGGTCAAGCCGCAAACGAAGCATCCTTTATTTCAATGACCACACCTGTGTAACCCAATCTGCATAAAAGTCGGGCTCATGAGATACCAGCAGCACTGAACCAGTGTAGCTGCGCAGTGCCTCTATAAGGGCCTCCTTCGCCCGAGCATCCAAGTGATTCGTCGGTTCATCCAACACGAGCACATTGCTGTCCGTCAGCATCAATTCGCATAATCGTACCTTAGCCTGCTCTCCGCCGCTTAGCGAGCTGAGCGGCTGCCGAATATGCTCCTCCGTCAACCCAGTCATCGCAAGCAGCTTGCGTATCTGCTGATGTGTCATGTCTGTACGGAATGCGCATAATTGATCAAGCGCGGAATCGTCGGATACGAACAGCTCTTGAGCAAAATAAGCGACCTTCACCCGCTCTCCTTGACGAACATTGCCATGCAATGGGGTTAATTCTCCAAGCAGCGTCTTAAGCAGCGTTGTCTTGCCAACCCCATTATGACCGACAATCGCAATCTTCTCTCCTCGTTTCATCAACAGATTCAGAGGCGAGCATAGCGGCTTCGCATAGCCGATTTGCAGCTGTTCAGCCCTCATAATTCTACCTTCAGGCTCCACATGAACTTGGAAAGAAAATCGCGGCTTCGCACCAGAAGTTGGTCGATCAATCCGCGTCATGCGTTCCAGCATCTTCTCGCGGCTCTTGGCCTGCTTCGCCTTGCGAATCTTATTTTTCTGAACAAAATCTTCGAGTCTGGCAATTTCCTTCTGTTGTCGGCTATACGCTTCGTGCTGCTGCAAATTATTAAGCTCGTATACGCTGCGGAATGCCTCGTAGTTGCCTACATAACGCTTAATATTCTGGTGCTCGACATGAAAGATCGACGTGGCAATTTCATTTAAGAAAGAATTATCATGGGAAATGACCAAGAAGGCTTGCTTATACCCCTTCAAATAGCCCTTCAGCCAATCAATGTGCACCTCATCCAAATAGTTCGTCGGTTCATCCAGCAGGAGAACATGGGGCTCTTCCAAGAGCAATCTTCCTAGAAGCAGCTTCGTGCGTTGACCTCCGCTCAGCTTCTCAACATCCCGATCCAGACCAATATCAAGCAGCCCTAAGCCTGCTGCGATCTGTTCCAGCTTCACTTCAATCTCATAAAATCCCGAATGCTCCAGTCGATGCTGAAGCTCCCCATACTTGGCAAGCCATAACTCCAGATTGTCAGCATCTTCGGCCATCTTGTGTGCCAGCTCCATCAAATTCTGTTCCATGGCATAGAGGTGACCAAATGCCCCGCGCAAATAATCGAGCACGGTCATCCCAGGCTGCAGATCAATATGCTGCTGCAAATAACCTACCTTCACATGAGGCAGCCACTCCACCTTCCCTGCATCCGGCAATAGCTCACCGGACAGGATACGCAGCAATGTTGATTTGCCCGCTCCGTTGCTGCCTACAATTCCGGCATGCTCCCCCGGAAGCAAGCGGAAGCTAATATCGAGAAATACTCGTTTATCCCCATAAAAATGGGTTACTTCTTCTACAGATAACATACTCATGTCATTCTCTCCTTTGCATGTGCGTAAATGATGCTCAACGCCAAGCGAGAGAACAGCTTCATAAAGAAAGTATTTGCTTGTGTGTATGCAAAAAAGGGCAAGGCGAACGAATCGCCTTGCCCTATACAAATAGCCCATAATAGGTAGTTCAATTTATCCTTAGTGCTGCAGACCAATACGAACAGACCGTGTCTGTTGGTTCCGCTTGGTTCTGCACCCAAAGTTCATGAACGCGTACTTGTATATGAAAAAAGGAATCGGTTCTTTATCCACTGTTCTTCGATTGGCATTAAGCTAAAAATGGGCAGACTTCTCCCGTCTTAAGCCAATTTCCGTTGAAGAACAGTTGACAATACCGCCATCCCCTTTCTAATCCTCATCATCATAAAATGGTATTACGAGGAAAATCATACACGATCATAGCTCGTCCTGTCAAGAATATGCAAAAACCGCCGCATTCAAAAGATGCGGCGGAATCGTAGAAAAATAACTTCTTATTGAGCGCTTTTTATAATATGCTGTGGCACTTTAATCTGAGGAACCACATTGTGTCTAGTGTATGTTGAGTTACTTACAAAATGATCCTCAATTTTTCGTCCGGATTCTTCCCCAGACTTTGTATATTCTAAAGCGGTACTCATAAGAAAATAATTATCCTTATTGATCCGATATTTAATGACTATGTTTTTCATATCGAGCATGATTTGTTTATTACCCTTTTGCTCCGACTTTTCCTGTTCTAATTTATCCTCTTCCTTGCTTGGTAACTCCGACCACAAAAAATGTTCAGCTTCCTTAGCTTTTTCATTTTCCAAACTCACTGTCACGATATAATCATTGCCTTCTGAAATAATGTTCGCTTCATTTGCATACATCTTGATCTGTCTAAAGAGCTCATTCAAATCCATATCCTTCTGTATTTGAGTTGGATTCATCAAATCATCCGGCAATTTCCTCCATTGACCATCATATTGAAGAAAATATGACCCTTCATTCGTTTGGTACTTTTTTAAAGTTAAATTCACCTCATTAGATATTATCGAATTTTCGAAATATAAGCCGATCGGTTCTTTCGTATAATCAAATCTTATTTTAGTTAGCTTAGAAGCTTCAATTTTTTGATCTGCCTTGATTGTCTCTGTCTGATTGATATCCAAGGAAAAGCTCTTTACACTTTTATCAGCCTCAATTGCTTTCTGCAATACTTCATCGGCTGTCGGCATCGTATTGCCGCATGCCGTTATCCCTAGTAATGATAAGAATGCTAGTAGTATGGTTATCCGTTTTTTCAAAATAACAGCCCCCTAAAATAATCTGCTTTACCCATGTTAGCCAATTTATAAAGAAGGGAACAGTAAGTTAAAACCTATTACTTCAATAAAATAGAAGCATTTGGACATCATCGATACATCTAATGGATACAGCAAGACTGTCGACAGTCTTGTTCTTTAACAGAACACCTCAGTTTGTATTCTCTATTAATTTGGTATGATATGGACAAATAACAGTGCACAAGTATTGGATATATTGCGAAAAATTTTTGGTTCGCAATCGAATACGGCGCTATCGACGTTAGCTTCATCTATGACTTGTACTTTGCCACAATTCTTAACATAAAATGTTGCGAATTGTTGATAGATTTCCACCTTGGTTCTTCTATATATTTAACGTATACGGAGATGAAAAATATGATTGGTATGAATATTCGTGTGTTGCGTAAAAAGCATAAATTCAGTCAGGAACAATTAGCTGAGAAGGTAAACGTGTCACGACAGACCGTAGCAAAGTGGGAAAACGGGGAGGCCTTGCCCGATATTTTTAAATGCAAAATACTCGCTGAACTTTTCCAAGTAACCCTGGATCAATTATCCCGTGATATGAGTGAAGAAGCGGCGAATCAGCTCGTTCCCACGGGGAAGCAGTTCTTTGGTGTTGTGAAGGTAGGAGATCGGGGACAGATTGTCATTCCCAAACAGGCACGCGAAATGTATCAGATACAAGCTGGTGATAAGCTGATTGTCTTGGGGGAAGATGCGACAAAAGGGATTGCTCTCTTAAAAAGTAATCATTTCATGGAATTTGTAGAGATGATCCAAAAAGCGGAGCGAGAGGTAGATGAATCAGAATGAGCAAAATTGTATTTTTTTCGATACCCGCACATGGTCATACCAATCCAACCATTCCGGTGGTTGCCGAGTTAGTCAATAGAGGCCATCAAGTTTGGTACTATTCCTTTCTAGAATTTCAGGAAAAAATAGAAGGTGCTGGTGCTGCATTCATTGCTTGTGATGAGTTCTTGCCCCAGCTTTCACAAAAGGAATTGGATCGCAAGGTTGGCAAAGATTTTACAGCATTAATTGAGATGGTTGCCGATACGACCATTGCTTTGGATGAGAAGGTATGTCAGGAATTAAGGGAAATCCAGCCGGATTGTATTGTATCTGACTCTATATGCTTTTGGGGAAAATTATTTGCTAAAAAACTAGAAATTCCATATGTTTGTTCGACTACTACCTTTGCTTTTAATCAGTACACCGCGAAACTGATGAAGCGTGGTTTCATCGATGTATGGAGGATGATCGTGGGTTGGCCCCGAATGAACAGAAAAATTCAGTTGTTAAAGAATCATGGTTATGAGATAGGGAATGTTGTATCGATTGTTCAAAATAATAATGAAACAGACGCCATTGTTTATACCTCGAAAGAATTCCAGCCGATGGCGGATACGTTTTCTGAGCGATATGCTTTTGTCGGACCATCCATCAGGCAGTCTCCGCCGATACAGATTAATAAAAAAGATAGAAAACTAATCTACATTTCACTTGGGACTATACTGAATCAAAATCAAGATTTTTACCAAAAAGTTATTCAGGCATTTGCAGATACGGACTATGATGTTGTGATGTCAGTTGGTGAAAAAACGGAGATTGCTTCTCTTGGCAACATACCAAGAAATTTCACAGTGAATAACGTCGTGGATCAAATATCGGTATTGCAAACAGCCGATGTATTTATTACCCATTGTGGCATGAATAGTGTGAATGAAAGCCTGTATTTTGGAGTTCCAATGGTTTTATTTCCGCAACATAGCGAACAAGGATTAGTGGCTGATCGGGTTGCTCAACTGGGTGCAGGTTTAAAGTTGAAAGGAAAGAAGCCAAAATATTTGGCAGCAGCGGTATCTGAGGTGTTGACGAATCGGACTTATCAGGAAAATGCGCAAAAACTGTCAGAAACTTTTCAGAATGCTGGTGGTGCAGTAGAAGCGGCCAATGTGATTTTAACTAAAATTCGAGCGAAGTCTTAGTGTACTTTCATGATCCTTTTTTTAAAATGGGGCAGCTTCATTGAAGAAGTGCATGACGAACATAAATCGTACTGGGTTGATAGACCTGGTACTTGATTGAATTTTGCGTACCTATAGGCACAGTTGTATACAAGCTGTTCATTTACATGTTACTATAGACATTTAATCTGTAACATTTGGATAATGGCAAACCCTAGCGAAAGCAGGGGACGCAAAGCCACGGGTCTAATGTATTTCACAATGCGATGACAGCCGGGTTGCCCTAATTGCGACATTACGTGCGTCTTTTTTTATTGCGCTGCCATTAGGGTGGCGCTTTTTTTGTGCTATTGTAAAGCGTCCCCGATGTTCATCTCATTTGATCGCAGAATGTAAAAGAATAGGAGATGTAATGATGCGGCCATGTTGTACAGCAACCAACAACGCAATGTACCAAGAACAGCATAAACACATTAAAGCAGGAAGAATGCGGCGTATGACGATTACAGCTAGCGCTGCGCTGTTAGCCGGGATGCTTATCTATCAGCCGACCCTTTATGCAGCGGATAAGCTGGTCGGTAGTATGATTACTGTCACGAAAACGAACAATGCTCCGCAGGCAGGGGCAGACCAACTGCAAGGCATCACCATAGGAATGAGCGAGGATCAACTATTCCAAAAAATCGGACTGCCGGTTCGCAAGGATCTAAGTGAATATGGCTTCGAGTGGTATATTTACAATCAGGATTATAAACATTACTTACAAGTTGGTGTTCAGGACCACAAGGTCGTTGCACTCTATACGAATGCGAATGATTCTTATGGAAGCATTGGATTCGGTTCAACCAAGCAGGAGGTAGAGGCAGCCTTCGGATCTTCCCTCAGTCAAATTAGGAAAGGCAATACGATTTACAATATGGACAACAGCGGACAATATAGCCTGTACAAGGTCGGCGGTATGTATGCAACCGTGTTCTATGATCTCCATCAAGGGAATACGGTGACGGCTGTCCAATTTATTGCCCATGATGTGGAACTGGCGTTCAAGGGGTACTTTGGCACGCCTAGCAAGCGATTGCAGACAAGCTTTGAGCAACAAATCCTCGATTTGGCTAATGCTGTGCGTGTCCGCGAGGGCATGAAGCCATTGAAGTGGAATGAAAAGGCTGCGGGAACTGCTCGCAAGCATAGCGACGATATGGGGCTGAGAAGCTTCTTCGATCATAACAATCCGGACGGCAAATCCCCGTTCGATCGGCTGAAGGCGGACGGAATCGTATACCAAAAGGCAGGGGAAAACATTGCTGCTGGACAGTCGAGTGCCATCTTCGTTCACGAGAACTGGATGAACTCGAAAGGACATCGTTCGAATATTTTGGGAGACTTTTCTCATCTAGGGGTGGGTGTGTACTTCGGGGGGAATTCAAATGTATATTACACACAGAACTTCGTCACGCAGAATTCCGTCGACGATAAAAAGCCCGATCCCGATGTTGTATCTCCTAGCCTCAGCGAATCTAAGGTTCTGACAGGAGATCCATTCGATGTAAAGGTCGAATATTCTGTGTCGGAAGCAGTATATTCAGCTTCATTCAGTCTTACTTATGACAGCCGCTTGACTCTCTTAGATATAAAGCCAAGCGTTACGATGGCTACCTATCAAAAGTTGAACTATCCGGATGTCCCACTTATCACGACAAAGAACATAACCGATTTACCTAATGGCCAGAAGCAATTGGATTACTCCGTAAATCTCAACGGAGGCGCTTATGAAGGAGACGGCGACATAGCAACCATCGCTTTCTTGAGCGACCAAGAAGGGAAATATACCTTCAATCTTGTAAATGCGAATCTGTTCAACGCAAACAATGAACGGATCCGAATCGGTTACATTCACTCGTCTACTGTTGATGTCATCAAGCCGTCTGTTCCGAATCCGAATCCGAAGCCAGAGTTGCCTATTTCGTCTTCCTCATCTGAAGGCTCTAGAGGTTCTAGTAGTTCTACACCTTCGACTTCTGTGGGAACAATTCCAGCCGGTAAGACGATGAAGGCAGGATTACTGGCAGAGACGATGAAGGAGCATGCAGTGAATGCGGAGTTCAAGATAAATGCGAATACCGTGAAAAAACAGCTGCAGGACAAAAATACCAAGCAGGTTCAACCCGATATTAGCGATGTAAGCATGAAGGATTACAATGAAGTCTCCTTCACGCTGGACAAATCGGCCGCCAAACTGCTGCAGGAATCAGGCAAGGATTTGCTTCTGTCTACAGCCGAATTCGATATTACCATTCCGAATAAGTCTATTGTGGAACTCATCGGAACGAGTGAACTCGAGCTTGTGGTGTCTCTTGCAGAGCATAAGGACAAAGGTTTTAGCAAGCATCATGGCGAGACGACCTTTACGTCTCCGATGATCACGATCCGCGGGCCGCAAGAAGCAAAGAATATCCTGTTGGAAATCTCCTTGAAGCTGATGGAAGCTACAAAGGATATTCGTAAGGCAGGCGTGTACGCAGAAGCTCAAGGCCTAACAACAAATGCTTGGAGCTATAAACTGGCCGGAATGAAGGCAGCTGATAAGAAGCATATTTCCTTCCAGGTCACGGAGTTCGGCACCTACACGATTGCAGAGCATGCAAGATCCTTCAATGATCTTACTGCACATTGGGCAAAGGATGAAATTGAAGTCATTGCAGCTCACGGACTGTTGTGCGGCAAAGACAGCATACACACATTCAAGCCGAACGACGTTATTACCCAAGCGGAGTTCGCCACCTTGCTTGATCGCTTGACGAATAACGGAGAGACTTGGGAACAGCGGATTGCAGAGCCTGGGGCACGTAAACCGATTACTCGCGAAAAAATGGTCGTGATGCTTACGCGGGCATTGAAAATTGATCTGTCCCATTCAAGCACTTCGCTTGGATTTAAGGATGAAGCACTCATCTCACAGGATGCAAAGACAGCCGTTGTGTACGCAGTGAGCAAAGGACTTATCAAAGGAACCACCGATAACAAACTTGATCCGGCGGGAACGCTCACTCGAGCGCAGGCGGCACTCGTTTTGTATCGCGTGATACACGAGCAATAAGATATTCATCATGACACAAAAAGCAGAGATCCTAGATTATCACATAGGATCTCTGCTTTTTTTCCTTTTACGGGCTGTACCGCGTGATAACAGTAATGCCGTCGGAACTATATTTTCTCAGTCTATAACTTTATTTTCTTTCTTCATCGACAATCGAAATCGTATCCTATTGAGCGTTGTCGATAACATCCTTCGGCACTTTGATTTCGGCCACTTCGTTATGCTTCGTAATCGTGCTCGTCACCTTCATGCTGATCGAAATCTTCTGTCCGTTCTCTTCCCCTTCGAGCACAAGTGTAAAGCCGCTCTTCGTCGGGAAGTAGGTTTCCTTATTCACGCCATATGTCATGGTAAGCGTCTTAACATTCATCTTGCCAAGCGCTTCCGCAGCTTCTTCACCAGATGACTCGGACAACAGCGTCTTCGCCAACTCCTTGCCTTTATCGCCAGACATATCCGTAGTCATGATGTATTCGTTACCTTCCACGGCAATCTTCGAATTTTTCTCTAACGGCTTGAATTTATCGAGATTTTGCGTCAAGCTCATTTGGCTCTTAATGTTCGTTTCCCACTGGCTCTTCAACTCATCCGGAACTTTCGCCCATTCGCCATTTACCTGAGAGTATGCTCCTTCTTTGGTGAAGTATTGTTTAATCGTTTGGTTCGTTTGGTCTGACACAATTGACGTATCTTGATAGAAACCAAGCGGTTCCTTTGTAAAGTCAGTTTTGATTGTAATATCCGATTTTTCTTCTTTGCTGCTGTCGCCTTGAATCCCATTCACTTGCTCAACATGGACATCCATTGAATAGCTCTTCAATGTTTTATCCGCATCCGTAGCCTTTTGAATCAATTCTCCTGCCGTAGGTGTTGAGTTGCCGCATGCTGTAATGCCTAGTACTACCATGATCGCTACGAGTGCTGCCGTCCACTTCTTCAAAACCGTCTGCCTCCCAAAATTAGTATGCTCCCTCATAGTAACCAATATCGATAGACAGACAAAGTGAACGTAGCCCTATTCCGAAACAGAAATTAGTAGAATAGAACTATTAATGCCATAAAAAAACCGCCAAATCCATAGATTCGACGGTCTCGTCTATACATTGCGATTACTTAGCGCTGTCCAATACTTCTTGTGGCACCTTGATTTCGCCAATCTCGTTATGCTTCGAGAATGTGCTTGTCATAACCATATTGAGTTCAACTTTCTGACCTTGCTCTTCTACTTCCATAGACATGTCGACATCGGATATTGTTGGTTGGTATGACTCCTTGTTGACACCAAACTTCATCTTAATGCTTTTAATCTTCATTTGCTCAATCATTGCTTCCATTTGAGGATTACTGTTAGAACCAGATTGGGTCATCAACGACTTCGCCAGTTCCTTCATCCCGTCACCGGACAAGTCCGCCGTCAAGATATAGTTAGTACCTTCTTCAGATACCTTCGAATCTTTCGCTATCGATTTGAAGCGTTCCAGGGACTGCTCTGGGCTTGCCCCTTTCTCCGCACCTTCAAGAATTTGTGCCTTCATGTCATCCGGCATCTTCGTCCATTGCCCGTTCACTTGTGAATAAATGCCGTCCTTCGAAATATACTGAACGACTTTTTGCTCACCTTGACCCGCTACGTTCATTGTCATTTCTTGATACAGATTGAAAGGCTCTTTAGTCATGTCGCTTTTCAGTTTTATTTCCGTATTTTGCTCTTGCTTCTGTTCACCTTGGCTAATTGTAAGATCCTGCTTCACTTGGCTGTCCATAGAGAAATTCTTGAGCGACTTGCTTGCATCAATTGATTTTTGAATAAGTTCATCGACAGATGGAACCTGAGCATCCTTTTTCTCTGTCTCAGTTGTCGTCTGTGCTGTAGAAGAGCTGTTTGCTCCAGCAGCGTCTTTTTTATCTCCACAAGCCGTCATGCTTACTACTAATATTGCCCCCAACAATAGTGCAACCCATTTTTTCAAAACTTTTTCCCCCTAAATGTTAGTATACTTACTCATATTAACCAATTCATACGTCTCTGTAACAGGGATTTTAGAACTAAAACATGTGTCAAATTGATGAAGGAACTAGATATTTAGTCCCATTCTCTGTATATTTATCATTTTTAGTTCTACCGTCTATAATCATATATATAGATACATTCTCGGAGGAATCATACATTGAAAAATCTACTCGTTACCGGCTACCGAGCTCACGAACTCGGTATTTATAACAATAAGCATCAGGGAGTTCCCTATATACGCAAAGCGATAGAATCTCGCCTTATTCCGCTAATTGAAGAAGGATTAGAATGGGTCATCACACCTGGCCAGTATGGAGTCGATTTATGGGCTTGCGAAGCTGCTATCTCGCTGAAACAACAATATCCGCAGTTGAAATGCTCCATTATTACGGCGTACGCCAATCCTGAAGCACAGTGGAGCGAGGAGAAGCAAACCTATTTCGAAGAAATTATGCGTGGAATCGATTACTATGGCACGGTGAGTAATGCTCCCTACAGTGGCAAATGGCAGTTCATCGCAAGGGACGAGCTGCTGTTCCGCAAGACAGATGGCATTCTGCTCGTCTATGATGAGGATTCGGGAGAGGCAAGTCCGAAGTTTACGAAGGAACGCGCCTTGAAGAAGCAAGAAGAAGAAGGCTATATCTATATCAATATCGGAGCAGAGGAAATTCAAGCGATTGCAGATGAGGAGCAAAGCAGCATGTTCTTCGAGTGAAAAATAATTGTTTTGAATAAAATTGGCTTGGTCTAGTGAAAACGGATATGTATCAAGTATGTAAGGGAGCAGGGGCTTCAGTTAATCGTTCCAAAAAAGTAATAGGTCGACTCTATAAAACCAGCGGCAGCTTTGTGTTGTAAAATAGTACACTGCCGCTTGTTCATTGAATGAATACAGCCATTAGTTCAATCACTTAGCATCATAAATTCATCTAATGTTATTCTCATTAGTTGGGTATCTTTATATTCTCCATCAAACAATTCTCTTTCATGTAGTACTTTTATCTTGTTAAATCCACATTTTTCATAACTCTTGATTGCTCTGACATTCACGATTTGTGGATCTATGTAAATATCCTCAACTCCTCGCTCGGTAAATAAATACCGAATGATAAGTTTCAATGCCAGAGTTCCGATTCCCTTATCCCAAAAATCAGTCTCTCCTATAAATATATCTAGTCCGAATTGCGGTTGATCAAGCTTTGCTCCATATTCATGAATTTCATCCTGTTGTAACGGATAGAACTGTAAATATCCTATAGAAGCATTATTAAATTCAATAATACACGGGGTGACATAATGCTCTCCTCTTGCCCGTGGCCCATATTTTCCTATAATCTGTTCCCATGTAAATCTGGTACTTGGACCTTCAATAAAACTTAGGATTTTTTTATCATTCAGCCATTTATATAACAAAGCAAAGTCTTCATCAGCATAAGACATTTTTCTAATCGATACCTGACCATCCGAAGCAAGCATTACGTCTTCCCCCTCTAATGGTTTATTTTGTTCAACCCCATCAACTAACATCTTGCGATATCTTTTTCATCTCAGTAATTTTGAGGAATAGCAGAATACAAGAACCCTATTGCTGAAAGTATTTTTGTTCGGTTTTGTCGCTCAGCCACATTATTTCCCGGAAAATGTTGCACCCCGCTCATTTCCACACGTTCCACTTAAACCAAACTAGATTCAAGCCTCAAGCTGTTCCCAATATTCGATCTATTGCAGGCTTCGTAAAGCAGGCCAATTGCTCGGGCAGCTCGTCCAGGGAAAACCAACGCATATCCCCAATTGCTCCGTTTGCCTCATTATTGCGTGCTTCTCCTCCCTGTACTGTCGTATCGTAGATGAGAGACACCCAGTGTTCATCATTTTCGGGACGGATCGTTTCCGCTGTACAGAGCAATTGGGTCACCGTTATATCCAGGTTAACTTCCTCTTTCACCTCACGGATCACGCATTCCTCTAACGATTCGTACATATCCAGCTTGCCGCCAGGAATGCTCCATGTTCCTTTTTCCGGGTTCCGGTTGCGCTTAACCAGCAGAATTTCGTCATTGTGATTGCGAATTACCGCTCCTACCCCTAATTTCGGAATTGCTGTTGTATGATTTGTAACTGTCATTGCCAATCACTCCTTAATCGAATATTCACCATCATTAGACTATTTAGGTCATGCAATGGTTTCACAAAAAGAGGAGTCGCGCATTGAGCGCACTCCTCCTTTTCTATCGATATTCAGCCTTACTTGAACCAGCCCTTCTCCTTAAACCGCGTAATCGCCTCAATGCGATTGCCCACATTAAGCTTGTCGAGAATAACTGAAATATAGTTGCGCACGGTTCCTGTCGTGATATACAGCTCTGAGGCAATTTCCTTCGTATTCTTGCCGTCTGCAATCAGACAAAGCACTTCCTTCTCCCGCTCTGTCAGCGGATTCTCTTCCGAGTATGCTTCATCTACCAGTTCAGAAGCATAGATCCGTCTGCCTGCCATAATGCTGCGGATTGCATCTGCCAGTTCCTCGCTCGGGCTGTCCTTGAGCAGATATCCATTCGCGCCAGCCTTCACGGCTCTCTCGAAATATCCCGGACGGGCAAAGGTCGTCAGGATCACGACCTTGCAGCCTGCACCCTTCAGTTCCTCAGCGGCATCCAGCCCGCTCTTCCCTGGCATCTCGATATCCATCAGGCATATATCTGGATTGTGCTCATGAACGAGCTTCACAGCCTCATCCCCATTGCTTGCCCGTCCAACAACACTCATATCTTCTTCTAAATCCAGCAGAGACGCTAGCGCTCCAAGCAGCATCCGCTGATCTTCCGCAATGACAATACGTATCACGTCCCCACCTCCTTAATAGGCTGCTTCGTCACGATCGGCACTTGTATGATGATGGCCGTACCTTGATCACATACAATGTCCATACTTGCGTTAATGAACTCAAGCCGTTCCTTCATTCCAAGCAAGCCATTGCCTGTCGACTGAAGGCTGGTGTCCATTCCAACACCGTTATCCTGCACCTTAACCATAAGTTCTGCTTGCGAAGATTCAAATTGAATCGAACAGGACGTCGCATTGCTATGCTTCACAATGTTCGTAACCGCTTCTTTTAGACACATACTGAGCACATTTTCATAAAGAAGCGAGATATTCGCAGGCTTGCCGCCTTCTAGGCTAAACTCAATTTGAGCCGCCTTCAAAATTTGCTTGATGCGAAACAGCTCATCCTCCAGCCGCGTTCCCCTCATTTGTGTCACCAGTTCCCGCACTTCCTTCAAGGCCGTTCTCGCTGTCTGCCGCACATCATTGATTTCTGCTTGGGCACGACCGGGATTCTTATGAATTAGCTTACCTGCAAGATCACTCTTCAGGCCGATGAGCGACAACTTCTGACCAAGCGTATCATGCAAATCACGGGCAATGCGGTGTCGCTCCTGCAGCTTCACCAGATCCGCAATCCGCTTGTTGGCATCCTCCAGCTCTCCTTGCAGCTTATCTCGCTTGTTGCGATTATAAGTCGTTACTGGGAGCAGGATAACTCCGATCATGCTGACAAGAACGAATGGCAGCTGCGTGATGAGCACCGGATTCTTCGTTACAAATCCATAGTTGATCGTCACAATCGTACTAATCAAGTGGATGGTATATAACGTAATAAAGCCGATTTTGTGCTGAATATTACCGATAAAGAACGCTAGAAACAGTGCAAAATATACGTATCCGAACAGTACGGTCATTGTAATGGAGATAATCACTTGGAAGGAGGTCCAAAAGTAGACCCACCATCCCTTCGATACAAACGACAACACATAGCAGCCGAAAAACGCCAGTATCATGACTACGCCAATACCAACTTCGTATGGCGAAGAGGCCCGAAATATAAAGTAAAAAGGAAGGATATAAAAGACAACCCACACGTACGGGCTCAATCCCGTACTCCTGTGAAATATGTGATACCACTTCTGCATGATTGTCTTCCTCCTTCCTCTTGCCATATTTAATTGTATCTTACCATAATGATGCCAAGCCGTGCTCATTATTCCCCTTGAATCCCCGCTCTTGGCGGCTTGATAGAGCTTCTAATGCGGCCTGACTTCTGCAGCAGCATCTGCTTGTGCTCCTTGAAGCTAACGAAGACCTTTCTCTCTTCATCCCATAGACGGAATCGGAGCGATTTCAGGCTCGTACGCAAAGTGATCGTCGTTGCCTTCTGCAGCGGAATGGACGCATCATGCGCCTTCTCCAAATTGTAGTTCGGCACCTTCGGACTAAGATGATGCACATGATGGAAGCCGATATTGCCGGTAATCCACTGCAGCAACTTCGGCAGCTTGTAATAGGAGCTTCCTTCTACCGCCGCCTTCACGTAGCTCCATTCATCTTCATGCTCGAAGTACGTCTCCTCGAATTGATGCTGCACATAGAACAGCCAGATGCCGAGCATGCCCGACAATAAGAAGATTGGCCCTTGGATCATCAGAAATGCCTGCCAACCTATGGCCCAACACAGCAATGCATATAACACTACAATTCCAATATTCGTAATGTGCGTATTCACTCGTTCCTTACGCTTCGCACCTTTGACATTGAAGCGATACGTAATAAGGAAGATGGCGATCGGCCCGATACAGAGCATGACCACTGGATTGCGGTATACACGATAAGCTAGACGTGTCCACCAGGAAGCCTCCTCGTATTCCTCAACCGTCAGCACCCACATGTCGCCAATTCCCCGCTTGTCTAGGTTGCTGCTTGTGGCATGATGGATAGAGTGACTGTTCTTCCATTGCTGGTACGGAACAAGGGTGATCACCCCTGTAATCGTTCCCAGAATATCGTTTGCCTTCCGACTCTTAAAAAAGGATTGGTGACAGCAGTCATGAAATATAATAAATGTCCGAATGACGAAGCCGGACGCCATGACCATGAACACGAGTGATAGCCAATAGGATACCGTAAGACTCGCATAAGCGGCATACCACAGAACCAAAAGCGGTAAAATCGTATTGCATATTTGTCGAATGCTCGATCGCATATCGATCTGTTCATAAGGCGCTACTTCCTTCTTCAAGCTAATAAGCTTCGAATCGGCCATTGTGTCAGTTCCCCCTAAATTGTTAACAAACATAGGTGATATCGCATGAACCCATACTTAATTATCTTAAGTATAGAGAATCCGTGTCATCCGCAGTAGTCATAAACGTCAGATAAGGGACATGATAAATGTCATATATGTCACGTTAAAACATGCAAACATAGGCGCGCCGATCCGCAAACAAACAAGCAGCCTGCTGAAATAGGTCAGCAGGCTGCTTGTTACTTCTTATTTATGAAGCGCGAATCGGATTGCGCGTCCGATCAAGCCGGGAAGCACCGATAAATGCCCTTCGCCGGGGAAGACGTGAAAATCAACGGACAAGCCGTTCTCCTCCAGCTGCTTCAAGCGCTGGTACATCTCCTCCGCATTATGCAGCATCCGATTCGGGTGTGAGGCTTCCTCTTCCCCGACGGTCATGAGCAGCCGCACAGGGGTTGGATCAGGCTCTACAGTTCGGTTCGCCGTAAATGCCTTCTCCGCCTCCAGCACGCAGCGATTGCTCCACCAGATGGAGGGGCTGCCCGCAATATAGGTCTGGAACAGATCAGACTTCGTGAACATCGTATTCAGCGTGAATAAGCCACCGAGTGAATGACCGAACAAAGCCTGCTTCGAACGATCTATCGGATACGCCTCTTCGATTGCTGGCTTCAGCTCTTCCTCGATGAAGCGAAGGAAGTTGTCGCCGCCTCCAGTTGGCGGCCATTCCTCCCCGCCTGGTCTTGGCGGCAAGGATGCACGATCCGTTGGAGGTGTCAGTTCATAGAAGCGATCCGCAGGAAAGTTTCCTTCCGTCAAATAACCAATCCCTACAACAACCAGAGGGCCGAAGCCGCGAATGCCTCGCCCCTTCAGCACGCGCGCCGACTCCGCGCAAAGAGGAAATAACGCGTTGCCGTCGAGCACATACAGAACCGGGTACCCCTCCGAAGGAGCTTCGCCCTCGGGAACACTAACACTAATTCGATAATCTCGGTTCGTATGCGTGGAACCCATATTGTAAACCGTAGAACGCGGCAGCGTAATCGGTTGTTCTGTTACTTTCATGCTGGTTCCTCCCCTATTGTGCGGAATGAATTCCGATGACTCTGCCGATGTCAATGTTATGTCTTTCGAACATCGGACCTATTTCGGAGCTCGATAGAGCAAGTAGATAAAATACGGAACGCCGAGCAGCGCCACAACGACACCTGCCGGCAATGATATCGGCGCAAAAATCGTTCTGCCGATATAATCGGAGACGACAACGATAACCATCCCGATTATTCCGCACACGGGCAGCATGCGATGATGACTCACACCGACCAGCTTCCGTGCAATATGCGGTGCAATCAAGCCGACGAAGCCAATGCTGCCGGATACGGATACACAAGCACTGACAAGTCCAATGCTGGCTATGAGCAGTAAATTTGTCTCCCTATTAACTGCCACGCCAAGACTCATCGCACTGTCTCGCTCGAATTGCAGCAAGTCCAGCTTCCATGACTTGAACCAAATGAATGGGACGCAAATGATGAGCCATGGCAATGCGGCCACAACGTAATGCCAGTTCGCATTCCACACGCTGCCTGACATCCACACCGTTGCCATCTCAAAGTCCTGCGGATTCATCTTCAATGAAATATACATAGACAATGCCCCGAGACCAGAAGCTACCGCAATACCAACTAAGATCAAGCGCTGCGGATCAAGCCTGCCTCGATGCCATGAGAACGCAAAAATAAAGATAGCTGCCAGCAAGCCACCGACAAGTCCAAACAAAGGCATAGCCATTACTGCAAACCAATCTGTGCCGACGATCTTCCCTTGGAAGAAAAACATAAACAGTACGACTGCAGCTCCGGCACCAGAGTTAATACCCAAAATCCCTGGATCGGCAAGGCCATTCCGCGTAATGCCTTGAATAACAGCACCTGCTATGCCCAGACCCAATCCTACCATCGCAGACAGTACAATGCGCGGCAGTCTGAACTCGAAGATAACAAGCTCATGATCCGGCTGCGGATCAATGCCCAGGATGGTATTGAAGACATCTTTCACCGTCATATCGAAGACACCATTTGTCACACTTATATAGACCGCCGTACAGAACAATGCGAGCCCAACGCCAAATACAATCCACCAACGAAGCAATGAATCTCTATGCACGTCCTCCCCCTCCTTTTTTGCGAATGAGATAGAGGAAGAATGGAACCCCAATTAAGGCTGTTACTACACCGACAGGAGTTTCGAATGGGTGGTTGATGAATCTGCTGAGTACATCGGCAAGGCCAAGGAACAATGCCCCCAGCAAGCCTGCACAAGGAACTGTCCACCGGTAATCGAGTCCAACCAGCATGCGTGCAATATGAGGAACAATTAAACCAACGAAGCCAATCTTGCCTGCCAGTGCTACCGAAATACCGGTCAAAATGACGACTGAAGCGGTTGCAAGCAGCTTTACAAAAAACGTCTTCTGCCCCAAGCCAGCCGCAACATCTTCGCCGAGCGAGAGTGTCGTAATTGATCTGGTGACAGACATCGCCAGAATAAATCCAACAATAGCAAATGGAATAACAAGCTTAATTAACTGGGGATCCAATTGATGAAGCCTAGCGTTATACCAGAAGCTGATATTCTGCGAAATTTGAAAATAAACGGCGATCGCAGATGAAATGCTGCTGAGCAGGGTTCCGATAACCGTTCCGACAATCGCCATCTTCACTGGCGACAACCCACCCGGAATCGTGGAGGCCAATCCCCACACGACAACGACGCCAAACAATGAACCTAATAACGAAAAGAAAATCATTTCGATGGATGACGCTGAAGGAACCAAAATCGTGCACAGCGTAATGACGAAGGCCGAACCATCAGATACCCCCATAATAGAAGGGGATGCAAGATAGTTTCTTGTCATCCCCTGCATCATGGCTCCTGATACGGCTAGGAACGCCCCGATCAAGAGCGCTCCTATTGCCCTCGGCATGCGCGAGTGCATAATAATTTGGTGATCTACATTCTCTGGATTAAAGTGGAACACAGCATCCCATACGGTATTCGCATCTATGTTCTTGGCTCCATAGAGCACGGATAATACGATGACCGCCACCATGGCAATTGGTGACAAGATCATGATTGCAATCGCCAATGCCTTCTTATTATGCATATCGTACCAACCTGTTGTTTATTATTTGAACATCTGAATTATTGGGACAGCTTATCTACTGCTGCTTCAAGGAACAAGAATTTGCTGAGCGCTGTGCCGCCTTGTGCGAGCGGGTCTACAACATTGACGAACACCTTGCCGTTCTTCACCGCATTAACGCTCTTCCAGATCGGATTGTTCTCCAAATCCTCCAATGCTTTCGGTGTATTCTTGTTCTCATCTGGAGAGAACTGAACGAACAGATAGTCAGGATTGATTTCCGAGAATTTCTCCAGCGAGATCAATTCTTGCGCCTTCGCTGCTTTCACTTCTGCCGGAGCCGTCAGACCCAAATCGTTATAGAGGGAAGCATTAAAGAAGACTCCCTCAGGGTAGATCGCCAGATCGCCCTTACGAACACGAACCGCCAATACCTTCTTGTCCTTCAGCTTGTCGCCGAACTTCGCTTTCGTCGCATCCAAGTCGGCTTTATATTTGTTCAAAGCCTCTTCCGCTTCTTTCTCCTTGCCTGTCAGTTCTGCCAAGAGCTTCAGATTGGCTTCCCAGTTCGTAGACACGTGAGATACCGGAATGGTAGTCGTAATTTTTTTGAAGTTCTCGATAGCCTCTGGCTTGAACTTCGTAGAAGCGAGGATGACGTCAGGCTTCAGCTTCAAGATGCCTTCGTAATCCGGCTCCATCTTCTCTCCGACCGATACGGCTTCCGTTGTCGCTTTCTTGAACAAGTCAGGGAACTGCCCGCTTACACTAATTGCACCAACTGGCTTCGCGTCAAGTACAACCGCATCTTCCATGGACTCCATAGAACCAGAAATTACGATACGAAGTTCTTTTTTAGCAGGGATCGTATACGTTTGATCCAAATACGTAATTGTTTTTGTTTCGCCGGATGGTGCCGACTCCTTATCTTTATTGTCTGTGTTAGACGCTGCGGGTGCAGTCGTTTCCGTGCCTGAACCGTTCTTCGCATCAGCGCCTTCTTTCGCGCCACCAGCACCGCATGCTGTCAAAGCCAGTGAAAGTGAAAGCAATAATAACCCCTTAGCCATCCATTTATTCATTTATTTCTGAACTCCCTTCGAACGCTTCAATTGATAATGATTATCACTATTAAATCATAGAACGTTTATCCCGAATCTCCAATGGATAAATTCCTGAATTGTTATGGACAATTTCCGGATAGCAATTGAAGCATTGTATCCATCATTCGTTCCATCGCGATTGGAGAATACTCGACCCAAGGATCCGTATGTATCAGGTGAACACGTTGACGACGCACAGCGCTAAGCTGCTGCCATCGCCAGCTTTCCTGCAGCTGTTCCCAAGCGGCTAACGTCTCGCTCTCTTGACAGACGTTGACGAGCAGACGATCTGGATTGATTAGGGCAAGCTGCTCCAATGACAGCTCCATGTTATAGACTTGCTCTGGCCATTGGAATGCCTGTTGGAGGTGCAGATTATCGAATACAACCTCTGCAATTCCACGATTGCAATATGCATAGATCTGCTTTCTCAAAATTCTAACAAAGAGGAAGGTCTCATCCTTCACTCCAGGTGGAAGTTGTTCTCTCACCCAATCCACTCTGCGATCATACTGAGCAAGCCAATTCGCAGCCTCCGTCTCTTCCCCAAGCAGCTTCGCTGTATGCACTAGCTGCTCTCGCCAATTCCTCGTACTTGGAACTTGACAGACATTGCCTACCTGACCAAGCTGCTCTTGCTCCTCCTCGGCAAGCCCGTCTATGCTGACGATTACATCCGGCGCCGCCTCGTGCAGCTTCACGATGTTCGCTTCCCAGTGCTCATTGACACGGTACGCACTGAGATGAACAGGAATATCATAGCGATATTGATCGTAATAGTATTTCGTCCATTTTGGGTGCAGCGGCGCAGCATATGGAATAATATTGAGCGCCAGCAGATAGCCCGCTACTCCAGTGCCGTATGCGGCAATTTTCTTCCTGCGACTCTTCATATAAACCGAAGGGGAAACACCAACCACCTGCTTGAACTTCCTGCTGAAATAAAATTCATCCTGATATCCAACCTGATGCGCGATATCTCGCAGCTTCACATCAGAGCGATTCAGAAATTGCTTCGCTTTATTCATTCGCAGCTCTGTCAAATAATCGTTTGAGCTGAGGCCAAATGTTTTTTTGAATAAATCGACGAAATACTTCGGACTCACTCCTGCAATGGCTCCCAATTGCTCGATCGACAAGCTGTCACTGTAGTGCAATTCCATGTATACCTTCGCTCTCTCAATTGATGAACTTCCATGATCAGTGAGGGACGGCTTCTTATTCAGCAGCGTATAGATAAGCTCCTGGAAGGCATATTGAGCACGGAATCGTTCCTGAGCACTCTCGCTGCCATGCATGCGAACGACTGCATCGCACAGAAGTGTCAGCTCTCCTGCCGAAGTCACCGCAATTGTCTCCTGGTGTTCGAATTCCCGTTCATCATGCAAGGGATGAAGCAGTGCTCCCTCCTCTGCTTCTCTATACATATCGAAATAAAAAAGATAGGCCTCTAAGCCATCTTCTGCTTCTGATTTCATGCCGAATGTATGAGCAGGGGCGAACCAATATGCACTTTCACGAGACAAGGAGTAGTCCTTCTTGTCCAGCTGTACCGTTCCATGCCCTTGGGTTGTAATGATCAACAGATGTGTACTTGTCCACTGTTGGGCGGATTGATAGCCCTGCACATCCTTGCGGTATTCTGCTGTACGCAGTTTATAGATCGCTTCATTCCAGGAAATGCGACTGCTGGAATGATTCCGTTTATTCATCGTTTTCATACTGCCTCCTACTTTATATAGAAGAAATCGGTGAGCATAATGAATCTATCCTCCTCATCATAATTGATAATGATTATCATTGTCAATATAGCTGTGAATGAAACCATTTACAAAGAGCCCAACAGTTCCTACCGTTGGGCTTGTCTAGCCTGATGACATTGTTCTTGCTAGTTCATTGGGAGCTGGCTATTACTCATCGCCAATTCTTCCTCTGACTTGTTCAAGAAGATGAGCATCTTCAATCCATCCTGTACGCCCTTTGCATAGATCCATCCCATTTGCATGGAAGCTATCTCGTTCTGCACTTGTACCCATTCCTTGTGCAAGCTGCGCCCACTTCGACCTAACTTGCGCTGAATTGAATGCTCCAATTCATCTAATTTATTCTGCAGTATTGTTATTTCCGGAAGTATCTCGACTTGTGTCCTAAGGAATTCCAATCGTTGCTGCAAGGTATCTTTTACCCAATCAGACATTTTTTCTTCCTCCACATCGATTACTAAACTGATTACGGAAATGCAATTATCCATGATTCATATCATTTTCCATATAATAGTTCCATTATAGTATAACATTTATCTTTTTGTTATGTTATAGTGATATCTCATTTTCCTCTACGATTCAATAACCTCTAAACTGAGGTGAACATCATGTCAGATTTGCTTAAGTTTGTTGGCGAACAGCTAAGAATGATTCGACTCGCAAAAGGATTAAGCCAGGAGCAAGTTGCAGAAAGAACGGGAAAAGAGGGCATGAGCAAGTCGCGGATATCCGATATTGAATCCGGGAAAGTCAATGTAACCTTGAAGACATTGGAATCTCTTATGCATGCGCTGGATATTATGCCTAGTGAACTGTTTGACTTCCAGAAGCTCGGCATCGAGGATGGCATCGAAGACAAGCAGATGCTTCTTGATCTACATAGAATCACGCTCATGGAAAGATCGATTGATGAGGTCAAGTATGTGGTTCGAACCACCAAGGATTTCCTTAACACGATGGATGCTAAAAGTTCCAAAGGAAATAAGCGTTCCTAAACGCAGCACCCGAGAATCACGACCTAATCGTCGCAAATACGAAAAACCCGCCCTCCTTATCCCGCGGGTTCTTCGTATTGTAAAATGGCGATCGTCTCGTTTACAACTCCGTTATTGTCAGTTTTCGATAGTTGGTTCTAGCCGCACCGAGCGTGCTTACTCCATACATGCCGTAGCTCCACGCATCATCCTCGTGCTGCAGCAATTGCTCACCATTGATGCTTAGTGTAAGGGTACTGCCGTCTGCGGTTACCTTGATGTCGTACTCTTGATTCAACTTCCACGGGTAAGTGCAGCTGGCTAGTTTCTTATAGCCGAAGTCATTTGCGTATAAGGACACTTGATCCTTACCGTCCAGTCCCGCATGGTAGCCGCGCATGGCGCCTTGAGCCCGTATCGCAACGAGATGTGAATCGCCGCTTTGTGGATTGAGCGTAACTTCAACCGAGTAATCTGTCGCAAAATAATTGCCTGCATATGACTCGCTAGGCTCGGCTGTCATCACGTACATGCTGCCATCTACCAAGCTCCATGCCCCTTGATTGTGAGCGAATGGGGTCACACAGCCGAAGCTCATCGCCTGCTTGTGGAAGTCAATTGTGTAGGCCGCACTGCCGTATATCTGGAATTCGTCAATGAAGATGCGTCCAAGACTCTTCGGTTTGCGCGTAGAGTCTGACTCCAGAACGATGCCAACCTCATCAATCAATTCTCCCTCTGTGTCTGGAATGACAAATTCCACATCGATCCACTGTTCGTTCACAAGCTTGCGGTAACCCTGTACCAAATCCCGCTTGCTCTTCGCCAAACGCACATATGGGGCGATCGTCATCGGTGCATTGCCGCCCCACTGATCGAGGTAAATTTTCATCGATACCGTCTGACCTGAATAAGCCTTCGGCGAGAAGGTAGGCGAATAACGCTCATCGTTGAAGTCATCCCGAGTGTAAAATGACTTATAGAACACCTTCGAGCTCTCACCGCGAGTCATGCGATCAAATAGAACCTCAAGCGATCCCGATCCTTGGTATGCCTGTTCTGTAGAATGCTTTACGCGGCAGAAGAATGGATCGGATACGCGGATATTATGTGTCGAGCCTGGCAGCTCGAAGTCAAAATGGATTTCATTCTCCTTGTTGTCCAGCAGCTCGGGCGGGCATGGCACATTGGCCAAGCGATAGCCCAGAATCGCGAGTTCCTTCGCATATGTAGGAATATCGAGAATGTTCAAATAACCGGAGATGCCCGACATGACGATGCCGTCATTGATCGGTGCGCGATAATGTTCCCCGATTCCGCTTAAGCCGCAAGCTACCCCAAGCACCGTTCCAACATTGCCAGCATTGCAATCCGTATCCCAGCCGCACATCGTCGCAATTTCCACAGTGAGGTTAAAGTCGCCCTGTCCGTAAATCATAGACAGTACACATACGCCCGCATTCGGGATGATATGGCATACACCCGTATATTTATCGTAGCCCCAATCCCGCTCCAGCATCGCGCGACATGCTCTGAAATCGTCCGGATGCTGTTCATGGAAGGCGAGGACAGCACGCGCAACCTGCGCGTAGAGGGAATCGCTTGGAATTTCCGCTAGACCTGCTTCAATAATGTCTTCGATGTTCGCTGTCTCGAAAGCCTTCGAGATCGCCGCACAGAAAAATCTCGCGCCAAGAACGCCCTCACCATCATGTGATACTCTTGCCGCCGCTTCGCCAAAGTCAGCCGCCTTCTTCGGATTGCAGGGATTCACAAGTCCCCATGTATCAATAAAAATCTGCCCGCCAATCTGTTCAGCAATAATTTGTCCATTCTGCTCAATCGAACCAGATTGCGGAGCAGAGATTCCTTTTTTCAAATTGATATACGCGGTATGCTCAGTGCTTACGCCATATCCGCCCCACCAGAACATGCCGATGCCTTCGCGAGAATAGTTGAGCCAAGCACGCGCCACATCATTTGGCGTAATGTCACGATCCACCGCATCATCATAGAGTGCACGGAGGAAATAATAAGGGCCGTTGGCATCGTCATCTGCCGCAAAATTTTTAAAATCCTTCACATATCCCGTAATCTCGCCATACGTATTCTGAATTCGCTCATAGGTCCAAATTGTCGGCTCTACCGGCGCTCCGAGCCGAATCCCGATATTCATTCCCAAGTAACCTGCATAAATCTTCTCTACATAATTGTTCGGTATCATACAATCTGTCACCGCCTCTAAGTCGTTATTCTCTTGCATGTTATGAAGTAAGAATGTTAGAACGTAAGAACGTTTTCCATTTTCGTATGCTGTAAATGAGTTACATCATCTGATCTATCATTTGCTCTCTCTTTCGATGTATCTGTGCATCCGTGCCAATGATCGCGGTTGCCGCTTCCATGAATGCTTCGCAGTGCTGATCGATGCGCTGCTGATTGATGTCTTCGAGTGTAGCTATCTCTTCCGCAGGTATGGCCTGCACGCCTTGCATAGCCCCCAGAATAGCGCCGATCATGACGCCGATGGAATCCGTATCGCGCCCCGAGCTGACCCCGTCCTTGACCGCTTCCAGCAGATTGCCCTCGTGCAGCAAGATATAAGCCAGTGCAAGCGGCAGCTCCTCGATGGCGAACAATCGGCTTGGCGTGTAGTGATTGGATGGGATGCCGATCTTGTGTATGCTCCGATGCACATCGTCTCCCATTGGTGAATAGCGCACGAGCACTTCATGGAAGGAACGAACGATTTCCTCTCGATCCTCCTTGCGGGACTGAAGAAGAAGAGCCGTCTCGCAAATGTCATGTATCGCCCGCTTCGTGCCGTCCTTCGCATAATGCAGCGCCGTATCCGCTATATCATGTACGGTCGCTCCCGGCTCCATTGCCTTCGCAACACAGCATGCCATTACGCCTGCCGCCTCGAGGCCGTAGCTGAGCTGATGCCCAGATGCGAACAGAATTGCCTCATCATAGGCTCCCTTCGGATTGCAGGCATTCACGATGCCGATCGGGGAGATATACATGGCTGCCCCGCAGTTGACCATATTGCCGTACCCGCCTTCGCGCGGTTCACAATTCGCGAGCACATGCCGATTGAAAATATGCTTCTCGGGATAGAACAATCGATCCATAATGAGCGCTTCCCGGCCGAATTCCGGAATATACCGTGGCCGAAACGCAATCTCCTTCACGAATTCATTTGCCATATCATAGGCATCCAGGTGACGGCGTTCCGTAACATATACATTCATTAATGCGAGCGTCATTAACGTATCGTCGGTAATAATGCCTTGGCCTCTCATTCTCCCCTGCCTCGCCGCCTCCGGCCAATCCGCCTTCCACCATTTCGTTTGCGTTGTTTCCACGCGCCCATACTTCTCTTTAATTTCGCTGTACGTCATTTTCTCTACGACAGCACCCATTGCATCCCCATAGGCTGTTCCGTAGATTGCTCCTTGTACTCGCTGCGCAAAAGAAACCATCCCGTTTCTCTCCCTCCTGCCTGAAGAGCGAGGCAGTCGCCTCGCTCCCCGATATCCAGTCTCATACGCTCTAGCTTTCGAGCTTCCTATTTGATCGTTTGATTCGCGTACTCTGTAATTTCCTTGCCACCGGCATCATTCCACGCCTGCACGAACTTGTCGAAGTCAGCTGCCGATTTGCTGCCCATCACGATGTTCGCTGCGAATTCCTTGTACAGCTCATTGCAGGCGTCCCATTTGCCGGCAAGTTCGGCTGGTATTATGAAGGCATTATCCTTGCTCGACAGAAAATCAATCATCTCCAGTGACTTCATTGCCGGTTCAGACAGGTATGGTGTCGCAGGATCGAATTCATGTTCCGGCTTGAAGTTAATCGTAGAGCCGACGAATAGCGGGTACCATTCCGCGAATTTGTCCTTCAGCTTGATTTTGTTGTTAACGATCTCATACTCTTCACCTTCAATGCCAAGCTTGTCGAGCATCTGCCCCTTCGGGCTAGCCAAATATTCGAGTACAGCAAAGGCCAAATCTTTATGCTTGGACACTCTGCTTATCGCAAAGCCGCGGCTTTCCTTGCTGACATCGATCGGCAGGTAGCCTTGCGCCTTGCCTTTCGCTGGCGGGAGAGGCATTACCTTGGCCGACGCTCCATTCTGAGACGTCATTTTGTTATTGTACAGGTCGATCACCTTGCCCTGTGTCCCTGCGATAATGGCAGCTTGGCCATCATAAAAAGCTTTTTCCTTCGTATCCCATTTCTTTGTTAGAAACTCTGGATCAAGCAAACCTTCCTTATACAGCTTGGCATAGAACTCCAGCTTGTCCTTTTCAAAGGATGTAGTTTTGCCGAATGCGTATTTCCCGTCCGCGCCCTTAATCCATGTCGAGGTCAAACCGAATGCTTGTGCGAACATCACATCAAGCTCATCAAGATTGCCCGCTGTCGTGTAGGCAAATTTGGCATCATTCTTTTCTTTCATTTCTTTGAAAAAATGATAATAGTTATCTATGGAAGGATCCGCGAGCAATTCCTTGCCTGTTGCAGACTTAACGAACCAGTCCTGGCGCATGACCGGAATTTGGCTGCTTGTTGGCGACAGCCATACTAAGTACGGATAGTTTTTCGTGCGTTCTTGATTGAACACGTTCATGGATGCTTTGACATGGGTGGATTGTTCAATGTAAGGGGTGAGATCTTCAAGGATTTGCTGCGTGATGGCAAATGCGTAATCCCCGCCTTGGAAGTACATAATGTCCGGAATCGTGCCGCTTTGCAGCAGTAAGCCCAGCTTCTCCGAATAAGTTCCGCTCTGTACTGGAACGACCTCCAGCTTAATGTTCTTTCCTTCTGCCTTCATGCCTTCCTCAATCCCTTTAATCACCCTTGCATCAGGCGGCAGATCCTTGCCGACAATTGATATCGTGACTGCCTCTTGTTCGGATGATGATTGTGCATCTCCCGCATCCTTCGTTCCGCTGGAACCACACGCTGTAGTAAGCATCATCAAGCTGGCAAGCATAAGGAAAATCATTTTTTTCATTGCATTTCCTCCCCCATATTTATAATCCTTTGTGTTCATAGATGGTTTTCAGCACTAAGAAGGCTACTGCATTTTTTGAACAAAATGCATTTCTTTGATCACAATAGCTTGTTTATTCTTTCACTCCGCCCTCCATCACTCCGCTTGTATAATGTCTCAGAATGACAGGATAGAGGATAAGAAACGGGATAATGGCAATGACGATCGTCGCTGCTTTCAGAGATGAGAAATCCAGCTGCGCAACATTACTGTTTTTCAGCAGATCGGCTGTCCCGATTAAGGCCGTGCTGTCCCGCTCCACAACGAACTGCCGAAGCAGCACTTGCAATACGGTATTGTCGCGACTCGATAGAAAAATGCTCGATTTGAAAAATTCATTCCATTTCGCAACCGCATAGAACATCCCGATTGTCAGCAGCGGTATGCGAGCCAGCGGCAGGACGATTTTGACGAACATTCGAATATGTCCGGCACCGTCGATTCTCGCCGCCTCGATTAGGGAGTCCGGGATCTCTTCAAGGAAACGCATCATAATGATAAGGTAGTACACATTGATCATCCGGTAGAATACCATAGCCCATAAGCTGTCGAGCAGATGCAAATCCTTAATGACCATGTATTCCTGCACGATCCCCGGTTCGAAGATCATAATAATAATGAGGAAAATCATAATCGGCGTTTTGCCTACTAAATGTTTGCGGGTCAGCACATAGGCCGCGAGTGTGGTAAAGATAACGCTGATACATGTACCCGTAATTGAAATAAACAAAGAGTTCAACAGCGCCTTGCTGACCAGTGCATTGTTGAGCACAACTTGAAAGTTAATAAGGGAGAAGCCTTGCGGCCAGATTTCATAGCCCCGCAGCATATGAACCTTGTCTGGATTCGACAGCGCTCTGGCAATCAAGTTCATGATCGGGATGAACATCGTTAAGACAAGTGCTGAGAGGATAAGGCCGATCAGCATTTTGGATACGGTTATTTTATTTCGCAAGATGCATCCCTCCTTACCAGGCGCCTTTGTTCGTAATTTTTTTCGATATAAAATGAGTCGACAGCACAAGGACGACCCCAATTAAGCTCTTGAATAAATTCGCTGCCGTTGCAAATGAGTATTGGCCATTAATGAGACCGACCCGATACACGTAAGTATCGATGATATCGATCTTGCTATTGACCGAATCGTTCGTGAAGTTCAACACTTGATCCAGCCCGGCATTCATAATGAAGCCGACATTGAGAATGAAGATCGTGACCATCGGAATATACAAATGCGGAAGCACGATCCGCGTTACAATATGCCAGCGGCTTGCCCCATCTACATATGCCGCTTCGTACAAGCTAGGGCTGATTCCCATGATGGCCGCAAGATAAATAATCGAATCCCATCCGATACTGCGCCATGCCTCACTCGCCAGCAGAACCCAGCGAATGCTGCCCTTGTCAGTCAGAAAATCATGCGCGGGAAAGCCGAACACTTGAATGAGCTCATTGACGGCACCTGTCGATGGAGATAAGAACTCGAACCATATCCCTGTAATGACGACCCACGATAAAAAGTGAGGCAAATAGGAGATAACCTGAACCGCCTTGCGAAAGCGCCCATTGCGGAATTCATTAAGCATTAATGCGAACAAAATGGGCAGTGGGAACAGCAACACCAGCTTCATCGCACTAATGATGAGCGTATTCGCCAGAACATTCATAAAAATGGGCGTACTGAATAATTCGCGGAAATATTTCAAGCCCACGAACACATGGTCACCCAAAATGCGATAGTCAAAGAAGGCCAGCTTCATTCCGATAATGGGCCATATATGAAAAATAAGAAAATACGCAATACAAGGCAGCAGCAGGAGATAGAGCACTTTGTCCGCCCACACCCGCTTTAATTTCGAAGCCGCTTTCATTTCCACTCACCTCCGGGCGGTTGCTTAGCTGATTTCCAATTCCATGAGCGGAGCATGCTGCTGCGCTCCATATACATCCCGATCGAATACGGTGCCTGAGGACACCTGTCTGGCGAACGTAATTTTGAAGCCGAGCGCTTGGTCGAAAAACACAAGCTGCGTAATATGTTCAACCGGAATTTGGTATAACTTGGATACCGTCTCTTTATTCATTCGACCAGACTGCTTCATTTTGTAATAGAGTTCCGGTTCTTTGAACAAGACGTCTATCGTAATCTCGAAGGGGCCGCTATTTTTGCTTCGAAATACGGCCGCAGCGTCATATAGCTTCATGACTACACCTCTGTATATTCGTTCTTGAACATCTCCAGCCCATCCTCAACCTCCATCAAGTGGTAGACGGAAAATTCATAAACGTCGCCGAACGGCACGTCGCTCGGTGCAAATGGGAATGCCAGATTGCCAGCCGTCGACTTTCTTCCCTCATACCCGTAATGAAGGAAGGTGGAACGGGCAGAGCTGCAAATCGCATTCGCCAGTTCCTGCGTCTTGGCAGTTACCTCGATGACGACACCGAGCTCATGAGCAGGTGCCCGATTCGGCTCCAGCTCTCCCAACACGCCATTCAAGCCATAATTAATGAAATGAATGTGGTAGTCTTCCCTTGAAATTTCATCGTAGTACTCATACACCTGCTGCTTGACCAGTTCCTCTACCTCTTCAATCCGTGCAATAAGGAGCGGATCGCGTACACCGGCAATGACGAAGGTACGGCAGGCCACCTTCATAGCGCCTTCCAGCTTGATTTTGTACACCGGAGTCTCCGATATTCGACTGCCGCTTACTTCTACACTGCCATCACCAAGCTCCGTGAAGATGCAATGCTCCAAATCCAGCGTCAGTCCTGGGCCGTGCAAAATGTATGGATGATCCTTCTCATAAAACGTGTGGGCGGCAACCGACACTGCTGTGCACTTGCGCACCTCGCTAAGCGGCTTCACGATAAAGGAATCCGGCTGCAATATGCCCAGCATGCAATCCTTAGTCGTACCCGGTTCAGCCGACAGCGCGGCGCACTCTAGTATTTTCCCTAGATGATAGGCAAGCGCAGTATCGAATCCATGTAGCATGGCAACTGCCGCAAATGGAGACGGATCATAGGCCCGTCCGCAGATCACAATATCTGCTCCTGTTTGAAGCGCCTCTACAATGGGCTCATGCCCCATCTGCGCCACGATGTTCGTTGTTGCCGCCAAGCGCTCCTGAGTCAGCGGCGCAACCGTCAGGCCTAATGGCGCACACTGCCCGGCATCCAGCTTCGCAGCAACCACCTCGTGAGGAATGTCTGCCCAGATCGTGGCGATTTTGATGCCTTGGAAGCAATGCTCTTCAAGGATCTCCATGATGATGGCCTGCGTCCATTCCACATGTACCTTGGCGCCGCTGCCCCCAGCCGATCCGATGATGATCGGAATCTTCGCCTGGATTCCTGCGTTGATCATAATCTCCAAGTCCTTCTTGCAAGCCTGCTTGCTGACGATTGCAGTTCCCGCACCCAGCTTATGGGGGCCGGCATCCGTAGACCCAGCGTCTACGACAATGGCATCCGGATGATGCGCCATACCGTTCATGAACGAGGCCCTTGGGAAGCCATAGCCCAGCATCCCGCACGGGGCCAGGATTTTGAATTGTTCTTTTGTCATAGGTACCCTCCACCATCACAGTACGCAATGCGTGTTGTAATTTTTTGTTTGCAGCTTGCTATCCGGTGTTCTTTAGGGTCTAGGTGTGAGTTCTAGGGAGTATTGGAAATGTGGGTAATTGGATGATCCAATTTAATGATCAAAAGGAAGCGATGCGCTCACCCTTTTGAGCTTCCATTGTGGAGCAGAATGTTCTGCTTAACTTGTTGCAAGTGATAGAGCAGTGATTCCTTTGCTTTTTGTGGGTTTTTCTCCTTAATGGCTTGTAAAATGCGGTAATGCTCCTTATATACATCGTCCTTGCGTCCCGGAATATGTTCCGTCTTCGCAAGTGTCTTCTGCAGCAGATCGATATGCAGATCGATCAAGTTGACGAGTACAACATTGTGTGTCGCCTTGGCAATAGAGAGATGGAATGCTTGATCCGGATTGGCTTGACCATTCGAATCATCCGAATCATCGGAGTCACGGTCAATCTTGCCCCATTTCTCAAATGCCTGCTCAATCTCCCGAATATCCTGCTCGGTCGCTCGTTCCGCTGCAAGCTCGACGATGCCCGTCTCGAATATCTCTCTTGCTTCGAGCAGCTCAATGATCGTGGCTCGTTCGATATTCTCCAGCATACGCTTCTTGTCTTCCGCTTCGTTCAGCTTCTTGCTCAAGAAGCGTCCACCTCCGGGGCGCGTCTCTATGAGTCCTTCTCGTTCGAGAATACGGAAGGCCTCCCGCAAGGTTCCGCGGCTAATGCCGAATGCTTGGGCAAGCTCTCTTTCTGTTGGCAATACATCTCCCGGAGCCAGGTTGCCTTCGAGAATCAGATTCTCTATTTGTTCAATGACATCTTCATAGACACGGTGGTACTTAATTTTTTTAATCGTCATTGCTCATTACCTTTCATGCGTTTCATTCAAAATTGGGTGACCCAATTATCCGCAACTTCATAGTAATTGGTAATGAAAACGGTGTCAATGTTTTTTTCTAATCCTTCTAATCGAAAAAACGACCCGCAAGGCAGCCTCTTTTCAAGTGCCACACTGCGGGTCATATGCTCTTATGATAGATTATTTTCCACCCTTATAACGCTCATAAGCAGCTTCGTAGATTTCCAAGTAACGCTTCATGTTCATTTGCTCCAGCTGCTTCACATACGCATCCCACTGATCGAAGCCTGCCGCTCCAGAGGCGAACTTGTCGCGCATCTCGTCGATATACGTCTGGATGTCCGTCTGGATTGTCGTCAATTCTTCCTGCTCCTCTGGTGTGAAGTTGAACGATGGCCACACATCCTCCATTTTCACGGAGAATGGCTCTGCATCCTGCGCATTCTTCACAGAAGAAGGATAGCCCTCCGCACCCTTGAAGAACTTCTGCTTCACGATGCCAGGATAGTAGCCGCCCGGCCACGTTAGGTATTGGCTGATGGCTTGATCCAGATTCAGACCATCCTTGTTGTTCTTAATTGCATCTAGATATTCATAGTCACCCTTGTCGTTCACCTGATAGGTAACACCTTCAAAGCCCATGAAGAACATCTTAGCGCCTTCATCGCCATAGAAATGATCAATCCAGCGTATTGCGGCTTCTGGATTCTTCGCTTTGTCCGTCAGGACGAACATACCGAGGTTGCCAAGCGGCGAGCCGATATTCGTCAGCAACTTTTCTCCGTTCACTCCTTGAATGACCGGCATCCCCACATAACCATCCTGATTGTACACGGCCTTCGGATCAACACCGTCCAAGAACCCATATAAGCCGGCGCTCGCCTTCGACGTAATGTCCGTATCCTTCATCGTGAAGGTTTCCTTGTCCAGCAGTCCATCCTTGTATAGCTTAGCGACATATTGCAGCAATTGCTTATATTCATCAGTTGACTGAACAAAACGCAGCTTCCCCGTCGCCGGATCAAGATCCACATTCGGGTTGGCTATCCCGTTCTTGCTTAATCCAAATGGTCCGCGCAAAAAGTTGATCATAATGCTGACGCCCATGGAATCTCATCCTGCTTGCCGTTCTTGTTCGGATCCTTTTCTTTAAACGCTTTCAACACCTGAACCAATTCATCCAGATTCGTCGGCGCCTTCATACCCACGTTGTCCAGCCATTCCTGCTTCATCCAAGGCGTGCCGTAGAACAGCGATTTGAACTCCGGATCAAATATGGTTGGGAAGCCGTAAATGCTGCCATCCGGCATCGTAATTCCCTTTTTTACAATCGGGTACTGCTCCATAATCTTCTTGAAGTTCGGCGCATATTGATCAATGAGGTCGTTCAGCCTGAGAAATGTTCCTTGACTACCGTATTTGATTAAGTCCGTCTTCGGCAGTGCAGAGGCGAAAAACATCTCTGGATAATCGCCGCCAGCCAGCTTAATGTTGCGCTTCTCCTTCAGACTGTCGATCTGCACCGTCTCCCACTCGATATGGATGTTGCTCATTTTCTCGTATTCCTGCCAGAGCATCAGCTTGCTCCAATCGGCAGAAGCGAAGAACTTGCCAGCGAAGGCCGTCATCGTCATTTTGTCCTTCGCGATCGGCATGCCTTCCTTGTTCATCAGCGCCACACGCTCATCACGATTGCCCTCGTTCGCTGCACCGCCGCCTCCGCCTCCGCACGCCGTTACGAGCAATGAGAAGCTCAGCACCACACTAAGCGTCAATGTGAACCATTTTCTTGAACGCATCACATGTCCCCCTTGATTATTCAATATTGGAATACCGGTACCGATAGCCGTGCAATCTACCCCTTCAATGCGCCAATCATGATGCCCTTCACGAAGTACCGCTGCAAGAACGGATACAAAATCAACATTGGCAAATTCGCTACAACGAGTACAGCGTACTTTAACCCTTCCACGCTCATCTTCATCCGGACCGCTGATTCAGAAGTCAGCTTCACGAACTCGCCGGAATCGCTTTGAATCAAGATTTCACGCAGGATAAGCTGCAGTGGGAATTTCTCCTTCGTCGTCAAGTAAATCAAGGCATTAAAGTACGAGTTCCAATGACCCACTGCATAGAAAAGCACCATAACTGCAATAATCGGCATGGATAGCGGCAGTACGATACGGAGCAGCGTTTGAATGTGCGTGCATCCATCGATCATCGCAGATTCCTGAAGCTCACCGGGAATCGACTGCTGGAAGAAGGTGCGCATAATGATGATATTCCATACGGATACAGCATTCGGGATAATCATGACCCACAGTGTATCGAGCATGTTCAAGTTTTTAATCAATAAATAGGTAGGAATCAATCCGCCCCCGAAGAACATCGTGAATACGATAAGTCCGGTTACTAGTCCCCGCCCCGCCAAGTCACGGCGAGATAATGGATAGGCGGCACAGATGGTCATCACGACATTAAGCGCCGTACCGATGACCGTATATAGAATGGTGTTGCTGTAGCCGAGCAGAATGTCCTTGTTTTGAAAAATTTTCGTATAGGCATCAAAATTGAACCCCTTCGGAATGAGCCACATTTCTCCGCGCAGCACATGTTCCGGATTACTGATAGAAGCGCTCAATACGAATACGAGCGGGTACAGAACGATGAGAGTGAGCAAGGTAAGCAGCGTGTAATTGATTAGGTTAAATATGCGGTCGCCAAACGAACGATCGATCATCTTCTGTCCCCCCTTACCATAGGCTCGTCTCGTTGACACGCCGCGCAATGTAGTTCACAACAATCAAGAGCGCAAAATTGACAACGGAATTGAACAATCCAACGGCAGCCGAGAAGCTGTACTGCGCGTCCAAAATACCGGTACGATATACATAGGTGGAGATGATGTCTGAACTGCTCATGTTGAGTGAATTTTGCATGAGGAATACTTTCTCGAAACCGACCGACATGACGCTGCCTAGATTCAAAATGAGCAGAATGATTATCGTGGGCGCTATCGTAGGCAGGTTAATATGCCAGATGCGCTGTACACGTGTTGCGCCATCAATGGTCGCTGCTTCATGCAGCTGGTGATCGACACCAGAAAGGGCCGCCAAGTAGATGATGGAGCTCCACCCCATGGTCTGCCATACATCGGACAGCACATACAGCGTTTTGAACCAACCCGGAGAGGTCATAAAGGTAATTGGCTCGCCGCCCATCGCCACGATCAGATGATTGATAATGCCTGTACTCGGATTCAGGAAAATAAACAGCATCCCTACAACAACGACGACCGACAAGAAGTGCGGGGCGTACGTAATGGTCTGTATGACCTTCTTGAACCGCTCGGCCTTCACCTCGTTCAGCATCAGCGCAAGCAGGATCGGGATTGGGAAGCTTAGCGCCAAGGAATACAGACTGATGAGCACCGTGTTCGTCAGCAGGCGTTCGAAGTAGAAGCTGTTGAAGAAGCGTTCGAAATGCTTGATGCCAACCCACGGACTGTCCCATATCCCCTTATTCGCCATAAAGTCCTTGAAGGCAATCTGAATACCGTACATCGGCAAATAGTGAAAGATGATATAGTACAACACGACCGGAAGCAGGAGCAGATACAGCTGCCAATTCTTCACCAGCCCCCTGCGGATCCGCTCCATTCGACTGTTGCGCCCAGGTTCAAGCTCACTGGAACGCTGCATTGCAAGTTCAGTTGCCTTCATCGCCTCTTCCTCCCTGATGCATCGTCTACGTGCAAGCTATCCGGCTGCTTCATGGATTAGCCCTCCGATAGGATAGCGGTAGCATCCAAATTCGGTATTGGCGAGACAGGGACAACGCCGCCGCCTTGGCGAATCGACTCGGTTGCCGCACAACCTACAGCCACGCTCATACGACCCGCAAGTGGAGTTGCTATCGGCTCCTTCCCATGCAGAATCATATCGACGAAGTCCTTGCAAATGTTCGGATCCGCTCCGCCATGCGATCCCTTCGCCTCCTTAATCTGATACACGCGATCTGCCAGCTCGCGCTCTGTATTGGATTTGCGTGTCCATACGTATACTTTGTCTTCCATTTCGTTATTTTCCATCCGGCCTTCCGTGCCAATAAAGGTGTAGTTCCGCTGATAATCCGGTGTGAAGTGGCATTGTAGATAGGACGCCTTAATCCCGCCTTCCAGCTCCATAATGACCATATTGTTGTCCTCCACATTCACCTCTTCACGGAATGCACATTCGATCAGTCTCCCTGGGCTCGCTTCCGTACATGTTGCCCGCTCCTCACAGCTTGGACAGGTTAAGTCATTCGACTTATCCCCGCCATAAAAGTCCAAGCTGCCGAATGCGCTCACCTTCGTCGCATAGCGCCCTGTAATCCAATGAATGATATCGATATCATGCGATCCCTTCTGGAGCAGCAATCCTGTGCTGTTCTTGGAGTTCGCATGCCAATCGTGGAAATAGAAATACCCGCCCCAGCCTACAAAATGTCTTACCCAAACAGCCTTGATCTCGCCAATTACACCAGAATCCACAATTTCCTTCATTGTGCGGTACATGTTCATGTAGCGCATATTAAAACCAACCATCAGACGCTTGCCGGATTCCTTCCATGCGTTCAAAATGTTGTCGCAGCCTTCCACCGTAATCGCCAGCGGCTTCTCGCAAAATACATGTTTGCCTGCCTTAAGCGCTGCTACGGCATGCTCCTCATGACAAAAATCAGGCGAGGTCACCGCAATCGCGTCGATATCTTCGCGTGCAAGGAGTTCCCGATAGTCTGTCGTGACGAACGCGTCCGGGTTAACATCATCCTTGAATTCCTGAAGGCGCTCCGGATAAATATCAGCTGCGCCCACTACAATGGATCGTCCCTCCGGCTGATGCCAATATTTCGCGATTGTCCCTCTTCCACGTGCACCAATCATGCCAATTCGAACTTGCTTCTCTGTCTTCATTTCCTCATTCTCCTCTCGATTATGCTTGCAAGCCTTGTGCAAAATGCCCGCTTGCAGCAGCACATCGCCCTCTATAGTAAAGCGCTTTCAATACGCGATGCCGCTAGTTCTCTTGTGCAGCAGCTAAATGCAGGTAAGGGGAAATAAGCGTCAGCAAATAAAGCGTGCAGCACATTGGCTAACGTTCAATCAGATATTTTTCTAGTCGGCTTCTTCCATGGTGAGGTATTTAGAATTCATACGAGACGGGATTCATAGGATCTAGGTGCACTTGATCTATTGGATGTATTAGATCTATTGGATTCTTGGGTTCATAAGGAGTTTTCTTCTTGCACCATGCTGAATGGTGAATATATGAAGTGTGTCTGATGTGATGGATCTTCTAGTGTGATGATCGTGATTGATGGTCAAGTGATGGGAATATAATAGTGCTACCCAAGTACTTAAGTTTGGGTATTGAATCACTTTGCGCAAAAAAGACAAATATATTTGGGGTAAAATCTCTTGAAGTTTGGATAAAAATATAGCGAGCACATTTACTGAAAATGGTTCCATCTGCAAGCTTGTCGTCATTATATTACGCTAAACTTTCCTCCGTCAACACGTTTTTGGATGAATTTTTCATCAACCAAATTTTAAATATTTGGGGCAAATATCCAAACTATGCATCTCCCTCAGCTTCTCCGTATTGCATGGAGTTGATCAGTTTCAATACGGCGTACAGGAATATCCGTGCAATCGGCGAATACAACATAGGTAGAATAAATCGTCCCCTTCACACTATAAACAGGTAAGAGAAGGAGTTTGATGACATGAGTAAAGTGCTAGTACTCGGGGGAACCCGCTTCTTTGGCAAGAAGCTTGTAAACCTGCTTATTCAAGAAGGCTCGGATGTTACCGTTGCAACACGAGGACATACGGAGGATTCTTTCGGTGATCAAGTGACGCGTATCCATCTTGACCGAACAGTGCCTGAACAATTGCGGCAGGCTGTCGGCGACACGGAATGGGATGTCGTGTACGATAATATCGGCTATCACCCGCAGGATGCGTTCCATGCTTGTGAGATATTTGCTGGCAAGGTGAAGCGGTACATCTTCACTTCAACCTTGTCTGTCTATCCCTTCGGGCAGATAGGCTATTCCGAAGAGGAATTCTCCCCATATACATACGCCATACCAGCCAATCTTCCGCAGGAAATCGCATATGGCGAAGGCAAGCGGCTTGCTGAAGCCGTCCTGTTCCAGCATGCTTCCTTCCCCGTATGTGCCGTCCGGTTTCCAATCGTGCTTGGCATGGATGACTATACGAAGCGGCTTCATTTCCACATCGAGCATGTACAACAGGGGCTTCCTATCGGACTTCCGAATCCACAAGCCGAGATGAGCTATATCACTTCGGATGAAGCAGCCCGCTTCCTATTCTGGCTGAAAAACCAGCACTTCGAAGGGCCTGTCAACGCCTGCTCGGACGGGGTACTGTCGATCCGTCAGATCATTCAGCTCATCGAAGAGGGAGTAGGCAAATCTGCACTTATCGTAGACACTTCCGATCCACAGCAGGCAGCAGCATTCGATACCGCTCACCTGTCTCCGTTCGGCGTGCCGGAGCAATGGGGCCTGGATACAAGCAAGGCAGCACAGCACGGATTCAAGTTCGACTCGATTCAGGACTGGTATCCTCAACTCATTACATCGATTATCAGTTCCCGTTCGTAATAGGACAGGCTCGAAGTAAAACACTCAAGGATCCGGTTCAAAAGTCCGTCTTACATTTTGACCCCTACATGGGAGTGAATATGCATGACAAAAGACGCCTTTCCCCCACTACACTGTGGCTTTAAAGGCGTCTTCGTTTATCTTATAGGACTGATCTCCTGTTTAACAGCTATTGAGAACAGCCTCATCCGCTTAGGTAGACTTGCGTACAATCAGAGAAAAAGGGAGCAGCATTCGGAAAGGCGCTGGATATGGATCCGTCAGTCCATCCAATAAAGCCTTCGCGGCAGCATACCCCATCTCGTACTTCGGAATATGAATAGACGACAATGGTGGAGAGCTGTATTTGGCGAACTCAATATCATCAATGCCTATGAAGGCAAGATCCCCGGGAATGGACAGTCCCTCTTCCGCCGCTGCCCGCATCGCAGCAATTGCCATCATATCGCTGGCACAGAACATCGCAGTAGGCCGATCTACTTGTTGTACTAGCTGCTTCATCTGTTCATAACTGCGATCCGCATCCCATTCAGCGTCAATGACCCAATTCGGGTTCCATACACAACCCGCTTCCTCAAGAGCGATTCGGTATCCCCGATACCTCTTCTCCCGCTCCAGTTGTCCAAGCAGCCCTTTCCCTCCAATAAATCCAATTTTGCGGTGCCCATTCGTGATGAGATGACCAACCGCCACCCTTGCCGCATTCATCCGATCGTAGGAGATGACCGGAATTGACGGATCTGCTACATCGATCCCAACAATGTTCGGCACTCTCTCCTTCAGCCACTTATATTGAGCAGGATCCATTCCTTCTACACAAATGATTCCGCTAAGCTGATACGACTTCAATAGGGATTCAAACAACGTGGTGCTTCTCAGTTCAGCTTGGGTATGTAAAAAAGCAAGTGAAGCTCCTGCCTCAAACAGCTTGGCTTCTATTCCTTGAATAATCGGAGAAAAGTAAGGATGATTGTACTTGTTGTCAGGAAGTGATAGGATGCAGCCAATCGCATGAGTGGACATAGGAGATGTGTGATGCCGCGTTCGGGTACGCGCTTTGGGATTGGCTATAGGTGTTACCTGATAATTGAGTGTTTTGGCGGCCTGCCATATTTTCTGCTTCGTCTCTTCACTTACTCGCCTGCTGTCATCATGATTTATAACGCGTGAGACAGTCGATATCGAGACTCCGACCTTCTCTGCTATATCTTTCAGTCTGACCATGATCTCCTCCCCTGGCAGTATGACTTATTCTTCGAAGTCGGTAAGCAGTCTAGTTGTAAATCACAGCATACCACAGCGATCATGCACTTAAAAGCATGAAGTACAAGGCGGCGCGGTTCACTCACTTCCCCTCACTTTCCCTCACTGTTTCGGGAAATTTGGCTTCAGCCGCTTTTTTTTGCAAATAGGGACATTTTGTCCCTGACCAATAGCCAATGCCGTGCATTATATATTAACAATAGGTCAGTTCTATCCGCTTTGTGCAGGAACCTGTGGAGGGTCGCTAGGATGAAATACATGCTCGGCATCTTTTATGTGAATCGCCTTGATCTATTGTATCGGGCCATTGCCAGTATCCAGCCCTACTGGCCGCATACGGTTATCATCGATAATTCAGACAGCCATGACCTCCGTCATGAAGCAGCCTTATCCTCTATCGTTTCGATTTACGAGCCCCCTGTTCCCTTCTCACATAGTCAATCGCAAAATATGCTGCATCGATGGGGCGCTGAGCGGCAATGTGACGCTGTTCTCTATATGCACTCCGACGCAGAAGCTCATGAAGGCGTTCCGGATGCATTCTTCGCTACACTAGCAGCATGGCAGCAGACTGGGCATCGATGGGGCGTCGCCTTCACTAACTTGGATACGCTCGCTGCATTTCACATGGACGCAATTAGAGCTGCTGGACCGTGGGACCACCTGCTTCCTATGTACTTCTCCGATCAGGACTGGTACCGAAGAGTCGTGCTGGCAGGATACCCGATCGTTCCAACCGGACTGGGCGTGACCCATCATAATGCCGGGGCTTCGACGGTTAAGTCCAATCCCCTGCTCACCCATCTCCATCACGTTACCTTCCCGTTGTACCACCACTATTATGAGACCAAGTGGGGCGGTACTCTAGGGAAAGAGACCTACCACCTTCCATTCAATCAATTCCCGCTGAATCCCGTTGACAATTATCTTCCTGTCACGTAACCCCTGAACACGGAACGCGAGGCTCGATTATCTCTGTCTATCATAGATAGAATGAGGGAGTGTATATCGAATGAAAAAATGTATTGTATTCGGAAATTGTCACGTATTTCCCATACGCAGGTATTTGATGGCATCTCACACATTCCGCTACAGTTATAAGCTGGTAGATGTGCTCCCTATCCAAAACTGCAACCAAGAGATCGGTATCGGCGATCATGTGCTGAACGATTGTGATTTGTTCATTTACATGAAGACGAGCGATGCCTACGGCGAGCGCTTGTCTAGTGATTACTTGTTAAGCAGGCTGCCGCCCCATTGCAAGAAAATTAGCATTGGCAACGCCTACTTCAAATCCTACTACCCTCAATTTACTTACAATAACAAGAATACGCTGTATGGATACGAGGATCAGAACGTTCTCCGGTTATTGAAGCGAGGAGAGAGCAAGGAACGAATTGTCGCCATATTGTCTGACGAGCAATTCTATTCCGCCAAAGAACTGCAAATGATCCACAACGAATTCATGTATAATCTCCGTCAACGCGAATTCGACATTGATATTCCACTTGCGAATTTCATCGAGCAGCATTATCAGAAGGAGCATCTATTCTGCACGGTGTGCCATCCCCGCTACCATATTATCCGCTACTTAGCGATGAACATTTTGCAGCGAATCGGAATTTCTACGATGGAAATTGCGAAAGCCTTTTACGATTCAGACTTCATCGATTTGATTCACCCTATTTATCCAAGCGTCATTAAGCATTTGGATCTGAGATTTCTGCAGCCAGGTGCTCGTATCTATTCGCTGGGAGATGAGAAGTTCACCTTCCAAGAATATATCGCACGGTACGTGGATATTCACAGCCAAGAACTGCAAACGGTGTAGGGTTCACATCATCTCATCGAATAACCCGGATCATATGTAAACAAATCAGAGAGCACTCAGCTCTCTGATTTGTTCTGTCTTCAAAACATTCTCGGTCTTCTATTTTGATTTCGCCACAAGTTCTCTGGTTAATGCATAGACCTTTCCTTTTTCATTTATAGCCGCCGAAATGCTTGGACTGCCCTTTTTCAAAAATGTATAGTTGTTATCCTCTACCTTCACTTGGTATCCTGTCACGTCGATGCCGAATATCTTCTTAATCATCGGATTCATTGTTTTTATTGCTTGTGCGGCGGTATACTTTGGCTTAGCGAACTTCTTCTTTAACTCTTCCTTAGAACGGGAAACCGGGCTTTCTTTGCTCCAAACTATGGCTTCTACCTTATTCGTAGCCCTATCCACCCACACAATTATCGATTGCTCATACTCAGAGAATGAATAACTATCAGTCCCTTCCACTACTAAGCGTTGGATGGAGTCGAACGTCAATTTTTTTCCGCTAGTTAATGCACCTACCGCCTGCCGGACAGCCTGAACGGTCTCCTGATTAAGCTGAGTCATCGGCACATCATAAATTGCAGTTCGCACTTTTCCACTCTTTGAGTCGAAGACAAGAAGATAAGAACCTATGGCGGTGATTTCACCACTTGTTCCACTTATGCTCAACGTATCAATATCGTCATATGAAAGGTTCTGGTCTGTTTCCTTAATGGTTGATTTAAGTTTCGTCCGGATGCCCTCGTCCAAGGATAATAGCTGAGGATCAAGCGTGATTTCGTAGACTTCACCGGTTTGTTCTTTTATTGCAACTGCTGCTGCCCTTATCTTCTTATCACCTTTTACGGGATTCGTTACGGTTCGGAATGCTTTCGAATATAGAACAGGCACTTTCTTCCCATCGATTTCATGGGAATATTGAACGCCCTCAAATTCAATTTCCTCATTTATGAACGGCTTCAAAGCCTCCTGCGCCTTCTCCACCATCTCCTTGTCCAAATCCATAACGTTCTTCGTGAATCCCGGCTCACCCTGCTTCGAATTAGCCGCCGCTGCACCGGATGCAGGTGCCGGAATGGATGCCATAAGAAGCGCTGCAATTACAGATAAAAGAAATACTTTGTATCGGTTAATGAATAGATCCCTCATCTCCATATATATCAGCTTCCTATTTTATCCTCACTCAGAACTTTAATCCAGAACTTTAATCCAGAACTTTAATCAAGCTTTACCTAGGGCTTTGCCCATTAATTCCTCTTTCCGTTCTCAGGCATCAGACTGATACCGTAACAATTCCCTTTTAAATCCACACTGGCCGCTATCGTAGGACTGCCTTTTTTCGTAAAAATAAATCTACTTCCGTATTTCGACTCCTGCTTCGCCTCGTACCCGCTCAAGTTTATATTGAATATTGATTTTGTTTTGGCTTCTACCGCAGCCTTCACCTTCTTGATGTCCAAATCCGCATATGCTTTATCTTTTTCAGGAACATCCATTTTCTTTATAAGAACATCATAGATTTTACCCGTAACAGCACCGATCTCCAGGCCTATCCACTGCTCTTCATCACCGCCGCTAATTCGCCATACATAGGAATCCTCCTTCATTTTCGGATCATTGTTCACGAACTTGTGCAGTTGGGCTTTCGTTAATGCTGGATTTCCGCCGTTCGAAAATTTCTTCAAAGCTGCTTCTGCATTTTTCCGTACTGAAGCGTCTATATTCTTATAGGAGAAGTCGATATAAGCGGTATGATCCTGATCTGTCATGGAAGCGGCAAAATCCTCACCCAGCATTGAAATACGGGTTTCATTCGGGGATTTATGTAGATCCACTTGTTTCGGTGCATACTTCCGTTTATTATTCAGCTCCTTAAGCAAGCCAATCATCTTGTCCTGCTTGGCCTTTTCTAATTGATCGAAGGTGAGGCGCAGGTTCAAAAACACGATTTCCTTCGTGTTCTTGTTCATCATCATATTCCCTATATTGTCTTTGAAAGTAATCGTCAAGTTCACTCCTTCCATGTTCACATCGGCCTCAACGATAGACAAGCCTGACAAATCACGAACCTCTTTTTTTATTTTCTCTTGAATCTCCTTATCTACATCTGTTAGCTTCATCGTATTCTGATCACTTGCCTGTGTGACCGTCTTCGCCGCATAAGATTCCGTTGCAAGTAAAGCTGTCAGTACAAGCGCTGCTGCCGTCATACATATCCATACTTTGTTCCATGATTTCATTTGAAATTGCTCCCTTCAGCATTGTCAGTTGATATGTTCCTTTTCTGTGTACCTATTCCGTTAAGGGGATTGTCATTTCCAAGTCTTTGATGTAATCCACCAGTGGTGTATCTTCCGTCACGAACGTCAGCTTCTGATCGGGCGATACCTGGTCATATTCCGCGACAAAGCGATAATTCTCGGGATCGATCACCCGGATTTGCTCATCGATGAGCAATTGCCCTTGCTCGTCTTCCACATATAGACGACGACCGTTATCGAACGGATTGTCACCAACCTTGTTGTAATAAACAAAAAGTCTGGTATCCTTCCATTCCATGCGCGTCACTTCCAAATGTCCAGCCGCTCCTTGGCTGAGAATAAGTGGCTTCTCTTCGCTTGGCATTTCGTTAACCGTAGTTTTATTTTGAGACAATGGCTTCTTAGAAAATATTCTGAAATACGGCTTCAACGTAATCGATTTCGGTGGACGTTGGAACGGTGCGAAATTGAAGTTGCACGTAATGTGCTCGATCCCATTAATCAACGTCCCTGATCCATCCCTCCCGTTAATTGGCTGGAGTTCATTTCCGCGATCATCGAAGATGGCAACATTAAGTACCAATGGCATCAACTCTTTAGGACGGTGTGGATGCTCGTGTTTCAAAATAACCCGCGTTGACACTTCCGACATTTCGATTTTATCTACTTTCACGACGGACTCCCCGTACTTTCTGACCATGTCAGATGTGATGGTTCGCGAAGCAACCTTTTTCACGGGGAAGCTGAATTCGAATCGATCCTGCTCCATTCCCTCCAAGAACACAAACAGCTTCAATTCGAACTCATCGGGTAGATTCCAGTTAGGTGTAAAGTTAATGACACTGTTTACCGTCTTGCCGTCTTCCGATAGGATGCGATCCCGTAAACTGTTTGCAAAATGATCGAGTTCACCGTCAATCGCCAGCTTTACCTGTTCGATTTTTCGCCCAGGCGCCAGCTGAACGAAGCCCACGGATAATCTTGCTCCATCGTACATGACCTTGGATACTTTCAGCGTTTCTCCGTTTATCGTCACGCTTTGATTGACATTATCGACGAGCCCCTTTTCATCCGCTGCCTGCAGCCCTAAGTCCCCCGCAATCGTGAACACGGTATTCAGAAGCGGAATCTTCTTCAATGTCTGCGCCATCACCGGCGACACAAACCCAGAACCGATAATGCCCATGCCGATAAAAGATACCGCTGCCGTTATGACGGCGACTTGGCGCAAGCGTCTCTTTTGTCGGCTTGCTGCATTCGATCGCAGCGCGTGAACGGACTGCACTACACTCTGCTTCACAACATCTGGCACAGCATCCCGCTTAGCCGCCAGGTCTCGCAGCTCTGCATAGGTAGCGTCGTAGCGCTGCCGCACCACTTCAGGGACTTCGCGGGGCTCATTGGCAGTCGCCTGCTTGAGCACATGCTCCATATCAACATGTTTCATAGTCGCCCGTCCTTTCAAAAGGATTGTCCATCACCTTCGCCAACGCTGCACGGGCCCGATGCAAGCGCGACTTAATCGTTCCTTCTGTTGTGTCCAGCAGCTCCGCAATGTCTCTCACAGACATGTCCTCAAAATAATGCAGCGAAATGACGATGCGGTGATTATCCTCCAACCGATCAATCTCCGCGATCAGATCCAAGTACTCGATATGCTCATTGTCCGCAGCAGTTGCCGACTTCATTGGAAGATCAGCCATGACGACAACCCGCTTCTGCTTGCTGACTAATTGATGACATTCATTCATTACAATACGGAACATCCATGTCTGGAAGTAGGCAGGTTCTCGTAAAGTATGTATCGCGCGAAACGCCTTGAATATCGCCTCCTGAATCACATCAGCGCAGTCCTCATCCCGCTTCAAGATGGAACGTGCTACCCGATATAAACTGCGCTCCATACCTGTAATAAGCCGAATAAATGCTTCGCAATCTCCCTGCTGTGCCAGCCTTACTTCGTCCACCGTTAGCACATTGATAATCCTCCCTCAAGATTTGAATAAGCTTATTCTATTACGTTAGATTGGATATGAAGGAAGTTGGTTCCATCCAAACAACATTTCATTTTGGCAGGACAAAAAGCCGTTCATGACAAACCTCCCCAATTAAGAAGGGGCGAACAGATGTATAAATAAATATATTTTCCGTATTTTTCCTGATGAGGTATTGAAAATCTACCTGTCACATATATACTGATTATATAAATATCATTTGATATGTATCAGATGATATTTCATTGGATTTGGATGCCTACTAGGGAGGAGACCCGCTATGCCGCCTAAGACGAAATTTTCGCGGGATACGATCATTGATGCCGCCTTCCACATTGCCATGCGAGAAGGAATTTACAGCATTACGATTCGCAAGGTCGCAGAACATCTGGGAAGCTCAATTGCGCCTATTTATGTCAACTTCACAGATGTTGCGGAGCTCATTCAAGTGGTCGTACAGCGTATTTTTGCTTTCAGCGACGAATATCTCCTCAGTCAGGATACGGGCCAGCCATTTCATGATATTGGCGTTGCCACACTCCGCTTCGCACGGGAATACCCGCTCCTGTTCCGCGACATGGTCATGAGACCGAACCCCTATTTGCAGCATGAGCCCAGCGAAATGAACAGCATTATCGACAGAATGAAGACCGATCCGGAGCTTGCCGATTTCACAGACGAAGAGCTGATGCCTATTCTGCTTAAGATGAGAATATTTACACTAGGTCTGTCCGTTATGACGGCTAATAGCCTGCTGCCAGAAGGCTTCAATGACATTGAGGTCATGGACAGTACGTCCGCCGATATTATCGCTGCCGCCCGCATGCGGCAGAAAGGGGAGCAATTATGAATCGTCAGGAAGCGATGAGTCGAATCGAGCGGCAGTTTAGAAGCGTTATTCAGCGCAATCACAAGCTTCACAACGCCTATTTCCTCGTACATTGTGAGCCCTTGGGCATTCATCTGAACATGGCGGAAGGCACGACACGAGGTCAGCCATCTCTTCCGCAGCAGTGCTATTATATTGCCAGCATAAGCAAGCTGTTCACCTCGGTACTTACGGCAATGCTCGCAGAAGAGGGCAAACTCACCTACGAAGATCCCATCCATCATTACCTTCCTTCGGAGCTGATGCACAAGCTCCATGTATACAAGGGCACCGATTACTCTACTCAAATTCAAATCAAGCATCTGCTCGGTCATACATCTGGACTGAACGATTACTTCGAGGATCGGCCAAGGCGAGGCCCTCGAATGCTCGATCTATTCACCTCAGAACCTTCGCGCCAATGGACGCCGCAGGAGGTTATCCAATGGTCCAAGGAGCATCTGACGTCCCACTTCCCACCCGGACAGGGAATCCATTACTCGGATACCGGATACCACTTATTAGGCCTACTCATCGAAAATATCACATCCAATCCACTCCATGAAGCATTTCGCCGTTACTTATTCGAACCGCTGCAGCTCCATCATACGCATATGGCGTTTTATTCTACACCGGCAGTAGAAGACCCTTATCCCATGGCCGACTTATATGCAGGCCAGACTGCAATTACCGATTACAAAAGCATCAGCATGGAATACGCAGGCGGCGCCTTAATATCGACCTCAGAGAACTTGCTGACATTCATGAAGGCTCTTACGAGCGGCAAGTTGATATCCAACGAAAGCCTCCAGCGCATGCAAGTATGGACGAAGTTCAGGCCGGGCGTGGATTATGGGTACGGCATTGTCCGCTTTCGAACCGTTCCGATCCTATTCCCGGCAAGATATAATGCGTGGGGCGCATGGGGCTATTCCGGAACCGTTATGTTCTATCATCCCGCCCTCGATGCCTATCTGATCGGCAGCTTGAATCAACTGCGATCCACCGCTAAGGCAGTCCGCATTATGTTCAAGGCCATTGATGTCCTTCTGAAGTGCAGATAGCCAAACGCAAAAACCCGCTGCCAGCGCTTGGGCCGACAGCGGGTAATCTTCTATCCTGATTTCTTTCATTGTATCGAAGAAGACCTCTTCGTTACACCATAATCTTGCACATATCGTTCGTGAACTCCACTGGATCCTGCAGCGGCAAGCCTTCAATCAAGAGCGCTTGGCTGTACAGCAGGTTCGTATACAGGCTCAGCTTCTCTTCATCGGATGCATGAGCGTTCTTCAGAGATTGGAACACTTCGTGGTTCACGTTGATTTCGAGCACCTTATCGGCTTTCACCGCTTGGTTGTTCGGCATCGCGTTCAACACTTTTTCCATCTCGATGGATACTTCGCCTTCTGCAGACAAGCATACTGGATGGGACTTCAAGCGCTTCGAGGCTTTAACGCTCTTCACCTTATCCTTCAAGATGTCCTTCATCGCCTCGAACAGTTCCTTGTTTTCGTCTTGTTCGTCAGCAGACTTGTCATCGCCATCAGATTCGATGCCGAGATCGCCGCTCGATACGTTCTTGAATTCCTTCTCCTTGTACTTCATGAGCATCTTAATCGCGAACTCATCAATGTCGTCTGTGAAGTACAGAATCTCATAGCCCTTATCCAACACAAGCTCAGTTTGCGGCAGCTTCTCGATGCGTTCGATCGATTCGCCAACTGCGTAGTAAATGTATTTCTGATCCTCTGGCATTCTTTCTACGTACTCATCCAGCGATACCAACTTCTTCTCCTTGGAGGAGTAGAACATGATCAGGTCTTGCAGCACATCCTTGTTCATGCCATAGTCGCTGTACACACCATACTTCAACTGTCTGCCGAACGATTGGAAGAACTGCTCGTACTTCTCTCTTTCGTCCTTCATCAAGGATTGCAGCTGGCTCTTAATCTTGTTCTTGATATTCTTCGCGATCAAGCTCAACTGGCGGTCATGCTGCAGCATTTCGCGTGAGATGTTCAAGGACAGATCCTCGGAATCGACCATCCCTTTCACGAAGCTGAAGTAGTCTGGGAGCAGTTCTGCGCATTTGTTCATGATCAACACGCCGTTCGAGTACAGCTCAAGCCCCTTCTCATATTCCTTCGTATAATAGTCGAATGGCGTATTCTCTGGAATGTACAAGATCGCATTATATACAACAGCGCCGTCAGCGCTGATATGAATATGCTTCAGCGGCTTGTCGAAGCCATAACGCTTCTCACTGTAGAAGTTCTCATAGTCTTCTGTCGTCAGCTCATTCTTATTTTTGCGCCAGATCGGAACCATGCTGTTCACTGTTTCTTCTTCTTGATACGCTTCGAATTCCTTATCGTCGTCTTCCTTCGGACGATGCTTCGTCACATCCATCTTGATCGGGTAACGGATGAAGTCAGAATATTTCTTCACGATCGACTTCAGACGGTATTCATCCAGATACTCGTCGTATTGATCATCTTCCGTGTTCGGCTTGATCTTCAATGTGATAACCGTACCCGGCACATCCTTCTCGCTAGGCTCTATCGTGTAACCGTCTACACCCTTCGATTCCCATTTGAACGCTTCGTCACTGCCGAACGCCTTACTAATTACCGTCACGACATCAGCAACCATGAATGCGGAATAGAAGCCTACACCGAATTGGCCGATAATGTTATGGCCATCCTTCGCTTCATTCTCCGTCTTGAAGGCAAGGGAGCCGCTCTTCGCAATAATGCCGAGGTTGTTCTCCAGTTCTTCCTTCGTCATCCCGATCCCTGTATCGGCTATTGTCAACGTACGGTTCTCTTTATCAACCGATACTTTAATGAAGTAATCTTCTTTATTGAACACCACATTGTCATCAGACAAGGCTTTATAGTACATTTTGTCGATCGCGTCGCTCGCATTGGAGATGAGCTCTCTAAGGAAGATTTCCCGCTGCGTGTAGATCGAGTTGATCATCATTTCCAACAAACGCTTGGATTCTGCTTTGAATTGCTTCTTAGCCATGAATAAAAATCCCCTCTCATATCTTTTCATGTCATTACTTACACGTAGTCATTATCATTATAGTAAGTAATGGATTAGCACTCCACTACACAGAGTGCTAACAATATAGTAATAGTGTACCTAGTCTATTTTTTACTGTCAACTATATTACGTTCAAAATTGGGATTTTCTGATATAAATTTTTACTCTTATATCGAGCAGATAATGATGCTGGAAGCATACAAGCCTATCGCTAGACTTTACCTCCCGATTTCCGTTTTTATTTGTATGCCCCTCTATTTACAAACTCTCAAGTTTTCCATTACATCTCCTTAACCCTTCCATTACATAACCTTAACAAGCGGTTGTTATAATCCAGGTGAACAGACAAGAATGCACATTTTAAAGATTCATCTTATGGAGGGACATGACAAATGAAAAAGAAAGCTATGATCGCGCTAGCAACCGCATTGACATGGACAGCTGGAACAGGAATTACTTCGGTACAAGCTGCCGATAGCGTACCTGCATCTCACGTTACGTACACGAACAACGGGCAACCTGTTACACCTACTTCGCCGGCTGTAGAAATCGACTCTCGCTTATACATGCCTCTCCGCGCACTTAGTGAAGTAACCGGCAAATATGTAGATTGGGATGAATTCAGAGGCAGTGTTGCGTTGACGGACAAGCCTGAGTTGACTGGCAAGTATAAGCTCAATGCAGCGGATCTAGCTGAAGGAGTTAAGATGGGCATCGGTTCATCCTTGACTCACGTGCCTGGGGATCCTGACAATGTGTTCTACTCGACTGCTGACCGTGGCCCGAACGGCCAAGTTGAAGTTGGCGGTAAAACTCGCCGGACGTTCCCGTTAGCAAGCTATACACCTAGCTTATACAAGATTCAAATCGATAAAGATGAAATTAAAATATTGGAGCAAATCCCACTCAAGGTGAATGGTAAAAATCCGACGACGGGAAATGCTCATATTACCGGACTTCCGAATAGTAAAGGTCGTGACGAAGCCCCATTCGATGCCAAAGGGGAAAAAGGCTTAGCCTACGATCCATACGGACTCGATATCGAGGGTCTTGCCTATAACGCGAAGGATGACACGTTCTGGATCTCGGATGAATACGGCCCTTCCATCGTTCATGTGAAGCGCGACGGTACGATTATTGAGCGCATTGTTCCAAAAGGATGGGCTGCACAAGTCTCTACACCGCTTGTACCAGCTAGAGAAGTGCTTCCATCCGTATACAATAAGCTTCGCCAAAATCGCGGTGCTGAAGGCGTCGGTATTACGCCAGACGGCAAGTACATGTTCATGTCTATGCAAAGCCCGCTGCGAAATCCAGACAAGTCTACAGACAACTCGCGGCAACTGCGCATCATCAAGTTCGATCTCGCGACATTGCAGCCAGTGGCTGAATATGTATATGTGACAGAGGATGCCAAGCAGTTCACCGGTCTGGATCAAGCAGACATTGTCATCTCGGACGTGGTAGCCATCAACGAGAATACGCTGCTGATTGACGAACGTGACAAAAATGCAGGCGATAAAGCTCAATTGAAGCGTATTTATGCGGTTGATCTCACGACAGCTACGAATATTCTTGGCAAGTATGACGACGAGAAGTCTGGCAAGACACTGGAGCAAATGTCTCTTGCTGATCTGAAATCCAACAGCATTCTGCCGCTTGCGAAGCGTACTGTATTGGATGCGGTTGAATTCAAATATCCATATGAGAAAATTGAAGGTGTATCCCTCGTAGACGGCAACAAACTCGTAATCGTCAATGATAACGACTTCGGTGTGGACAGCAGCTCGTCCGACAACGGCACTGAACTGTGGACATTCAAGCTTCCTTACTCCATCCAATAACTTCACACCTACTTGCAGCACCCCGGAACGGACGTCAGCAGTCAGCGTCTATCCGGGGTGTTCGCGTATATTTCACACGATTCCATATAACCTACCTAATACATACAATTGATCCAAATACTAAATAAAAAGCTTCTTCATATACATATATGGGTCTGTACATATAAGGAGGTTATTCAAGTCATGAGAAAGAAAGTCATATCCGCCACACTCGCTGCTATGCTCGCTGCATCGCTTCCGCTGACTGTCATGGCGCAGCAGAAGTCCACTTCTACTGCCGCCTCATCATGGTATACAGAAGGGATTCAGGCGCTCGTCTCCAGAGGAATTCTTCCCGAGCAGACAAAACCAACGTCCACAATCCCAGTAAAGGACTTCATCCGCTATGCCGCACTATCGCTCACCTACCAGCATGGAATCGACCCACTGAAGGCAGCTGCGGATGAAGGCTGGGTCGAAGCTGAGGAATTCTCCTCTCTCGACGCACCGATTACGCGCGGGGAGCTTGCCCGTATCCTCGTTCGCGCCTATGAACTTGGCACAGAGGAACGCAGCGAGAAGACATTGATCGAATATACGCTGCGTGCTAAATCTCTTGGCTTACTTACTGGCTATCCAGACGGCAGCCTTCATGAAAATAAAGACGCGACTATCGGGGAAGCTGCCTCTGCACTTCGCAACCTGCGCAAGCTCCGTCTAGCTCAAATCGACAACAAGGGTGTACCGCTCATTTCCGTTGAGGATTTCATGCGCAACCCTGGCAACTTCTCGTATCAGTTGTCTGCGGACGGCAACTACATTTCTTATGCGGCAGCTTGGGAGAACCGGACGAATGTATTCGTGAAGAAGATGGATGGCTCGAGCGAGCCTGCACGCATCACTAGCTCCAAGGATCGCGATATTGCGGGGTTCTTCTGGAAGGGCGATCACATCCTGTACTTAAAGGACAAAGGCGGAGATGAAAACTACCACTTATATTCGGCAGCATTCAACGGCAATGCGGAGAAGGATCTCACTCCATTCGATAAGGTTCGCGTCGGGGTAGTCAGCACACTGTCCAATGTGAAGGACGAAATACTCATTACGATGAACAAGGATAACGCGAGAGCATTCGATGTCTATAAACTGAACGTGAAGACAGGGGCTACCAAGCTTGTAGCGAAAAACCCTGGCAATATCCAATCTTGGCTTGCCGATCACAATGGCGCCATCCGCATGGCTGTTGCTACGGATGGCATTAAAGGATCAGTGCTCTATCGCGATACAGAGGACGATGAATTTAAACCTTTCATTACAACAGATACAGGAGAAACCGTCTACCCGCTTGGCTTCACGAAGGACAACAAGAACATTTATGCGATATCGAACAAGGGCCGCGATAAAACTGCGCTGCTCAAATACGACCTGCAGGGCAAGGAGCAGCTACTCTACTCCCATCCTGAGGTCGACTTAGATCGTGCAGTATACGATGACAAGCAAGATAAACTGCTCATGGCTACCTATATCACAGACAAGAAGCATAATTATTACTTCGATGCGGACTTCGAGGCTCTGAACAAAAAGCTGCAACAAAAATTGCAGGCAACAGAAAGCGAAATCCAAATCAATGATTACAACGACGCAAGAACGAAATTTATCGTCAGTCTGTCGAATGACAAGGTGCAGGGAAAATACTACTACTATGATTCAACGACGGATAAGCTGACGCTACTTGCTGCCTTAAGCGACTGGCTTACAACGAATCAACTTGCCGATATGCATCCAATCTCCTATAAGAGCAGAGATGGCTTAACGATCTACGGCTATTTGACACTGCCCAAAAATAAGCAGCCCGAACAGCTCCCGCTTATCGTGAATCCTCACGGCGGGCCTTGGGCTCGCGATGAGTGGGGCTTCAATCCCGAGGTTCAGCTGCTCGCTAATCGCGGATATGCCGTGCTGCAGGTTAACTTCCGATCCTCAACAGGTTATGGCAAAGCGTTCATCGATGCTGGCGACAAGCAGTGGGGACGGGATATTCAAAATGACATTACGGACGGCGTCAAATGGGCAATCAAGCAAGGCATTGCAGATCCAAGCCGCATCGGCATTTACGGCGCATCATTCGGAGGATACGCAACGCTTGCCGGTATAACATTCACGCCGGATCTGTATGCAGCAGCCGTCGATTATGTAGGCGTGTCCAACATCTTCACCCTGCTGAATACACTGCCGCCGTATTGGGAAGCGAACCGTAATATGTTCTATGCACGGATTGGGCATCCAGAGAAGGATAAGGAGCTGCTTAAGGAAGTATCCCCTGTGTTCCATGCAGATAAGATCATTACACCGCTCTTCGTCGCACAAGGGGCCAATGATCCGCGCGTAAATAAAGCTGAATCTGATCAAATGGTGGAAGCACTCAAGAAGAGAGGCATTAATGTGGAGTATATGGTGAAGGACAATGAGGGCCATGGCTTCCACAACGAGGAGAATCGAATTGAATTCTACAATGCCATGGTGAAGTTCTTGGATACCCATTTAACAAAATAGCTTCCAATCCATAAAAGGGCTCTTTCCCATGAGAAAGGGCCCTTTTTCTGTATGAATGGCGATGTATAAATACAGTAAATTAACCTGACTGTTATATTTTACATGAATCCTGCAATCCCAATTTTTACGTATATACTTGGGAAAGTTCAAATTATGAACATATACAAGTATACAAAGGGGTTCTTTTCAATGAAAAAGAAATGGATTGCTGCATCACTCGCGGCCGTGCTTGCCGCATCGCTGCCGACGTCCGTCATGGCGCAGAAGCCGGCCGAAGCTGCAACTTGGTACCAGAATGGGATTCAGGCGCTTACGTCCAAAGGAATTTTGGATGAACATGCGAAGCTGACGTCTACGGTTTCCGTTGACGAATTCGTCCGCCTTGCTGTATTGGCACTTACGTACCAACACGGAATCGAGCCAATGAAGGCTGCTAAGAATGCAGGCTTGGTGGCTGACGGAGATTTCACCTCTCTTGATACGCCGATTAAACGCGGCGAGATTGCCCGCATCCTCGTTCGTGCGCTTGGCAAGGAGCAAGACGAGAAGAGCTTGAACGATTATGCGGAACGCGCTAAGACGCTGGGCTTGCTCAAGGGATTCCCAGATGGGAAACTGCATGAGAATAACGCAGCGACTCTGCGCGAGGCTGCATCCGCACTCGAGAACGTTGTGAAGCTGAGCCGTTCAGGCATCGACAATAAGGGCGTGCCGCAAATTTCCGTCGAAGATTTCATGCGCAACCCTGGAAGCTTCTCCTATCAGCTGTCTCCGGACGGCAATTATATTTCCTATGCAGCAGCGTGGGAAAATCGCTCGAATGTCTTCGTACAGAAGATGGACGGTTCCAGCGAGCCAGTGCGCGTAACGAGCTCCAAGGATCGCGATATTTCCGGCTTCTTCTGGAAAGGCGATCATATCCTCTACTTGAAAGACAAGGGCGGAGACGAGAACTTCCACCTGTACTCCGCGGCGTTCAACGGCAACGAAGAGAAGGAATTAACGCCTTTCGATAAGGTTCGGGTCGGCGTAGTCAGTGCACTGCCCGGCGTTAAGGACGAGATTCTCGTCTCCATGAACAAGGAAGACGCCAAGGCATTTGACGTATACAAGCTGAACGTCAAGACAGGCGAAACGAAGCTGGTCGCGAAAAATCCTGGCGACATTCAAGAGTGGATTGCCGACCATGACGGCAAAATTCGCCTTGCCGTTGCTTTAGACGGCATCGAGGGCGTCGTATTGTACCGCGCGACAGAGCAAGACGAATTCAAGCCATTCATTACGACATCAGGCGGCGACAATGTTAACCCGCTCGGCTTCTCCAAGGACAATAAGACAATCTATGCTGTATCGAATAAAGGACGCGACAAGTCCGCGCTCGTCAAGTACGACCTTCAGGGCAATGAGCAGCTGATCTACTCCCATCCGGACGTCGATCTGGCAGGAGCGGTGTATGACCATAAGCAGGATAAACTGCTCATGACTGCATATATAACGGATAAAGTACATGTGAAATATTTTGATGAATCATTCGAGGCTTTGCACAAAAAACTTCAGCACAAGCTGCAGGCAACAGAAAGCGAAATCGGCATCAACGACTACAATGAAGACAAGACCAAGCTCATCGTCAGCCTATCCACTGACAAAGTGCAGGGCAAGTATTATTACTATGATTCCACAACGGATCAATTGACGCTGCTTGCCAACCTGAGTGACTGGCTCAATCCAGAACAGATGGCTGACATGCACCCGATCTCCTATAAGAGCAGAGACGGCATGACGATTCATGGCTACTTAACGCTGCCGAAGAATAAGACGCCAGAGAATCTCCCTCTGATCGTCAATCCGCATGGCGGTCCATGGACCCGCGACATGTGGGGCTTCAATACGGAAGCTCAGCTGCTGGCTAATCGCGGGTATGCCGTGCTGCAGGTTAATTTCCGCTCCTCTACGGGTTACGGAAAAGCATTTATCGACGCTGGCAACAAGCAGTGGGGCCGCAACATTCAAAATGACATCACGGATGGCGTACAATGGGCAATCAAGCAAGGCATCGCCGATCCGAAGCGCGTCGGTATTTACGGTGCATCCTTCGGCGGATATGCGACACTAGCCGGCATTACGTTTACGCCGGACATGTATGCAGCAGCCGTCGATTATGTCGGGGTATCCAACATCTTCACCCTGCTTGATACATTGCCGCCTTATTGGGAAGCGAACCGCAACATGTTCTATGAGCGCATCGGTCATCCGGAGAAGGACAAAGACATGCTGAAGTCCGTATCTCCTGTATTCCATGCGGACAAAATCACAACGCCGCTCTTTGTTGCGCAGGGCGCCAACGATCCGCGCGTGAACAAAGCCGAATCCGATCAAATCGTCGAAGCCCTCAAGAAGAGAGGCGTTGACGTCGAATATATGGTGAAGGACAACGAAGGCCACGGCTTCAACAATGAGGAAAACCGCATCGAATTCTACAATGCCATGGTGAAGTTTTTGGATACACATCTGAAACATTGATTAGATTCGTCTGGCCATATTCGCCCACAACAATGTAAAAAAGATCGGGTTTCAGCAGTCAGATGTCTCTGATGCGCTGGACCCGATCTTTCTTTTTATTTTCGCTATCAATATCTCTGCATACGATGCGGCAATAACTGCTCATTACTCACTTGGAGCTATTTCTCTCCTTACATGCTGGTCCCTCATCTACGGAAGGCAAGAGGTTACAGCTTGAGCCTGCCATAGACATCCCCTGAGTTCATCTAGCTATGCTGCCACACGGACAAAGCGTTCTTTTTGAAATGACTTGGCGTTACCCCCGTCTTGCGCTTAAAAACTCGGGAAAAGTACGGAACGTCATTGAAGCCCGCTTGGAAGCATATATCCGTTACCGACATATCGGTATCGAGCAGCATCGCGGCCGCCTTATGAATCCGAATATCGACCAAGTAATCATTATACGTCTTACCGGTAAATCGTTTAAATAAATCACAGAAGTATGTCTTCGAAATATTAAACTTGCGGCAGATCATCTCTAGGCGCAGCTCTTCATTATAATGCTCATGAATGTAATGAATCGCGGCCGTCATCAATTCCTTGAATTTGCCCAATCGTTCATCCACGTCATCGGGATTACGCTGTCGATCCATCTCTCGCACAAGCATCGTCATCAGCTTCAGCAGATCTGCCTTGAGTACCAGTTCGTAATAACGATTAGCCTGCTGATATTCGTCCAGCATATCATTCAGAATCTTCGATACCTCAAGATCAGTCGCTCCCGATAATGCCACCTTCGGAGTCACATGTTCTTCATCCAGCATGAACTGTTCCAGATAGGAGTAGTCGAACCTCCCTCTGCTTCCATTATGCGGCTGATACTGCTCGTCAATAAAATGCGGGAGAAATTCAAGTCCAATAATGTCAATTCCTTGACCGGCCACTAATGTCACTCGATGAACGGCGTATGGTGGGATTACAAAAATATTGCCCTTCACCATCCGATACGTGTGATTATTGATCGTATGCATGAACTCGCCTTTCACGACATACCAGATTTGAAAATAGTCATGCGTATGATCACGTATGCTGCCACCCGCATGGTTCCAACGATATATTTTAAAAGGCAGCGGTGTTCCGATCTCGCTCTCAGCGCGATAAAATTGGACATCCTGTGGCATGGGCTTCTGCTGCAACTCTCGACGCTCGAGCATCATCGGTTTCCCCTCCTCTTCCACTCTGATCCCGTTCCCAATCCAATCTGGGTTAGCTTGGAAACCATTCTCTTCTATCATATCATGATTGACCAAACAGGCGATACCGAATGTGCAATTGAAAGGACGAAATCAGCAGGCGGGAATCCTCCTCCAGCACACAAAAAAAAGAGCTGCATCCCGTATGCAGCCCTATTCAACCTATATTATTGCGCAAGTCGCCGTGACGGATGAATCGTATCCACGAACAATAGACCATCATACTGATCCCGAACGACCATCGTCTCCTCAAGTACGCCCCACGCTTTAGCAATACGAGGAGTGAACATCCATAATGTACCCGGTTCAAGCTTCGCCTGTGTGAGATCCAAGAACTGATTAGGGTGGCCTCCTGCTCTAAGCAGCGCCTCTATGCTTCCTTCATTATGCGGCAGCGTGATGCGCTCGGTATCCTTGCTATTCTTGCTGGAGCTTCCTTGATAGGCATACAATCCGATCACATAATTGTCCTTCCGCAGCGAGAATGGCAGCATCTCCCCCATTGTCGGATAAGGGTGATTGTCGAAGCCAAAGCCATTATGCTCGGTTACCATCGTCGAATTATGCTTTCGAACATGATAATTATGCCCCCATACGATGATCTTCTTATCGGGATACAGCCGCTCGGCAAGCCATGCGGCATTGCTCGCCATTTGCTCATCCCGAATATAGCTGGCTTCCTTCATCTGTCGCTCAGGCTCAATCCCAGCGAATAGCTTCACCATTCGTTCACAGTACGTCTCCAGCATATCGATGCGATTCTGCAGCACACGCTCCATAATGGGAACGATCTCTGGTTGCTCAGGGTGAACAGCCTGCAGCTTCGTCTTGTTCTCCTTCACGAACGTCTGGAATACTTGATACTTCGCAATCAGCAGCGATTGCTCCCGCTTGAATTGCTCCATATCCTTGTAGGCATGCACCTTCAAATACCATCGTTCCGTTTGCGCGAACGATACCGCTTTGCTCTTGTCGACTTGGGCGAACCATTTCTCCACAAATGCAATGAACGGTTCCGTAGTACCCTGTACATCAATCCCTGTCAAAATAAGCGGCCGTGCCGTCTTGCTCTGCTGCGCGATATACTCGAATAATGGCAAGTTCTCCTCCACCTGCCATACACCAAAGATCGAACTCTTCATCATATCTTTAGGTGTGCGCTTACCAATCTCCACAAACGCAGCTGATGTCTCGCCCAGATTCGATTCAAACGCGAGTACATCATACCCGAGCTGTTCATGCAAAAACTGAACCAGCCGAACCTTCGCCGAATTGTATTCCGATGCACCATGTGACGCTTCTCCTAGACTGACCATTCGCTTATGCTGCAATAACGGCTTCAGAAACTGAAGATCCTGAAATCGTTCCTTCGTTTCCTGTTCCTTTCCATGGCTCCCATCATGAATGGCAACCGGCTTCGCATGCTCCTTGACCCACTGCTTCCACGCTTGGCTGATTGCCATGTTCGCCTCACCTACTTCAATGCTGCTTGCTGCTGCGCTGTTGGCGATTGAGGTGCAGGCAATCATGCAGACTGCCGCCCCCATAATGAGTGCTCGCTTCCATCCTATCATTGTTTCACCTTCTGATTATGTCTTTGTTGTCTTACATAAACAGCATAAATCGAGAAGGTTAAGGGCAAGGATGGCTCACGTTTAAGTTTGGTTTAAAAAAAGCAAGGTCACGCTTCCTCGGCGACTTCTTGTCGTGCATCCTTCACGCGCAGTCGCAGCAGCCGGCGGAATGGGATGCGCTCCTTCCACTGGGACATGACGACAACGAGCGCATAAGCGCCATACCCTTCAATGATAATCATCGATGGCATAATGAAGTATCGGTACCGCTGCTGCACTTCAATGAACAGATGCACGCCCATATAGCCGAGAATTAATAGAATGAGGAACAGATACTTATGTTCGGTATCCCTGCGCAGAATAAGAAGATCGACGGCTAAGAACAGCAGTAAGATAATGACAAAGTAACTGACATACGAATACGTATGAATCAAACCGAATAGACTGCTCACGCTGTTCGTATTCAGGCTCCAAAATAACGCATCAACCTCGCCCCACATAAGCCGAATTTTACTTAGGAAGAGATTCGACAGCTCTCCAACATTGGACAGACGCTCCCATACCATTTCCTTCTCAATACGCGTTCGCTCTTCTCCTAACGGATATTGCGACACTGTTTTAAAGTCCTCTTCCGAATAGGCCCCCTCTGTCCCACGATTGAAGCCCAATACAAATTTCCACATCGGATCATGGTTCTCTAATGGCGTATTCGAGATTCCCGTTCCTACCGCAATGAAGCTAACCAGGTAGAAGACAGCAAAATAGGTCGTCATGAAAATAACAAGGAAGCCGATCACTTTCTTGATGGACTCCTTCTTCAGTACGATTAGATAAATCACGGCATAAAACAGGATACTTAATAGGATCACAATGCCCAATGGACGTATGAGATTGCCAAGTGACAACACCACCGCTATTGTAATGCTTACTCTCCAGTTGGGCGTTCGTTTTTGGAGCAAACAGTAAAACCCAAGATAGAACAGAAGCGTCGCCAAATGCTGATTCGTCAATACCGAGCTCATTACAATGCTGGGTATGAAGAAGCAGTAAGTGATGCTAGCGAACTTCGCCGCAAATTCATGGAATAGAATCCGTCCAATTTTATATACCAACACCGTGATGCCTGCGCACCAGAGTGCATTTATGATTTTCAAGGGCAGCAAGCTTGTGCCGAATATCTTAATCATCAGCGCCTGATACATCGTGAAGCCTAATTGATAGGTCCATGCCTGGAAATAATCGCTGTACTTATACGAGAAATCCCCTACCGACATTTTCACTGCGGCATCGTACATGATTTGAAAATCAGACATCGGCTTCGTATCAACGACAAGCACCCACATAAACCGGATACAGAAGGCTAAGCATGCGATAAAAAGGATAAATGCCCGTTCCTCATGCAAATGCCGATAAGCTAAATAAGCCAAAATAAATACAAAAGCTGTATAACCTGCCATAATGAATGGGACTTGGATAAGCATATCTGGGCTGTACCCCATGAAGACGCCACACATATAAAAGAGAATTACACACAGAAATGAAAGCAAAATAAAAAGCAGCGGTGTCTTGCATATCCGCGCTTTGCGTAACGACATCTCCAAGGATATCCCACCTATTTATAAAATGAACCCATTCATTGTACCATCATTTCTGAATCATAGTAGCTCCATAATATTACACTGCATCGTATGCCATCATGGAGCCACAATACTCACAAGCTGCTACAGAATCAGGCTGCACCTTAATCTGGGCACCACAACCCGTGCAGTCGACTACTTTTGGGAGCATCGGCTTGTTGGCAGCAGCTGAATTTGCGGCCGCACGTTCGTAAGGTTTAAAGTTATCATCCCATTCAGCGAGATCGGTCATCTCATTCACCAATTGTACCCGATACTGTTCTACCATAGCTTTTTCATCCGCACTGCGATCTATCTTCGTGCTTGCCCACACGAGAAGAGCACCCGGAACACCCAGTAATAATACAAAAACAAACAGCATCTCTACTTCTTCCTGCATATCCGACCAGATCATCATATTTCCCAGCAACACAAGCTCTACGAATAACATCATCATCCAGCCCAAGCCTCGCATGAAATTGCTGGCTCTCCATAGCTTCTTGGCAGGCAGTAATATGCCCCGCTGACGAAGCTGCAGCTCGATTTCGGCTTTTGTCCTTCGCTGCTTGCCCTTGCGGAACAGACAAATTCCTGGAATGCCGAATACGAATACAGAATACAACAATTTCCCGGACCAATCCTCGATCTCGTGAAGCTGTGACAAGTTAAGAAGGAACGAGAGGATAAAGCTGATTTGGAAAAATAAAAAGATTCCGCCTACTACTTTTAAAAAAGAGCCTTTCTTCATTATATGTCTCCCATTCCTCCTGAATTCTACTAAAATCATCTATAGCCCTGTATTTAGCCCTATTTCGCTTAACAATCTCGAATTTCTCTAGATTTCTCTACTGCTCAGCAACAATCATCGCTTAGTTATGTGCTACACTTACTCATACGGAACCGCAGATCCGCAATAGTCGCAAGAAGCAGTAGATCGAGGAGGTACCTCGGTCTGAGCGCCGCATCCGGGGCAGCTGACCATCTTCGGAAGCAATGGCGCACTGGCAGCCACCTCTGCAGCAGCACGACTATGTACCGGTTCGTCATCCCTATCCTCATTCTCTTCTTCATCGTTTTTGTTATCTTCGTCTGAGGGGTTCATGTTCTCTGCTTGCTGCTGCATGTACAACGCATCTGCCTTCGCATCGATTCGAGAAGCCCGCCAGAGCATGAAGATACCAAGGATGAAGAAGAATAGCCCTACGCCATAGATTGTCGTTAATTGAGACTTAGGTACTGGCCACTCCGCCAATACAGTGAGATACTTCCACTCGATGCCGAACAATATGATATAGCCGATGAATCGAAGCAAGTCACTCACTCTTAACGAATCGCGCGCCGGAATCAGATTCTGCTCCCGCATCATCTTCCGTGTTTCCTTACGTTTCTTCAAATACTTGCCGCCGATGAACGACAGGAGCCCTGGAATCCCGAATACAAATACAGAGAATCCCAGCTTCCCTACCGGATCATCAGCAGGAGTAACACGAGATAAGCTTACGAAAAAGCCAAAAATAAAAGCAACTTGCAAAAAGAGCAGCACTCTTCCTATTGTACGTAATAAACCACCCATGGAGTTCAGTTCACCTTTCTATCTATTTAACTATTGAGCATACATTCATGTTAAATCTGTCGTTGTCTACCCATCGTAACTATTCATTGCCACCTATTTCAGCGCTGCTAACTGCTCATTGCGCAGCTTCATTCCGTTAGACAACTGCCGGATCATATCGCGCAGCTCATCAGCGCTGTATACCGTGTTGCGATCACGCACCATAGATCGTACACCTTCCTCCAGACGAGCGGCCTGATCCATGATCTGTCCTTCCTCCAGCACCATAGCCGGTACTGATAGCGGATCGCTATATTTCACCTGCTCCTCCAGCTTGCCCATCTGTTCCAGCAGCACATCACGCTCTGCATGCTCCCAGCCTTCCAATTCCAGTCGTGCTCCATGCAAGACAAGCTGAAGTCGCTTCTTAAATTGCATTCGATTGCTCTCATCCTTCTGCAAGCGGCCCACAGATAATCGCGTGAGGCCAATGAGGAGCGCCAGAATGAACGCTACTGTGAAAGTGATGATATGAATCCACATGTACAGCTTCTCGGATACATCCAGCACGAGCCAAAACAGCACGATATGTACAAGAACTGCAATATTGTAAATGAAGGCGATGGCTCCCATTGATAAATTCATAGGAACCTCATCCTTGTGCTTGGACAGATGGACGAGCATACTCATGCAAAATAGATAACTGATCACCCCTGCCATCATGAGCGAGCCGAAGGACAGCCACCATGAGAAGCCGCGGGATTCGACATCGCTCAGGCCAAAGAATAATCCAACCGTTACCGTTCCTAGAATGAGAAATATCGCTGACGTAATCCACTTGAACCGTGATGCCCACTTCATGATATTCTCCCCCTATACCAGCTTATTGCCGCATTCCACGCAAAATTTTTGCCCCGGCTTAACCTCGCTGTTGCACCCGCTGCAAGTAAGCGTCGTCACCTCGCCGCAGTGCGGGCAGAACTTGGACTTGCTGGACACCGATTCGCCGCAATGATGGCATGGAACCGGCATCGCTTGTCCGCATTCGATACAAGCTCCTTGATCCGGTGGATTATCAGCCCCACATTCTGGGCATGGATTATACGGATCCCCGCAGTGTGGACAGAACTTGGTCGTACGCGGCATCTGCTCCCCACATGCCTGACATTTCACTTCAACCGGCTTATCCGTGCCGCCACTTACAGCCAGCGATGTACCGCAACCTGTGCAGAAGGAGGCATCTCGCTGATTGCCACGATTGCACTTCGGGCATACCTTGTCATGCGCATCAACTCGAAGCTCGCCTGCCATCTGCGTCATGACGCCGCCTACGGCACCGCCAACCCCGTACCCCATGCCAAGCCCAATACCTGCACCCATCAGATCTGACTTCACTCCACTATCATTCCTAGCGACCTCTCCAAGCGTATCGAATGTACGCTCTTGCTGATAGGTGAATCCGATAATATTCATTTCAGCCCGCTTCGCCAGCGCTTCCCGCAAACGCTGTGTGGCTGGATCATCCTCAGGCGTATTGACCGAGTCTACATAGAAATTAAGCAGACGAATGCCGTATTCCTCGAACACTGGTGCAACCAGTTCTTGAATATGCTTGGAAATATCCGATATGTAGGCATTGATCTCTAATATACTAATCTTGCGATGCACGAAGTAGGAAGAAATCAGCTGGTGAATATTCATCATAAGCACGCCGCGGAAATATTCGGTCAGCGTATCTTGATTGAATACAGGCAGTGTGCCTACAAGCTTGCCCAAGAACTTGCGCGCATCTTCGATCTGAATGCCGAACTGCCCGAAGGAACGCACCTTCACGAACAACTGATACTTAGGATCCTGCAATTGAAGCGGTGTACGCGTGCCCCATTTTACATTCAGAGAATGAACCTTATTGACATACCATACTTCCGCAGTGAACGGAGAGTCCCCTCCGAACGGTAAGTTCACAATATGATTCAATATCGGAATATTCGCCGTGCTAAGCGTATGCCTGCCCGCTGTGAAGCTATCGAGCGCTTGCCCGCCCTTGAACAAAATCGCTTCCTGCGACTCATTTACGATAAGCTGCGACCACGTTGCCAGCTCATGATTGGGAAACTTCCATGCAAATACATCAGGTGAACCATCATATTTGATTACATCAATAATCGCCATATTCTATAGTACCTCCGCCAATAATAGTATGGAGCCATACACATCGAAAGGGATCGTTTCTACTTCCCTATATCAACTGTTTGTAATAATATGAAGATATACACTACATTCACTACTTTACTACTACGAGGAAGCTTGCAAAACGTATCCATAATTAAGTCCGCATTCCTAATCTTTCTTCTATCTGCTCCCATTTCTATTATATAAGGCAGCTGCTTCAGACACCATCCTCATAATGGAAATCAAAAAAATAGGCCTTCCCTAGCACGTGCTTCATTCGGCATCATAACGTTCATACTCGCTTCGCCTCGTGCATATATTTATTTTCGTGTTAAAACGTTTATCTGGAAAATCTATAAATGTGATCTCCTCAATTTGACCCAGTATTTATGAACTACCACATTTCATGCAACACGTAAAACGATAACCGCAAATTTGTTAAAGCGATTCGCTTTATTCCGCATCTTCCTCCTCTTTATAACACATGGATTCTTAGGATGAATAACGCCTTCTTCACACTTCACTAACTTCATTCATACAAGACTATGCCATTTCTATTGTTTGTGTTTGTCTTAGATACCGCCTTAATTTGAGCATCTTAACCCTGCCCTGGCTTGTAATTTCGCATTCTGATCCACCTAGCATCCATCTATCATTCTCAGAAGTTGGAATGCGATTACATAGATTTGTTAGTGAAAGGAGATGTTTTCCGTATTTCTCAGGTCTGGCGAACCTAACCCAATATGAAAAGGAGTGTGATTAAGATTGAGAAAGGTCAAAAAAGTTAGTGCTATCTTGTTTTTTGTCTTCATCTTGGTATTCACAGCTGTACCATTGACTGCCTTCGCCGCTTCACCATGGGCACCGAATACGGCCTATAAAACAGGAGACCTCGTCACCTATGGAACGGATACCTACCAATGTGTACAAGGACATACCTCTCTTGTCGGATGGGAACCGCCAAACGTTCCTGCACTGTGGAGCAAACAATTAGCTCCTGCCGACACGGAGCCGCCGACTGCTCCAACGAATGTTACGGCCAGCAATATCACAACCGCATCCATCACCCTAGGGTGGACGGCATCTACCGACAATGTCGGTGTTACAGGCTATGACGTCTATAATGGAACGACACTTGCAGGCTCGACTGCGACAACTTCTTTCTCCGTTTCAGGCTTAACGCCAAATACCACTTATACCTTCACCGTTAAAGCTAAAGACGCAGCCGGCAACATTTCCCCCGCCAGTTCGCCTATAAACGCAACGACATTGGCTATTGTTCCGGATACCCAACCTCCGACAATACCTGCTAATGTAACCGCCTCCAACGTGACCAGCAGCACGGTTACATTGAACTGGACGGCTTCAACGGATAATGTGAGAGTCACTGGTTATGATGTGTACAACGGCTCCATACTTGCCGGCTCTTCGACAACTACTTCCTATACCGTTACAGGCTTGAATGCCAGCACTGCTTACACGTTCACAGTCACTGCGAAAGATGCCGCCGGTAACGTATCCGCAGCCAGCTCACCTGTCAATGTAACGACAAGCGCTATTATTATAGACACGCAGCCACCAACAGCTCCCGCCAACTTAACAGCACCTACTGTAACAACAAACTCCGTATCCTTAAGCTGGACCGCTTCGACAGACAACATCGGCATCACCGGATACGATATTTATAATGGCACGACGTTGGTAGGTTCTTCGAATACAACTTCCTACACCGTTACAGACTTAACCTCCAACACTGCTTACACCTTTACTGTGAAAGCAAAAGATGCTGCGGGTAATGTGTCCGCCGCCAGTAATGCGCTCACCGTTACAACTCGTTCCCAACCATCAAGCCAATATGAGATTATCGGCTACTTCCCAAGCTGGGCTGCCTACGATACTCCGTCCTTCACGCCTGCCAAAATTGACCCGACAAAAGTAACCGTTATCAACTATGCATTCCTTGATATTTGCTGGAACGGCAAACATGGCAATCCTTCGAAAAGCCCCGATAATCCAAATCCAAACACATGGACCTGTCAAAACGGCGATGGCACTCCAAATAATGTGCCGAACGGTTCCATCGTAATTGGAGATTCATTTACAGACGGTACAGCTGATGGCGGATACAACCAATTGGTTACGATCAGACAGCTGAAGAACACCAACCCGAATCTGAAATTATTCGCCTCCGTCGGCGGATGGACGTGGTCCAACCAATTCTCCAACACGGCGAATGACCCTGTCACAAGAGGCAACTTCGCCACTTCCGCCGTCAATTTCTTGCGCCAATATCAATTCGATGGCATCGACATCGACTGGGAATATCCGAACAACATTGGCGTACCTTGCGCATCGGGTCAGACATGCCAACGTACGGCCGACAAAGCGAACTATGTCCTTCTTCTACAAACCCTTCGCCAAGCTCTTGATAAAGCCGGACAACAAGACGGCAAGCGCTACTACATTACGATCGCTTCCAGCGCGAACTCCAGCTTCCTTGCCGATGCAGGCGGCACCAACAACTGGTTGTCCAACGCTGCACAGTACTTGGACTGGATCAACATCATGACCTACGACTACTATGGCCCATGGGATGCGACAAGCGGCATCGGATCGCCATTGTATAACGACCCAGCCAACACAAACGGCAGCAGCCAATTCAACATCAATTCCACCGTAACCAACTATTTGAATAAAGGCATTCCTGCCAATAAAATAACCATAGGCGAACCATTCTATGGCTATGGCTGGAAAGGATGCAACGCGGGTCCAAATAACAACGGACTGTACCAAAGCTGCAGCGGTGAAGCCACTGGCGGTTCCAGCGGCTCGACGTATGACTTCGCCCACATGCAGAACACCGGCCTGCTGTCTGCTGATTCCACAGGTAAATATACGGTTGCTGGCCAAGGCTATACCCGCTACTGGAACAATGTGACGCAAACTCCATCCCTCTACAACCCATCTACAAAAGTCTTTATTTCGTATGATGACGAGCAGTCCATTCATTTGAAAAATGAATTCATCAAAACCAAAGGATTACGCGGCGCAATGTTCTGGGAGCTGAATGCAGACAGAAACCGTACCCTGCAATCCGTCGTTTCCAACGACTTGCCGCATTAATACGATCAAAGATGATAATTTAGCAATAAGGATAGAATAAGCAGCACACGCAATAAAAAAGGGCTTTCCCAAGAGTAGAATCTTCTACTTTCTTAGGAAAGCCCTCTTTATGTATTACTTGAGAGATGGATATGCCTGAACTGCTGCTGCACAAACGTAGGAGCCGATTTCTTTACAGCAGATTTAAGAGGTTGAATAGATATTCCTTCAACTATAAGGATTGCAGCTGCTTTGTCTTTTGTATATACATAAGCATCTTAAGGTTTACTTAAGAACCTAGTAAGAAAAAAGAGACTTTTAGGAACTAGAATAATTTTATCTTAACAAACCAACTTATAAAATATTTCAGGAGGATTTTATGAAAAAGAAGATGGGCATCGCAATTGCTGCCTCTATTATCACTCTAACTAGTTTTACAGGAAGTACTTATGCAACTTCGAAAGCAGAAGTTTCTGTTACAGGTTCCTACAACACAAATCAAATGGCTCAACAGATAAAATGGTTAGAAGAGCATGCCATGCCATTAAAGACAACGGATCCAACAGCACCTATTCATGATTTGAGTCCGCTTAAGGATATGATCGGATCAGCTACAATTGTTGGTTTAGGCGAAGCGACCCATGGTGCTCATGAAGTTTTTACCATGAAGCATCGCATTGTTAATTATTTGACAGCTGAAATGGGCTTTAAGGCCTTAGTGTTAGAAGAGGGATGGGACAGAGCATTGGGACTCGATCGCTATGTTCTTACGGGTAAAGGGGACCCAAGCCAATATCTAAGTCCTGTATTTAACACGAAAGAAATCATAGATCTGCTTCAATGGATACGCCAATATAATGCTGATCCAAAGCATAAATCCAAAATACGGATCATCGGGATGGACATACAAACCGTAAACGAGAGTGTTTATAACAATATCCTAACGTATGTAAAGAAATACGATCCGAAACTTGTCACTCGTTTCGATCAAAAGATGAAAGGCCTTATTCCTGTAACCAAGGATTTAGATACCTTTGGCGATCTTAAGAAAGAAACGAAAGCACGGTATGTTTCAGATGCGAAACAAATCAGCGCTTTATTAGAGCAAAATAAAAACAAACTGAATGGAAAATCCCCAGAGTTCACATGGATCAAACAAAATGCCCGTATTATCGAGCTATTTACGACAATGACAGCCGCATATCCTGATAACCTGGAAGACTTTTATTTGAAACACGATATTGCTATGTATGAGAATGCGAAATGGACAGAAGAACATATAGGAAAAACAATCGTGTGGGGCCATAATGGGCACGTTTCGAAAACAAACATGATCCCTTTCGTATACCCTAAAGTAGCTGGGCAGCATTTAGCAGAACATTATGGAAAACGGTATGTATCCATTGGAACATCTGTCTATGAGGGACGTTACAATGTTTACAACAGTAACCAAGAATTCGGTCCCTATGGAACATTAAAATTAGATGACCCGAATAGTTACAACTATACCTTTGGACAAGTAAAATACGACCAGTTTTTTGTTGATTTACGTAAGGCAAGCGGAGTGACTAAAACTTGGCTAAACGAGCAACATACCATTTTTGCCGGAGTAACAACGGTAGGTCCAGATTTCCCAACGACTGTAGATGTACCATTAGGTAAAACATTTGATATCCTTGTTCAAATTCAGAAAGTGAGTCCATCTCAACTGATCAGGAAACGGTGATGTCCTGAGATTTATTTATCTGACGGATTGTCAAGCTAAGTACGACAGTTCATTCATGAACGCTTCGTGAGCAGACATCCAGCCTAGACATCTACGTGGACGATTATTAATGAGAGAGATAGCCTCGTTGCCAGGAGAATACGGATCTACAACATAAACTTTTAGATTTATGAGAGTTCTCAAGGTTGGCATAGCAAGCAAACTCTTTCCCGCGATCTACGGTAGCGGTTGGAAAGGCGGCTTGAGGATACTGGCTGGCAACCACACCAAAGGCAACCTCATCGATAGGCGTTACGATCGGGCATCCTCATGGCTAAGTAGTGCCGAGTCTTACGCTCAATAAAAGTGGCTACACAAGCTTTGCTTTCACCACGGCTAGAGACAACGGTATCCAGCTCCCAGTGGCCGAAGGTTTCACGCTTGCGAACCTGAACCAGCTTCTCGGTCAGCTCATTTGCAAGTTTAGGCTTATCGTTGCCGACAGAAGCACTAGATGCTGCGGCAACGATAAGCCTATTGAGCCGACCGGGCTTCGTATACATGCTCTGAGGTTTCCGCGTTCGATTTCTCGTGCGATGAGGGAATGGTGTTTACCCAACTCACATGGGCATTTTTGTTTTCTAGCTGTCGCACTTCATATTACAATCCGTCATATTAAAAAGACCCATTCTCCTTATCGTTCAAGTAGAATGAGCCTTTGAAAGTTTATCAAAAAAACTCAATTCACATTCAAACGAAACAAAAAAGCCAGTCGCCGAGTGATTTTCGACGACTGGCTGCAGAATGTGTTTTGATCCCTGTCTACAGATCTTATATTATTCGGGCAAAGTATACATCACATCAAAAGGATTCTTACCTTCAAAAAACCGAGTATACAATTTTGCCATATCTGCTTCATCTAAGTTCTTGTCACTGCGTATTAAACGCCCTAGTTCTACTAATATATTTGCTTCTTTTTGACTGACAATTTTTCTATCTAACATATATTTTGTGCTTTCTGGTGTTACCCATGCCCAATCATTTACCGCTACTTCAGAAGACGGATATCCAATTGACAATTCACCGATATGCGCATACTTTGAACACAAAGGATGAACAATTAACAAAAATGTTGAGATTACCCCGGAGCGGTAACTTAGCCTTTGGAGCGTTTTAACTTCATTAGCGAATGACTCCAAGTGACTAGGTAAATCTCCCCAATCACGATTACCCATTAACACTAAGATTTCAATTGCTAGTTCTTTATCTGGAGACTCCGCCAATTTCGTAAAAATTTCGTTCATAGTAATGCCAGAAACTGAAAATGCACCAAAACATCTTACTGCTTCCGAAAGAACCACTTCCCCTAACGACACCAATCTTATATACTCGTCTAACAGTTTAGTATCATTGCTAACATAATTCGAAGACTCCACAATAGTTTCAATTATTCGAGCCTTTATACTGTTATCCTCAACTAAGGGAATCATGCTACTAAGAAAAGTAAAACTATCGCCTTCTAGTGCTTCTCTAGCAGAGCTATTTTTCAATAAATTTAGCGTTGCTAACAAAGTACTATCGTAATCTTCTTCTAAACAAAAGTCATATATCGTTGAGATGATTTTTTTGTCCATATGTCTCCTCCAAGTATTCTATTTCATTGCTAATTAATGGTTCTGAATGACTTTCCATTCGATAGTACCATTCCTCTGGTTGTATAGACATATAATCCGAATTTGTAATCGGAAACTGGACTTCTTTGGACATCATAAAACTCCCATCATTATAGAAGTAGAAGTTTTGTTTTTTCTACTGTTTACTATGATGGAATCATATCAGTCAACTCGTATTGTTGGTCATTTTACCCAATCACTATAAGTATTAATTTAAAATGATTATCAATAATCACAAACTCATTGCTCACACTAACAAGTAAATCAGAATAACTATCCTCTATTTTGCATTTGAGTTCATTCATTGGAGGTAATATTTGTACACTTATATAAATCTCTGTAATTTTGTGGCTATCATGATCAAGGAACATTGTAACATTAGTAATATCGTTGTCCTTCCGATTCACCTGATTAACACTGTAGATTATCTTATTACTATCTTCAATTCTCTTTTTTCAGTACCGAATAGGCACCTAAATTGATGCAATTGGGATTCCCTTTTCTAAATATCGAGACTAGATCTACTAACAAACCATCGAGAGGCTTTTCAAAGAAATCCTTCTGTAGTGCATCCCATTCATGATCAATAAAAGTAAACCAATTAGGGCTTACCGATGAAGTATCAATTATCCCAGGCTTTGATTGTTCGTATAAATCTCTTTTTAAGCCGATGTCATCATTATTTGTAAACACTATACACTCGCCTAATTTCTTGTTGAATTGGTCTGTGCATGCTCCCATTGTACTGAGATTAAACGCATAAGCGCCGGACTGCCCTCATTAATAAGCGTACGATCTTTTACCCAACTCACTTCCAACAATATTTTTGACGAAACTTCCTAAAATGGGGTAACATAGAGCTGGTCATTCGTTTAATTATTGGAGGAGTTCATATTGGAAGCCGTCATACAGCATCAATGGAATTTAAGTGAGATGGAAGCCATTGAATTACAGCGGGAATTAGCTAAAAAGGTGATTACCGAGGATGGGCTTGACCCAATCCATCATGTTGCCGGAGTAGACGTTGCTTATAGCAAAAACAATGACACACTAATTGCAGCGATTGTCGTTTTAGAGTTAGATTCATTGAAAATTGTAGAATCCGTTGTCATTGAAGATACGGTTCAATTCCCATATATCCCAGGTTTATTTTCGTTCCGAGAGCTTCCTCCGATTATAAAAGCATTTGAAAAGATAAAGACCACTCCTCAATTAGTCGTTTGTGACGGACAAGGGCTCGCCCACCCTAGACGATTTGGATTAGCCTGCCATTTGGGGATCCTGTATGATATCCCCACCATTGGATGTGGAAAAACGAAGCTATCAGGCAATTTTACAGAACCCGATCAACATAGAGGAGCTCAGTCACCATTAATCGATAATCGTGAGATCATTGGGAATGTATTACGAACGCAGAAGAATATTAATCCCATCTTTGTTTCCATCGGCCATCGGATATCATTAACGACTGCTTGCCAATGGATACTCAAACTTGCACCGAAATATCGGTTACCCGAAACGACTCGGCAAGCCGATCAGCTTGTAAAAAAGACGTTGTCGCTTTACAACCATTCCCTAAGTTAATAAAAGATGGGCGAATACCGCCCATCTTAGACTACAAAACAAATGTAACAAAACATCATCCCAAAGGCTTTATTCAATCGTCTCACGTATCGTAATGGAGAAAGGTATTTTTACCGGACCTTTATCTCCTAATGACTCCATTTAACGCTTACAGCTATTGCTCTAGTTTATAGCGGCTTCTATATTCAGGAATTTTGTCACGAACAACATTATAGCTCAGATCTTCTTCACTTATTTCCCATGTTTCTACTATATCTCCTGTTTCATCATAAGTTATAGTAATTATGTGAACATTTCTAGCCACAATACTTTGAGATCTTAACTGACCATTCTTATAGAACTCTTTTGCTATACCATTTGTGGTATTATGATCAGTCTCATTTAATTCCTGTAACTCGCCTGTGGGATAGTATACTCGCTCGATACCGGTTCTAAAACCATCTTGCACCTCAAACTCCCAAACAAGTACCCCATTATTATAGTCTACTATTACTCCGTTAAAAAGTACTGTATTATTCTCATCAATATAAAAGATATGTTCATCGGTATGAATATCATCTTTAACAAAAAGATCATGATACTTCATCTTTCTCATACATTCACATCCTAAATTTTACTATTAAAACAACCACTTATGAACAACCACTTATGAAGAGGCATTAGTTATGGCCTACACTTTTAATTCCATCTGTGAAATAACGACAATGTTCACAACGGATTTTTGTTTTGTACAATTTGTCCACCTTTGGTGGCAGCCAAAGAACTTGCCATCTTATTCGTTGTTGTGAACAACAGGGGGGCCTATCATTTTTCTTTATTGCAATTAAAAAGGCTCCCTATCGTTCAAGTTGGAATAAGCCTTTGAAAGTTTATAAAACGTGTTAGTCAAGTTTTTATTGTTTTGGTTTGTTGTATTGTACGTTCTTATTGTTGGGGTTGTAAATAAGTTTACACAAAATTATTGACCGTCCCCATGTGGCATCACCACCAACGGGTAACCTCCCCTTTATTGATTAAATTTTCCCATGCTTCCTTTCCATTTTCACCTAATTTACCAACACTAATGTACACTCTTCCACTTTCTGAAACAAAAAGCATTAAGTTATCACTATCAATCATCCCAACAGGGACTAATTTTTCTCCAGCGTAATTTTCTTCTAATTTGAAACTTCCATTGTTAACATTATTAGTAAATCGCATACTTGTGTTATGAGTTTCATCATTAATAGTGTCTTCGATCACTAGGTTTCCAAATTCCTTCAAAAACTCTTGACTTCTGGAAAAATGGTATACCCTAATTTTTCCAAATTCTCTTCGATTTCTTTAATATCTATCTTTCTTCCCTCATACCATCCAGCATCTCTTAAAATTTTTACGGTTTCATTACTCAAATTCATTTGTTCTCCCCCTACTTCATCGAAGTCATAAAATCAGCAAACGTTACTTTGCAATTTTTACAAAAAGGTTTAACCAACACTTTCCATTATTAACATATTAAAAAGACTCATCCTCCTTATCGTTCAAGTGAAATGAGCCTTTGAAAGTTTATCAAGTTATTTTTGTCAAGTTTTTTAGTGTTTGGTTTATTGGTTGTCTTACGATCACGCTATTGGGATTGTAAAAAAAAATTGACATTTCAATAACTCTCAATATCAACCTTATCTAAATTTACGTCTGAAATATCAATAGCATGTAACTTTGAATATCGTTCACGCCAATTATCTATGGGAAATGCACCGAATCCATAATCTAAATAGATACCCTGATCAAGTCTAAGCGTTCCCCCTCTCTCAAAATACTTAATCAATGGCTCGTAAATATCTTGATATTCATCACTAATAATTTTTCCCTCCTCAACTAACGAAACCCATTCGAGATAACGTAAACAAATTGTTTTACATAGTAGATTTGGTCTGCCTGATTCAAAGAAAATACCAGCGATAATATCCTCTAAATCCAGATTAGAACCCACCACCTTTGCAGGACTAAAGAAAGGCCCCGATTCAAATGAATACCCCTCTAAAAATAGTGCACTTCTCCTCAAATACTCGGTAATTAAAAGTTCACTAGATTTCTTTTTTGTTTCAGAAGTTCCCCAAGCAATTTTTGAAATACGCGTTGTTGCCTTTTCCATGAAATCAATCATACAGTTCACTCCATTTAAGATTATAAAATTTAGCGACATTCTCCTCATACCCTGGGAATGAGCCAAATTCAGGTTGCTTAGGTGCCAAGTCATGAGCACCCGGTGGATCATTTGTAAATTTCGTGCCATCCCATGAGTTGGGATGGCGGTAATTATGACCACTCTCCATTAGTTTTTTTCTGCTAATTCATGTGCTGCTAACTGTTTGAACCATTCCTTACCTTGAGGAGTTAGTTCTCCAACTTGCGCTTTGGTAAAAGCATATACAACTTCTGAATCAGGGGTGAGTCTTGATTTATAATAATAAAGCCCGTGTTGATCATAATGACACAATTCATATTCATTTAAAAACATATGGGATTTTAGATTTTTAGCTTCCTCATTATTATCCAATCCACTTGCTCTTATCAATTCTGCCTTCTTTTCTGTCGCTATATCAATTTTTAGTTTTGTTTCAACAGGAGGCTCCTCAAATCTTTTTAGAGCTTTTACCGTCCCCTCAGTTTTCTCACGCAATGCCTCTCGTCTCTTTTGCTCCTGAGCTTTATACTGCTCTTTCGTGGTTGTTCGCTTCACCCGGCTTCGGTCTGTATCCTTTGGTCTCTAGTCCTTTGCGTATAGGGTTTGCGGCCAACGGGTTCCCTGTTACTACTTTTTGCTTCATGGATTGCTTCAGGTTAGCTATAATCTGGTTAGGCTTCAGTTTGCTCGTATATTGGCGCGCTGCCGTGAAGACTTTTCCAAGCATTGGACTCAGCATTCCGCCTAAAGCGCCGAATGCCCCTCCCCACAAGGCGGCTTCTAACAGTTCTTTTCCACTCGACTTATTTTGAATCAAGGATAGCGAGGTGCTATGCAGCGAACCCGCTACTGCGCCATTTAATGTGTATTGTGTGACTCTCTGGGCAGCGCCAGCATATTTGGGATTTAGGACCTTTTCCAATGACTTGGACATTGTATTTTGTACAATTTGTCCACCTTTGGCGGCAGCCAAAGAAGTCGCCATCTTATTCGTTGTTGTGAACAAGTTCTGTGTACTCGTGCCCACTCCTCCCGGATTCACGACCAATCCTGCTGCGCCGCCAGTAAAATCCGCGATTTTATCTACAATTTCATTTCCGGTTGTAGGCTGATCCACGACAGGGGGGCCTATCATTTTTCTTTATTGCAATTAAAAAAGGCTCATCCTCCCTATCGTTAAAGTTGGAATAAGCCTTTGAAAGTTTATCAAACGTGTTAGTCAAGTTTTTAATGTTTTGGTTTGTTGGCTATATTGTACGTTCTTGTTGTTGGGGGTGTATAAGTTTACACAAAATTATTGACCGTCCCCATGCAACATCACCAAAGAGTAACCTTCCCTTTATTGATTAAATTTTCCCATGCTTCCTTTGCATTTTCACCTAATTTACCAGTACTAATGTACACTCTTCCACTTTCTGAAACAAAAAGTTGTAAGTTACCACTGTCAATCATCCCTACAGGAACTAATTTTTCTCCAGCGTATTTTTCTAGTGATTTGAAAGTTCCATTACCATAGTAATTAGCGAATCGTATACTTGTGTTATGAGTTTCATCATTAATTGTGTCTTCGATTACTAAGTTTCCAAACTCCCTCAAAAAACTCTTGACTTCTGGAAAAACAGTATACCCTATTTTTTCCAAACTATCTTCAATTTCTTTAATATCAATCCTTCTTCCCTCATACCATCCAGCATCTCTTAAAATTTTTACGGTTTCATTACTCAAATTCATTTGTTCTCCCCCTACTTCATCGAAGTCATAAAATCAGCAAACGTTACTTTGCAATTTTCACAAAAAGGTTTGACCAATCCACTCCGAACTTTTAATGACCTCAATACAAGATTATCAATTTTTGCACCTTGTAATATAGCTTCTCTTACTGCCTAAATTTCATCTTGCAAAAGATTCCGGTTTTCGGTTGATCCATAACAAGGTCGAACTAACATTATCCATTATTTACATATTAAAAAGACCCATCCTCCTTATCGTTCAAGTTGGAATAAGCCTTTGGTTTATTTATTGAGTTTTTAGTGTTTGTTTTGTTGATTGTCTCGTATGATCCAGCTATCAGAATATGTTCTACATTTGTACTATTGACGAATGAGTGGATGACTTACTCGATACTGGGCAATTATTGAATGGCCACCATTCAAATTTTCAAGAGTGCTTTAATATTTCTGGAAATTATTTGAGTCATAAAATTATTGTTGTACTTTCTATTTTTACTGGTTTCTCTTTGCTTGAGTACATAAAAGGCCTACTCCTCCTCATTAATTGAAAGTGAATAAGCCTTTCATAAGTTTAATCAAATGTTTGTATTGGCATTGGTATACTCTAGTTGTTATTTCATATCACTTGAAGAATCTTAGTAAGATATGCTTTATAGTTTTTAATTTATCCAAAGCTCCCTATAAAACTACATCCTACTGACATTTTTTAATCAATAGAAAAATTGTGTCTTTCCAAAAATTTATCTAACAAAGTATCTTTATTATTTATAACATTTTCTATTGTTTCAAAAGGCGTGTCACCATATTCTTCCTCGATCTGTTCATTGATTCCAATCAGAACTTGCTTGATTTTTTGATGTATTTCCTCCCGGCATCGGATCACAATTGCATAATACCAATCAGTCTTATTATATTTTATTAAAATAAAGGTTTTGGGTTCAATAGGATCCTTTATTAAGCGAATGATCTCTGTTTCAGATTCATAATCTTGTATATGACGCATTTTATTATCTTTTGTTAAGTCAACGGGAATATTCATTATTCCACCGATCTGCTCAACTAGTTCATCTGTAAATTCATTTGGAAACTCATATTCATACTGCACTAAAGCGATCTGTTCCATGTATATCCCTCTCTTCTTAGTCGAAATTAGTCTATGATGGTGACAACACCATTTCTCAGTTTGTATATTTTCCCCAAAGAATCATAAATGAATAAAGTAATATTCTTATAGTCCTTACTAAAAGATTTCATAACATTGTCGCAGCTTAAACACACATTTCTTTCCGTATATAGATGTATGACTCCCTTGGCATTATAATCGTCCTTTAAATATCCGCTAATTTCCTCTACTATTTTATATTCAGTGTCTTTATCTCTTAAATACCCTTTTACCAAATCAATTCGATTGTCTGAATCAACCTTAAGTACATCTTTATAATACCTTCTGTCCTTTAACTTCTTCAGAGATACCCAGCCAGGCACTGATGTTACTTCTCCAGTTTTATTAAGGTTACCATATTTACTAAAAGCTTTTAATTCCCCTTTATAATATTTATAAATATTTACTTCTGCATAACCAGTGTTACCTAGTTTAAATCCGGTCAAATCCTCTTTTTGATATTTACTTGGCAATGACCCTCTAGCTACGTCTACTTTTTCCTTCAACCGTTGATAGTTATTTATAGCCTCCTTATCCCTTAGTGCCTCTCGTTTCTTTTGCTCCTGAGCTTTATACTGCTCTTTCGTGGTTGTTCGCTCACCCGGCTTCGGTTTGTAGCCTCTGGTCTCCAATCCTTTACGTATAGGGTTTGCGGCCAACGGGTTCCCTGTTACTACTTTTTGCTTCATGGATTGCTTCAGATTAGCTATGATCTGGTTAGGCTTCAGTTTGCTCGTATATTGGCGCGCTGCCGTGAATACTTTTCCAAGCACTGGACTCAGCATTCCGCCTATAGCACCGAACGCCCCTCCAAATGCCCCTCCCCACAAGGCGGCTTCTAGCAGTTCTTTTCCACTCGACTTATTTTGAATCAAAGATATCGAGGTTCCATGCAGCGAGCCTGTTACCGCGCCATTGAATGTGTATTGTGTGATTCGCTGGGCGGCATTGGGATTCATAACTTTTTCCAATGACTTGGACATCGTATTTTGTACAATTTGTCCACCTTTGGTGGCAGCCAAAGAAGTCGCCATCTTATTCGTTGTTGTGAACAAGTTCTGTGTACTCGTGCCCACTCCTCCCGGATTCACGACCAATCCTGCTGCGCCGCCAGTAAAATCCGCGATTTTATCTACAATTTCATTTCCGGTTGTGGGCTGATCCACGACAGGGGGACCTATCATCGAAGCCGCAGAATATCCAAACCGGTCGACTAGACGGCCTCCCCATGTTTCATACCGCACATAGTCGATATTGTCTGCAAATGGATCTGCGATATTTTCTTTCAGGAACTTCACGAATTCATTCGTCGGTTTTATCTCGGCACGCGCTCGTTTACTCTTTTCAAAAGGAGTCAGTTCCTCTTCAATAGCCGGAAGAGCAGCGATTCGCTGCTTCCATTCATTCATAGCCGCGGCGTCCCCGTTGACACCGCGCATTAATAAGGATTCGGACATGATATTGTAAAGATTGGTTTTACTTAACATATCAGATGTAATCTGATTCACGCCCGATTCGTACGGATTGAATCCTCCTTTCCCTAAAAAGGGAATGCTGCCGGTCAGTGACAATGCTGCACTCTGAGTATCTCCACGCAGCGCCGATATGCCGTTATTCGCAGCATTGGCAAGCGGACCAACTACCGGTATCATCCCAGCGACACTTAGCGCCAATTGCACCCCATCCAGCAATGAATTGAGCTCGCCTTTCCCCGATGGGGTATTGGCACCTGCCGAACCTGCTGAATATTCTTCAATCGACAGTAATGGCGGCTCCGGCACAGGCGGCAGATCTGCTACGAACACCGGGGACTTTACCAACCCTACCAAATGCAAGGCAGAAGCAGATAAATCCGTTTCTCCATCCAGAACCATGCTGCTTTGTTTGCATTGCAAATAAATACCCTGCTGCGCGTTAATGTGCAGCTTTTGTTCCGCCTGCAGTTCCAAGGTGCCCGAAGATAACGAAATTCCATGCTCGCTTTGGATGCGAACTCCATCTTCCTCATCAAGCTTGATAAAGATACTATTGTCTTTGGCCGTAAGAGTTGCATCCGCTGCGCCCAGCCTCAGCTCTTTACCATATTTCGTTCCCCACTGTTTCACACCCGGCGTCTGCTTCTTCGGCGACCCTTGTCCTCGTTGAAGCGATTGAATGGCGATCACTTCATCTTCTTGGTTGCTGGGGAAGTAAATCTGAACGGTATCCCCCAATTCCGGCATACAGTAAAAACCGCTGTTCCCTTCAGCCGCATAGGGAGATGCATATTGAATCCAGCATGCTTCCTGTTTCTCCTGAACACGATCAATGTCCAGATGGACACGGATCGCATCTTGCTGTACATCGATTACTCGGCCTTCTAATGCAGAACCGCTTAAACACTCGTTATATAACTCCTTTTGAAATACGGATAACCTTGGACTCAGGAGATATGTCGTCATGACATCGCCGTTCTTCAGTTCTGTAATCGATTCTGTAACGGCTAGTTCTCTCTCTCGGAATTGCACCGTATCTCCTATCGCAAATCGGCGGTTCGTGACAACAGAATAGCAGATATCCGAATAATCATTTCCTATATTTCCTTCAACCATTGACTTTCGAATACTATAAGAAGTATTCGCTAGCTCCCACCGTTTTCCTTCCGGCAGTCCGATCCACACTTTAGGCGCGTTCGCTCTCGCTTCTGGTACAATAACCGCTCCAAAACGCGAGGCCAACCTTTTAAGAAACATCCAGTCCGTTTCTTGATATTGCACAGTGAATTGTTCCAGTCGGGCAGTGCCTGTCGCGTTATCAATGTGATCTCCGCCCGCATATTCAGATAAAACCTGGTTGAACAACGAGTCGTAGGTCATGTCTTTATGTTGAAATGAACGGCTCCTGATCTTCAAATCCATTCGAATTGAGTGTGAAATAGCTTCTATTTCTATATAGTAGACGCCTCTTGCCATACAGAATGATATTTCGGACACGACACCGTCGAACAGGATTCCACTGACCTCGCCGCTATCATCGATTTCGTGTACGGTAATCGGATCTGTGCTGTTTACCATATCAATATAGCGGTCTTTCATTTCATCGGATACGAGCCCCGTCAAGAACAGCCTGGCATGATCATTCACTCTCTTCTCGACACGCAGCTCCTGAATGCTCTGTATGTCATATGGAAATACAATTTGAAGCTTCTCAGCGATTCCATGTAACGCGCGCACACGATTCCCCCTTGCCATACGTAATGGCTCTAATCTAGGTTCTGTCCGTCGTCTTCAACTTCAATCAATCCGCAATAAACACATCGAAGAGTACAAGTATTCAATAGAGCTGGTTCGTCCTCGATAAGGACGTCACTCTTGCCGTTAATCCACGGCAAGCCGATAACCGGCATGCAAGGCGCTTTCTTAACCCCGTATATATCCACCATCGTGCTATTTTGGACGGCAGGGTTCATTAGACTGGAGCAATTGCCGAAATTGATAATGTTAACACCGGGTATGTAATCTTTCACATTCATTTGTGCCTTGTTTTTTACATAGACACCATGGCTTAGCGGCGTCTTCAACCTTGTCGGTTGGGTTCCATAACTGCACTTCAATATGGCTCCCGCAACCACATAGCTTTTTTTATCCCCAGAACCATTTTGGAGTTGCCCTTCATTTCCCTGCATTGTTACCACTCCTCAACTTCGGTCTCCACTCTACGAAGCCGAATTCCCCTATAGTCCCTTCGAAGCATGCTTTCCGCAACGGCTAAATGTATAAAAATATGCTTTTCTACAATCCCTTTCATTTGAAAAATGGGACGGTTCACTTGATGGTTACAAATAACGAGGCGCTTTAAGGTTCCATCTTTACGAAATTCACTTTGCTCTGAAAGGCATTCGATAAGCGGCGGCTTTATCGCCCAATACAACTCTTGGCGCACCCTTTTCATATCTGTCAAAACGAGAGGAACTGCCTCTATGTCCGGGTCAATTTGGATGAATAATTGCTTTAATCTATCGGATATTAGCGGCAGCGGCCTTTCCAACCAATCTACATATTCAACCGCACTCTGATCTCTAATAGAAAATTGGAACGTTCGGTTGTCCTGTTCTTGGGCAGATTTTTCACTAAACATATCTTTACGAATTGCTTCGGAAATACCAACAGGCTCTACCCGTCCCTGAATTCGATCATCTTCAGCCACGATAAAATAGCGCATTTCCTGCCTCCTTACCGTTGATCACGTTCTCCATATGACCCCTTTTCGCTGGCTCTCGTCCAGAAGCACATCACCCGCCTGATGTTCGGAAAATATGGCGCCGGTCAAGTCCGCTCCGACAAATCGCGTACGCTCCAACTGGGCATCTATAAACTGAGCCCCCCTCAACGAAGCTCCTGCAAAATTGGCACCAGTCAAATTGGCACGAGAAAAATTCACTCCGGAAAAACTCGGCCTATCCTTTTTTGCATGTAGGAAGCCGCTGCAACCTTCCGAATTACGGAACGTCGCGTCACTTAGATCACACCCACTAAGATCGGCACCATGAAGGAGCGCATAAGAAAAATTTGCACCTGCCAATTGGCATTCCTTCCACCTTGTACCCACCAATACGGCCTCCTCAAAATTGCTGGATGATAGAGTGCAATCACGGAATGTTGAGAAGCGCAGATCAAGCTTGGAATATTCCCCGTTGGATAAATCGAGCTCCGCAAATGCAGAGTACGCATATTCGTAATCATTTTTCTCCTGCAGCCATTCCTTCACGTCTTCGGAATGATAATTCGGCGATGCTTCTTGGTACACCACTTCACTAGTATCCATATACTCCCCCACTCTTACCTCGAACTGTTCTTCTTTCTCTAGTTCGATGAATTCATGAAGTTGTACAGCTCGCGGCATTGCGTATCGTATGAGTTCGATGACGTAATGATGAAAGTATATTGAGTCAAGCAATCTCTGCCTCTCCAGATCGACAACGGTAACGTTGCCCATGTACTGCCGACTTTCCTGTACGAGCTGAAGCTCCAACTTGTCCAGGTCGTACAAAGCCCAATCCGCATCATAACGGGTTCGGCATGGGTTCTGATCAAGTATCCATGAAGCATCAGTAGCTTCTACAAGATAGGCAAATCGGCCATCTGCTATTTCTGTACGCAGCATGGAAAATGTAATATGGCCTATCCGTCCCTTCTCGCCTCGGATTTGTCTTTCTCTGATGGTACGGCAATACTGCTGAAAGGATAGGATAAAATCGCTAGACCATTTCTCTTTATTTGCATGGAAATACGGATCGAATGCCGACAATGCTGACTGACGATTCGGTTCAACAACTTGCTGCACAAAAAGTCGCAACGATTCTTCTTTTCCCATTTCGTCTTCCTTTCCTTTGTTCGATAGGTTAGTTCGTTTTCAGCTCACTGCCCACGATGTTCGTATTTCCTCCCAAATGTATATTGCTGCTTTTACAACTCAGGTTAATCTCTTGTCCTGCGGAAATAACGACCTTTTTCTGGGAATCCATTGTAATATCTTCTTGGGCACTTAACATGATTTTTTTATTGCTAACAATGTGAATGCCGTCTTGTTCATTTAACTTGATATATATCGCACCGTCTTTGCCGGTGATTACAATCTCATCGGGACTCATCATTAGCTCTTTCCCGGAGGCGGTTCGGAAATATTTAATGTTCGGGTCACCAAGTTTATTCGTTTCTCCTGTTTTTGCATTTTGACGGACAGAACTGCTCGCAATGCCTTCCTCCTCTTTGTTGCTAGGAAAGTAAATGCGCACCGTATCGCCAAGCTCTGGCATGACATACCAACCGCTATGCCCCTCAGCTGTAAAGACAGAAGAATAAGGGAACCAGTGTGCTTCATCTTTACTTTGCTTGCCATCGATGTCCAAGTGTACCTTCACCTTATCACCGGCGACTTCAATGACTTTTCCGTTTAACGAGGCACCCACAATTTGTTCATTATGCAGTACCTTTTGCCGCAGACCCTTGTGCAAGCATAGTATGTATAAGTGGGTAAGCAAGCCGTTTTTCACTTCGGTTAACGCCTCACATACATACAAGCTCTTGCCTTTGAAGCTCACCCAGTTACCGAGTTCAAGAACCTTGTCCGTCTCCACCTCATAGTAAATAAAGTCGTTCTCATCTACATGAGGAGAATCGTTTTCGACGAAATAACGATAAGTCCCCATATGTTTCCGAACGGTATAATGATAGTCTTCGAGACGAGTTTGGGTGCTGCTTTCAAATATTCCAAAATAAAATTTTGGTTGATCGAACACAGCTGCAGGCATTAAGCTCGTATGGAATCGAGATGCCATTCTTTTTAGAAACTGCCAGTCCGTTTCTTTATACTGCACAGTAAATCGGCCAAGTTTAGCATTGTCCGTCGCTTCATCTACTACATCCATGCCCGGATATTCTGACGCAACCTTCTCCAACAACATGGGAATCGTCATAGATTTGTTCTGGAAAGAACGGCTCTTGGGCTTCATATCTAATTTATAGGTATGAGATACAGCCTCTATCTGGAGATAATAGATATCCCGAACAGCCTTGATCTCAATGTGGAGCACCATGCCGCTAAATAACGGTTTACTCTCTCCATCCTCATCGATTTGACTAATCTCGATAATGGTGTCGGCATCCGTCATTTCCACATAGCTATCCTTTAGATCCTCAGGAACAATGCCCGTAAACGAGAGACGAGTATGGTCATTAATTTTCTTGGTCAGCTTCAGTTCCTGGAGATTGACAAGCCGGTATGGAGATAATTTCAAGTTCTGATAAGTCAAAGTGGATGAGCTCATTGTCCTTCCCTCACTTCCTCCGCTTCGCCGATAACTAGGGCATTCATTAATTCTCGGGCAATCGGCTGCCAATGTTTCATTTCTTCTTCTGTACAATTGAACGAACAAAGAAGAGCTTTATCTTCCATTTCCGTGAAAAACATCAAATTATATAAATTTACATTCAAAGCACGAACTAAAAACTCGCAGTATCCGATTTGCTGCTTCCCACGAGTTTCAGAAATGCCGTGGTCGAACCACTGCAGAATAGGCTGCGTTCGGCGTAATATTTGAATCATTTCAATCGTAAATGGCTCAAGTCCCTCTTCTGTAACGATATAATCCGTTTCATTGAAAGTGATATTTATGGATGCGCTAGAATTGGTATAAATGATGCTTGGCCGTCGTTCCGATGGATACTTCATAGCAGCGTTTTGAGGAGACATGAGATGAAAAGTCTTCGGCAATGGGATACGAATTTTTCCATCCATTAATCCTTCTTCCGTAAACGGCACCATCTCCCCGTTTATGTTCAATACAGCTTGATGGAAAAGGAGAGGGTCAGGCTCTATGTCCTGTATAGGCTTCTCCGTCTCAGCTTGCGCTCCATACAGCAACGGCAGGATTTGCTCATCCAGATGCTTGTTTTCACTCATTGTCCTCACCTCTTCATTCATTCTGTTCATTTAACATTTCGACGATCAATCCACAATCATCCGCTGCCTGCCGCCGTGCCGTACATCAGGAGACAGCGCTCTGCCTCCTCCCGCTTCACTCAAAATTCTCCGCAGGCCTGCGAAGATGCGCTCATTGCTCAGCTCGCGGTATCCCGTTCCGAGACGCTGACCGAGATAATGCTGAATGACGTTCCGTTCCACGGCGCCGCCGTTCAGGCAGAGCATGGCGAAGCTCGCATCATAGGGGTGATCCGTGCCGCTCTTCAGCAGTTCATTGGCGAAATACTGCAAAATGAATGGAGACAGCGTGCTGCTTCCGATACCGGCATACGGCACATGGATGACGTTGAACGTGTTATACTCGGTCGCCAAGTCGGTAAAACCCTGATAATCCGCACGCAGCCGGGCACCCTCCTTCAGCTTGAACCGACCGAGCTCCAGCTCGTCCGCCTGCACCTGCACGTCGTTCTCATCCAGCAGAATTTCGCCCGGAAGCGTCATGAAGTCGCTCGCTGCCTGTTCCGTGAGAAAGCGAATTTTGAGCACTGTCTCCTTGCCGTTCGAGGAATACGGGAGCTCGAAATCGTCTTCCATGGTATATAAGCGGCCGTCATGCTTGACGATGCCCTTGGCAATCGTTAAGCTTTCTGCATTGACTTGAACCTCTCCGCCCGCGATGATGCCGTCGGAATAGTGCTGGTAGATGATATCAGCGAACTGGCGCGGATAATCGCGCAGGCTCTCCAGCATGGCGGTTTTCAGAATCCGGCCTTTATGGAAATGCGGCATTTGGTGCGTAAACAAGGCGTTCCCTCCTTTCTCCTTAGACTTTGTTCAAAAAATTCGCGATTCCTTATTTCAACCCGTCGAAGAAATCCAGCTCTGACAAATCATTTTCGAACGCATAGAACTGCTTCTTCCCGATATGGAGCTGCTCATTCACCCGCGCAACCGGTACTGCGTTGAAGCCCCAGCTGCCATCGCCCGCAAAAACGAACCATTTCGCCTCGCCGTTGGCAATCGAATCCGTATCGTCCTGTGGAATGCTGGCGCCGTACTGGGCGGCGATCTCTTCGTATAGAACGGGACGATAATCAGCGAAATCATTCCGATATGTCACCGTGTGTCTCAATTGCCCGTCGCCTCCACGAATATGGAACTCGATCTCATGCGCGCTAAGCGGCCGCGAAATCGAGCCCTGCGCCTGATCCAGCCGCTCGTAGCCGGAGATGAGCATCTTCTCCCGCCCGGTATGTGTCCAGGCACTGACCGAATACGGAACGACCGGCGCATGATTCGTCAGCTGTGCTTCGATAAGTCCCGACTTCCGGGCGCTCAAGTAGCGCAGGGCACCGCGCAAGCAGGCCAGCTTCAGCTCCGGAACCTTCCCCGAATCTTCCGCCTTCTGCCGGAATTCGATTGCTCTTCCCGGGACGAATTCCTTCAGCGCTTCCCGAAACACGTCGATGCGGCAGGATTGGCCTGTCAGCTTAATGATGGAGTAGTCCTGCAGCCTACCGTCGCGGTAGAACTCGTCCAGAAACTTGCGTACGATGGCGTAAATGTCTCCACGAATCAACTGGTTCATTTCTTGAATGTTGAACACGATGTCCGGCGGCTCGTATACGTCCCGGAACTGCCCGTTCTCGCGCAGTGACAGGCACCATCGATCCACGGCCGTAAGATTCAAGTCGCTTTCTGTCCTGCTTCCCGGCCCTGAGTGGAATCGATTGCGAAGGATGCCCGTTCTGCGGAAAAATTCCTTCTTCATGCCGTCCGCCAGCTCCCACAGCACATAAAAATTGTTCCGCACGCGCTGATATTCATCGCGCGCATGGTTCTCATATTCCTTGAACCGAGTCGGAAGAAAGTGCTCCGTCTCCTTATAACGGGCGTCGAAGCGTGAATAGACCGCATCTGTGCCGAATTCGTCGACATGCCGATAAATGTCCGTGGCCGGAATGTCAATCAAGCTATCAATGTCCGGCAGTCTCGCCTTCCTGTAGAAGTCAGCAAATGTGATCTTCATGTACTGCATGATGCGATATGTCAGATTGTTCCCGCCGAAGTTCGTATCTCCGTTCTCATAGGATGTATGGATATCGAGCTTATAAGCGATATGCCCATCCTCGATGTGGAACCGGCATGACGACAGATCGGTCGTTCCTCCGCCGCAGTCGATCACGAGCGCTTGATATTCTTCGCCGTCCAGAAACCGCTGTTTCTCCATCTGATCAGCGATCGTGTTGTACAATACGGCCAAGCCTTCATCCAACGCATCCCTGGTCTCGATGCGGTACTCCGGCAACATATCCGCGAACATATCGATGAATTGTGTCTTCATCTTGACCGGGCCCGATAGATGGAGATGCTTGAAGCGGCACTTGAATTGATGCTCTGCCGTTCGGATTACATGCAGCATATAGGCGCGCAGCAAATCGCTTCTGCTTACCGTTGCCGCATTCCCATGGCCGTCCGTCACTTCCTCCAGCCGCTTGTAATTGTTCACCCAGCGCTTCATTCCATGGAACACGGAAGCGCTGGAGCTGTACCCACTTTTCCGCTTATCTTGGAGCGCATCGCTGCCGAAGCTGAACCGGATTCGCTCCGGATCCGAGCAATCTGCGATTCCGATTACAGTAGGCAGCGACTCGATCCATTCCCCTTCCTTGGATGTTCCGTCAGGGAAGCACACATAGTTGATACGATCAAGCCGGATTCGCCCATTAAGCAGATCCGTCGCATTCGGTGAAGCCACGTACCCACCGTGCAAATACGCCCCTGCCGTTGTATTCGTCGTCCCGAAGTCAATCGCCAGTACCGCATCCGTCTCTTCCAGCTCGCGAATATCCAAATCCGCCACAGGAATCTTGTAATAGTACAGATTGGCCGGCGGCTGCGGGGTGCTGCGATAGTACGTGCGATACACATATTCCGATACTTGCTTCGGGAAAAAGAGCAGACTGTATTGGCGATTCGCCGTCTTCCTCACTTTCGCTCCCTCGCCCATCGCAAGCCAATAGCTGCCCGGACGCAGACTATCCTTCACCAGATTGAGGATCGCGCACAGCTCCATATTCTCATTGACAAGCAGCACGTTCGATTCGGCAATTTCCGTTCCCGCTTCCACCCTGTATCCATCATGCCGATCGAGCTTCAAGCCGTCGTACAGCGTAATCTTGGCTGGAACCCGAATACCTCCGTCATTCGGCAGCGGCATGCGGAGATAAGTTTGTACCATCTTCTCGACCCGTTCAAACCCGCCCGGGCTAGCCGTTTGAATGAGCTGGCTTTCCTCCGCCCCCCGGTATTTCATGACGGTTGCAATTAATCCGTCGCGATCAAGCGTATGGATCATTCCTTCAATGAGCTTCTCCTGATGGCAAATGTTCCGGAGCTGAAATGTCGTCATCTCCGATAGTTCCTCCCGGGTATATTCCACATGCTTCCGCCCCGCATCCCGCTTGGCCGGCTGCTTATAAAGCCTATATGTATACTCGCTCATCTTTGCCCCCTCCCGGCCGCCTCGCGTCCAGCCTTGCTTCTTATCTTTATAAGTTAATACAGCGACACATTTCCAATCCGCATCGTATCCTCCATGCCAATAATGCCGAAATGATCCTGCCAATACACTTCCGTATGGAATCTTGCCGGCAGGAACAGCTCCTGAATCAATTCGAGCTTCATTCGCGCCGGTTCACTTTCCTCCTGTCCGACATAGAAGAGAAGCTCGTCCCGATCCTCGCAATTCGCATAGATCGTCGAGCTGCGGAAGATGCCACGCATCGTATCCTTGAGCAGGTATATCGCCTCACCCGTCTCATATAGCCGCAGCACATTCCCCGCGATCATCTCGCGCTGCTCTTGATTGAACAGGCCGATCCCCTTGCTGACGCGCAAACCGAACTTCCCCTCTTCCATGTCGCGCAGCACGAACTTTATGTAATACTCGCGCCGGTTCATCCCCTGATAACGATCAATTTCCGTCACAAAGTGAAGCACGATATCGAACAGCGTTTGGCGCAGCTCCACATCCTCTTCATTGTTAATGTCGAACATGTCCTTGAACAGATCGTAGAACCGATAATACGGATTCACCTCGATTGTGTCCGGCACCGCATTCGCCCAAACGTTGAGCTCCTCCAAGCTCAGCTCCATATAGGGCGAATACACCTTGGCGGGGACAAAGCAAAAATCCGACGCGCTCAGGCCGGATTGCTCTGCCTTAATGACCAAATCCCATATGTAATTCACGCCAATACCCCTTCGCACTTATACTCGGGAAAATGCATCTGCACCTCGGAAACGAGAAAGCTCATCAGATCATGCAGAATGAACTGCTCTCCTTCCGACACTTCGTCCTCGACAGCGCGGAAGCTAAGCCGCATAATTTTCTTATCCAGTACCGTCCGTACATTGTCGCTAATGAACGAGTTCATCTCATAGGATTGTTCCCCGCCGTTATTCGCTTCCAGGATATCCACATGCTCCAGTTGAAGCATCTGCGCTGCCTCAAAAGCATTCACGAGCCGCACAATCTCGCCCTTGGAGCGCACGATTTGGGCTTGCTTCCGCGCATATTTGCCGATAAAGCCATCTGCTCTCCGATTGGATACCAGCTTGTATTCCAAGCTTCCAAGCCGGGATTCCGAAGGCTGCGCAATCTTCACGACCGTCCACATGCCGGATTTCTCATGCGGCGACACAATCGTCAAATCGTCTCTCGTTCGCTTGATATAACGAATATGTTCCTCATTTCCTTCCACCAGATAGCCATGTTCGCTGCCCAGCTTGTGAATCGCCAGAACATGTTCGTAATTAATTCGATCGGCTGCAGGCTCGGGAAAGCCGTCGTTCTGAATGGCAAGCCGCTCGATATTCCAGAGCGGTACGAGATCCACATGCTTATGAGGCTCGAATTCCTCTAGATTAACGGTAATCTCGTTGATCTCGTCCTCTTCCCGCAAAGCACTGTCGCAGTCCGTGAGCCATACGTCAAAAAATTTATAAGCGTATGGATGATTCAATGTCTTCCATGGAACGCTGTTCTGTTGAAAGACACGGTATAGCTTCTCGATCTCGTTGATGTACAGTCGGCTTTGCGACAAGCGCACCGTAATCGCATAATTGCCCCCTGATGTCTTCATCTCTCCGCGGAATGTTCTTTTCCCTGACATCAGGTTATGCAGCCTTGCAAAATCACACTGCAAAAACAGAGTTAGCAGCAGCGCTTTCCCCTGCTGCTTCATCTGCTCGACAAGACTTCCCATTTCTATCGTTTTGTGTGCCGTGTCCTCCGGCAGCATCGGGCGGAGGAAATCATGAATCGGGTCGACATCATCGCGGCGGCACATCGATACGAAAATATCGTGCTTTTCCTCGCCATCCTCAATTTCGTCGAATACCTTGCGCTCTATTTTCCGATTCATGTCTTCCTGATATTCCACCAGGTTCAGGAACAATCCAGTCATTACATTTTTCAATAACTTGCGCTGCTCCAGATCCTCCATCCTGCTCAATCGATCATGTATCAGTTCCTTCATGGCGCCTGATGGACTCCTTCCTTGTTCCCTTGTTCTCCCTGCTAGGGGATGGAGCTTCATTCCCTTTGCCGGCAGTTGAAGCATTCCCCGTTGGCATCCCTTATCCGCTGCTCGCAGCCGCTCCGCTTTCGGCGTTGCTCGGCACGGCTCCACCAGCGGCATTGCCCGCTGCATTTCCGCCCCTGGCGTTGCTCGGCGCAGATTCGCCCGCCGCATTGCCCGCTGTGCCTCCGCTTCCGGCGTTGCTCGGCGCAGATCCGCCCGCCGTATTGCCCGCTGCGCCTCCGCTTCCAGCGTTGCTCGGCGCAGATCCGCCTGCCGTATTGCCCGCTGTGCCTCCGCTTCCGGCGTTGCTCGGCGCAGATCCACCCGCCGTATTGCCGCCTGCGCCTCCGCCTCCATTCGCGGCGGCAGGAGGCTGTGCAGCGGGCGGCGCCGGATTCAGCTTGCCCAGCGCCTTATCGATCTTGCGCTCCATGCCCAGCACACGTTCCAGCATGTCGATTTCCTGATAGATTTGCTGCGCGGCGGAATAAGCATCGATAGCTCCCAGATAATCTTGCCCGGCTAACTGCTGGTCGCCCTTCTTCTCATACTTCTCGCCCTCCAGCAGCCGCTTCTCCTTCCGCAAACCAGTCAGCTTCTCCTCCGCTGAATCGAGCTTGGCTCGGATATCCTTCTCACCGTCGGTGTACCCTTCCTCAAGCGCGGATTTCCGTGCCTTCTGGTAAGAGCTGCGCGCCCCAACATAATCCTGTGCCTCGAACTTCTTGTCCCCTTCCTGCACCCAGTTCATAACCTGCATGTACGTGCGGGAACGGTCTATTTTCTCCTCTAGCTGCTTATGATTGAACTCTTTGTATGGCTTTGCTTCCTCCTGCGCCTTCCCGTATTTGTCCAGCGCCTTAGCAAAGTCCTGTCCCTTGAAGGCTTCGTCTCCGTCCACCATAAGCTGCATCACGCGCTGCTTCTTCGCGAAAAAGTCCCGGTGGAACTTGTCCTTCAACCGAATCGCCATATTGCGCGCCTCACTGTAATCCTTAATGGCCTTCGGATAATCGCTATCCTTCATATACATGTCTGCACTTTTCTGATATTCGAGCATGTTCTCCAGATTCTCCGCTTTGATCGCCGCCTGCTTTACGAAGTAGAAAGCCGCGCCTCCGCCAACCAGCAGCAGCACGATCAGGGCCAACAGCCACTTCTTCAGCAAACGCCATTTACGCTTCGGATCCTCCTTGAACACCTTGTTCGCATACACAGCAACAGCCGTGTAATTGCTCACGGTTTGCCGCTGCTTGCTGAGCAGCACGTCCTCGAGCGTGTCCGTGAAATCCTCTGGCTCCTTCGCATCCGTTAGTGCGTCGACCATTTCCGTTGCGTTGACATCCTCCCACAAGCCAGGGGTGCACAGCAGCAGAACATCTCCTTCAGACAAAGGAACCTTTTTCGAAACATACGGCTCCAGGCGCTCTGGCTGCCCCATATACTGAAGAAGATTGTGGCGTTCTTCATGAACCTCCATCGCTTCTTCCGAGATTTCTCCGGCATCCTTCATGGACTGTGCCAAGCTCTGATCCCTGCTGCGACCGAATAAGCGTCCGCCGCGAAAATGATACAGGCGGGCATTACCCGCTGCCACCCAGCGAATCTTCGCATAATCTGTCACGACCAGAATCAGGCTTGCCTTAAGGCGCACGCGCTTGCTCTCCGCTCGCAGCCATTCATGCGCTTCCTGCATGTAATGCTTCAACCGCAGCGAAGACATCGTCGGCTTCTCCGTAAATCGGCCAAGAATGCTCTTGACGACCATCTCGGCACTGTCGACTTCCATGTCCGAATCCAAGCCGTCCGCGATGACCCAGCAGGCCATATCATCCAGCTCCACATAGGCGAAATAGTCTTTATTATGTAGAAAAGAACCGGCCTCCGTCACGAAGCTGGTCTTAAAGTCGCTGTTCTCCTTTCTCATCCTTACCCCCGCTTCTCCTGTCCCATGATTCGCATACCTATCACGGAGCCTCGTGTTCAAAAAGGAAATTCTCGCCTTCACACAATCAAAAGCGAGTAAAGTGGTCGATTCGATCTGTCTCTCTCAGAAATCTACCGAAGCCAGGAACAGCAGGCTTCATGCGTTATCCACGATGACAATGGTCGCATTGTCTTGATTGATCAATCTCTTCTGTTCGATCGCTTCGATGATCTCCTCAGCTGCATCGTGAGGCGAAATCGGCTTGGACAGAATCTGCTCCAATTCCACTTCTGTCATCGTGTTGTACACCCCATCGCTGCAGAGAAGGATCCGGTCTCCCGGCTGCAGTCTGAACGGCTCACTGCCAATCTCAATGCTCTTGAAATTCTCATACCCCAAGTAATTGATGAGCCGCCTCTTCATCGGGTGCTCCATTGCTTCTTCCCTTGTGATCTGCCCCGTTAAGCAGCGTTCCTGCAGCACCGACTCCAAGATATGACGTTCATTCATGCGGATGAAATTGTCTTCCCGGAACACCATGATCATACTGTCGCCCACAGCCCCCCAGTACAGGAGATCATCCGCAATGACGGCGGCTACCAGCGTCGTCCCTCCAGGCGCGCCCTTCAAATTCCGCAAAATTTCCGTATTGCTTATCTTGGCTGCCTTCGCGAAAAAGCTCTGGACTTCCCGAATATGCTCTAACTTGAGGAACTCTCGAATAAATACGGTCACCGCGAGCGTGCTCGCCATTCTGCCGTGCGCCAGGCCGCTTATGCCGTCCGCAAGTACGGCGGCCGTACCGTGTGCGGTCGTGACGCTGGCAAAATAATCATCCTGCTCCTCACGGGCGCCAATCGTCTGCCCATTGCCGATCGGCATGCCGGACGCTGCTGGCTCAAGGCTCACTGTATCCAGCAGCAGTCGGCGCCGCACACCCAGCAGAAGCAGAATTGCGGCAGTACAAGTCAACACGATCAGATACGGTACCCAATTCTGTACATCCATTGTGGTCATCATCCCTAACCCATATTGTGATTCCACTCGAAATGTATGCCGCAGAGCGGAATGAAGATAAATTTGCTGCGACCGAGCTGAATGACATCATACGCTGCCAGCTCCACCGGCGAATAAACGGCTTCTTCGTTGTGATAAGCAAGTCCTGAGGCATCTCCTGGCAACAGGTAGAAATTGCGCTTCTTCGGATCATATACGATTACCGCATGATTTCTGCGCGAGATGGCATTGTCGCCCAAGATGCGAATATGCATCTCCTCTGCGCGCCCGATAAAATTCTTCTCCGCCATAATCCGATAGTCCTGACCAAGCTGAGGGCCCTCAATGCATACGAGCCAGCCGGTAACCGGCTCGATGCCGGTCGTTTCCCCCAGGTACGGCATCGTCTTCTCATTGTCCTCCACGCGCGGCGGCCTCTTCGCGTCCACATTCTGCGGCTGTTCCACCGATATGCTGCAATAAGGGCATATGCTGCCATGCTTCCTCGTACTGAACATGTGTCCGTTAGCGCATCTTGTCAGACTCATCTTTCTTCATTCCCCCGTCAATTTGAATAGTTCTCTTATGATCATGAAGTCAATATATCGTTCGTTATTTCGCCAGTAACCGCGTGTTGGCAATGCTGATGACATCTCCGGAATGAATCCGGCATGGTTCCTCCGGTTCCAACTGATTCGCCCTTTTCCCCCCGGCTCTTCGAATGCCAACCCCGCTGCGGGAATCAAGATCCTCGATGAACCATTGGCCCGAGGCATAATTGAGCACCGCATGATGCTTGCTAATAAGCGACGCATATTCCGAATCCGACAGATCTATGTCAACCTCGCCTTCTGCACCGGTTTTGCCGATAAGCAAGGATGTTTCGCCGTGGATGTACCATTCCTTTACGCTCTCTCCCTCATCATTCAGGAGTACAAGCTTGGCAATGGTGTCGACTTCGTCCTGCCGGCCTGCTTCACGACTACCGGAACGTCGCGCCGCATACACGATGATCGCGATCGCCAGAAGGACTCCGACCGCCGCCTTCAGGACGGGATCGATGTTCCATATGTACACATATAACAGAGCAGCAACCACAATGGCTGCAACCCCTATATCAATGAGCGCGATCCACCCGCTCTTTCGATTGGCATGACGGTGAACTTGATCGCTGCTATTTTGCTTACTCACATCTCATTCCTCCGTTGCTTCGCTCAACTCATGTGCATCCCTTTTATTAAAAAAAGCACCGTACCTAAAGCAAAACGATGGCTTTGCTAGCTTGTTCGGAGCTGTTCTCAATGTCACTCTGCCTTGTCATATTCGTCCGAAAATACCATACCGCGTGCGTATAGTCGCCGAAGCCGTACCCGAATTGCATAGGCAATCGGCAGAGCCACTCTATTTTTTCTTGTTCATACCGAAAAAGCGTTGGAACATCTCGGACGTATCTATCGGATTCCCCGCGTTCTTGCCGCCGTTCTGCATTGGCTTCTTCGTTTTCGGATCAAAGCCGAAAAATCGCGCGAAATTGGCTTCCACGTTCCGTGGATCAAAATTCGCCCGTTCTCCTGCCGCTTCTCCAGAAGCTGCATTTCTCCCTCTTGAATGGGTAGATTGATGATTTCGTCCGGAGTCTCGCTCCATGCCACCCAGCTTATCATCATAAGCCTTCCGTGCAGCCTCATCCTGAAGCACCGCGTAGGCTTCATGAATCTGCTTAAACCGTTGTTCCGCCTCGCTGCTTCCCCCATTTACGTCGGGATGATACTGCTTGGCGAGCCGCCGATATGCCTTCTTCAATTCTTCAGGCGATGCATGCCGCTGTACGCCCAGAAGTTCATAATAGTTCGTCATTCGCTTCGCCCCTGCCTTTCTAACGGTTTTCAACAAAATATTGCAATGGCTCTCATGAATTCCCCAGTGTACCGGATAAAAATATTAAGAGGCTGTAAGCCTCTTAATATTTGTTGTCCGCATTTCTGCCACCAGAACAGGTCGTACCTGCTTATACCGGGTAACCGCCGTCGATTGTAGCCAGTTCGGTTTTGTCTTTCTTTTGTTTGATGTACAGCGTGAATGTACCTACGCCTTCCGTGTCCCCGTAAGTTTCGGAGTAGTCAACCACGAATGCGTTCGGGAAATACACTTTGCGCACCACTTGATCCGCAGCGACAACCTCAAGCGTCACCTTGCGGTAGCAGTCCGCCTTCTCGGCAGGAACGAGCGACCACAATGCCAGCTTCTTCGTGTCGTCAGCGTTGTCACCGTCAGTCGCCGTGATAATTTTGCCGGAAATACGCAGCGTCGCGCCCACGTCCGTCGATCTTGCGTTGGAATCATTCGGTGTGTCCGTGTCATACACAACTTTCTGAATGTTGTCCATGCCGAGCTCGATCGTTTCTGCGCCTTCTACTCTAAGTATGAATCCCATGAATTTTGCCTCCTTGAATGAAAATAATTTAGGTTCCGCAAGCATGGAATGCTTACGGGATTTATGTTGGAAGGCGCGCTTGAAGCACGCCTCTAACATACGCTTCCATATGCCAGCCAAGCTTCTAATCATTAGGCTTTAACAGGCGTAGTGCCCTTCGTGATCATGACTTCGAGATTCTTCACATTGCCGTTGAACACAAGATCGATATGGCATAGATTGCTCTTGTCGTCTATCACATAGGACATGTCATCCCCGTCTTGAATGATCGAGTTGACAAAGCCGCGCGTACCAAGCCACTTGCTCCTTTGGCTGCTCGGATTATTGCTGAAGAATTTCACGATGTTCTCATGCTTGAAGTCACCCGTCTGGAAGCGGAGAATCCGCTCGATATAGGTGCTGACAAGCGTTTTGTATATGGAATCGAAGCCATTCTCGGTCAATGCCATGCTTCTGGCCTTGTATACCGTGATTCGCTTGATGTCTTTATCCTGAAGCTGCGCATTCTCGGAAGAGAAGACGAAGCCAAAGTTTTTATAATTGATCGCGTCTTTGATGTTATTCGTAAATCCAGTAATCTCCTTCGCCATCGTCGTAACCGCGCGCAGCGCATGGTCGCTTGCTTCAATATCGAAGCGTACGCCCGGATAGTCACGGCTGACGTTCTTGAACGATTCGCGCAAATATTCCGGACACTGATAGGCAGCAACGACCCCGGCAGCAACATAAGCGGCCCCTACGTACACGCCCTCGATCCACAGCTTCAAGATGTCTTCCTTATCTTGGGACAGCTTGACTCCGTCCTCCGTGTGGAGCATGCGGCTATCGATGACAACGCCGGACTTATCCTTCGGAATAATGGTGAAGTTCGGGATGCATGGAATAGCGAACTCGCTGTATTCCTTGCGAACCATGCTACTGCACTTGTCGATATACTTATCGAGTCCGGTGGTTGCCAGACTGTTGAAGGTCGTCTCTTCTCCAGATTCGAAGTTGAAGAATACCTGCACCTTATAGTCCTTCACGACCTGCAGGAGCATCGACAGCGATTCCATCGTGTTGCCCTCCTGCTTCACGGTCTTGCCGTTGCCGCGGAAGCGTTCGCGGGACACCTTCACCTTGCCGGCCGATTCCAACTCGACGGACGGCACAATCCCGAACCAGATCGTGTCGGAGAATTCATTCTTCGAGTTCACCGTGTTCAGATACGTCTCCAAGCGCGGAATATTGCTGCTCTTCACGGTCATATCCAGCTTCGCGTTCGTGATGAGCATGGACGGAAGCATTCCCTTGTTCTTGGTCGCATACTGATCGAAGAACATCCGTACGCCCAGTATCTTCTCCACGAGCGGCTTGACTGTTTTTACAAAGTCATCCTTCGCATTCTTGTAGAACTCCAAATACGTATTATAGTTTTGTACTTCCGTCTCCGTATCGACCTCGTTATGTACCGCTGGCAGCGGACAGAATGTACGCACTACCAAATCCTTCACGTAAGAAGACGGCGTCTCTGTAATGGATTCATAATCTTCGCCGAACACGTTCGAAAGCTCGGTACCGCTGTTGTCATCCAAGAGCATCAGCTCGGTATTATCGCTCTTCGGCGCTTCAATGATCTTCAATTCGCCCGACTCACCGATCGTCAGCATGCCAATCTGGATCGCCTCGGCTTGATTCTCCTCCCGCGAGCCGCCCAGCAAGAGCCGTGTCTTGATATCTTCAATCGCGAGCGGCAGCATTGCCATCACGTTGTTGTAATTTTTGCTGGCGTCCTCGAACATCCCGTTCAGCTTATCGCCCAAATCAAGCTTCTTCGGATCCCCTTCATCCAGCTTGTCATACTGGCCGTACAAGTAATGGATTTCCTTGCGCACTTGGCGAATATCGTCCATCACCTTCTTCGGCGAAATCATGTCGAGCAAATTCTCGAACTTGAAATCGACGTTCGTAATTCCCTGACTGCGCTTCGTATCGATCAGGGTGAACAGCATTTTCAGGAAATCATTGTTCTGGTCGATCTTAATTTCCGAAATGCAGTCCTCGGCAATTCCTTCCGGCTTCTTCAGCGTATACATCACTTTCTGATTGGCCGCATTGTAGAACGAATACACGCTCGGAGAGAACTTGTCGAGGAACTCATCAAAGCTCCGAACAAGCAGGTGCTCGTTCACTTCCTTGATCTTGTCGTCACTGAGGCTGTCGATTCCTTTGACATCGCCTACGATGGTCAGCAGATCCAGCATTTCCGGGTTAATCTCCTCGAAAAGCATGGCTCGGTTCGTTTGACTGATAATGTCCATAATGTCAGCACAAAAACGGCGACCAACTTAACTTACGCTTGAACGCATAAGCTAGGACTGGTATGCACGCTTTATGCTTCCTCCTCTCTATTTCGTTGCAATAGTCTTCTCGCACTAGATATGCAAGAGAAATCATACCTTCGCAAATACAGTTTCTATAATTTGGGTGATTAGTTCTATTTAAATCTTAGAGAGAACATCCCAAATTTGTCAATATTATTTATATATCGCTCAAATTCGCTATAAATCCCCTTGATTTACCCAAATCAAGAAAAAATTTTGTCGTTTGACCTTCATTTTTTGGTACTTATTTCCGATGATTTTAAATAGGGTGACAGTTCCAAATTCCCAGCACCATAGACACCGTTCCTCCTTTTCCCAAATATTTCGGTATAATCTAACAAATACTTTATATCACAACAAAAAATATTTATATTTTTTGTTAAAAGGTGGGTATATAGCTTTTATGTATAGACGAAGTATTTTCAAATCTATGATTTTCCTGCTTACGACCTGCTTGTTATTTCTAACGTCATCATCCCTAATACCTATTCGCACTTCCCTAGCTCAGGCCGATTCAGCACAAGGAATCGATGCCGTATTCGTCATGGACGTCAGTTATTCCATGAACGAGACCGACAAGGAAGGCATTGCGTCGGAAGTCGTCAATATGTTCATGGACATGAGCGATTCGGAACGCACGCGTATTGGGTTCGTTGCCTATAACGACAGAATCGTGGCCTCGGAGCCGCTAACTTCGCTCGCTGAGCCCAGGCAGAAGGAGAAGCTGAAGCGTCAGATCAGCAGCTTGCGCCGCTATGGGTACACGGATCTAGGCCTCGGCTTGAAGAAGGGAGCCGAGATCGCTGGGAAAGGAACTGGACAAGGCCATAAGCCATTCATTATTCTGCTGTCCGACGGAGGCACCGACTTCGGCAATACTTATACGGGCAGAACAATCGCCGACTCGAACCAGGACGTAGAGCGCGTCATTCAGCAGGCGAACAAGCAGGGATACCGTATTTACACCATCGGCCTGAATCATGACGGCTCGGTGAATGAGAAGCAGCTGAAGACCATTGCCGCAAAGACCGGCGGCACTTCGTATGTCACGACAAGCGCAGAAGAGCTGCCTGATATATTCAACCGCATTTTCGCCGATCAAATCCAATCCGTTCTCGTACCGATCGCCGCGTTAACTGCGACTGGTGGCATGCAGGAAGTAAAGGTTCCTCTTCCGAACTCCAGCATGTCGGAAGCCAATCTCATTCTGTTGTCTCAGAGCCCTTTGCTGGAGTCTCAGCTCTATAACAGCACCAAGAATGCGCGATTCTATAAATCCGGCAAATATACGTTGATGAAGATTCCCGAGCCGCGCAAAGGCGAGCTGCTATTGAAGTTCAGGGGAATGACAGGCGATGTTGTAAAGGTGAACCTGCTTGGCAGCTATAACATGCGAGCAGTCGGGGAATTGACTTCCAAGGAAGCGACGAAAGGACTGCCGACAGCCTTCGCGGCTCGCTTGTATTCCCTGTCGAACAAGCAGCCATTGGAAGATAAGGATGTATACATGGACGTACAGGCAGAGCTTGTTATCACCAATCGGCAGACGAAGCAGAAAGAACGCGTGCAGATGACGAACAACGGGACAGGCTTCTCGGCGGAGCATCGCTTCCGGACATCAGGGAAATACGACTGGACTGTCGTCATGAATGGGCCTCATTTCTTCAGAGAAACCGCAGGCAGCATGCTCGAAATCGTCAATAAAGCACCGGTATTGTCCGGACAGAATCAAATTGGCATCGTGAAGGAAGATGGCGAGGCGAAGCTGAATTTCGGGGATTATTTCACCGATCCGAACGGAGATCAATTGACGTACAAGATTGTCTCCAGCGATCATAAAAATCGAATGGAGGCACGTGTCGACGGTGCGACGTTCTACCTGTCCCCGCTGCATTCCGGATCTTCGGAAATAACCGTAACGGCAACTGACCCTGAGGGGGGAACGGTTACTGGAAAGCTGTACGTGAAAATTTCTTCGGTGTGGGAACGTTATTGGATTATCGGAGGCTGTGCGTTGGCTGCATTGATTGCCTTATTCGCACTATACGTGCTGCTGCGTCCAAAGCCGACGTTCACTGGGAGGCTGGAAGGGTTCTTCTTAAATACGGCAAGCGGCAACGAGGTTCCCGTTAAATACTGGCCACTCACTTCTTTCGGCAAAACGCGAAAGGTGAGCCTGCAGCAGCTGTTTGCCCGCCTGGATGTGAATGAGCCATTGCCGGAAGCCGCCCATATCCTATTCGAGGCTGGCAAGAACGGCACGCTCCGAATCAAGCACCGTACCAACTGTACAGTAGCGAAGGGACGTACACCCATTAAGCCGAACGATACGGCAACGCTTGAATACAATGATAAGCTGTACATTACGTTCGAGGATGGGATAACGGAGATCGAGCTGCGCTTCAAAGCTGTTAAACAGGGCGCTGTATCGTATGCGGATTCGTCTGCAATGTCACGCTAAATGAAATCAACAACCCGTAGGGACAACGGAAGTAGATACAAATCAGGGGCCGATTCAGTTCATTAGAACCTAGATTTCAATAAGTAAATAAGAGGAGGCTGTCCGATGTGGGACAGCCTCCTCTTTATTTATTAATAAGGCATCGTCATGCCATGTTGCGCTTTATGCAGCAAATCCTATAAATGCCACCTAGCACACTATATTGATGTAAATCGTACAACATGACCTGTTGCAAACGTAGTTGCACCTACATCCTACTTCTAAGCCTGCTTGCGATCATCCTGCTGCCGCGCCTTGTGCTTGCCGAGCAAGCGCTCAACCATTGCCAGCAGAATTCGTTCCGCATGCAGCGCGGCCTTCATCTGCTTCATGGAAGCATGCCTCTTATCTGGGCGAACCGCTAGTCCCTTGCGAATAGTGCGCTCCATCAGCGGGCTGACGCTGCGGTTTAGGCTTCTGACCGATTCCAGATTATCCTGGAACAAGCGCCTCGTCACATCATTCGGCGTGCGGCCGCTTAGGCAAAAATACATCGTAGCTGCAAAGCTGTATACGTCGGACGTGATTCCCTGCTGCGATTTTTCGGAATAGAATTCAAGCGGCGAATATCCCGTGCTCGTAAAAATCCGATGACCCGTCTTCTCATAGTATATAGCAGAACCGAAATCGAGCAGCTTCGGCTGACCGTCCTCTCCAATGATAATGTTCGCTGGCTTGATATCGCGATGAATGATGCCTTGCGCATGGACATATTCAAGCGCAGATGCAAGCGGCAGTATCGTATCGCGCAGGAAATCGGCCACGGAAACAAGCCTGCCTTCTTCAACAAACCGCTCAAGCGAGATGCCCTTGCAATACTCCATAATCATATAATGCGTCCCGTTCTCCTCAAAATAATCCACAAGGCGAACGATGTTCGAGTGGCTCAATTGCTGCAGCATCTGCGTTTCCATCAGGAAGGCCTCCCGCAGCTCAGCATACTGCCGTTGAACAGAGGGTACACGGCACAGCACGGTTCGCTTGTCCAGATCGCGAAGAGCTACCTGCCTCGGGTAGAACTCTTTCACGATGACCGCCGCCCCGTCCTCCAGCTTCCGGCCCGCATAAACATTGGCCAGCTCACTGCAAGCGATTACTTTCTTCACTTTATAGGAATGATGAAGCACAACATTTCGATTCAAACAAATGCCAGCATAATCCGGTTTCACGGTTTCCTCCAGAAGCTCTGGCCTGACTGGGACGTGGAAGTTGCATCGTCCGCCAGCAGACACGTAGTATCTATTATTGTAACACAATACCCAATATTTGCTATATAAGATTTATATGGTTTATTGAATTCTATGAGATAACGATCAAGAGAGATAATGCTTTGACCTTCAATCTTTTCCCATGATATAATTCGGTCATTCTTTCCAATGAGGTGAAATGGATGTCATTCCGCAACGTTCGAGGTATGTAGGTTCCGGGCTGGGTCAAAACGCGTACCAGCTATCAAGGGGATAGTCTGCCCTTTTAAGCCTAACGGAACAGAGAGCCGCGCAACGAAATGGAATCCATTCAGAAGGATATGCAGTTGTACAGTTCCTGCCGATCTGACAACTCGTATGCCCATTAATTTCACATACTATTGGAAGGCGGAATCTATATGAACTCTTTCGATTACAAACAATTTTATGATCAAGTAGGCAAGCTGAACGGTTGGGATTTCAGTCAAGTGAAATCAACTACAGAGGGGACGAATTGGGAGTTATTCCATGAGGCTGGCAAGCTGTGCGCCAAGTCGGACATCCTGCTCGACATCGGTACAGGTGGCGGTGAATCTGTGCTGCCGATCGCAGGTCAAGTGCTTCTGCTCGTTGGAATCGATGCTTCTGCAAGCATGGTCTATACGGCACAAGCGAATCTGGCAGCATCTAAGAAACCCAATGTGCGCTTTATGCAAATGAATGCAGTGCAGCTTATGTTCCCAGATCGACACTTCGACATCGTCACATGTCGACATTCCGAATTCAATGCCGCAGAAGTTGCTAGGGTATTGACGGACGATGGCGTGTTCCTTACCCAACAAATCAGCGAAGGCAACAAGCTCAACCTGAAGCAGGCATTCGGCAGAGGACAAAGCAACGGCGTTGAATCCGGCACCTTGCTGCGTCGATATCAGAAAGAGCTTGGCGAAGCAGGATTCATGAATATCCAATCCTATGAAATCAATCTGACACAGTATTATCAGACCGAAGAAGATCTGATGTTCATCCTTACACATACGCCAACGATACCGAACTTCGGGCAACTCGAGGACGATATGCGCATCTTCAAGCAATTCGTTGCCGACAATAGGACGGACAAAGGCATTCGTACGAATGAACAACGGTTCGCCATCGTTGCAAGAAAGCATTAATCCATCATACGACTTGAGCGATGACTCTTATAGACCATCCTTGCGCATGTAGGATTATTTAATGATAACTGTCGCACTTTATATACAATTCGTCATATAAATTAAAGCAGCCAAGGGATTCGTCCCCCTGGCTGCTTATTTAGATCGGCGAGCTTCTATCGATGTACAATCTAGTCATGATTCACCTTATCTTGTACAGCATTCGGATCTCGCCTTATTGCTCGCGCTTTTCCCAGCTCCAATAATATTTCATCTCTCTAAAAGCAACATCCCACAATGTTTCATTTCCTTCAATGGTTATCGTCAGCTCATTGGCCTTTTCGAGATAAACTGTGAATATTTCCGGCTCATGGCGTTCTCCAGACGCAGACAGGAACTCATGTCCATCAACGGACACACTTACTCTCCCCTGCAACTCCTTCTGATCGGGAACTCCATAAAACAAGGAAAGATAAAGCTCTTTATTGCCTAACGTATACGTATACGTTTCCCTATTTTTGCCTTCGATACTATACACATTATATTTGGGTTCTACGGTTTGACCGCCAATTTTGAAACTGTATGGTCTTGTGCCCGTTGATGTATTTCCGGTGCTGTCTATCAGTTCGTTCAACGCCACAAAGGGACCCATTTCTTGGGTGAACGCCTTGTCAACAATCCCGAAGCTCCCCCAAACCACAGTCATAAGGACAACAATGAAAATGCCCGTGGCAGCTATACTTTTCCGGATATTATTTGTACGAAAGCCAAGTTTGTACGCCCGGAATCCGATTGCTGCGCCTAATGAGTTTTCAATTACGTCGTTAATATCAAAGGTGCCGAGCAACGTTAGTGCCTGAATCGTTTCAATCACGAGAATGGACAGGATGAACAATGCAATGAATCGAATAAAACTCGTTCGATATAACAACGGAATCAATATGCCAAAAGGAATGAAAGCTGCAATGTTTCCAATAGCCACAAAGTCCATCAGAGTAGGATGTAGAAGATCTGATACACTTGGCAGCCTAAAAAAACTGTCCGGTATAAGAATAAAGGTGTAACCATCCTTTTGATCTATGGTACCTACTCTACCGAAAGCTAGAAATATAAAATAAAGAATCAAAAATGTATAGCATATGGTTATTCCCAACATAATCTTACGCTGCTGTTTAGTCATGGTTTACTCCTTTATAGCCGATTTTCATAGCTATGCTGATGGATATCATGTTATCTGTCTAAAATGACTTTCAAGTGACAGTGAAGGTGACAATTTAGTCACTTACGGAGCGGAGATAAATCACTTTTTACCGTATATGAATCTCCTCAATTACTTGTATAAAATAAAAGCAGCCAAAGGAATTTATCCCCTGACTGCTATCTTACGTCACGATAAGATTACCGATAAGTCACCGTTGAACCGCAATACTCACAAGTTGAGGTGGAGCTAGGAGATACACTCGTTTGTGCGCCGCAGCTAGAACATGCAATCATTTTGGGCAGCTGTGGTGCAGTCTGTGGTACAATCGAACTAGCTGCTGCTTCTATTTCTGCACGACGAATCGGCTGTGCTGGAGGAAGCTCAACGATCTCCTCAATTGTTGGCGCATACGAAGGCATTGGCACAGGCTCCTGTGCGAAATAGGCTAGATGCTCTCTTCTAAAGCGTTCCCGTGACCTTTTCTCCAATCCTGATGCTGCCCACCAGAGCAATACCCCCGGTGTGAAAAAGAGAAGCGCAAAAATAGCTGCCAACATGAACTTATCTCCTTGTGTAGACCAGTTCACGATCATACCAAACCATACGATCCCATATAAGAACATAAGAAATCCCCCTGCAAATCGCAGGAATGATTGGAAGGCCATGCTAGGCGGATTAAGCCCTAGCTGTCGCAATTGCTCGCGTTCATCTGCTTTTTTCTTCATACTGCCTCCAATTTTTCGGAGCACCAATCCAGGCAGAAGAAATACAAGCAGACATATCATTAGATAATCCTTCCGAAACATAGATCGATCCATAAGCATCCCAAGGATACTAAGTACAAGCGCAAATATGAGAAAACCGCCGCAAAATTTCAAAAAAGAACCGATCTTTCCCCTCATTCCGCTAAACCTCCTATCACCTATTACACCAAACCATCACATTCCGTATAGTTCATATCGCTAAAGACGGCATTCCGATTCATATGGCCCGCCATTTACAGGCATATAACACTCATTATAAATAACATCCAATGGAGAGGCCAACCTAATTGTGGGAAAAGAAATGCAGAACAAAAAGAAATAGACCTCCAGCCAAGCTTGCCATGACTGAAGGTCTAGAGAACTTGCAAAAATGAACATGCATCCGAATGCGAATCTGCAAATCTGCGAATTTACGAACTTGCGAACTTCACTTGCCGCACTGCTGGACATTCTCTACGCTCTAGCTCTAGGGCTCAGGACATTCCCTCCCTGACGTTCTTCTCTTGCAGCTTCATCCGATATTCAAGCGGCGTCATCTGATTCTGCTTCTTGAAGAAGCGAATAAAGGCCAGTGCAGAATTATAACCAAGTGCGGACGCGATCTCATTGACCCTCTTCGAGGTATTGAGCAGCCATTCCTTCGCCTGCAGATTGCGATAATCATTGATGTAATCGGATATCCCGATGCCTGTCATTTGCTTATATAGTCTAGATAAGTAGGAAGGATTCAACCCTACCTCGTTCGCAATCGCAATCAGCGAGATATCATGGGTTAAATTATTGGCAATGTACCGATGGACTCGCTTGATCAGTTCTCCCGGAACCTGTTCTTCTCTTCCTTCTTGCCGCTCGAACATGAGATCAGCGAGTTCCCAGAAATATTTTTTCAGATCGAGCCATGTGAATGACTCCTTCTTCTGGTACAAGAAACTAATATCCATCTTCGCGCCGACCTCTTGCTTCAACTTCGGATTCTCTCCTAAATGGGATAGGAACAGCGCCGACAAGGAATGATACAACGCCATCTTCCGAGCATAGCTGCTCTCCTCCTCATTGTTCCAATCCTTCGTGATGCGCAGGAACAATTCATAATACTCCTTGCGATGATTGTTCTCCAGACATTTCAGCAGCAGTTGAATTCGGTTATGTTGAAAGTAATCTTGCGTATCCGTACCGTTCCCGCACTCTTGCATTTGCAGAATATCGGAATCCGTCAAAATAACTTCTTTAGGCAGCCGCTCCCCTGACACGAAGCAATACTTTAGCATCTGGAATCGTTCCGCCACACTTGCCCATTCCGTCGATGTACTGCTGAGTGCGAAGGATACCGTTACTTGCAGAAGGCGCTGACAGGTCTGTTGAATCATGCCCATGACTCCGTTCAGGCGAGCCTGTGATGACTTCCACACTTCCGACTCGGACATCACACCTTCATGAGACTCATAACTGGAGTAGGAATAGCTATGATTGCCGTCTTGCGTCATTCGCGGCTGCAGCAGCCATACAAGCTTGGAATGCTCGAATGGGCAGGAGAAGCATTCCATATACGGGGTGACATACTCCTCGACGATATTCTGAACGCCATACAGCAATAAGGATTTATCAAGTGAACTGAAGGAATTCTTCCAAGCATCCACCTTGCCAACCACCATCATGACAGGTAGATCCGCGCGCAGCGGAATATCATATTCTTGAAAATGACGTTCAATCCCTCTCAGCATCTCCGCCTTGCCCTCTAGAAGCTCCCACACATATTCTCTCTGCAGCAGCGGCAGCGCCTGCCGCATCCGATAATGCGCCTGCTCCAGCCTGCGCATCTGCTCACATTCCTTGTTAAGCTGAGCAATGGCCCGTTCAACGGCAGCAACAATCTTCTCATCGCTCTCAATTTTCAAGATATAATCGAATCCGCCAAGAACCATAGCACTCTGGACATAGTGGAAGTCATTATAGCCCGTCAAGAAAATCACTTTACAGTTCGGCCAACTCTGCTTAATATTTTGAAGCAGCTCAATCCCTTCCAGGCCAGGCATTTTAATATCAGAGATAACAATATCTATGGGCGAAGCGGACCTGCGCATCATATCTAATGCCTCTTCACCCGAATACGCTTTCAAAATATCGAGCTCAAGATGTTCTATGCCCTGAAATAACTCTAGCAAACCATCTACAATAATAGGCAAGTCGTCTACGATGAGCATTCGTCGCATGCCGATCTCCTCCTTTATTCAAGCCCCAGATGTATACGTACCTTCAGTCCGCCAAGTTCAGAACGCGACAATTTCAATCCATATGAATCTCCGTAGCGAAGCTGTATCCGTCTGTGTACATTAATTAGCCCTGTCGTCTCATCGATGTGATTGGTACAATTGGCAAGGCGATTGCAAAGCTCATTCAGCTTCTCATCGTCTAAGTCATCTCCATTATCTTCGACACTGATCACAACTCCATCTTCAACCTGTTCGCTGTGCACCCACAACTCTCCTGCTCCGCGCATATTGCCGAATGCATACTTATAGGCATTCTCAATGATCGGCTGCAGCACAAGACGCGGTACGCGTATTGGCTGGCTCTCGATGTCGAGGAACACTTGAATCCGATCCCCGTAGCAGATCGATTGCATCTCTACATAGGTCGAGGAATGCTTCACTTCCATCTCTAGCGGAATTTCATCTTCATCGTTCCGGGTAATGAAATGAAAATACTCGCCGATATACAAGCAGAATTGGTATGCCTTCTCTTTGTCCTCCGACTTAATAAGCCGGCACAGTACAAAGAAGCAATTGTACAAGAAATGGGGATTGATTTGTGATTGAAGCCGCTTCAGTTCCGAGCGCTGGCTTCGAATTTGCTGCTCGTAGTTCTGTTCAATGAGTGTTTTCAACGAGTGCACGGTATCATTGAACGCCTGATACAAATATCCGAACTCATCATGGCCGCGATCAATCGAGACCGGCGTTAGGTTCAGTTGCTTCACCCGCCTGAACGCATGAATGAGCTTCATGAGCGGTCGATACATGAGCTTCATTAAGGAGTAAGAGAAAAAGAGCGCTGCCACCACAGCCAATCCACATGCCCACCAGAACCATTGCCGATACTTCTGAATCGGCCCCAGAACGGTTGATTCCGGTATGCAGGTCACAGAGTAAGAACTCCATACAGCGGAGTATTTGTAAACCGTCAAATACCGCTCCCCATCATACTCTACGATATCGTAGCCTTCTTGCTTCTCTTCCTTCCATTTCTGTTGAATAAACTCCTTCATTGAATCGTACAGTGTCGATTGCTCATTGCTGCGAATATCCCATTCGTGCTCCACATTCAGCAGCATCGTCTCTCCATTCAGAGAGCCCGCAATCTGATCAAGTGCTTCCTTGATCTTCCTAACGGACAGCTCTGCACCGACCAAATAGATTGGATCCTTGAAAGTAGTCGTCGGGTATTGCAGGGTAATAAACAGTCGATCGTTCCAGTATATGAACGGCTTGCTGTAGAAAGGACTCTCATGCTGCATGGCAGCAAATTCCTCTCGATTGAGCGTCGTATCATATTGCTGACTGAGCAGCGTGCGATCAATTTTCGGTACGTATGCCTTGGCTTCGCGAATAAACGGACTCGAATTCTTCATGAGCTCCAATCGCTTCTGAATAAGCGTAATGTTGTTGGCCCGCTCGTAGGCGGTCAAGTCCGTCCCTAGTGCAGCTAACTCCAGTAAATCGTTGTCCGTTACATAATTCGGCAAGTAACGGATAATTCGTTCGACTTCCTTATCGAGCGAGTCGAGGTAGAAGCTTGTCGTATTTAAGGTAGAACGCGATACTTCCCGCTGAATGCTATTAGCTCCCCGCTCATTGATGAATAACGTAATCATCATGAGGGGGAGCAATACGATTAGAAATACAGCCATGATCTTCATGAAGATGGAAGAGTCTTTCAAGCGGAATAATAGTTTCATCGTATTTTCTCCCTACATTTGGAGGTTTCGGCTACTATTATTCTTTGACACTTCCCATTACAATTCCTTTAATGAAGAATCGCTGTAAGAATGGATATATAATTAGAATTGGGAATGCAGCAACGAAGATCTGAGCTGCCTTACTTGTACGGTCAGACAGCTTCTGCATTAATTCAATTTCTTCAGGCTTCAGGTAACGCAGATCCATCTTTATAATGATCGACTGCAGGAACGTTTGCAATGGATATTTCTCAGGATGACTCATCAACAGCATACCGTCGAACCAACTATTCCAATGCCATACCACCGTAAAGAGTCCCGTTGTTGCCAATGCCGGAACCGATAGCGGGGCGTAGATTTTCCACAAGGTTGTGAAATGCCCTGCACCATCAATCTTCGACGATTCCTCCAGCTCCTTCGGTAAGCCGCGATAGAAGTTAAGCAACAGAATGATATTGAATACTTGAACTGCATTTGGAAGTATCAAAGCCCAGATCGTATCCATAATACCAACGGCTTTCACGGTCATATACCATGGAATTAAGCCACCATTGAACAGAATGGTGAATACGAATATCCATACATAAATCGTTCGCATCCGGAACTGTGAAGTTTCTTTGGATAATGGGTATGCGGTCATGATCGTTAAGAACATGCTGAAGGCCGTACCTAATACGGAACGCTCAACCGTAACCCAGAAAGCTCGCAAGTACTCTGGTCTGCCGAATACGTTCTGATACGCCGCAGTCGTGAATTCCACCGGCCAGAGCATGACCTTGCCTGCAGATGCCGCAGAACCTGAACTGAATGATACGGCTAATATATGAACAAGTGGCATGAGGCATAGTATCGAAATGAGAGCTAGAAATAGAACATTGAATCCGAGAAAGACTTGTCGGCCTAACGACTTTTTCATAACGAAGATCGTCCTCCTTGACTAGAATATGCGGTAATTGGCGAAGCGATAGGCCATGACATATGAAACGGAAATCAGAATAAAGGAAACAGCTGACTTCAGCAGTCCAACTGCTGTGGCAAATCCATACTGCGATTCCACGACACCCATTCGATAGACGAACGTATCGATAATATCTCCGCTCTCATATACCTGCGGGCTATACAAGTTAAAGATTTGGTCAAATCCAGCATTCAATACGTTACCGATACTGAGCGTAAGCATGAGTACGATAATCGGCAGCATACCCGGCAAGGTAACATATAAGGTCTGCTTCCAACGTCCAGCCCCATCAATCTCTGCAGCCTCATACAACGCTGGATTAATGCCTGTAAGTGCCGCCAAATAAATGATCGTCCCGAAGCCAAATTCCTTCCATACGTCTGTAACGACCATGATATAAGGGAACCAATTATTGTCCCCCAAGAAGAAGATAGGCTTTATGCCAAACAACCCCAGCAATTGATTTAAAACCCCGGTAGACGGAGACAGTACATCTATGACTATACCGCTAAGCAAGACCCAAGATAAGAAGTGCGGCAAGTAGACCAAGGTCTGGAACGTCCGCTTCACCCATTCCTTTCGTAGCTCGTTCAGGAGAATCGCAATCGTGATGGGAACAATCAAACCTGCGATAATTTTCATCGACGCGATATATATCGTATTGAAGAATATGCGTCCGACATCTGGGTAATCCAGCAGGAACTTAAAGTTCTTCCATCCCACGAATGGCGATCCCATTAATCCCTTCGTCGGGATATACTTCTGGAATGCCATCATAATGCCCGCCATCGGAATGTAACTAAACACAATGATAAGAATCAGTGCGGGAATGAGCATCAAATGCAGCTGCCATTCACGCTTCCACATCCGAGATAATTGATTCATTCAGCTCCACCTACTTGTAGTTATAATTTATAAAGAAGAGAGTACCTCATATCTAATAAGAACTATCTTCATTGTAGTCTCAGGGCAAATCCCATACCATATACTGGTCTTTACTTCTATATACAACTGTTGCGATTCCACATCTCCTTTATGCTTTAATCTAATAGAATCACTTCCCGGTGAGCGTATTTGCAATCATTTACGGTGCCTGACGCAGAAAAAAAAGAGAGCGGAACATACTCCGCTCTCCCTGTGAAATTATTTATTTGATGCGTACCATTCGTTTACTTCCTTCGTCATGTCATCGCCACCGAGTTTCTTCCAATCCTCAACAAATTTATCAAATTCGTCGATAGGTACTTGGTTCATGATGATCTTAATGAAGAGCTCGTCGCGTTTACGCTTCAAAAGCTCACGTTTTTCCACCATTGTTGGTGTCGGTGCACCATAGAATTTATTACGATGGAACAGGTTGTGCTCCTTCATGTATGGTACATTTGAGACTGCTCCGTTTGGACCAGAGATAAGCATTTCCCACCACATTGAAATATCTTCACCATTTACATATTTCATCGCACGAGCATAACGTGTCTTCTGGTCTTTCGTCTTCAGCAAGCTCTCATCCTTCGTTTCAATTGCCTTAGGCAATACGGAACCATTATCGCTTGCTTGGTTGAACGCCATAACCGGGCTGAGCTGCCAATAGTTATTTCCGCTCTCCTTCATGCTCTTGCCGTACTCGTATACCTTCTGTTCTTCCGTCGGGTGACTATCAATTGCGATCCATTGGTTCAACAATTTAACCATAGCCTCCGGATTCTTCGCTTTCTTAGAGACAACGTTATATTTCTCCGTTCCCAGCTCAATTTGCGTGGATGCTTCCGTACCATCAATGGAGAGAAGGCGGAATGGCTTCCATTCTTGAACAACCTTGCCATCCTTAACCGCACCTTGAGCTAAATGCGCAGGAGTCCACTCTGGGCCGTAGAGTACACCAATTTGGTTATTGAAGATCATTTCAGATTCCTTCATCATGTCCTTAACTGCAAATTCTGGATCAATTAGCCCCTTCTTGAACATATCTTGCAACGAGCGAAGTGCTTCTTTCATTTCAGGCTGAATATCACTGAACATCAATCCGCCCTTACCATCGTCGATCCATTGATTCAAGTAAGCGTGGTATCCATTCATGAATCCAGTGAGACCAAGTGCACCTGTAGGTTCATAAAATTCCTTATTCAATGCCAGACCATATGACTTTCCAGTGCCTCCTGGATCCTTAGCTGTAAACGTTTCCATAATTTTAATCAGGTCTTGCAGCGTTTTCGGCTCAGGCAGGTTCAGCTGCTTCAGCCAGTCCGTACGCACCCATACGAATTGAGGCGTGAACGCAGTTCCTGACTCTGGAATCCCCATCAACTTACCATCAAATGTACCGGATTTCATCTGCAATCCGCCATCACGCATCAAGAATTCTTTCGTTTCATCCGTTGCGTATTTGTCATATATTTCAGTCAAGTCCTGAATCATATCTGCTTCAATCAACTGCTGTAATTGAGCTGGTGTAGCTGGGAAGAAGTCTGGCAAATCGTCAGTTGCAATTGCCATCTTGAGCTTCTCCTGGAACTGAGGCCCACTTACGACACCGTCTACGATCCATTTATTTGTAATTTTAACGCCAACGTCTTTTTCATAAGCGTCATATACAGCGTTCTTGTCGTACGTTTCACCTGCATCAAATTTCAAATACGGATCCTTCGCACGAACCGTAGATGCTTCAATTACTGTGTTTTCTGGTTTTTCAGCTGGTTTCTCTGCTGTTGTATTTTCTGCTGGTTTATCCGTTGTTGGCTGAGAAGTTTCAGCTGTCTTGCTTGTGCAAGCTGTTGCGACGAGACTCAAGATAAGCGTAAGTGCTAGTAACATATTCCGCATTCTTTTCACGTCTGACCCTCCTAATATGTGTATTGAAGACCCACTTCTTATTGTAGATACAGTTCGAAGGGCATTCCATATACTGGTCTTTACTTCTATATACAACTGTTGTGGTGCACATGATTTGTCGCCCGTTGTTCCGCATCCATCTAAATGGAATCTTAGACTATGGTTTCTAGTACAGGCAGATGCCTGTCAGGGAATACCGTCGAAGCGACTTCCCCAATTCGTCTAGCCCCCATTCGTACGTAAAAAGGCTCCGCATGCGGATCGCTATGTACGAGCACCGCGCGTATTCCCGAATCCCTAGCAGCATCGACCATGCGGTTCCATAACGCTTGTCCATATCCGCGACCGATGGCATTCGGATGAATGAACAAATAGGTTACTAACCCCCTATCCCGCTGAGAAAGTTCCTGTTCGAGCGCAATGAATCCTTGGATCTGCCGATTCTCCTCGACGACAAATAATTGAGCGGCTGTAAGGTGCGCCTCGGTAATCGTCAAGTCCTCCCGGCAAGCTTCCATAAATGCTTCATCATAACCCCAGTACGCCTTGGATGCATAAGCAAGCTCACTAAGTATACGAACATCCTGCACTGCGGCTTGGCGTATATACACCATCCCTTGTCTCCCCTTTTATGAATGGTAATTGTTGTGAAGTGCTGCTGCATTCATTGTACCTGACAAGATCCATGGGCGGAAGCTTCGAATCACCTATTCACGTTTGTTCAGACTCCACTTTTCTAGCCCATTGCAATGAAAATCCCCAGACGCATGGAAGCGTTGGGGACAGGTGTACGCATTATTTATTTCTTGTTCACGAGTTGTTCGACAAAGGCGAGCTGCTCATCCACATGTTTTGTTTTGTTGTAGGTTGACGGCACCACATAATCAGGGACAAGCGCTGCTCCTTTGGAAGCATCCGGTCTTTCGAGTTGTCTACTTGACAAATACATGGAAAATTTACTGTTTGGCAGATCGAATTTTACGGAAGCAATGTATGCATTCGCATTTCCTCCAGGCGTTTCGCCAATCACCTGCCCAATCTTATTATCTTGCAAAATCGCCGCCATCAATGATGCTCCGCCATATGTATTTTTGGAGGTAAGTACATACAGTTTCCCTTTAAATACAAGCTCTTTATGAACATTATTATTCTGTGTTGAACGTATTATTTCTGCCATTCCTTCCATGTTCCCTCCACTGTTCGCCACTTGTGAATTATGCGTTACCCCAAAGGATTGATAGTGCTGCACATTCACATATTGGAGCAGTTTCACGATAGCATTCGGATTCCCAGCGAATTTATGATCACGGAGGTCTAGCACGACATTTTCGATTTGATTGTGCTTAACAGAAGAGAAGAACTTTTTTAATTCAGCATCATACACATCATCTGACTTCAGCATATTCATTTTTAATAGAGCTATGTTTTTATCTTTAGCTATATTTTGAGAATAATTCGAAGGATATCCCACTGAAACAGGCTTCACCTGCAACCTAATCGGCTGCCGCAGCTTTTTCCCATCCCTCATGATGGTATAGACAACATAATCTTTATTTTCAATCAAACCTAACTTCTCCAAATACACCTCTTCAGCCAATAGGGGTGATATCTCCAACGAAGCGAGCAAAAACATCTCATTATCACTAGGGATATATTTGCTAAGTTCTTGGGCCAACTCTTCGACTGTTCTGTCGCCAATAGAAATGATTTTATCTCCAACCTTCAAATCTTCCTCATTACTGTGGTAGATATACACTCCATTCTCATACCATTTATATAGAATGGGAATGTTGCGCTTTCGAAAGCTTAAATTGGTTACAAACCCTGAATTGGCATCATGCAGTTGAGCAATAACGGAATGTCCCCAGAAGTAAATATCTTTGCGATATATCTGATCTTTCTTTTCTTTAATTTCCTTCAATACTTGTTCGTATTGGGCCTTCAGTTCCTCTGGTATTCCATTCGCGGTGGCGGGATGTGTGTCCGCAATTTTGTTATACAAAAATTCGATGTCTTTGATCGCTTTTTGCTGCTCCTTCGTTAGAACCGCAGGTTCATGAAGCTGCTTTTCTTTCTTGCTAATCGCCTTTTCCGTAACGCTATCATTCCACGTTAGTGCCGTAACAATCACAATCCCGATAATGGCGATAAATAATAGAAACCCTACTAATCGCATTTTCATATGTTATCGACCCTCTTCCCTAAGTTTCCTATATACCTGAGCTATTTATTATATGCAGTCACGTTTCCCCATCATTTCGACACTCCTCAATAATTTAGCTATATAAGGAAGATACAAACAACAATATATCATACAATCGAACGTTTTCATTTGAATAAATTGGTAATACTCCCGTGCTATAAGTCATTTCTACATCACATGGATTTCATTAGCTGCAAAAAAATACAAAAAGCTGCCCAACAAGTAGAAATCTCCACCCGTCAGACAGCTTCTTAAATTGTGGCTCGCTATTTCCAAATTAAAATGGCTGCATGCCCGCTGTATCCAGCTTCTCACCATCAATGTTCGTACCCATGCGTGTCGTCAGATCACGATAGTGCGCAACGCGACGGCGTACTGGATCAGCCGTCTCCGGCAAATTCGCTTCTTGACCGCCGTTGATGACCATAATGGTGGCCCCGAATCCCGGCACGAGCCCCTTCGCCAACTGATCTGCCGTAGGCGTCCATTGCCCTGTCATGATGTCATGGTTGGAAGGCTTCGGATCCTGTGGGGTCAACCAGAAGAGCAGCCCCGTAATGAAGCCGAGCTTCCCATCTGCTGTAATCTTGTCTGGATCGTTCAACAGTACACTAGGATCGCGATATACAATGGAGCTAATCAAGCCATAGTTATAGTTCCAGCTAAGCTGAATCGGACCGCGCCCATGATAGGACTTGCCCGGTACTGGCTTCCAGAACAGGTTGTCCTCATCTACATAGCCGATTTTGTCCGTATTGACGAAGCCTAGCTCTTCATTGAAGAACAGCGCCCAGCGCAGCTCGCCGCCTGGTGCCGTAGACCAGCCGCCGCCTGTCTCATGAGCGATGTTCGCTAGGAACCCAGCAAGCTCACGCTTGCGGTCATTACTGCTCCCCTCACCCAGGAAACTGCCGAAATCCACGATCCGCGTCAGCTTCGGCAAATTCGAATGACTGGCATCATTGAAGTCTGGCGCTTGGAAGAGCAAGGTTTCGGTCTTCGCCTGCTTGTCCAGGCGGTAAATTTGCTTCACGTTCGGATAGCCCTCGCGGACGACTTCCTTATACTTAATATTCGCAATCTCGCGTACTGCTGCTACGAGATTGTCATAGGAATAATAGTCGGACTGGTTCGGCTTGTAATAGTAGTTGCCCTTCGCTTTTGCATCCCATTCCGGTGTACCGTAGCGCAGTGGGAACGTGGACTCATATTCCGCCTTCGGAATGGCTGCTTGCACCTCCGCTGCAGCCGCATCCGGCAGGAAGGAAGGATTAATGCCATTCCACAGCTGACTAATCTGGTCGTCGGTCAGCACACGACTCTCTCCTACGCCAATGTCAGTGACCGGGCCGCCACCACCCTTCGTTGCTGCGCTTATCGCTGAACTATCCGTATAGTTGCCTGATGTATCCACAGCGCGAATGACGTATTGATATCCTGTATCCGCTTCCAATTCATAGTCTGTGAATTTCTTGGCGATGATGCTGCCTACTTTGGCACCGTTTCGGAGAACATCATAATGAGAAATGGCTGCATTGTCTGTTGAAGCTGTCCAAGTAAGTGTAATAAAGGTGGAGGATTGCTCGGTTGATACGAGATTCGTTGGAGCGGTAGGAGGTGTAGTATCTTCGTTGTTGTCCTTCAATAACTTCCATGAGGTGTCCCATTCGTTCGTTACTTTTGCATCAGGTCTGCTATTGTAGGACCACCACTTCGCTTCATAAATCTTGCCTTGATGGGATACAATATCACCTGCAGAGTAAGCCTTGTTGGTCTGCCAAGCTTGTACTTGAGACGAATTCGTGCTGCTTGCCGCATAAGCTGTAGAAGATGATCCTAGTGGCGCTACTGTGAGAATTGCCGCACCAAGAACAGCGCTTAAACTTTTGAGCAGAAGCTTGTGCGAGAACGGGAAGTTGCGATTCATTATACGCCTCCTATCCAATTTGTTATTGATAACGACTTTAGTATAGGAAATTGCATCTACTTCTCTCAATAGGTACAGCGAACCATTCCTTTGTCGAATCTTGATTCTGATACTATCTTATTAGCGCTATAACTTTCTCACTTTCACTTATGCTGCATTCACCTACTTTTATATTGAAAATGGTATGATATCAAGCAACAACATTTAGAGGAGTTAACATGAATGACTATTAATATACAAGAAATCATCCATGCCACACAGCATAAGTTCGGGTTAGAGAAATACCGCTTGCACACGCAAGAATTGTACCGGGAAGTGAATCTATTCAATGAGACGACCTACTATCTCAGCATGGAGTGGTATCCGCCCTATGTGAAGGAGTCTGTTGATGAAGATACAAATCCCGAAGGTACAGCCGTTATTTCCTATGACCTAACTGCTGGTCAATATACGAGTGTCATATTTGTACAGGGGAAATCGTATGCGAACAGCCCCTCTTATCCAAACATCGGCTTAGAAGAGATCATTGCGTGGATCGAGAGAGATACCGAACTCGTCTATGGCAAGCAGTTTCAGCTCTCTCACCACCAGAATGGCCAATATATCTTCCATGAATGCGTCGACGGAACCCCTCTGTCTCCTGGCGGACGTATCGAGATCCACATCGATGAAGCCAACAAGCTCGTACAGTATTCCAAGTATGGATTCTATGCTTCCAAGTCATTGATTCAAAAAGAAACGTTCTCTCTCTCAATTGAACAAGTCGAGCCGCTAGCTAAGGAGCAACTGAAGCTGCTCGAATATCCGGTGTACGAGGAACAATGCCTTCTTCCGCTCTATGGGATCGAGGAGATTTATGTGACGAACGACGGAGCTTCCGTCTTTCCGTTCGAATTCATAATCCATGCGGGTTCGCGGCTGAATATCGATAAGGTCATTGAATGGGAACAGGCCAGCACACAGCCTTTGGAAAAGGTGGACATCGAGTGGCGGGAGACGGTCACCGTCGAACAAGTGGTATCGAGTGAGCCGCATCCCGACTCCTTCCCGATTACCGGAGCAGAGCAAGAGAAGGCGGTCGCAGCGGTTGTTGAGGGAATGAGCCAACTTTACCCGAACGACTCCGGACAATGGGTGTTAAAAACCTTGCATCGTCATCGGGGATATATAGAAGCGATATTGCGGGAGCAAACGCCGAGCAAGCGCGTATTCCAGCGCAAGCTGGTTCTGTTCATTGATGCGCAGCGCTTTGTGACTGTAAATGCAATGGACAACCTGCCATTTATCGAAATGCTCGATGATTTTCAGGAAGCAGATGGGGTTGTCATTAGTCAGGATGAAGCCTATGTGAAGCTGAAGAAAAAGGGATTCATTAAGCTTACGCCGGTCTACGTGTATCATCCTGAACAGAAGAAGTATGTATTATGCGGAAAATTAGACTGTGCTTATGCGGTTAATGCTGCAAATGGCGAGATTATGGAGTTGAACAACATATAAACAGCGAACACTCTGCCCGAATCGTGCCGGGGATCCTCTGATTGAAAGCATTATACTTTACCAGTATAATGAAATTGATTTCAAAATATTGGATATATGTGGGAGGACTTCCAAGCTGTACGTTGAATAAAAACTTTTCAATGACGGAGGTGTTGGAATGGCGCGATTCGCAGAGCCGTTTAAAATCAAAATGGTGGAGCCGTTGAACATGATCTCACGGGAAGAACGGGAAAAGGCGCTTGAACGGGCGGGATATAATCCATTCCTGCTGCGCGGGGACGAAGTGTATATCGATCTGTTGACCGATAGCGGTACGACCGCGATGAGCGACAACCAATGGGCAGGCCTGATGCTGGGCGACGAATCGTACGCAGGCAGCCGCAACTATTATCATCTGTGCGACGCGGTACAACAGATTACTGGCTATCAGCATGTAATTCCCATGCATCAGGGGCGAGGTGCCGAGAAGGTGCTGTTTCCGCTGCTTATTCAAAAAGGACAGTATGTCCTTAGCAATTGGCATTTCGATACAACGCGTGCGCATGTCGATCTGGCTGGCGGGATTGCGGTTGATCTTGTTACCGAACAAGCCTATGACACGACGACGCCTTACCCGTTCAAAGGAAACTTTGATGTGGATAAGCTGCGCCATGCGCTCGCTGAAAAAGGAGCAGAAAATATCGCATTTATTCTTATTACCGTGACGAACAACAGCGCCGGCGGCCAGCCCGTATCCATGGAAAATATCCGTGAGGTATCCGCCATTGCGAAGCAGAACGGGATTCGCGTTTTCTTTGATGCCGCGCGTTATGCCGAGAATGCGTACTTTATCAAGAAGCGCGAGCAAGGCTATGAAGATAAAGAGATTATTGATATCGTCCGTGAAATGTTCTCTTATGGCGAAGGATTCACGATGAGCGCTAAAAAGGATGGACTTGTCAATATCGGCGGCTTGCTAGCCTTTAAAGAGGATGAAACCTTATTTACGCAAGCGCGTTCGATGACAGTGCCGATGGAGGGCTTTCCGACCTACGGCGGCTTGACCGGCCGCGATATGGAAGCTCTTGCCCGCGGGCTGCGCGAAGGCATCGACGAGCAGTATCTTGCTTATCGCATCGGCCAGATCGAATATCTCGGCAGTCGCCTCGAGGAAGGCGGAATCCCGTTCCAGACGCCAACGGGCGGCCATGCCGTCTTCGTAGACGCGAAGAAGATGCTGCCGCATATTTCCGCGGCCCAATTCCCGGCCCAGGTGCTGGCGAATGAGCTATATCTTGAAGCAGGGATACGGGGGGTTGAGATCGGTTCCTTTCTGCTGGGACGTGACGCTGCGACTGGCGAGCAATTGGAGAGCAAGCTTGAATTGCTGCGCTTGACGATTCCGCGCCGTGTCTATACGAATAACCATATGGATGTCATTGCGGATGCCTTGATTGCAATCAAGGATCGGGCAGGAACACTAACAGGATTAGAATTCACCTACGAACCGCCGATATTGCGGCATTTCACTGCGCGCCTTCGACCCGTCAAGACAGAAGCCCTGTCCCACTGACATATGCCATCCAAAATTGGCATAGTGAAGAAGCAGCTTTCTGGATAGAAGGCTGCTTCTTTTGCGACATAACATATGATTTACTAATTCAGATTACTGTGCTTACGCGAATACATAAAGTATATAATCGTGCCAATGCTGATCCATATCATAAATGAGATCCATGTCATGAAAGGCAAGCTGGATGCAAGGTACAGGCAAAGCAGCGCACTAATGATAGGGAGCACGGGTACGAACGGAACACGGAATGAAGCCTGCAATTCAGGAAACTTCTTGCGCAAGACAATGATAGCGACCGAGATTAATGTAAACGCAGCCAATGTCCCCATATTCACCAAATGCGCGAGCGTGGTTAGATCAACAAAGCCTGCAATGCCTGCCGCAACGAACCCGGTTAACCATGTGTTGCCGATTGGAGTTTTGGTCTTGGCATTCACTTGCGAGAACATTTTCGGCAACAAGCCGTCACGACTCATAGCGAACGATAAGCGGACTTGTGCATAAATCATGGCAAGGATTACGGTCGTAATGCCAAATACCGCTCCGATTGATATGATCCCCGCTATCGAGTTCTGCCCTACGGATTCCAATGCTAATGCAACCGGCGCACCGACATTGAGCATGGTATATGGAATCATCCCGGTTAATACCCCGGATACCGTAATATATAAAATCGTACAAATGAGCAGAGATACGATGATCCCGATTGGCAATGCTCTTTTTGGGTTTTCCACTTCTTCCGATGCCGTAGCGATGATATCGAACCCAATATAGGCGAAAAACACAGTAGCCGCCCCTGTCATCACGCCACTAAATCCAAAAGGCATGAACGGCGTCCAGTTATCAGGCTTTACATACCATATTCCGACTGCGATAAACAGCAAGATAATAGCTAATTTCACGAACACCATGACCGTGTTGAACTTAATGCTTTCCTTGACTCCTTTACTGACGAGCGCTGTGATTGCCAAAATGATGAGAACCGCCGGCAAATCAATAAGGCCGCCTTTCCCCATACTAGGAGCAGAGGATATAATGTCTGGAATCGGCAGGTTAAAGCCCGCAAGCAGAGATTGAAAGTACGCAGACCATCCCGTAGCGACTGCGGAAACCGCGATTACATATTCGAGCATGAGATCCCAGCCGATAAGGAAAGCTAGCAATTCTCCCAATGTTGCATACGTAAATGTATATACGCTTCCCGAGACGGGCACTGCCGAGGAGAACTCCGCATAGCAAAATGCAGCAAGCGCGCAGGCAATACCCGCGATAACAAATGATAGCATGATCGCTGGCCCCGAAGATTCTGCCGCCACGACGCCCGTAACGACGAAAATCCCTGTCCCGATCACGCAGCCTACGCCAAGAAAAATCAAATCGAGTAAAGACATCGCCCGTGCCAATTCTTTTTTCTCGCTCTGCGCAAGCATGAGGCTCAATGACTTCTTTCGGAAAAGCTTATTCAATATTATTCCCCCTATGCTCTGGTACGCAAAAGCAAACACAATCAGTAATTATTGAAAACATTTACATCCCATACCAATTTTTATGCTATCTATGTTTAGGTTAAGAACGATTTTAACATGTCTATTGAATCCTGAGATATAGGTAATTATTGCTAAGCTAACCGTTCTTCCTTTCCCTGAGAATCGACGGCGAGGTTTGTACTGTAGGAGAAGATATTAAGCATTCATGTAGTCCAAAGCAGAACAAAGTTATTTATCATTATCCAATATTACCAATTTTTATGCATATGATCCAGAACAAATTTTTCTGAAAAAATGCCTGATAGATATACTGAAAATGCTAGCAATGGGAGATGTAGCGTCATTGATTCGAATATAACAAAAAAAAAGAAGCTGCCTTCCATCTCTGCTATAGAAAGCCGCTTCTTTTTGCTTTTCTGATATAGATCGTAAGTGCCCTCTTTCATTCTTTCTTGACGCTAGATTGTCGATCTCCCGAAGCGTCCAGGACATTACCTGAAGCTATATCCGATATTATCGTGGACATAACTATTAGCAAGCTCCGACCAGTGGAATATCTTTCCGTCTGTGCTCATCGAGTCGAATCCTTCGAACTTCACAATGGCAGAACTATTATATGGCGTCATGCTCACCCAACTTCCAGACGTCGTCACAAGGGAAGCGTTCAAAAATTTCGCATTATATGCATACGAGCCATTGTTCTTGTATTGATCGGGGTGATGGGCAGTCGTTACCATATTGAATTGCCGGTTGAATCTCGCTCCCTTGGTTTCGGCTCCGTCCTTAAATCCCTGCTCGATCGGGATTACGGCTTGAGCCAGCAGGTTGTTCGAAGTATTATAGATATCGACCTGCACGCCTGCCCCTGCATTCGCGCCATACAGCGTCACGAAATTGACGTCCAAGCGAATTGTTTGGCCGGGCTGATAACTTAATACCGTCGGACTATGGCCGTATGTAGTGCTGGCACAAGGGCTGCTGATTGAGCATGAATTTGAGCCGTATGCACTTGACCAAGTATTGAAGGTCGTGCCATTTCGTGCTACGCCGCCATGGGTAGCACCCCCAAAGTATTGAAATCTCCAGCCTCCGTTCGCATATTGCAATCCGAAATCCAAGTTATAATAAGTGCCATTCGGCGCGACCGTATCGAATGTCCAAAATACGGATGGGTACGTCTCTGGCGCAACGTACATCGAATCCGGCATTTTGAACCACGTTTGCGCGGCTTTATAGCCTGCACTGTTCGTAATTCTCTCAACCATCGCACCTGATGCGAATGCCGTAATCGGAACGGCGGCGAACACCAAAATAGCGAGCAATAACGTGAACATTTTCTTTTTCATTTCCATTTCCTCCATTACATAGATTCGTTTTTCAATTAAAACGAAATGGAGTTTATCACGTCTTAATATGCTAGTTATATCCATTTGAGACAATAATAGATCGATTCTCGCGCATTGTAAACTACTTATTTCCAAATAATTGCACATTATCAGACATGCAAGAAATTCGAGAATCTGTAAGAGAATCCCGAATCATTCATTTATGCTAGAACGATATACTCCTCCTGTAATAGCCCATATATCTCTAAATCAACGATGTGCGTCGCTTCTGCCGCAATGCCTTGTCCCCACTGCGATTCCGCCAAAAAGTACCCGATTTTTATGCATTCTGCTAAATCAAATTTTTAAAAATAGTGCCTGATAGATATGATGATAGCTGAAAATGCTTAGCAATATGAGAAGTAGCCGTGGAATCGCATATCAAAAAAAGAAGCAGCCTTCTAAGATTAAAAGGCTGCTTCTTCATCTATTAACACTACTATTTAAAATAGATCCGGCTTGCATGCAATACGCGAACAGCTAGTGTTTACTTGATATAGCCTTAACAAGTAAAGTTACCGCTTCCCCTCTCGTTGCCGGGTTATTCGGAGCCAGCTTGTTGCCCTGCTGACCACGAATAAAACCTACCGCATATGCTGCGGATACATGCTCCCTGGCCCACAGAGGTATCTGATCCGCATCAGCGAATGGAAGCTGGGCTTGCGAATCTGCCTTCAGTCCTAATGTACGAACGATCATCACGATCATCTCCGTACGGCTGATCGGATGGCTTGCACGGAAGGTATGATCCGGATACCCCGTAATAATGTCCGCAGTGACCGTACTCGCCACGTATGGCCGAGCCCAGACTGGAATCTTGTCTAGATCGGTGAAATCCAGTATCTTCGAACCAATCCCATCCAACTTCAAGGCCCGACTAAGCATTGCCGCGAATTCGGCCCGCGTGACCCGCTCATTCGGACGGAAGGTAGCGTCTACATATCCAGTAACGATCCCCTGTGCTACAGCCTGCTCAATCGCAGCTTGGGCCCAGTGCCCGGAAATATCCTTGAGGGCGATTTTCTTCGTCCCGGTCGAACCACTGGCAGACCCTTCACCTGTACCCGTTTGATTGCCTGAACCGTTATTTGCTCCGCTGCTGCCAGTAGACGCTCCGTTAGATCCACTGGAAGAAGAACCTCCAGAAGATCCTCCGGATGGGGAACCCGGTTCGGGAACCGTCGCCGTCTTAAAATGGAGCGAGTAGCTGCGCAGTAATTTGAAATCCTCATTCATGACTCGAATCACAGCCGTTCCCGGCAGCTCCAAGGCTTGAATGACGCTTACCCGCAAGCGTGGATCATTGGCCTCCGCGCTGACAATAGGCACTTCTGCCGTCCCTACGGGCAATTCGATATGATAGGATGTCTTCTCTGGCGCAAAGTCCGTAAGGAGTCGATCGTTCATGCGAATTGCTGTAATTTTCCCCGGAATGACGCCGCTATGAAACGTATCAAGAGCCTCCATCAAGGTTACGGCCTCTCTGTTCACTTCTTGCTGCGTCGCTCCTGCATCATGAGCAACCTTAGCAGCTGCTTCGATAGCAGCTCGCAGCTCATCAATGACCTTCTGCGGATATTGCCCCGGTTCAGTTCCAGCCTTCGCTGCATGATAGATCTTGTTCGCTAGCGTGATCGTGTCGTTCAACGAAGTCGGATCAAGGGCATAGCCTGTGAACGGTACGATGCTATCGTTCAGTCGGAAGTCTTGGAATTCAGCAGTATCCCCATACTCACCTGGGCTTCCGCCTGCATTATTGGCGAACAATCCGACATGGAGATTCGCAATCGTTGCATTTTCATATGCACCCCCTATTTGCGTCCATGTCGTAAGATCCGTGCTATAGTAGCCCGCATACCGATTGCCTTCCTTTGTTACTTTTAGATATACCGTATCGCTCTGAATCCGATCTGCCGTCACCTGCTCTTGCGGAGCTCCATTCGACTCTGAAATAACGGAAAATATCGCTCCTCCATATCCCGGATGGTTCTTTCTGGCCACATAGAAGTAGTTATCATCATCGCCGTAGAGCAGCAGTCCTCCCTCGGCATACGCCTTCGTCGGCTTGAAGGTCAACCGCGTAATCAACGTAACATCTTTGGTAGATGGCGCATAAAGAAGTATATTCTTATTCGAATTGGCGTCCCTCCACAGATTCCCTTTCTCTGTCTTGATCTTCATGCTGTTGTGCTCGGCATCAAGCGCCCAAGCCTCTTTATTTTCCCTGATCCATGTCCATACGGAATTGAGTGTCAGTTGGCCGCTTACTGCAATGAGAGCTTTGCCATACACACCTGATCCATCGGTTGCTTCAGCACGAACCTCAACAATCCCGTTAGCCTTCGCTGTTAACAGGCCATTGCTGTCAATCGCGGCGACGTGCGAGGCTTGTGTCGTGCCTGGATTGTACGCCCTCCATTCAACCGCCTGCTTATCAGCATGCTGCGGTTCAAGCTTCGCCTGCATGAGCAGCGTATCGAATGGAGCCGTAATCTCTTGCATCCCATTGTGACCGGTTACGATAATTCGCTCCACAGGAGTTCCCTGCTGCGGCTTGAACGTCACAGGAATCGTCTGTTCCGCCACATTTCCACGTAAATTTACGGTCGCTGTAAGGTTAGCCGTTCCGGCTTGCAAGCCCGTCACAACACCGTTGTTATCGATTCGGGCAATGGCCCGGTTGTCGCTCGAGTAGGTAATGACCGCCTTCGTCAGATCTGCGGCATATCCGCCAACCGTCGTGCCTCTTACCCCTAATTGAAAGCTCTGCCCAACTGTATAATCCCGCTCCACTCGGCTCTCTAATTGAACCTCCGCTGCCGATGCGAAGCCGCCGACGCCTTCAGTAGCCTCCAGCTTGATGAACGAAGCTGTCACAGGTTGGAATGCTGCTGATTTCTCCAAAGAATCAGACGACCAGCTGCCGCTCGCGATTTCAGTAAACTGCGCTCCATCTGTACTTGCATATATTTTATAAGCAGTGATGTTCCCGTTATACCCTTCCTGTCTCGGAAGATAGCTTAAACCACTAACGACTGATTTCATGCTGAGCTCAAGCGTAATCGATTGCGGAAGTGGTGCGTACGGAACCCATTGGCTGTGCCAGAACGTCGATGGATTGCCGTCGATCGCGTATTTGGCATCACCATTGTACTGCGTCGCCTCGCTTGAAGCTGTTGCCTTCACTGTCATCTGGTCGTTGCCCGCTGCAATCGAAATACTCTTCAGCACTCCCTTATCATTCACATGCAACTGCTGCTCTGGGGAGATTGTGACCTCATCCGCAGGCGTCCTGTCCAGAAGAACGGTTCGATTTACACCTTCGCCTTCGAATTGATTGCCTTCTATTGAAATATGATTGCTCTCTAAGAGGTGGAATGCGACTTGCTCATTGGGGTTCATGTTGGGGTGCGTTCTCGTAATCTTGTTGTCGGAGAAACGAATGCCGTCCGTGCTCTTAGCGAACAGTACGGTATTGTCTAGCATCTGAAACGTATTGCCTTCAATGTTGATATTGCGATGAACGGGCCCTGCATACTTCGTATTCTCCGGATGAATCTGAATCACCGGATTCCCGTTCTCGATGAACGTATTATTGCGAATCGTTACATCTTGAACCATCCCGGATTCGTACCAGGTTTGCGCATCGCTGGCGATGAGGATTCCGCTCATCTGCATGCGCTCGAATACATTGTCTTCAATGATGGATTTGCCGCGCGTCGATAGAAGAATTCCCCGCGTCGGAATGCGCGAGAAGTGATTTCCTTTAATTTCGACCTCTGGCGCCCAGGTGGCATTCTCAATTACAACGCCTGTTCCCATACTCGAAGGTACATCCTCTTCAAGGGTGAGGGTAATTTCACGGTCGTTGATCCGGGCTGCCTGAGCAACCTTGCCGCTGCCTACAGATGTAAGGGTTCTGTTATCGATGAGCTCGATCGCATCACCAGGGAAGAACGCCTCGAATCCGTACGTCTGATGATGCATGAAGCGGACGACGATCTGATTCGGTGCCGGCTTGCGCACCACCTCGAGATGAGTCCCATGTACATTAATGACATCATCATGAGCCCCACGGAAGGTACTGTTCATAATCTTTAGTTTGCCCTTCACGCCTGATGCCTGGATGAAATCAGCGAATCCAGTCGCAGTACGTCCCGTTTCTGCGCGCGGTGCGAACGTCATGTCCTCGAATGTCAGGTTCTCGCTGAACTGTCCAATGATACCTAGTCCATGCGTATAGTGCATCGTAACATGCTTCCACGTGACATTTTTGCTCTTATGAATGAAGGAGCCTACCTGACTGCGAACCCCGTCTCGAATTTGAAATACATGCCCTACCGTCGTATTCGGAGCCTGATTATAATGCAGCCGCAGCGTATTGGCCTTCAACTCCTGCACGCTTGTCGCGCTGGATACGGGGTTGCCTGTTCTCCACGTGATATTTTGGCCTGGATCATACTCTTGGGCGATTCCGTCCTTGAACTCCCAATAACGCGCTCCAGCCTTATTCGGTTCGCTCACCCAAAAGACTTGCCCGCCGCGAATCTCATATAGGGAATCCTGGTTAACCTCGACATCCATATAGTCACTGCCGATCTCCAGCACCTTCACTTCCGACATCGTCGGCCGTTCATAATCAACGCGTACATTGCGAATCTCAATATCTTCGCTTTGATCGATGATAAAGGTCGTCATTTTCCCATGCAGCATAAACAATGACCCATTGCCTTCAACTGTTACGTTCTTCATATCCTTAAGCAGCAAGCCAATCGTCTTCGTTACATCTGGATTCTCGCTCTCGGAAGCTGTATTGGAAATGTAATAGGGTCGCTTCTCCGCATCTTCCGCATAAAAATCATATCTGCCTTCCGGGAAGTTAAGAATCACAGGGCCATCCATAGCCGCCGCAACAGCAATCGCCCGCTGGACGGGAGATGCCGCATCCTCCTGCGAATTCGGCTTCGCTCCATAGTAAGTAACATCAATGACAGTAGGCATGGATGCAGATTTGAGCTGCTCTCCACCATAAGTGGCATCAACAACCGAAGGAGTGTCTTGGTGGATCGAATTTCCCTCCTGTACAACATCGAGCATGACAGCATTGATAGCATCGTCGTAAGCCATTGCATAATAGGGTGTCAGCATCCAAGTTGCTAGCACGACTAGCATGAAGACCACTACATTCTTACTTGACCGCTTCATCTCATTCCTCCCAACCAAAGCTTGTTGTTCATCGTTACGCGTTACGTTTGTCCTCCTTTGCTTATGTAGTCGTCTTATCTGTTCTAGATATGGTAACCGCTTACAAATCCGATTGTACTATAGCCTATGCTCTCTAAATCTAGTAGTTTTCATCATTTTTTTATGAGAATCGTACTTATTTAGTAGAGAAAGCAGATTGTCCAAATTGGCTCGTAACAATACAAAAAGTCCGAGAAGCCGCAACCCCTCGAACCTTTTTATCAGGAAATTACAACACAAAGTGAGGATTGCTCACTAAACCTCGATCTTATACTCTCTCTGTAATATTCCATATATCTCTAAGTCTACGATGCCTTTGCCCGACCAGAGCGATGCTTGCCGCAGCGTCCCTTCCTTGATGAAGCCATTCTTCAGCAGCAACCGCTTCGAGCGTTCATTTGCAGGCATAACTTCGGCTTGAATTCGGTTTACATCCACGTCCTCGAACAAGAACTTCACAACAATTCGCGTCGCTTCCGCAGCAATGCCTTGCCCCCACTCCGTTTCTGCCAAGAAGTACCCGATCATCACCATATTCACTTTCTGATTGAAGTCGAACGCTTCCATGATGCCTACCAATCTCTTGCTGTCCTCATTGGTGAATATCCCCCATTTGATGCGCGAACTCTTATTGAAGTCTCTCTCAAAATGCCCGATCATGTTCTTGACGGTCGCCTTGTTATGCTTCGGAATAATGCCGCAATATTCAAAAACGGTATCGTTGCTGTAAATGTCATAGACCTCATTCAGATGATGCTCTTCGATTTTCTTCAACGTAAGTGTATCCGACTTCAATATCGGAAACTGCCCAAACACGGCGCCCAGGTTCATCGTATCACCGCTCCATATTTTCAGCTTAATCGTATTCGTCGTATGATCGCAACATCACTGCGTTGACCGTCTTGTTCCACCTTTTAAGCTTTTTAGCATGTAATCCCGTGTAGATGTGGATTGCGTGTCAGCAACTGCTGCACCCTGTCTAGGGTATCTGGCCCCATTGGTATGCCCCCATTGCGATACAGAAGTATCCATCGAAGACATGCCAGCGCTTGGAATACATCAAGCTCCTCTTGCTGGATATCATTTATAGCTAAATACGTATTACGAAACACTTCGGCAAAGTGCTCCGATATGTAGATCTGCTGCAGCGTGAGCGACCAAGCGAAATCATATCTTGCATCTCCCAATTGCACATTGGTCCAGTCGATAACCGTTAATTGCCCGGCCTTCTCAACGAGATTACCAAGATGATAGTCCCCGTGGATGATTCGCTCATGCTTCGGTGCTGCCAGCTCGACCAATTGCTCTAGGAGAGGATACAGATCTGAATGCGCCTGCATACCTGGGAAGAAATATTCGCTAAAATCATGGCGCGGCAGTTGTATCTGCGTACGGAATTCTTCTGGAGAAATGCGGTGTACCCGATCTAATAGAAGCGCAATCTCCTTCATAGTCTGATCATTGCCATCACGCAGCGGCTCACCATCGAAGGTAGTCAGCAGCACACTGTCACCGTTCGCATTTATCCCCCAACCGATGGGCTCAGACACGGATACTCCCTGCGCATGCAGCAGATTAAGCGCCTGGTATTGCAGACGAATATCCGGCTTAGAATCTCTGCTCCATATTTTCAGCACATAGCTGTCCGTATCGGTTACCACCTTAACGGTCTCTGCTTCCATGCCCTGCATCAAGGGAGTTATCGTAATCGTACCCGCTTGCTGCAAGATGCGATCCAGATGATCATGCTTGTCCTGCCACTCTATTGCTGCAATATCGTGCTCATATAGCTTGTGTTCCATCATACCTTCATACCGCCCCTCTGTTTATGCTTCTCATGCTCTTTGACGAATCGGAATATGTAAGTCCACTCTGCACTTGCCTTCCTGATCCTGCTTGGGATCGTTCAGGCACAGTTCAAGACATGGCCGATCATCAGTCTCTTTCTATTATAAACGGAAAAAGGAATAACTCTTCTTGCTTCTTGCTATGTTCTACCGATAAATTGCGATTGTTGTAAAGCTAGCCTCTCAAACACAAAATATGGATTGAAAACATACAAATAATTATATATTCTATATTTACAGTAAATATTATCCATTTATAGGAAGGTGATGGTTTTAAGTTTTATTACGGAAATTCAAAACAACTAGAAAATACATAAGCATTTATCTCTTTGAAAAAACTTTGGGAGGGTGTAGAATGCTTAAAAAGAAAATGATTTTGATGTTTTTTGCTTTTGTGTGCGTAATTGCTATTCCTACCACTACTAACGCTAGTACAAATACGTATGATGTATTGAAGGATATTGGGTTTTCTGAGTATCAAATTTCTAAGATGGATTACATCGAGAAAGACATTTATACAAGAATTTACCGCAAAACAGATGGGACAGCTCGATTGATTAATGGAAATTCCACTCATTCCTCGCTCAACGAGTTACTGTCGGTTAGTGATATTGACGTGAACATAGTTGCAGGTAATTCTCCTACTTGTCAAAATGGGTATAAATGTGCAGGTATTTATGTTGTTGGAAAGGTAGACACTGAAAAGTTTAATTTAAAGCAGATTGCTACGGGTGCTGCTTGGTCTGATTCTTGGAATAACATGAGCTCCAAAGCTGAGGTGTCATACGGCGACTTTTGGGGAAACACTGAAACAAAAAGTATGTATCTTATAGACGCCACCCCAAAAAAAGGATTGGCATATGGATACGACAATCTCCCTTTCCATTTAAGTACTGCACATACAACTCTTGAAATTGATTTACGACGCACGTCAGGTGACAGCGGTACGACAGATGTTGTAGGTAAAGTTGGATTTACAAAAGAAGAAACTGTCTTAGGAGTGTCAATAAGCGGCAATACTCCAGGCATATCTATTACACCTCAAGATAAAGTTTTTCAAAGAGCTGCAACTGGAAGTTTTATCTTCAAAAGTAAATAATATTGTACCAGGCTGCATAAATTATTGCAGCCTGTTTACCTTAGGAGCTGATTAATGATGAGAAAAATCATTATCTTACTTATCATCTCGACAATCATTACCGCCTGTGGAAATAAGACCTATACTAATGTTAATTCTATGATTCAAACCGAATTAAAACTGAATGCCAGTGCCATAATTACAACAATAGAAGTTGAAGGTGGTTTCATATCTTTTTTTGAACGTGATCCTCACAATGACATTGGAGTGGTGTTGTACTCAGGTACTGAAGGGCACATCAAGTTTCGAGGGAATGGAGGATTTCTTGATACAACGGATAACTGGCATTTTACTGCGGGAAAGATTGCTGAAAAGCCATACTCTATCTACTACGGCATTCTTCCGAATTCATCAAACAAGAATGTTAACTTAGTTCTTCAAAAGAGCAATCTGTCCAAAAAGGTTACTCTAGTCGATTTACCAAGCTCAAAAACAATGTGGTTTGCTATATTTGATGGTAGGGTCGAGGACACTAACGTAAGTTTAAAAAATTCTTAATCAAAATGAGTTGATTTTTATTTAGCTCAGGATAATGCTTGAGGACATCATCCCCACAGCTCATGCTCTTTGACGAATTGGAATATGTAAATCCACTCTGCACTTGCCTTCCTTATCCTGCTTTGGATCGTTTAGGCACAGTTCAAGACATGGTCGATCATCAGCCTCATATCCGCTGCTTGGCAGCCACAGCCTGAACATCGTCTCGTATGCGAGAACGAAATTCGGAACGGTATCGTAATACGAATAGACCGCATACCTACCACCAGGCAGGGTTCCATATGAGATGTCCTTGTGTTCCTGCTTGGTGAATCCTGGCGGCAGCGTGACACAAGCATCGTAACGGCAGGCATACTCCTCAACCTCGTTACTATCGTCTAACGACACGCCAATGAACCTCTGTTGCCCTATGGCACTCCCCTGCTCTCGTACCCAGTTTCCCAACTTGTCCCAAGCACCTCGTGTATCCAAATAACTCCCAACATGCCGCACATACGCCACTTCGACTTCCGGAAGCTCCTTGATCACAATCATGTTCTCCCACGCTCTCTGCAGCAATGGATGTCTGCGACTTCTATTGTAGTCTGGAGAGAAAGATAACTCTTCTTGCTTATTGCTATGATTTGCTGACAAATTGCGATCTTCCCGATTTGTATGCTGAATGGTATCTCGCAGCTTGCTCCTGACCGCGCTCGGTGTATTTCCATAGTGCTTCTTGAATACAGCATTGAAGGTGGATATGGACTCGAAACCGCACAGACTTGAAATGTCCAGTATGGTGTGATCCGTTTGCTCCAATAAGTGAATTGCCTTCTGCAAGCGCTCTTGATTCACAAATGCCATAGGCGTTATGCCGAGATGTGCCGCAAAGACTCTCGTAAAATGATATTTGGAAAAGTTCGCAATGCCGGCTAGTTGATCGAGACTGAGCCTCTGATGGCTGTTTTCTTTTATATAAGAGATGATCTTATCGATTCTGGATTGATAGTCATTGTTCATTGGAAAAATCCCTCTATCTGCTAGGTTCTAATAGGATTTCGATTCTTCTTGAAAGGGAACAAAAAGCCGCCGTCATTGACGGCTCGACTTCTCCGTCAAATCAAGTGGCTGACATACAAAGGTTCATACCGGTCGCGGAAAACATTGGTCTGTATGTTGATTGTATCTCATCCGGACTCTTTAGCCTACAAACGAATTTATCACCAACCCGTAAGGTTGATTTAGATTTCCTCCATTAAATTGGCCCGCGTGTACAGGGTCTGTCGGAGTAGAAATATTGTAGATTTCCACCGTACTATTGTTCTGATTGGCTACATACAACGTGATCCCGGTTATCGCCATTCCAGCAGGTTCGCTTACCTCGCCTGAACCAAATTCTGTTACACGCACCGGAGCGATTGGGTTCGTAATATTATAAATTTCAATCGTGCTGTTGCCCTGATTAGCGACATATAGCGTGGTTCCGGTTATTGCCAGACCTACAGGCTCGCTTAAGTCTCCAGAACCAAACTCAGTTACGCGTACCGGAGCTGTCGGATTCGCAATATCATATATTTCGACCGTACCATCATTTTGATTGGCTACATACAGCGTAGTGCCCGTTATTGCGAGGCCTTCAGGACGGTGCAAATCGCCTGAGCCGAACTCCGTGACATGAGCAGGGGAGGTTGGATTTACAATATTATAGATTTCGATGGTGTCGTCCCCCCGATTGGCTATATACAGTGTAGTGCCCGTTATCGCCAAGCCATGAGGAGAGCTTAAGTTGGCTCCATTAAATTCCCCTATATACAGAGGAGCTGTTGGATTAGCTGCATTATACATAGACACCGTGAAGCTGCCTGCATTCGCAACATAGAGCGTGGTTCCGGTTATCGCCATGCCTCTTGGATTGTTCAAGTTGCCTCCATTAAACTGCCCGATACGCGCAGGAGCTGTAGGGTTTGAAATATTATAGATTTCTACCGTCTTATCGCCTACATTCGATACATACAGATAATCAGGTCCGTCAGCGTACATATCGACAGCAAATTGCAAGCCGGCTGGATTCGGTGGATTCATGACAAGATAATTCGTCACATGAAAGGAAACTACGATTTTGAATGTTCGAGCGGCAGTTGGCGAACCAGAAACGAGGCAGCGAGTAGAATATACGCGGATATCCTGCCAGTTATACGGCTGCGTCTCTAGGAGTCCGAGTGCTGGCATATTGGGATCTCCCGCGATCAAGAAGAAGTCATCTAACCCCGCAGGCTGCACAGCAGACTTCGCAAAGGGCCCCGTCCCAGCACCGCCCGTATCCTCAAAAAGCTCAATTCTCGCCTCCATCGCATTGTCGGCAAAGGCATTGAGAAACAAGCTGAACGAGACACTTGCACCCGCAGGAATCAGAAATGGTGCGGAAGCTGCTGCAAAAGCAGATGTCTGACCATCAGATACCGGCAGCTTCCATACGTATTCCGGATTGGGAACGCCTCCGAATGGAGAATACGCTTGCAGGCTGTTATCATTATCGTACTTCTCCAATAGTGGCCATGCTACAGGAGCAAGGGTGCGGGCCACTTGGTCAGCATTCGTGCCTGTGCCGTTGGCCGCATTCAGCGCAGCTTGATCCATGTTCGTACCCACAAAGACAGAAGTCGCATTGCTGACCAGCCTTTGAAACGCTTCTATGGACATGTCATCACCTTTTTGTGAGAAGATAGGAGGTACAAGAGAGTGTAAGGGACGCCCGGTTGCAAGCGCTACTCCCCTTAGACTTAGTACCGCTTACAGCATGGATTCCCCGTTAAATGCTTCATCTGTAATTTGTCCTCCTATCCTATGAACCTATGGGTGAAGCTGCTTGTGCGTATGCCGCGAATGCCATTGTGATGATTATTGCATGCCAACCTGTTCGAAGTAGGACTCTCCATTTTTCGACAAAAATAGTATAGAAATTCAACCAGATGTCAATTTGCCATTTACTTCATCTTCATTTATACTAAAAACCAACAGAAACTTAAATAAATTGTCAATTCAGGAAGGATTTCGAATTGTTATGCTGAATTACTAAATAAGGAGGATTCGACATGACAAGCAATCTTCATGTAGCTCCGATGGAACTCCGCCACAGGTTACAAGATGAATTGAGCATAAGGGGGTGGAAGCAGAAAGAGTTAGCAGAGGCATCCGGCATCGACAGTTCAACCATTAGTTACATTTTCAACAACAAGCAATCACTTATGCTGCCTCAGCTCCACGCGATCAATCATGCATTCGGATTACCAATAGACACCTTCTATGAAGAATTCATAGGAGAATGCTGCAACGAACTGGGCCGATTGCGGCCTGATAAGACAAGCGATTTTATTCTCCACTGTATTGAAGTAGAAAAGTATGACCTGGTCAAGCAGCTAGTACAACTCCTCTATGAAGAAACCAATCGTTCCAAACTAATCGACACCGCCTTCAAAATCGCCGAACGCATCTTCCAGTCACCGAAACGCAACTACTCACTCCCGTTCTACGACATCATCATTCGCAATGGATACAGCCGCAGCGAGAAAATAGCCATCTCCTACTTCAGAAGATTCCTCATCTTGAGAGACTTGGATACGAGTGGAGCCGGCAACGAAGCCTTGTGCCAGCTGATTGAATATTTGCCTATACTGCCTGATTCACTAAGGCTCGACGCCTATTATCGTATTCTTACATACTACAATGTTGTAGAGAACTGGGCAAAGCTGCTCCAGTATGCCAAGGAATTGCGTGCTGTTGCATTTGAGGAAGGGCAAAACGACTTCGTGGCAGAAGGCTGGTTGTATGAATCGTTTGCACTTAAGGGAATGAAAAACTTTGAAGTCGCTTTAAAAGCAACACAGCAATATGCCTCATATGGAGATCATTATGCATGGCTATCTCAATGTAATCGTCTATATATATCTATTGAAATGAAGCAAGAAGAGTCTATTGAGATGCTCATGGCTATGCTCGAAGGTGACCAGCTCCTTCTTGTAGTTCCTATTGCGTTAGAATGTTATGTCAGCAATGGAAATGTCCAAGCCGCCACAATATATATCGAGAAATACAAAGCTCAGATCGACGATTTATTGTCTAGAAAAGATCCTTTCCACGAAAAGCATAAATTACGACTTGCACATGCAATGGCGCAGTACTACTTGAAAACAACCCAACATGAATTAGGGTTCGACTACAATGCTTTATCGTTGGAACTGGCACTTTCACTTAAAAATATGCAGTATGTCGGAATGGCTGTTCTCACTTTTCAAGAGTATGAGGCCCATGCTTCTGAAGAAAACAAAAGTCGTTTCACACACATTCTATTAAATGAGGTGGATTCAAATGAAAAAAGTATTAATCACGATGTCCATGGCTCTTTTCTTGTTCGGTTCTACCGGAGCATCTTCGGGAGTGAATCTAGCTGACATCGGATCAGGATGGTCTCCGTTAAGTGATATTGGTTCTGGCTGGTCAGTCAGTGACATCGGCTCGGGATGGTCTCCAGCGAAAAGTGACAACGGGTCAGGATGGTCAACTTTGGACATTGGGTCAGGGTGGTAAGCAACATCGGCTAGGGACGGAGCGCAAGGGTTGTGACGCGAGGATTAGAGAAAAGGTATAGGTTCAAAACATACAGATAGCGACTCTTGAGTTCAAGGGTCGCTTTCTTAATTAGGATAATATCCAAAATATCAAAAGAATCTAGGGATTAGAATCCATCGAGCGGAAGAGCCACATGGCATATCATCTCACTACAACAATTGGAACATCATCGTCATCGCTGAGAACGAATTGGCCAATCCGTGCATAACCCAGCTTGGAATAATCGATCCTCCTGCTAATCTCTCGTTTATGTACCCCATAAACCAGCCAATTAAAGCAGTAAATAACGTTATGATAACAACATTGATAATTCCGGTTCTTGAAAAAAACATAACTCCGTGCAAACAACCAAACAATAACGCCTGAACCGTGTTCCCTGTTGCAAATCCAAACGCAGAAATCAATCTCTTCCCGATAAAACCTCTGAATATAATTTCCTCAGATAAACCGGTCTGTACGAAAGCATACAACAAAGCCGCAGCTATACCTGAAACGCCTACTCCATAAAATTGTGAAGCAGCAACATCGGTGTCATTAGTGAAAAACAAAATAATTATCCACCCAAGTGATACGAACAAGAGAAGCGCTAAGAAGAACAGGATGAAAAAGCTGTTTCTTTTCTCGATAACAGGAAGTTTACATCCAATCCATTCAAAAAAAGACTGCTTCTTTCTGGCGAATAGGAACCAACATACCAGTGGAATTACACTAAATAAGATTACTTGAATAAGTGATGAAACCAACATGGGAACAGTCATCTTCTGTTACTCCTCTCTCTTGTACTCTAAAATGTCGCCAGGCTGGCAATCAAGTACTTTACAAATCGCATCGAGCGTAGAGAAACGAATCGCACTTATTTTCCCCGTTTTTATATTCGAGAGATTAACATTTGATATTCCTACCTTCTCCGCAAGCTCGTTCAGAGATATCTTACGGTCTGCCATCACACGATCCAGCCTCAAAACAATAGCCATAATACACACATCCTTACAGAGTTTCATCGGATTGCTGTTGCAGCATTCTGCCATAATCGAATATTTGAGCTAGGCAAAAGAATACGACCGCAACCAAAATATAAAACAGCTCGAACGACACATTTACCATGGCCGCTGGGGTGACCATTTGAATCATCGCTATTTCAACAAACCCAGGAATAATGGCCATGCCAGCTATGAGCAAGGATATCCGTTTCAAACGCTTCATATGCTTGGCAACAAACGGTGTATAGTCCTTACTAATATCCTTAAATATCCGCCCGGAAATAAATAGTATCACCATGATTAGACACAGCCTCACTATCTCCCCACTGAATGTAATAATCAGATCGGATTTGGTGTAATCACTATGGTCAGAATGTAACAATATAGAGCTCATAGTGTTTATTGCTGCTGGAATTTCATCCCCTGACATCTGAGAAAGCCACAGGATTGCGACAATTTCCACAATCGTTACTAGCAACAGCATGATACACAGCATTTGCAAACAAATAGTCAATATTTTGCTCGTTTTCTGAATTTTAAGGGTGCTCATATGATTACTGCTCCTTTATTATGATGACTAGAGCATAACAGGAATATATATGTAATTCAATAATAATTTAATGTTTATCATTAAATTATTATTGATAAACATTTTTTCATTGATAACCCATTCAACAAGTACAACTTCTTTCTTTATGAAGAAGTCAATCGTTCCAAACTGATCGACGTCGCCTTCAAAATCGCCGAATGCATCTTCCAGTCACCCAAACGCAACTACCAATTACATCTTCTACCTTTAATACTCTTCTCAGTATCTTCATCGTGTCTACATCTCCTGATACATGAACCATAATCATTTTGCAAATTTACTCTGAATACATAACGAAAGAGACTATCTATGATTGAATAATGTAATTTCAACAGTAATTCTCTTCTACTTTCAAAGTAATTTTATAGCATTCTATTTTGATTATTTAAAATGAAATTTTAAATAATCTATTATACGACATTTCGTAAGGGATTGTATGACTAGAAAGTGTGGTATATTATATAAAGCAGGAATATAGTACTAATTTGTCGAATCAAAACAAAAGCACTCGAATTTGTTAATAATTTGTTATTAAAATATGTCTATAATAGCCCCTTATGTTCTTGAATAAGAAGAGGAAAATTATTGTGAAGAAGAGAAATGAAAAATTTAGAGTTGGTGAAAAAAATTTAAATGCAAATACAATTGCGAAGCTTTCCCAAATTTTTAACGAGAAATCTTGGGAAATAGAAGATGATGCTTTAAATCAACTAAGTCTTTTTAATCGCTTTTGTACTCTCTTATCTGAACTGACAGAACCACAACAAGCACTTATTATAGAGCTTACTGAAAGATTCACAAGAATTCCCTCTGATCAGTACAAAATTCACATTAGGAAGATTCTGGATCAATTAGCAACTGATCCCAACATAGATTTATCATGTATAGATGATATCTATATCGCACCATTAATTGCCCCTGAGGATATTGGAAAAACTAAAAGTTCAGTGTTTGTTCAATACTCATTTCAAGAGCAATTTCATTATAATCCTTATTTTGCACATAAAAATATTCGGTTTGTAAATGGATTAGATGTTGAAAGTTCACATATTAATAACGATAAAAGTCTTCTTTTTGTCGTGGATGACTTTATCGGTACAGGTGATACCGCTTGCTCAGCTCTAAACTATTTATTTCAGAATAAAAACATTACTAATACTAGGGTTATTGTCATATCAATTGTTGCCCTTAACCAAGGGATAACTAAAATATTGGATCTAGGAGTTCGAGTATTCACTTCACTTATTTGTTCCAAAGGAATAAGTGAGTATTATTCTGGTACACAACTATCAGCTAAGCTTACTCTAATGGAATCAATAGAAAACAAGATCAAAGTGCATAGAAACGAAAAATTAGGTTATGGTCAGTCTGAAGCTCTAGTTAAGATGATTCGTACGCCGAACAATACCTTCCCAGTATTTTGGAAGGAGAAAAAAGGTAGAACAGCACCCTTTCCGAGGTAAAATTCATGATAACAGATGAGGATCTTGTCCTTTTACTACAGCTCTTAAAAAGAAATGGTAATATCCAGTCTCTTCATAAACAAGGATACCAGTATTCTCAAATTGCCAATCTTATAAATTTTGTAATAGAAAAAAATTTAGCCTACTATACAGATACAGGGCTAACCCTATCCAATGAAGGTGAAGAAGCGCTGTTATTGTTTAACAGAAACCTTCGTCGGAAAAATTCTGAAGCAATGATAAGTCCACAAGCAGAATATAAAATTAGTAAGATCGGTAAATATGAAATTTATTTACCTTCTAACATTAAACAACTAAGGTAGCCCTATTAGAACTTTATGTGGTTTTATGCCACAGGTTTGGCGAGTCGTCAAGCTAAGAAGAACATTATTTACAAGCCTTGGTGATCATAACTTTTCCCTCCGACGGAGTCTACAGAAAAAGTTATGACCACCACTCCGGCTGATGCCTACGTGACACTTGATTGAAATTAAAGTAAGAAGCTAGACTGAATGTATTTCAAAAGGCAACTTTAATTTCAATCAAGTGAGAAGATAGAAAATCTGATTTGGTAATATGGGCTACCTATGCTTATTAGGGTGAGTACAATGAATTGGGATGATTACAAAAATAGGTTCTATCATTTTGCTAAATATGATAATAAAGATGATAACTATATTGATAGTTGTCTTAACTACGCGGAAAAATTATTTTTAAAAGATATCCCCGTCATTTATGACGTCACCCATTTTTCCAAATTAGTGGGATATAAAGAAGCCTATATAATGAAAGTAAGCAATTCTCAAGGATCATTTTATAGAGAGTTTAAAATCCCTAAAAAGAAAAAAGGTGAATATAGGGACATTTATGAGCCGCTCCCAAATTTGAAAAATATCCAACGGTGGATCCTTGATGAAATATTAAACAAACTAAAACCAAGTCCTTATAGCAAAGCATTTAGAGTTGGCTATTCCATAAAGGACAATGCAAAGTATCACAGGAACCAAAAAAAACTTCTTAATTTGGATATTAAAGATTACTTCAAATCAATTGGGTATAAAAAAGTATATAATTTTTTTAGATCACTTGGATATTCAAAACATGTTTCAGTGGTTCTTGCGAATGTTTGTACTTTAGATGATGAGTTACCTCAAGGTGCGCCTACAAGTCCAATGTTATCAAATTTAATAACACAAAGACTTGATCTTAGAATAGCAAAGTTTGCTTCTAAGAATAAAATCAGATATACACGTTATGCCGACGACTTAACATTTTCAGGTGATTTCGAGGAAGGTATCGTTATAAATTTTGTAAGGAAAGTTCTATTGTCGGATGGTTTTTTAATTAATGAACAAAAGACAAGAGTTCGCAAGCAAAATCAACAACAAGAAGTAACAGGCATTGTAGTGAATGAAAAGTTACAGGCTTCTAAAAAATATAGAAAGTCATTAAGACAAAAAATATACTATATTAAACGCTATGGATTAGAAGATCATATTTCGAAAATTGAATTTGACAATAAAATAAGATACTTATATCATCTTTTGGGCACTGCAAATTTTATATTAAATGTCAATCCCAACGATGAAGAGGCTAAAGAATATTTTAATTATTTAAAGCAATTACTTTTTCAATATAAACTAAAAAAGCTTGATCAAGAAGTAGAATAAACCCATTGATAGGGAGAAAATAACTATATCAATGGGTTTTCCCTATGGAAATTATTCTTGCTTGTAACATCTGATTGGCTTTTTTGTTATGTAATCGAAATATCTAGTAACAATGAACATGTCGTTAGTCCCCTGAAAATGTAATATTCACCTGATTCAACTCAATATAGACCAAGATAAACAAAACTTGAAATTAATTCTTCATGTAACACTCTTGAAACGTATACACCACAAAATTAAGAATTCCTCACCTCTATCATTAGGCTTAACACAGTTAATACTCAGAGCATCCTTACCTGCAATTTCAAGAGATTTGGTGCATATTATTCCAAATGCTTCAGACTCCATTGTTACTAAGTAAGATGTCCTTTCAATACTCTGTCCCCTATTATATTAGGCTACAAGATTGTATTAATATTTACTTACCTTGTCTTTCAAACTCTAGGGGACGAATTCTCCCAAAATTCACTTGCGTATTTTAGACGATGTTTGCGGATTGTGGGATTTGTAAGCGGTACCATACTTGCTACAATAGACACACAACGCAATGAACATTGCTCAAGGGGGAATATACAAATGAAAAGGCTTTCTTTGATGCTAGCGGCTTGCATGATGTTTGTCGGAGTGTTAAGCGGTTGTGGCGGCAGTGAATCGGATTCGGGTTCATCCAATAAATTGGTCATTTACAGTCCGAACAGCGAAGAAATCATCAAGACGATCATCCCAATGTTTGAAAAGAAAACAGGCATTACGGTTGAGCTCGTAACAGCTGGTACAGGGGAAATTGTTAAGCGTCTACAGTCTGAAAAGAAAAATCCTTACGCAGACGTTATGTTCGGCGGCTCCATGGCGGGCTACCGCGAGCATGCCGACCTGTATGAGCCTTACGTATCTCCAGAAGATGCGAACTTGATTGAAGGCCATCGCAATAAGACAGGCTTCGCAACTCCGTTTGTTTCAGACGGCAGCGTGCTGCTTGTGAACAAGAACCTGATCGGCGATATCAAAATTGAGGGTTATGAAGATTTGCTCAATCCGAAGCTGAAAGGCAAAATTGCATCCGCTGACCCGGCAAGCTCCAGCTCCGCCTTCGCTCAGCTTACGAACATGCTGAAAGCTATGGGCGGCGACTATGAAAATCAAAAGGGCTGGGATTATGTCAGCAAGCTGATCGAGAACCTCGACGGCAAGATTGCAAGCGGTTCCGGTGCAGTTCATAAGAGTGTCGCAGACGGCGAGTATATTGTTGGCTTAACATACGAAGATCCTTCCAGCACTTATGTCAGAAACGGTGCACCGGTAGAAGTTGTGTATCCGAAGGAAGGAGCCGTATTCTTGGATGCAGCATCCGCCATTATTAAAGACGCACCTCATATGGAAAATGCGAAGAAGTTCATCGACTTCATCCTGTCCAAGGAAGCGCAAGATGCATTCGGCACACAATTGACGAACCGTCCACTTCGCAAAGATACACAGCTCGGCGACTACATGACGCCACTCGACAAGATCAACATGATTGACGAAGATACAGACTACGTTAGTGCACATAAATCCGAAATCGTAGAACGTTACATCTCTGTATTCACAAGCAAATAATCGGTTTTCAGAATCAAAATATGCGTGTCAAAAAGTCCGGTTCTCAGCACCACTTTTGATTATCGGACTTTTTGACTACCTATAAAAAGGTTAGGTGACAACAACAATGAGCGTGACAATAAAAATAAAAGACCTAGTCAAAAAGTATGGCGACACAACCGTCATTCCAGAGTTGTCCTTGGAGATCAAGAAAGGCGAATTCTTCACACTTCTCGGTCCTTCCGGGTGCGGCAAAACGACACTTCTGCGCATGATTGCTGGCTTCAACAGCATTGAAGGCGGAACAATCAACTTCAACGAACGCGTCATTAATCAGGTTGAGCCAGGCAAGCGGAATATCGGGATGGTGTTCCAGAGCTATGCGATCTTCCCTCACCTTACCGTTAAGGGAAATATTGCGTTCGGTCTAGAGAACCGTAAGCTGTCCAAGGCCGAAATCAACGACAAAGTAGAAGATATCCTCAAGGTCGTACAAATCGAGCAATATAAAGATCGCATGCCGAAGAACCTGTCCGGTGGCCAACAGCAGCGCGTCGCGCTTGCCCGTGCAATCGTCATCCACCCGGATGTACTGCTCATGGACGAACCGTTGTCCAACCTTGATGCGAAGCTCCGCGTCGATATGCGGAACGCGATTAAGGAAATTCAACGCGAAGTCGGCATTACAACGGTGTATGTAACACACGATCAGGAAGAGGCTATGGCTGTATCCGATCGCATCGCCGTTATGAAGTCAGGCGTCATTCAGCACTTGGGCACACCGCAAGAAATCTACCAACGTCCAGCCAACGTATTCGTAGCTACATTCATCGGCCGCACGAACATTATCGAAGGCAGCTTAACGCGTCAGGGCGACAACTATAAGGTGAACTTCGGTTCCGGCTATGCTGAGGAGCTTCCTAACATTCAGCTTCCGGCTTCAGCGAAGCAAAATGAATTGAATGTCAAAATCTCGGTTCGCCCAGAGGAATTCGTCATTACTGAGGATCAGACTGGTATGAAGGCAACCATCGTACACAGCGTCTTTTTGGGTCAGAACACGCATTACTTCGTCGATCTGGAATCCGGTCAGCGCGTGGAAATTACACAGGAATCGAAGACAACACAGATTCTTGATCCTGGCCAAGTCGTTCATTTGAAGGTGAAAAAGGAAAAAATCAATGTATACGATGCTGCAGGTGAATTGAACTATACAAGGGGCGGTCAACTATGAGGGGGACGCGCAAACGATTTGACGTCTGGACTAACATTTCGTTCCTGATATTTGGTTTCTATCTTTTGTTCCTAGCCTTGCCTTTGTTTACGATGCTGTTCAAAAGCTTTTTCAACGGTACCACAGGCGATTTCTCACTCGCCTACTTCGTGAAGTTTTTCAGCAAGCCGTATTACACCAATGCACTATTCAACAGTATTAAAGTTACCGTCAGCGTAACCGCCCTTGCGGCGCTCATCGCAACACCGCTAGCCTATATAATGGCTACCGTTAAGATTAAAGGGGACTCAACGATTCGGATTTTGATTCTGCTCTCGTCCATGTCGGCCCCGTTCATCGGAGCTTACTCTTGGATTCTCCTACTCGGAAGAAACGGCGTCATTACCAAATTCGTCAGCAATACATTTGGCTTCCAAATGCCTGACATATATGGCTTTACCGGTATATTAGTTGTCTTGACCCTGCAAATGGTGCCTCTTATCTTCATGTACGTATCCGGGGCACTCAAAAATGTTGACCAATCGCTTATGGAAGCGGCAGAGAGCATGGGCTACAAGGGCATCAACAAGATGCGCAAGGTACTGCTCCCGCTCATCACACCAACCCTGCTCGCAGGCGGGCTGCTCGTATTCATGCGCGCACTGGCCGACTTCGGTACGCCGATGCTGATCGGTGAAGGCTACAAGACCGTTCCTGTCCTGATCTTTACTGAGTTCATCAGTGAAGTCGGCGGCGACGACGGCTTTGCTGCCGCAATCAGTGTCATCGTTGTATTGTTCGCAACAGCGGTCTTCCTGATGCAGAAGTTCATCGCCAACCGCAAGTCCATCACAATGAGTGCTTTGCACCCGCTTGAAGCGAAGAAGAAAAAAGGCATCGGCAACATCGCGGCGCATGCTGTCATCTATCTGTATACGTTAATCGCGCTGCTGCCGCAATTGTACGTCATCTATACTTCATTCTTGAAATCGAACGGCCGCGTCTTCGTTGATGGCTTCTCACTGCAAAGCTATCAGAATGCTTTCAATAGCATCGGCGGTGTCATTACGAACACGTTCATCCTGGCTATCGTGTCGCTCGTCATCATTATCCTGCTTGCGATTTTGATTGCTTACGTAACCGTTCGTAGAAAGAATGCATTAACGAATACAATCGATATTTTCACGATGTTCCCTTACATCGTTCCTGGTTCTATCTTAGGTATCGCCTTGTTGATTACGTTCAACGATAAGCCGCTGGCACTGAGCGGAACAGCATTCATTATGATTATCTCGTTCGTCATCCGGCGGTTGCCTTATACGATTCGTTCCAGTGCAGCCATTTTGCATCAAATTAACGGCGGTATTGAGGAAGCCGCAATCAGCTTGGGCGCTTCTCAGATGAAGACATTCTTCAAGATTACACTGCCGATGATGCTCGCGGGCGTTGTCTCTGGTGCAATTCTAAGCTGGATCACAATCATTACTGAATTAAGTACCTCGATCATCTTGTATACAGGTAAGACGAAGACCGTTACGGTTGCTATTTATACCGAGGTTATTCGCGGCAACTATGGCGTGGCAGCAGCACTATCTACAATCCTAACCGTCATCACAGTCATATCGCTGCTCGTCTTCCTGAAGTTGTCCGGACAAAAAGAAGTCTCCCTATAAGAGAGGACGTTCAAAAAGTCCGACTTTGATCACGAAGTTACACAGGAAGTAACTCGGTGCTGAAAACCAAACTTCTTGAACAACATATTTGAATGCTTCATCCACACCAAGTCGGTACCTCATCTGGAGGGCCGGCTTGGTTGTATTTGGATGATCTTCTTTCAACAACGAACCAGTATAATATGGAATGAAAGGGCTTACCGACACTGGAGGGAGACATGGAACAGAAGAAGATACGCACCTTCAAGGAGTCAACCCGTCACTTATTTCAGCTGTATGCGGTGATTCCGTTTTTGATTTTGATCGTGCTGTTTTTCATCTTTACGATCATTAATGGAAGGATGAATTTGACGCAAAAAACGACGGAGGCCGCCGAGTCGATCAGTAAATCTATGGCGGAGGTGTTTCAACAGTATCACGAGGAAATCAATCGGATGGCTATCTCACCTGCCGTGACGAAATATGTGACTACACGCTTAGGCAGCGACAAGGTGTATTCCGAATTCTATGACTTCAATAATCGGCAAAAGGTGAAGAGCATCTTCCATATCGTCGACACAGACAGCATCTTCCGAGCCAGCTCCGATTCGCCGGATGCACTCTACAACAGCTTCGCCTTCGGCAATCTCATCAACCGGATTGAACAGAAATCCGGCAACACGCTGACTGAAATGAACAGCTTCCGCTATTCCCATGATCGCGACACAAGCTACACATTCGGCAAAGCGATCGTCAAGGACAAGCAGACGATTGGCTATATCATCTACCAGCTCTACGAATCTGACATGCAGAAGCTCATTTTCGAACAGAACAATGAGATTGCGATGATCACGGACGAGCATAACACGATCATTGCCACTACCAGCAATGTCACCAAGGGCGTATTGAACAAATTCAGTCCTAAGCTGGACAAGCAAGGGCATGTTCTGTTGAACGACGGTACGTACTACATGTATACCAAGCGCATACCAGGCACACCGATTCAAGTGGTCACGCTCAATTCCTACAAGTCAGAGCAATACACCTACTACACGGTGTCTATCTTTATTCTCGCTGCCAGCCTGCTGCTGTGGGTCATCATTCATTTCCTATCGAACAAAATGTCTGCTCGCAATTCCGAATCGGTCGATAAATTAATTCTGGCCTTGGCCCAACTGCGCGAAGGGAATTTCAACGGCTATGTCGATATTCACACGAATGATGAATTCGAGATACTCGGCGATGAGTACAATGTGATGCTGGACCGGTTGAAGGAATTGATGCTGAAAAATAAAGAGCTGTCCGAGCTACGCACGATTATCGAGGTCAAGCAGCTGCAATCGCAGTTCCATCCGCATTTCATTTTCAACGTATTAGAGACGCTGCGATACGCCATTAAGATGGACGCCAATCAAGCGCAGCAAATCGTTATGCTGCTGTCGAGACTGCTGCGATACAGCATCGGCAATGATCGGAGCGTCCAACTGAAAGACGACATGAATTATGTACGGGATTATTTGAAGCTGCAGCAAATCCGGTTCAATGAGCGGTTGGAATACCGCATTACCGTCGAAGAGGAAACCAATCATGTATACGTACCTAAGCTGCTGCTGCAGCCAATCATTGAAAACGCTATCAAATATGGTTATCAAAATCAAAGCAATGTGCTTATCGAAATCCGCATCTACCCTTCTGACGGGAAGCTGATGCTGGAGGTATGCGACAACGGACAAGGCATGGACGCGGAGACACTGCTGAAGGTGAACCGAATCCTACACAGCCAAAACAATACGACACAGCATATCGGGCTCTACAATGTTCACCGCCGCTTAGTGCTGCTCTACGGCGAGGAATCCGGCATCCACATCAACAGCAAGCAAGGGACTGGTACTTGTATAACACTAACAATTCCTTACGAATGGAGTGAAGGCGATGTTCAAGGTTCTGCTAGTTGAAGACGAAGATATGATACGCAGAGGCATACGTTTCAGCATCGATTGGCTGCAATATGATTGCATCGTGATAGAAGAAGCGCTGAACGGACAGGACGGTTATGAGAAAATTTGCGAGCTTAAACCAGATATCGTCATCACGGATATTAACATGCCCATTATGGACGGCATCTCCATGATTCGCGAGGGCTTGCAGCAGCATACGTTCAGCAGCATTATTATTTCCGGCTATAATGAGTTCCATCTTGCCAAGCAGGCGCTGCAATTGGGAGTAACCGAGTTCCTCGTGAAGCCGCTGGAGGATGATCAATTGATCGCCGCCCTTGAATCGGCCAAGACGAAGGTCGATTTGCAGCGCAAATACGAGGTCATTTCGAATCATTCGCAAGAAACCGAAGAGATACTGAACAGCAAATTTATGGAGAAAGAAACGAAGACTTCGAAGTATGTATCGCAAATGATCACGTACGTGCAGGAGAATTATGCGAAGAAAATCAGCATCCATGATCTCGTGGAGCAGCTTGACTTGAGTGCCTACTACTTGAATCAGAAATTCAAAGCTGAGACGAGCTATACGTTCAATGAGTTCCTGAACCGCTATCGTATCCAAAAGTCAATCGACCTGCTGAAATCAGGCGACAACAAAGTTTACAACATTGCTCACGATATTGGCTTCAGCGACTACAAGTACTTCATCAGCATTTTCAAAAAGTACGCACATGTCACGCCGAGCCAGTATCAAGAATATTTCGCGGATAAGCATGCTTAATACTACAATCGAAAAATGATCTTATCTCGCTTTTTGATCCAACATGCAAAGACACCTCTTCCAGCCAACTCGGATTCCACTAACCGATTTAGGCAAAAGAGGTGTTTTTTCGTTTCTTATTCAACTGCTATGATCATAATTTGAAAATTGTTACGTATGACCTTCTGGCAAGCGCTATATTTTTGGGGTTCTCGCCTTTATCCTTTATTATTACTAGTGCTCTTTGCGCCATCGGACTTTGCACCATTTGCCTTTTTAGTCCCTTTGCTTTTATAAGGTTTTGGTTTGTTTTTTGCTCTTCTTTCACTAGCTTGCCATCTATTCCAGCCCTTTTTGTCCGTTCCTCTACCTGTTCCGCCTTTACCCTTAGCTTTACTCATATAATCACTCCATGATTGTTTGTATATAGGGTTCCCTGTCCTTTGTAGGTTTTAACCTACAACAACCTTAATCTGCGACCTAAGAGCTTACTATATCAAAGCTAAGCACTAGAATCAAAGACCTATCCCCTCCACAATTTTCATGGAACACTAAAATTAACAATCATCAACACGGCCTAAACACCTCTTCCAACCTGACCGAGGTTACTTGAATCCCCTACTCAGCTATTGAAGAGGTGTTTCTTCATTTCATATCATTATACAACTATACACAGATTATGGAAATTGTTATCATACCTCATGGAGGTGATCTTTTGAAATTAGTTCTTCCCGTTATTTATGCGATTATCTGGATTGTATATCAAACTAATCAATTACTAGGCTTCACTGGAATAAATGCATTCATGATAAAATTCCCTGCTGTATTTGTACTCATCTTTCTCGCCTTCCGAATAAAAGCACTTCACAAGACCATTCCCTGGGACTGGGGAATCCCTTTGCTCATCATGTTAATGCTCATCTTCGCATTTCTCCCTAGCATCCTTCGCCTACTGTGATATGACATCAGCAGCTTCTTATTTCATAGCCTGCCAACTTTTAAAATCATGAACAGCAAATCCAGCATAGCTCATATAGCGTGTTAATTGGTTATGGGCGGCTTGCAGCTCCTTTTCCATCGTTTCGCTGCTCATGGAGTAGAATGATGTCCGTGGACCCTCCGAACTTTTTACTGTCTCCACGGCAATGACAATTTTCTTTTTCAGCGTGGAAGCTTCTCTCAGCATCGCCTGCGCATTTTCCACAATTCCATTTTTGCCTAACGCATGATTGCGATAATTCATGATTACCAGGCAATCGAATTTCTCCAAAAGCCATGCGCTCATGCTGTAATCCGTCCCCGGCACTTTGATCGCATTCAGCCAATACGGAACGTCCATCGTAATTTTGAGATTGTTCTCCTTGGTTTCCTTCTCGATCAGTCGCAAGTTGTCCATCCAGCCTTCCAAAAGCACCTGATTGTCTTTCTTCCACTCGCTTAAGCGGTAAGGCTCGATATCGAAATGTAGTCCCGCAAACCTCGCCTCCGCTTCGACGGACGCATTGTAGGCGTTGACCCAAGCAATGAATTTTTTTATCTTATCCTGGTTTTTCTTATAAGCCCATTCGGGTCGTCCCTCTAGTGCCTCTACTTGAATCCCCTGTTCCTTGGCGCTGCGAACAAAGCTTTCATAGATCGCCGGGGCCATATCGGTATTAATTTGAAGGTAGATGGTAGTCACATTGCGCTCTTTAGCAAAGCTTATCGCCTTGTCTGAATCTCTTACGATCACTTGGCTGTCCCATATCCATGTCCCCTTCGGCACATTGCCGACGGCCGTCATGATGCTAACCTGATTCTGCTTCCGCTGCCATTCCACTTGAGCATGAAAGGCCTCGCTGATGAAGCGCAGGGGAACCATTGTACGGCCGTTTTTGAGCAGAGCTCCCCCACCAAAAGTTACGGTTTCCCCGTTTACAATGGCATGACTTTCTCCAAATCCCAGCGCAATCGTATCATTTTTATAGGTAATTAGGATCTGGTTCTGCGGCCTGTTCCACTTCACGGTTGCGCCAAGCTTCTCGGACATGAACTTGGCAGGAACCATGGTCAGGTTGGTAGCAGCGTCCACATAAGGCAGTTCGTCCGGGAAGGCTACTTCCCTTCCATCCACCTCGACTCGAAGTGAAGAAGCATAGACGCTAGGGATATTGAATCCAACACTCATACCTATACATATAACTGTCATGTACAAAAGCAATCTCTTCATATGATATATGACCTCGACTTTTCTCTTTGTAGTTCTGACATACAAGGAGATTATAAAGTGCAGAGCAATTGGCAACAAGACCCATTTCTGTATGGTGCATATCACCTAAGGTCCTATATATCTATTACCTTGCTAGGAGGCGTACATATGGTACCGCAGCGAGTGAGTCTTCTCACGATTGGCGCATATCATTTGCCTTCCCTGAGAGCCTTTTATCAGCGGCTAGGATGGGCAGAAACGGAAATAAGTTCGGATGAATATGCCGTATTCAAGACGGCAGGGGTTATTCTCTCACTGTTCCCAATTGAGAAGCTGGCGGAAGATGCAGGAGTTGAAGTGCCGAAGCAGACAAATGTATTCCGTGGAGTCACGTTCGCTATCAATGTCGATGCCCCTGAACAAGTCGATTCCACCATTGAGCAAATTAAACTTGCAGGTGCACACATTCTCCGCGAACCGAGCGATGCCTTCTGGGGAGGAAGAATTGCTTACTTCGCAGACCCGGAGAACAACTATTGGGAAGTCGCTTGGAATCCAGATTCCGTGTTTGACGAGCGAGGGGCAATGTTGACCTTTTAAAAGAAGCAGGGAGTTCATCATCGGATGAACTCCTTTTTTACTAGCTTTTATGGGGACTGATACCTTCATCATTTCATTAAAGAATGAATCCTATATTGGCAACTACTTACTCATAGTATCCTTCTGTTGACTTGCGAAATCCCTTAAACTGATTGGCATCATGCCCGTACCATACTTGGGAGTTTGTTCGTGTGGCAAGCGTGCGGATACGCTCTACCGTATTCCGGTATCCAAGCGAGTCATACAGATTGCCTGGCGGTCTCACCGGTGGACCGTAGCTCTCCGCTGTATAGATGGTATCGGAAGCAAGGATGATCCCACCCGTTTCCGGCATATTGACATGCAAGCCCAGCATGCCCCAAGCATGTCCGCTTCCGAAGTTCAGCAGCGTAATGCCCTCGGCCAATTCCAGTTGATCCTCTGTCCGCTTGATCGTTTTCCACTGTAGATTATTTTTGATCCAGGCATCGATGTCGGCCCATATGTAGCCCCCTTCTTTTTCGTTGCGGGCATACGTTTGCAGAGCTCCGTTCAGCTCGTCCTCGTGAACGATAATGGTCGCATTCGTAAACAATTCCAGACATCCTGCATGATCCAAATGCAAATGAGAAGCCACAACATACTTGATATCCTGAGGAGATACGTTCAACTGTGCCAGTCGATTATGCAGATAACATTCCTCACTCGCTTTCCACGGAAAGAGCATTTGTATCGATTCCGCCCACCGGCCCTCCTTGCCCATTCCATTCGGATTGCAAGCCGTATCGAACAGAATCTTGCCTTCTGGATGATCAATTAACACCGTATAGACAGGAAATTCCACAAATTCGGTCGCCGCATTCGGATTCAGAACCGTAGCCGGATTATGCATGGCAAGCAACCAGTTCTTATCCATGCTCATACGGCCATTATCCATCACATACAGCTTAGGACGAGCCTTGATCACATTTGTCATCTTCATTTCCTCCCATTGATTAAGTACGGCATAGGATACACACTATGATTCTATGATCAAAATCGAAGAATTACCAACTAAAATTGCATAAGGAGGGATTATCTGGACTAATGCTCAGTAAATAAAAAGCACAACAATGTCCTCTATCAATCCAGACATCATTGTGCTTGTTCGTTGATCTTTACTCTTAGTTGCTACACATCCGCGTCCTTAATGAAAATAATCTTAATTCCTATGATCTGACTTTGCCTATTGACAGCATAATACGCCGCATACGCTCCATCGCCAAATCCGGTACGAGAAACAACACCACCATCCAGCACACCGGCCTCTTCACCGCTCTCTGTAATATCGCAGCAAGCGTAATACCATTCGCTGTCCGTATCATTGGGTTCCGTACTATCTGCATCGGCATCTGGAATTCGATACTTGCTCACGTCAAAGATTCCAGCCTGTCCGCTATCTACGCCTACAATGAAGTTCCCTTTCACCCATTCAAGGGTCTCCAGCTTATCGGCAACCGAGCCGTGACAAGCAAGAAGCTTGGCACAAGCTTCTCCCCAATCTTGGACCTCCGTCTTGCTTACGTATGCGCTCCATGCTCCATTCAGCACATCGTCCAGCACACCCATAATGATCGTATTCTCATTCAAGTCATAGCATGGATCGGATACAACCAGTTTCCCGGAGGTGATTTCAAATTGACCTAATGAAATGAATATAGCAAACACTCCTTTCATAGTTCTTTCCATACTTATTTCTTCTTTTTCCGTAATCTTGGTCTCCACTTATGACCGCATTTCATACATGAATTAATCAGCTCACTATTTCCTGAAAACCCTAATATCAAACCAAATAGCATAAAAAACATGATAGTTGTAGGGCCGCCAATCGCATGACCAATCAATGTACCTAGTAACGTAAAAAAACATCCGCCTAAAAAGGCAAGTCCTGCACTAAAACCTCTTTGCCCTCCTACAATTTGTACTGAACCACATTTCTCACACCTGACTGCATCATTATGCTCATTTATCATATTATTCGTGTTACTGCTAGAACCTGTTATCCTGCCTGTCTGCTTGCCAGTACTCATCTGGCTGCTGGTAGTCCGTGTTTGTGTCGTCGCGACTGGCTTGCTCGCTCTATTGCTTGTTATCGTTCTAGTAGGCTGCACTCTATTAACTCCTTTCGAATCTATAACTATGTAGGAATAAAGTCGTATATTTAGATATTTCATACTTTATACAAAAGACCACATTTTTTCCACCAAATATTTTCCATGTAAGGCATTTAAAGATTATATCCAAGGAGAAAACACAAAGAACCCGAGAGGGGCACCTTTTATCGTGTCACCACTCGGGTTCTTAGGCTTGCAGCCTTCATGTAATGCAATATTATTGGAATGTCGTAATAATAAGCCAGATATTGAGAATCGTTAATACTACGGAAATGACCCAGGCGAGAATAACGACCCATAATTTATTTTTAAATTCGCCCATCAGTTTCTCATCGCTCGTAAAGAGAGTCAAAGGAATGATGGAAAACGGCAATGCGACGCTTAGAAATACTTGTGAATAGATCAATAATTTCTCGACTACAGATTCCGTACTCCCGAACACCAGGATACATACTACGACGGGAATAATGGCCACAAGCCGGGTAATCATCCGTCTAGCCCACATCGGCATTTTCATATGAATGAAGCCTTCCATAATGATCTGCCCGGACAATGTTCCTGTAATCGTTGAATTTTGGCCTGACGCAAGCAGGGCAACGGCGAACAATACGCTCAGTACAGGGCTGGCAATCGCACCGACAATCGAGCTGTCATTCAATGCACGGTATAACTGCCCCAGTGTATCCAAGGAGCCACTGTAACCGAAGAACAAGGATGCACCTAGAATAAGCAGTAAGCAGTTCACCACAAACGCGACAGTTAGCTGTATATTGGAGTCAATCGTCGCAAATTTGACTGCTTCTTTGAGCGATTTCCGATCTCCACGATCATACTGGCGTGCCTGCACAATCGACGAATGCAAATATAAATTGTGCGGCATTACCGTGGCGCCAACGATGCCTAGCGCGATAAACAATGCCCCGTCATTAAATACGATCTCCGTTCTTGGGATGAATCCTCCAAGCATTTGAGCCACATTCGGCTGAGCAATAATGACTTCATACAGGAAAACAACAAGTATCGTTGCAATCAACGTAACGACGATGGCTTCAATTTTCCGAAAACCAAACCGCGCTAATATCAATAGTAAAAATACATCAAGTACGGTAATAAATACACCAACGAGCAAAGGGATATTGAACAATAAATTCAATGCCACCGCACTCCCAATAACTTCAGCTATATCTGTAGCCATAATGGCCAGCTCTGTAATAATCCATAGGGCAAAGCCCCATTTTTTGCCCGTTTTCAACCGAGTTACTTGCGCCAAGTCCATTCCGGTTACAATTCCTAACTTCGCAGACATGCTCTGCAATAGCATGGCAATCAGACTGGAGATGAGAATGACCGACAACAGCAAATAACCAAACTGCGCCCCACCCGCAATGGAGGTAACCCAGTTGCCAGGATCCATGTATCCTACTGCGACTAATGCACCCGGTCCTGAATAAGCTAGCAGCTTCCTCCAGAAACCTGCATCTTGAGGTATCGGAACCGTATTATTTATTTCCTCTAAGCTTGAGCCATTTTGTGTTTTGTGAAAGAATCTGCCTTTTCCTGACTCCATAATCAGCCCACCTTTTTTCCACTCCCAAAAATGTTTCTCTATATCAACTTTTAATCATTTTATACCTTTTTCTGAAAATTTCAAGTGTTAGACATGCTTCCTGCCACTCTTTTTATATGAAAAGGGCGGCCGTTCCCTGTTTCAATCCAGGGAAGCGACCGCCTCTTGATTCCTAACGATATGTTATTGTGTTATTGTTATTGACTATTAGCCTCGCACACAACACTCACACTCACACTACACGAGCATACCCGCAATGGCTGCACTCAGCAAGTTTGCAAGTGTTGCAGCAATGATCGCGCGGAAGCCCAGCTCAGCGAGATCCTGTCTGCGGGAAGGAGCTATACCGCCCAGACCTCCAATAAGCAGCGCGATGGCTGCCAGATTGGCAAAGCCGCACAGCGCAAAGCTGATGATGACTACGCTCTTCGGAGACAAGCTTGCAATCTCAGGCGCGAACGAAGTGTACGCGACGAATTCGTTCAAGACGAACTTCTGCCCGATGAAGGAACCTGCTTGCAGCGCTTCGCTCCATGGAACACCAATCAAGAAGGCAATCGGTGCGAACAGGTAGCCGAGAATTTGCTCGAGCGTCAATGCTTCAATGCCGAACACGCCGCCAACCCAGCCGATGATCATGTTCACTAGGAAAATGAGCGAGATGAACGCCAGAAGCATCGCTCCTACCCCGGCAGCAATTTTCAGACCGTCCGAGGCACCGCGAGCAGCAGCGTCGATCACATTACGGGACTCCGTATCCTTGACCATCTGAACCTTTTCCACTCGAAGATGGTGATCAGTTTCCGGCATCATGATCTTGGCCATCAACAAGCCGCCTGGTGCCCCCATGAATGCTGCTGCAAGCAAGTATTCAATCGGTACGCCAAGCATCGCATATCCGCCCAGTACGGAACCAGACACGCACGCCAGCCCGCCGACCATAATCGCGAACAGCTCCGACTTGGTCATTTTCTCGATATAAGGCTTAACAACAAGCGGCGCTTCGGTTGGACCGAGGAAAATATTCGCTGCCGCTGACATGGATTCCGTTTCGCTCGTCTTGAGCACTTTAGATAGAAATCCGCCAATGATTCTTGTTGCCCACTGCATAATGCCGAGGTAATACAGAACTGCGATTAAGGAACAGAAGAAAATAATGATCGGCAGCACCTGCAGTGCGAACGTAAAGCCCGCCTTCTCTGCCCCGAGTATCCCGCCGAACAAGAACTGAATCCCCGCATTCGTGGAATCAATGATGCTCTGTACAACTTTGGATAAGTAGTTCAGCATCGTCTTGCCGAATTCCCACTTCAGTACGATTAACGCAAAGATGAATTGAATCGCGAACGCGCCAATGACCGTTCTCGGATTAATCGCTTTGCGATTTTTAGATAATGCCAGCGCTATAACGAGAATGCCTAAAATGCCTAGAAGCCCCCAAATGTATTGCATATACAGATCCTTTCTTCATCGAGTCTATGGCCAAGATTGTAATACGAAAGGGTCGGATAGACCTCTTCAATTTCATTCGTATGAATTCGAATATTTTGTGCTAGTTTATGGATTTTAATACATCAAATAGCATTCCCTTAAACGCATCGCGATCGACTGCTTCACATACGCGAACATTGCGCGTGCGCTCCAATCGATTGTTGATGTCGACGAGGCTGTAGCCTCTTGTCAACTCGCCCACCGTTTCTACATCAACATGATAGAGATGAGAGTTCGTCATAATCGACTCATTTGCCGCAACTGCTGCCAGCAATGTATCTGGATGCGTTGTACCATTCAGACGGTGAACGGTCTTGTTGAAGCGCATGACGACCTTGTTCACGTCCTTGAAGAATTTCGCACCCTTTGTGCCGAGCTGCTCGATTTCCGCATGGTCGTTGTCATCCATGATGGAATATTGCGTACACATTTCCCAGCCAACCATCGTGATTGGAATGCCTGAGTGAAGCACGATCTTAGCCGCTTCCGGGTCAACGTAGAAGTTGTACTCTGCCGTCGGTGTAATGTTGCCGAGCGCATTGTTCGTGCCGCCCATAATATACAAATGCGGGATTAACGGTATAATCGTCGGATCCTTCTTGATGGCCATCGCAATATTCGTCAGCGGCGCAATCGCCAGCAGATGGATTTCCCCAGGATTGTTATGCACCGTGTCAATTAAGAAATCAACCGCATGTCCAGTTGCAGGGGATTGAATCGCCTTTTCGAAAAAGGAATCGCCCATCCCGTCCTTGCCGTGTACATCCTCTACAGTGCGATGCTCTTTGTGTCCCAGTCCCATAATTGGACCTTCATATCCTTTGTACACCGGAACCTTGCCGCTATGTCCTGCAACCTGAACCGTATACAATGCATTTTCCACCTGTTGATCGAACTGCACATTACCGCCTGTAATCATAATGCCTTCGACTTGGAAATAGTGAAGGGCCGTTAAGATCGCGATTGTATCGTCACCTGCTGTGTCGGTATCAATAATGACGCGTTTCTTCTCTGACATTATGACTCCCTCTTCTCTGTTGCTTTTTTCGCTAGGTCTGTCATGTAATCGAAGAATGCATCGCGGTCTACATCGTATACGACCTGTACCGGACGACCGTCTGCCGTTTCTACCGTACGGCCTTGGCTAGCACCTTCGGTAATTACCTTGCTGTTCACCGTCTGTACCTTCACAAGATCGCTCTTGCCAACGAAGGCAGTCGTTAATACATCCCACAGATAGTAAGTCGAGTTCGTAGAGAAATGAACGAGCGGCGGCACCATTGCGTAGCATTGACCGAGGAAATCCACCCCGATATGCTTGCGCTCTGCAGCCCAGCGTTCACGAACATCCAGTGTAAGCGGTACTTGGTTCGTGCTTTCCAGCGCTACGAGATCAATCTCGATTCCGCTCTCCCACACGCGAGCAGCAGCATCCGGATCCCAGAATACGTTCCATTCTGCTGTTCCGTCATGCTCAGGCTCATGCACATTGCCCGCTTCGCGGAATGTACCGCCCATCCATACAAGGCGTTCTACCTTCTCTTCAATTGTTGGATCCATATCTAATGCGCGAGCAAGATCAGTCAGCGGACCTGTGAATAACAAGGTCGTCTTGCCTTCCGTTACACGCAGCGTATCAATAATGTGTTCATGTGCCGGCTTGTCCGCAACCGGAGTTACGACCTTGCCAGATTCATTCAAGAGCGGCAGAGCATCCACATAGAATGCATGCATGCGCCAGTCTTTCGGGAAAGGATTTTTCCCACGCGAATTAGACGCGGCTACATCCAGCCCGCCTGTTCCGAAGCGATCAATGATTTTACGGCTTGCAAACATCGCTGGTTCTAAGTAGCAATCCGCTGGAATAACGGATACACCTGTCAACTCAACGTTATCCATTTGCAATAACAAAAACAAAGAAATCAAATCATCAACGCCGCCATCGTGGTTAAAATAAATCTTTTTCTTCATCTTGTCTCCATTCCATACATCAACACTTCATGTGAAGTAAATGTATTCTATGTTATATCCGTACAAAGTGTCGCAAAACCGAACAAACAAAAATGATTTTTATCGCATTATTCGGATTCCGTTATAAATAATACTAAATTTTCTTTTAAAAATATATAGTTAAAAGAAAAAAATATTCGATTCTAAAGTATTAATAGGGAGAATTGTCACTTATTCCTATCTGACAAATGATACTTCCTCTCCCCAGTCCCGTACATCCCTCGCTTTATTGCAAAGAAATGTCCTCACCGCGAAGAGAGGACATTCGTACATGATCTATCATAATAGAAAGTATAGAGAAATAAAATCAACAAAGTTTCTGACTCCATTCTGCCGATTACATATATAGTATTGTCTGATTCCTAAAACCTAATCCTCCTACGAAAGGAGAACAAATTGTGCAGCAGCGTCCATCTAGAACGCCAGTAAAACCTATCAACAGAACCACAATGAGATCACCCAGCAGAACAGCAGAGCCTGACAGAAATCGTAGAACCCGTGAGCAGCCCAGAACGATTCGCCCTGCTTCGATCAACTCACAGTCAGGGAAGCCGGAAAAAGTGACAGAACTTCCTAAGACATCGACCAGCAAACCTGCTGCTAAACCTGTCTCACCTTCCAAGGCTCCCGTAAATAGACAGGGGCAAGCAGTTGCTTCCCTTATGTTCAGCCTACTTGGTATCCTGTCATTTCTATACATATTGAATCATCTGAACGAGGTGATCAAGTATAACTCCATATTCACGTCCAAACTAAAGCCCGTCATGATTACGTCCTTTATCTTGAACATAATTGGATTTGCATTAGGGATCAGTGCGAGACATTCTGCGCGAGGCGGAGGGATAGCAATCGTTGGGGCGACATTTGCTTCGATTCCTCTAGGCATTTGCGTGGTTATTCTCCTTGTATTTATCTTGAAGTTGACGGGTGTCCAACCTCTATGAGGGGAGCGCTCCCCCTTGTCGTACTTCTGAAATTACAAAAAGAGAGAGTGGCTCCCCACTCTCTGCCTGCCCACTTATGATCCATTTATCTAGAAATGCCATCTATCCAATTCTATTCTTCGACCGAAGGCCCAACTACTGTCAGCATCATAATCGAGGTTTGGAATCTACCGCTTTCGGGAACGATGCACAGCACTTGCTGCCCTTCCATTAGATGTCCCTCATTCATGAGCTCCTCCAGCATAATGTATATCGAAGCGGAAGCCGTGTTTCCCTTTGTATATAAATTCGTAAACCATTTCTCTGCTGGTATTGATACCCCGCCCTGCTTCAACAACCGGAATATCTCATCTCTAAAAAAATGCGACGAGTAGTGGCAAACCATCCAATCGATGGTCTCGGGTTCAATCCGGCCTTCCTGCACCAGCTCCAAAAATCGACGAACACCTACCGTCGTGATTTCATTAACTAGTCTGACGTCTTGCTTCAGATTTAGAGCCCCTTGATCCGCCGCTTCATGAATGGATGCATAATCAAGCCACGAAGGAACTCCACTGTCCTTGTCCATACCGGAATACATGCACACGTCATACTCATTTGCATAGGACTTGTTATCAATCCATTCGATGCGCAGCGATAACCCCTTCGTGGAGTGCTTGTCCTGCAATATAGCCGCGCCTGCACCATCCGACAGCATAAATCGCAAAAAGTCCGTGTCAAACGGCACTCGCCCATTGCTATGTACAGACTGCGCCTCAAACTTCGTATGCTTAAATTCACGGCTCAGAAACTCACTGGCACAGGCGACTGCTGCTTCTTGTTCGCCAGATTTAATTTGTAAGTACGCATATTTAAGTGCCTGCATACCGCTAGCACATAAACCCGAATGCGAGGATATCTCCATTACCGGCAAGCCCGCTTCGGCATGTACCATACTCGCAAAACCAGGAAGAAGCAAATCGGCTCTCGTCGATCCCGTTGCTAGGAAGCCAATATCCTGTTCTGCTATGTTTTCATTTCGTTCTAGTGCATCTCGTATTGCTAGAGCAGCCATTTCTGCGTTCGTATATAAGCTCTGTTGTTCTTTGTTCATTGCGTAGTAGCGATATTTTATCTGATTCTTTTCAAGGATGATCCGCTTGGTCTTTGAGGTCTTACCACCAATTTTGCCTAGATAATCTTCAATTTCATCATTACTAACCGGAGAGCCAGGAAGGAATTTACCTATACTTGTTATATAGACTTGATTCATGAAGCACCTCCATAAAATATGATATATTTCTTGATTATCATAGAATTTAATTAAATTGTAAAGTATTGGATTTTTCGAGCGCAAAAAAAGAACGCTCTATTCCCGTATCAGAGCGTTCTTCTTCCATTTTGCTTCAATTGTGTGCTACTACACGCTAACTAATCCTTATACGGATCGAACTCATCTGCTCCGGCCATACACACGCCGATCGGCTTTAATGTGTGCATCACTTCGATCGTTTCTGCATGTGCATCCAATACCTCCTGCAGCTTCCGATACACAAACGGACTCTCGTCCGTGCCCGCTCCGCGCAGCTCGACGCCGAATGTGCGCACGGCCTCCATCATTTGCGCTGTCGTAATTTTACCGCCGCTTCGAGTTCGGGTCTTCCAGTTCATTTTGCCTGCCGCCTGCGTCCGGCTCATGATCCGTCCCGCGCCATGAACGGTGCTGTAATAAGCTTCGCTATTCTCTATGCTATCCTTGCCTTTTACAATTACCGATATGTCGCCCATACTGCCGCCGATAAAGCCGACCTGCCCCGGTGCGGAAGGAGTCGCCCCTTTACGGACAACCATGACTTCTTTGCCGTTATGTGTTTCTTTCCAAGCATAGTTATGGTGATTGTGCACCTCAAGATCAGCATCCGTACCCAGAATAGCCAGCACTTGCTCGATTACGTAATCCCGTCCTGCATAGGCATATCGCCCAGCCAGCTTCATGGCACGGTAATACATATCTCCAACCTCGCTGCTCAAATCAAGCAGGATAGGCGGCTGATCCATCTTCTCTCCTGGAGCACTGGCAAGGAACTCCCGTCCAACAGCCAAATTCAGAAATCCGCTCGCCGTCTTATGCCCGAATCCTCTGCTCCCGAAATGATTCGCAACCCAAAGGCGTCCCGTCCCTACTTCCTCGAACAAGTCTACAAAATGATTGCCGCTTCCGACGGTACCAAGCTGATTGCGAGCCAATGCTTTCAGCTTGTCATGCTCCTGCTTGCCAATCGCTTGATAGACGTTCCAGTCCGGATCATCGAAGAGATCGTGATCCACTTTCTCATTATTGACTCTCCCCATCCCGAAGGAGATTTTGCGGGCGATTTTGTCCATGATTTTCGGCAATCTAGGCTTGATTTCTTCTGCTGTCAAATGAGTACGGACTGCTTTGTTCCCGCAGGCAATGTCATACCCGACACCTGAAGGCGAGATTTGCCCGTCATAGACTACGACCCCGCCAATCGGCTGACTGTATCCTTTATGATGATCCGCCATCAGCAGGGCTTGAACCACATTGCCCGTCCTAGCGCACATTTTCGCTTGCGCAACGGCGCTCTCCTCCGGGTTGCCCCACACACGTACGCCATCTATATGTTGATATGCCATATATTCCTTCAACTCCAGGTAAAATATGATTTCTATTCTTACATTCAAACGCCTTTTGCTTCTCGCAGCGCACAAATTCGTTCTCTTACCGATTCTTCCGTCTCTACTTCTAACGAATGAATGACCGCCCCGATGAGCTGCTCACCCCATGAAGCAGCGTCCCAGCCCTCCAATGCCCGCAGCGCCATATTCCGATTGCGAACGACAGGACTGTTTAGACCTGCCTTAACGAGCCTCTCCAATACCAGCGAATCGCTCCAAGCTCTGCAAGATGCTATTTAAGCATTGATGCGCAATGTACTCTTTCCCAAGCCCCATCTCAGCCCCCGGACCTGTAGCGATATCCTGCAGCGGCAGGTGTTCCTCAGCGAACTGAACCACCTTCCGAATTTTGCTCGTGTCTTCTGATTTCATGAGCTGCAAGTAAAGGGAATCCTGCAGTGGATCCTCAGCAAGCTGATGATAAAGGGTCTCCCAAATATCTATCCCGAGCTTCCCTGCGCATGCTATACCGTAATAGCGATTCACCGATTCGCTCGATTCAATTGCATCCAGCACGTTCCCCTTCCATTTCGGCTGGGCAATGATCACTTGAACTGCTTCTATCGTATCGGTTCTAAGCTGCTCCGTCCATCCTGCAGACATTCGCTCGTTCCATCTCTCCTCATCTTGGGCTAAGAAGTCGTGCAGATGGAACATAACCGATAGGTGCTTGACCGTGGAACACATTTCTCGCGCCAACCTTACATAATCCGATAGCACTTGTGGAGCATACTCATAATCATCGATATCCTCTGCGGGGCCTCCATTTAACAAAGCTTCAATAATATCCGTCGCACCTTCATACAATTCGTGGTCAACCTGCTCGACGGATAGCGCCCCCTGCAAGCCTCCATTTCTCGCACATATGCATGCCAAATATTCATCCATAATATTGTTCTGGCATCCATAGCGCAGCAGCCAATCTCGAATTTCCTGCGTCGCCGGCTCCAGCCTCTCAACGAGATGAATTTTCCCCCAACCATGAACATGCTTGGCTAATTCCCATAGCACCTCGTTGCTGTCGTCCATTCCATTCCGAATCGCGACTGCCGTATACAGCGTGAACTCATCATGCCTACCGAGCGTTAGAAGCAGCTCCTTCACGTGTTCATTTTGGAATAGGCCGAGCAGCGCAATACCGAACTTTACGATATTGCGATGTGCCCCATGCTCAGCGAGCCATACCGCTTCATGGAATACGGGCTCTGGTCGTATATCTGGATGAGTACGTACCTGCTCCAATATATCGTCAATCATGCTGCTTATTTCAGCCGTAACGAGCTTCATATACAGTGCCTTTCGCGTGGCATGCTTTGTCTCCCTAGAGTGCTTCGCCAATAATCCGACGATTTCGTCTACCTCTTCCTCCCGCTCACTGCCTGCTGCATGGTGACTGAGCACTCCGTCCAAGGCACCTGATGCCCACCGTAACTTGCTGTCAGCCCAGAATTCGTCGTCATCCGGCAAAGAGCCATTTACTGACTCCCCTTGATCTCGTATGTATGAATAAATGGAAGGTCTCCCCTTCCATGGTGCCGCTTGGTCAAAAGAAATAATCATCGTACTGTTCCCCTTTCCCGATACGTTCTTCTGCCTCTATCTTCGCTTAAGTCCAATCCAATGAACATGGTAAAAGTATTACGACCATCCATGAAGCTGTTTATGTAATGGGCTGCAAACACGCGACTGACGCAATATATTATATACAAAACTTTTCTTGATTTTTGGTAAAATTTATATATTATTCGCATAAGTGAGGTGCTGGACATGAACATTCGTGCAGTGAGAACATCCGATTATACCAGTGTAATTTCTGTTCTTAACGATTGGTGGGGCGGCAGAAATATGTCTGACATGCTGCCAAAATTGTTTTTTGTCCATTTTCAACAAACGAGCTTTATTGCAGAACAAGACGGGGAAATGGTCGCCTTCTTAATTGGGTTCGTGTCGCAAACCTATCCGAACGAGGCCTATATCCATTTTATCGGTGTTCACCCGAATCATCGAAAGTCCGGGATCGCGAAAAGGCTGTACGAAACGTTCTTCGATGCCGTACGGCAATACGATTGCGATATCGTCCGCTGTTTGACTTCACCCGTTAATACGACTTCGATCGCATTTCATACGCGGATGGGCTTCCGAATCGAAGAAGGAGACGGCGAGATAGATGGGATTCCCGTACATACGAACTATGACGGAAGAGGCGGAAGCAGAGTGCTGTTTGTTACCTCTATCAAGTAAATCCTCCATTAAATAAGCGACATAGTTCGGATAAATGACAGCCGTTTCCCAGTACATACCGAGAAACGGCTTCCTACTTTTTGTTGACGATAAGCATCGTACGCTACTTCTTACACCTCGGTGGCTCCATCCTTCGGCGGGACGGATATCCCCTGTTCTGCCGCTCTGCTCACTGATTCCCACGCTTCCCAAGTCGTAATGCGTTCCTTATAAGTGTTTCTGGCGATATCAAAAATCGCGCTTCCCAAAATAAGCCGCAAAGGCGGGTTCTCGCTATCCACCAGCTTCATAAGCGCTTCGGCAGCCAATGCAGGGTCACTATCTATCGAACTTTCCGCATACTGTTGGGCTAGCTCTTCTCGAAGAGAATGGTAAGCCTCTAATGGCTGGCTATAGCGCATCGTGCTGTATAAATCCGTCCAATACCCGCCCGGCTCCACGAGCGTCAACTTCACCCCAAAGTGGGCTGCTTCCTGCGCCAACGCTTCGCTTAGGCCCTCTAGTGCAAATTTGCTAGCACTATACATGCCTGTCATTGGACCTGAGATTACTCCCCCTATGCTGGAAATTTGAATCAAATGCCCTGACCGCTGCTCACGCAAGTAAGGGAATACCGCCTGAGAAACCCATACCGCACCGAAAAAATTCGTTTCAATAAGATCTCTTGCATCGGCTTCGCTCAGTTCCTCGACCATGCCTAACGTCATCATGCCCGCGTTGTTCACGACAATATCAAGACGCCCGAAATGCTCTACCGCCGCCTTTACGGTTGCAAATACAGATTCCCGCTCCCGGATATCAAGCCGTAAAAATAGCAGTGCATCTTGGTATTGCTCTTTCAGTGATTCTAACTTCCCGACGGTTCTGGCGACGGCTACAACCTGATCCCCTGCTTCTAGCGCAGCATTGGCAAATGCATAGCCCAGCCCCTTGCTGGCGCCCGTAATCAGCCACACGCGTCTCTTCTTATTCTTCCGATCTTTAGGATTGAACAGTTCCTGTGTTATCATAGGAAATCCCCCCTAACCAAAATAAAAAAACACAGACAAATGCTCTGCCTGTGCCAACTATAATCGGGTAGGAATATCCCTGTATAAGTCCATGTTCGGACAGCGCCAAAGAAGCCCTCGATAAAAAACGCAGGCAAATCCTCGCGACACTCGCCAAGACATGAACAAGACGGCATATGGACAGACTTATCCCGATTGCTCTGCTGACAGGCAGAGAAACAAAGAACCAATGAATGCAATTTGCATGGTTGGCTTATCGGGAACAATCTATCACACATAACCCTCCGTTCCTGTTAGATACCAATACTGTAACAAAGCCTACAGGAATTTTCAACCAAAATGTAACTAACCAGCTAGCACCTTCAATATTGCCTTTATCCTGATCACAGTCTTCATGTTCCGTTTGTTAGGGCAGCGATGATGGAAGTCTTCATTTGCTAGCAGATGCTGATTGTTTACTAGCTTTCCATTCTTCATAACGCTCTGTAATCGTCGGCTCAATCATGAGATAGTTTTCAGTCTGAAAAGAAACGCGGAATTTTGACCTGTTCACTTAGAGGAGCTTAGGGAACTGTGTGTAGTTTAACAGATGATTCGAATATAGACTTTCAAATAAAAAAATCCCCTCCAGAAGGTATTGGTTGCTCCAATTACCTCTGAGGGGATGCTTCATTATACTTTCTTCACATGGACGAAATCGAAATTAAATTCTATCTTTTCCCCGGATCATACGGCTCTCCGAGTGCGGTTGGTCCGCTCGTACGCCCAACTGCAAAGAGCAGCACCAGCAAGGTCAACAGATAAGGAAGCATGTAGAACACTTCAGTCGGTATCGTCTTCGCCCAATCATAAATAACGACTTGATCCTTGAGTGCTTGGGCAAATCCGAAGAAAATCGCTGCGCCAAACGCCCCTATTGGGTTCCACTTCCCGAAGATGACCGCGGCAAGGGCAATAAAGCCTTGACCGGAAATCGTGCTCTGCGCGAAGCTGCTGTTCGCCGTTAAGGCGACCGTTGCGCCTCCTAGGGCAGCGATGGATCCTCCAACCAGAATGGATAACGTACGAAGGCGATTGACCTTCACGCCTGCCGTATCAGCAGCCCCAGGGTGTTCCCCAACCGCGCGCATCCGCAAGCCAAGCGGTGTCTTATACATGACGAACCATACCACGAATACACAAATATAAGCGATATAGGTCGTTGGATATGCCGTAAAGAATGCTTTTCCGAAGAACGGAATGTCACTCAACAATGGGATGGACCATTTAAAAAACACCTCAATGATCGGCGTCTCCGCTGCTCCATCGAACAAGAGCTTGACCATGAAGAACGTCGAGCTCGCCGCCAGCAAGTTGACGACAATCCCGCTGATTACCTGATTTGCTTTAAATTTTATCGAAGCAAGTGCATGAATGCCGGAGAAGATCAGCGTGAAAATCATGGCACCGAGGAGACCTAACCAAGGCGAAGCACCGCCAAGCCCCGCACTCTCCGCATAATGCGTCGTAACCGCAGCAGCGAAGGCTCCCGATATCATAAACCCTTCAAGTCCCAGGTTAATAACACCGGTACGTTCGACGATCACCCCGCCAAGTGCGGCAAAGATCAATGCCGTGGCAAACACGAATGTTCCATTCAATAGATTGGCTAGAATATCCATGGTTTACCCCTCCTCCCGCTTCGATTTGCGTTTGAACATCTTGATGAACATGCGGATGGCTCCTGGAGCTGCCGCGAAGAAGATAATGATACTGATTACCATCTTAATCACTTCAGGAGGCACATCAGCACCGAAGCTCATTCCTTGCGCACCATAATACAAGCCGCCAAATAGAGCTGCGGACAAGGTTACCCCAACTGCCGTGTTCATGCCGAGCAGGGCTACCGCGATTCCATCGAACCCAATGCCAGAAGTATTAGGCGTAATCGCCATATACTTAAATACACCGAGCACTTCGAACGTGCCAATCAAGCCGCCAAGCGCGCCAGAGATAAAGAACGTACGAATCGCAATCTTAGATACATTCATCCCTGCGTATTCCGCAGCATGCCTATTGTATCCTACTGCACGAATCTCATAGCCCTTCTTGGTGCGGTTCATATAATAGTAATAACCGATAAGGATGAAGATGACGATGAAGAATCCCCAGTGAATACGAGCCCCGCTGAGCAGATCCGATAACCACGGAATCTGGATGTCCGCAGATTCATGGATCATTTGTGAACGGGATGTGCCTGCTTCAGCCATGTACGATTTGATTGCAATATGACTAATATATAGGGCAATCCAGTTCAGCATGATGCACGAGATAACTTCATTCAACCCGCGTTTGACTTTGAATATGGCGACCAGTGCCCCCCATATTCCACCGAACAAGGTTCCGACGAGTATCGCTACGATCCCATGAATGAATGGCGGCAATTCCAGCATATTTCCGACCATCAAGGCCCCGAGAGAGCCCATCACGATCTGCCCTTCCACCCCGATATTGAACATCCCGCCGCGGAATGCGATCGCAACCGCGAGACCTGATAGAATCAGTGGGACGATAGAACGCAGCGTTTCACCGATGTCATAGACACTACCGAAAATCTTATCTATCAACGAAGAATAGGCAAGCAATGGATCATATCCGCCAATCAGCATCACAATCGCGCCGATGACAATCCCGATCACAATGGAAATGACCGGTATCCAGATCGATTCTTGACGCAGAAGCTTGTTCACACGATTCAATTCGATTCGCCTCCTTGTCGTCTGCCCGCCATCATCAATCCTAGCTCTTGATCATTGGTCTCTTCTGGACGAGCTTCTCCTACGATTTGGCCATTGAAGAGCACGATAATTCGATCAGCCACGTTCATGATTTCTTCCAATTCGAAGGATACGAGAAGTATGCCTTTGCCATTATCGCGTTCCGCAATGAGCGCCTTATGGACAAACTCAATCGCCCCAACATCGAGGCCGCGTGTCGGTTGCGCGGCGATCAACAGCTTGGGATGCCGATCAATTTCCCGGGCGATAATTAATTTCTGCTGGTTGCCTCCGGACATTGCACGTACCGGCACCTCATATCCGGGAATACGGATATCGAATGATCTCACGTATTTCTCGGCAAGCGTTAACGCAGCTTTGTGATCCATAAGTCCGCCCTTCGTCAATTCAGGCTTATCATAGGTCTGCAAGATTGCATTCTCCGGCACGGTAAAGTCCAACACCAGACCATGCTTATGGCGATCCTGCGGAATATGCGACATTCCAGCTCGGCCAACCTCACGCGGAGTCTTGTTCACGACATTGACGCCGTCCAACTGAATCTCGCCCGATTCTACACGCCGCATGCCTGTTAATGCTTCGATTAACTCGGTTTGTCCGTTCCCATCAACCCCCGCAATGCCGACGATTTCACCCGCACGAACCTGGAAGGAGAGGCCGTCTACCGCAAATTGTCCATTATCCCTGCGAACGTGTAAGTTGTTTACGTTCAGAATAGGCTGCATCGGATTGGCTGGAGCCTTCTCCGTCTTGAACCGCACTTCGCGGCCCACCATCTTCTCAGCCAATTCTTGAGGGCTGGAATCCTTGACCATAACCGAGTCGATCACGCGCCCCCGGCGAATAATGGTGCACGTATCCGCAACCTCCATAATTTCCTTCAGCTTGTGCGTGATGATAATAATGGACTTGCCTTCACTCGCAAGCCGCTTCATAATGGCAAGCAGATCCGTAATCTCTTGAGGTGTCAGCACCGCCGTCGGCTCGTCCAAGATGACGATATCTGCGCCGCGGTACAGCGTCTTCAAGATTTCTACCCGCTGCTGCATTCCTACTGAAATATGCTCAATCTTGGCAGCAGGATCCACATTTAGGCCATACTGCTCCGATAATTGCCGAATTTTAGCTGAAGCACTCTTCAAATCAGTTCTCAGACCGGATTTCGGTTCCATGCCGAGAATGATATTTTCAGTGACCGTAAAAGGCTGTACAAGCTTGAAATGTTGATGCACCATCCCAATCCCCAGCTCAATCGCCCGGTTCGGGGTATCCATAATCACTTCTTGTCCGTTGACCCAAATAGAGCCTTCTGTTGGCTGATACAATCCGAATACGATATTCATCAATGTCGACTTGCCGGCACCATTCTCACCAAGCAATGCATGAATTTCGCCCTTCTTCAAGGCAAAGCAGATGTCTTCATTCGCGACGACGTCACCAAATCGCTTTGTGATTCCTTTTAACTCCAATACCGTCTCTGTATGCACCATTAGACTTGGCTCCTTCCTCCTCCAGAAACAACCCCCCGCTGATTAGGCGAGGGGAGCTTTTCGGTTCCAATCGGTTCTTTGCTTTACATTTCTGGTACGACAATTTCACCGTCAATAATTTTTTTGCGGTATTCTTCTACTTTCGCCAATACATCTGCCGGAACGTTCTTCGTGGATGTTGGTGCAATGTCAACACCGTTATCTTTGAGACCCATGTTCGTCACTTTACCGCCCGGGAAGTTGCCTTCTGCTAGTTGCTTCGAGATTTCATAGACAGCGACATCAACTTTCTTAATCATGGACGTTAAGGTTACTTCATCGCCGAACGTCAGAGATTGGTCTTTATCTACCCCGATAACCCATACCTTTTGCCCTTGGGAGACACGCTCTTTCGCCTCGTTAAACACGCCGTTGCCTGTCAATCCTGAAGCATGGAAAATAATATCTGCGCCGTCATTGTACATCGTTGCCGCAGCGGATTTCCCCATATCAACGCGTGTAAATTGCCCTGTATAGTTCACGGATAATTGTGCATTCGGATTTACGGCTTTGATCCCTTCACGGAAACCGGCTGCGAAGCGTTGGATTGGAGGGATTTCCATGCCGCCGACGAAGCCAATCTTATTCGATTTGGTCATCAAGCCAGCGATTACCCCTACTAAGTAGGCCCCTTCTTGTTCTTTGAAGGAAACAGCTGCAACGTTTGGCACAACAATGGAGGAATCAATGATGCCAAGCTTCGCATCCGGGTTTTCTTTGGCAATTTGCGTTATGGCGCCATCCAATGTATAAGCTGTCGCCCATGTCAGGTCATATCCGCCTTTGACGAATTGATTCAAGTTTGGGATGACTTCAGAATCTTGTTTGGGTTCCGCGTATTTGACATCGTATCCAAAGTCAGCCTTCAACTTCTGCAATCCTTCCCATGCATTCTGGTTGAAGGATTTGTCATTGACGCTGCCCAAGTCAGTAACCATACCGATTTTGAGCTTTTTGCCGTCAGTTTCTCCAGCTGTGCCAGCTCCGCTCTTGGATTCATTCTTCGCGCCACATGCGGATAACACCATGGAAACCATCAATACGAATACAAGTAAAAGATTCATCTTTTTCTTCATCTCTAGACCCTCCGACACATAATTGAATTTGTGAAAATCTATTTTCATTACCGGTAATGGGCTTCACTTGCCTTGAATTTCAGCCGCATCACGGTCATAATGAACAGTAAAAAGCTTCGTTTCAACACTCAACACGGCTCTATTAATCTATCTTTCATGGACTAGCTTCGGTGATTTTCTAACATGCCACATATATTGGAAAGTGAGGGCATCTATGATGATTACAGACATAAGAAGCATTTCAATCTTTGAAGAACTATCAGATGAAGCAGTAGAGCGTATTATGCCAATGATCAGCAACCGGCAATTCCGCAAGAATCAAGTTATTATCTATGAAAGCGATCATAACGGCGATGTGTTCCTTATTCGATCCGGGTCCATTAAAATATATAGCTTGTTCGAAGACAAAGAAATCATATATGGCGTTGCCTTCCCTGGCCATGTCGTCGGCGAGATCGAAGCCATCCATTATGATGATTACCGCATTGCCTCCATCGCTGCTATGGAAACCGTGCACACCTGGTATTTGAAGAAGCAAGATTTCCAGACCATTCTGGACGAGTATCCCAGCGTGCTGCGACGCTGTTACTGGCTGCTCGTAGAGAGCATCCGGATTCTCAATCGCAAAGCCCAGTACATTTCCTTCCTTGACACTCGTCTGAAGACGGCGAACCTCATCTATGACTTGTATTGCAACCTAGGACGGAAAGCTGAAGGTGAATCCGCTTACATAATTGGCTATAAATTAACGCATCATGTCATTGCCAATATGCTCGGCGTAACCCGCGAGTCCGTATCCAAAGTATTAAAGGACTTCCAAGATGAAGGGATCATCACGATTGAACAGAAAACGATTAAGATTGTTGATCTCCCCACGCTTCGCAGCATATGTGATCGTGTATGCGCTCATCCGCCTGACCAACGCAGGTGGTACACAAAAGCTGGAGACAACTCGATTATAGATGGAGCTTAGAAGAAGTTCAGTTAAACGCTGCACTGTTTTTTTGTAATCTACTTCACAGAAAAGCGATAGCTTGCATTACTGAATTGATGTGTACACGTATGATAGGGTATTGGAGTAAAGCGTTTTCATGATTTATGCGCTTGAAAAAGAAAAGGAGGTACGTTCCAATGAGTGTACATATAGAAGCTAAAAAAGGTGAAATCGCACCCGTTGCCTTAATGCCTGGAGATCCGCTGCGCGCAAAGTATATTGCTGAGACATTCTTGGAAAACGCGAAATGCCACAACCAAGTCCGCGGGATGCTTGGATTCACAGGGACATACAAAGGGAAGCCTGTTTCTGTACAAGGTTCTGGGATGGGAGTTCCTTCATTCGCGATTTACGCAACAGAATTGATTCAAGATTATGATGTGAAGACGATCATTCGCATCGGAACATGCGGCGCGATTCAACATGATGTGAAGCTGCGCGACGTGCTTATTGCCCAAGCGGTATGTACGGATTCTTCGCTTAATACGAACCGGTTCCCAGGTTATGCATTCGCGCCGATTGGGAACTTCGATCTCATCAAGACTGCGTACGATATCGGCATGGAGAAGAAACTAAATCTGCGTGTAGGGAACATCTTATGCTCTGATATCTTCTATACAGAGGACAATGACAAGGATACGATGCTGAAGCTTGGCGCTTACGGCGTGCTGGCTGTTGAAATGGAGACTGCAGCATTGTACACGCTGGCGGCGAAGCATCAAATTAACGGACTAGCTATGTTCACAGTAAGCGACCATATCCTAACAGGTGAAGCGACGACATCCGAAGAGCGGCAATTGACGTTCAACGATATGATTGAAGTCGCTTTGGAGACAGCGATCCGCCAAGGGTAATGCTGCTTCACCGTAACCGTAACAAACCCGAATATGGGCGCATCAGGCATAAGCCTACGCGATGCGTCATATTCGGGTGATGGCAATCAGTCTCACGGCACGTCCCCCTCTCCAACCATCCTCTCCGCCTAGCTTACCATATTTAGACAAAATTTTACACAAAAATCTTTTACTGTCTCACGATAAAATAGATCAAGAACAATACCGCAATCCCATACATGGCTGCCGTGACTTCAAAGCGCCGCCCCGTGACGATTTTGACCATCGGATAGGCTATAAAGCCACATGCGATCCCATTCACGATACTGAATGATAACGGCATCACGAGCATCATCAGAAATGCTGGAAAAGCCTCCGTCAAGTCATCCCACTGAATATGTCTGACCCCTTGCATCATAAGACAGCCCACGATGATAAGCACAGGTGCAATCGCTGCATTCGGGATCAATTTCAAGATCGGAACAACAAACAATGCCGGAATAAACAGCAAACCTGCGATAAATGGCGTTAATCCAGATCTCCCCCCAGCCGCAATGCCTGTTGCGGATTCAGCAACCGTAGTCGTCGGGCTGCATCCCAGCATGGATGCCGTAATGATAGATAACGCGTTGGCTTGAAATGAACGCTTGAACTTCGAATGGTCCGGCAGCATGCCTAACTGCGCCCCCATATTCGCAAAGAGAATGACCATCAACAAGGAAAATACGGCAATCCAGAAATGAAAGCTGCTCAGAAGGCTAAAATCAAAAGCAAATAGCAGCTGCTCATACCCCGCCATGGAGAACGTGAAGCTATCCATTTTCGAGAAATCGACAATCCCAAGAGCTCCCCCAATCAGTGTTCCTGCAATGATTCCAATCAGGAAGCTCCCCTTCACCCCGCGCAAAAACAGCGGTACTACGAGAGCAAGCGTCAATAGAGTCGTTAACGCATACGGATCGCGGAAGCTCGCCAATTGCACGAACGTACTCTCACTGGGCACGATCACGCCGCCATTTTTCAAGCCAAGAAATCCAATGAACAATCCGATTCCTGCCGTCATGGCTCGTATCATCGATTCGGGTATCGTCTGCGACAAATAGAAGGCGCTTCTCGTCATCGAAATGCCAAAGAACAGAACACCTGCGATACAACTCGCTGCCAGTGCCTGCTGCCACGTCAGGCCGAAGGATGCCACCAACGTAAACACAAAAAATGCGTTATCCCCCATGCCTGGCGCCAGAATGAGCGGTGATTTCGCCCAGAATGCCATTAGCATGCATCCGACTATTGAAGACAGTACGGTCGCTATTGTTGCGGCTTCATACGGCATTCCCGCAATGCTTAAGATAGCCCCGTTAACCGCAATAATATAGGCAATTGTAATAAATGAAGTCAGACCCGCCAGCATTTCCGTACGTATATTGGTCTCGATGTCCCGAATTTGGAACAGTTCCTTTGCTCGCACCCTCAATTCTCCTCTTCCTCCATCCAATTATTCCTGATTATTACTTATGGTCAAACCATGTTACAATAGTCCTGATCTCACTATGAAAGGATCTGGACGTATGATAGACATTGCTCAAATCCCACTTTTCTCTGAGATTCCACCTGGTGATTTAGCTGCACGTATCGCACCAATGCTTAAAGAACGTCATTATAAAAAAAATCATGTTTTCATGTTTGAAAATGACCATAGCGATGAGATCTTCATTCTTCGAACCGGCAAAGTCAAAATATACCGGATTCAAGATGGGAAGGAAGTTGTGCTCAGCATTCAACTCGCGGGTGAAATATTCGGCGAAGCCGAAGCCATTTCTGGCGATAACCATCGGATCTGCACCATCGAAGCGCTGGAGCCGCTTATTGCCTGGCAGATTAGTAAAGCAGATTTTTTGCAAATCATTAAGGAATATCCTTCTGTTCTCCACAAAGCATACGGAATTATGTTTCAACGGGTGCGCGTCTTGAATCGCATGATCCGTTATATGACATTTTGTGATGTGCGAACGAAAGTCGCCAATCAAATTATGGACTTATACTATAATTTTGGTCAAGAAGATGGAACCGCTTACAAGATTGATATGAAAATCAATCATGCCCTGCTCGGCAATATGGTGGGGATCACACGTGAATCCATCTCCAAAACCCTAAGTGACTTTCAGAGCGAAGGATTGATCGACATTCGTCAGAAATTTATATATATCGTCAATTTACAGAAGCTAGAACAGATGTGCGAGGAAACAGAGGAAGTCCCTGCACTTCGGAAGTGGTAATGACCACGTTGGCTTACAGCCTAACTATATCAAAAGAACCGAAGGCGTATCAGTTACGCCCGTAACGTTTATTTTGTGAACTGGATCATAAATGCAAAAACGCTCCACCTCGCTTATCGCTTGGTGGAGCGTGATAACAACTAGTCTCATCATTTCGGGCTCCATAACGAGATATTTCAGTCATGACTGCCTTCTGCGGCCATGGCACTCGCCTTCGTTGGATGAACGGTTCCAAACGGATGCTTGGGCGGGCCATAGATCGAGTAGAGTTTAAGCGGTCTATACCCAATGTTGATGACATTGTGCCATGTGCCTGCCGGGATCATGATGGCATAATTACCATCGACGTGCTGCTCGAAGTCCAATTTCTCCTTACTGTCCCCCATCTTCACAAGCCCTTGCCCTTCTTCAATCCGTATGAACTGATCGGTTGTCGGATGCATTTCCAAGCCAATATCACCTCCGACTGGAATACTCATCAGCGTCACTTGCAAGTGCTCTCCCGTCCACAGAGCCGTACGATACGTCTTGTTTTGCTCGGCTGCCTGCTCAATATCAACGACGAACGGCTGGCCTCCGTAATCCTTCAACACCATATTGCTTCTTGAAAAAGGCCACTGATGATTGTTCCAGCTATAATCATACGGATTCCAACTATAGCACCGATTCATGCTACCCTGGGGATAATGAGAAGGATAATGCCACGGTTGGTAATTGCACGGATACATATTCATTCTCCTCGTACTGTTTTTCATCACCACCGTATATCCTATGCAGCTGCCCATATAGAGGCGCATACTTCTTTACTCAGCCTTATTACGAGAAATGGGATGTTCCAGTTCAGCATGCCCCATGAAGCTATCTAGAGCTTTTCCATCACTAAGAAGTTCGATGTTCTCGATCTCCTTAAATTGAAATAGGGTCTCCTTGAGCGCACCCAAAGCCAATAGTTCACCGCCAGCTCCTAATCTCGCCTCGCCTGGAATATGCACATCTATTGTTAAAACTCCCTCGTGGAATTTCATTGCATTTAGCTCGATTTTATTCCATAAGGATACAAGTTCAGAGTGGTTGTTACTTTGCAGTGCCTTAAATGATTTCTTATATTTGTCCAGACTATCCGAATAATGAATTTCCAGCTTACTCTGCTTTAACTCCGTTACTTGAGAATCCACGAAGTAAACGACAATCTCCTCCGTTTGATTTTCAGCTTTATCTACTGCCTTATCCGTTCCATTTGCGGGCGAATAAATCCCCTCGTTCGACGTTGAAGCCGCCCCTGATTTAGTAGCAGGCTTGCCTCCACAGGCTGTCGCTACTATTGCGATAACCAATATCAAAATCGTAATCGACATACGTTGCTTCATACCAGCACATCCTCACCGATTTACTTCCCCAAATATTCTTTGATTCCATCAACAATAGCTTGAGCAGCTTTATCTTGAAAAGAATCTGATAACAGTGCTGCTTCTTCTTCAGGGTTACTTAGGAATCCAATCTCTAACAGGACTGCCGGCATTGTTGTTTCTCGAATGACTTGCAAGTCGCCATTTTTCACACCGCGATCCTTTAGCCCGATAGCCTCAATCAAATGCCTATGAATCACTTCAGCCAGACTTTTACTGCTGCTTCGTTGATAGTAGAACGTCTCTGTACCTGTCGTTTTGGGTGAATCCTTCACGCTGTTGCCGTGTATCGATACAAAAACATCCGCCTTACCTGTATTGGCCAATTGAACACGTTCTGTACGAGTAGGATATACATCGGTTTCACGAGTCATGACAACTTTGATTTCAGGTTCCTCTAAGAGCAGTGCTTGTACTTTCAAGGACAACGCTAACGTAAAGTCCTTCTCAACTTGATTCGAATAACCCGATGTTCCCGGATCGCTTCCGCCGTGACCTGGGTCGATAACTACGAGTTTGGCACCTGAATGAGGAAGCACAGCATCGGGATTGGTAGTAATGAGATCACCATTCATATTCAGATCAACAATTAATTGGCCTTCCATCCATTCGGAAGTATACTGTACATTGCTGATTTGATTTAACTCAATGACAATTCGAATCTGAGCCGGGTCTTGATTAAATAACGAATATCTTACTTCCGTAACATTGGGTACCCCACTTAAATCTAATTTACCTACCGATCTGGAACCGAGGGATTCAGCCAAAGACCCTCCAAATGCAGTATGAGGCAGATCAACAACGATCCGATCTGGGCTCGTCAATTGAGTAATTACTGGAGTAACCTCCTGATCTAAAGAAAGAACCAGTTGATTGTTTGCAAATTGAATGTCATTCACATGATGTAACTCCGATTCAGACTCTTCACCTGTTGCAGGAGGAGAGGGATCCGGGTTGATTCGATCCAACGTGACGATTTTGTCTACGTTATTCCAGCCTACTTTTAACCCCATCTCTTCACTAACGAATCGTATCGGGACAACCACTGTGTTTTTTATATTTTGAGGGGCGAGATTCAGCGTTTTTTGCTCATTATCGACTAACGCTTCTTTCTTACCAACTGCTAATGAGATCACCTTGGCGTTTTGCTGTATTTTCACATTTTGCGTTTTTTGATGCCAGTCCACTTTAAACTTTAGGTTTTCCGCAACTACACGAATGGGAATCATCACGTTATTGTTAAGATTTACGACGTCAGCATTCTCAGGAAGAACGCACTCTTCACCATCCAAAATAATTTTCGTTTGCTTAGCTGCCGCATCACTATGATTCGGTAAAGCGATCAGAAAAAATACACTAAATAAAATAAAAAGTATGGATTTCTTCATCGTACACCTCTGTCTCATTCAGCTTCGGAATTGTTATTCATGATCACATCTACGACCAACCACCCATGTAAAACCACACCATGATCCTCTCGACTGCATCTATAAAATGAATAAGTAATTAATTGATATGAAATTACTATAGAGCAAATAATTTCGAGTCTCGTAAGTCGACCATCCACCTCCCGGCACCGAATATAGGTATTCGTAGTCCTCTATCAAAATTTCCAATTATTTGACATACAATATTCTACAAGTATAGGTGAATCCCCTTCCATGTTGTTGGCAAAAGTGTTCATTTATTTTCTGATTGGCTAATAGATAGAGTTAATCGAAGCATAATTATATGCACACCAATCAATGGTGTGACCTTTTTGATTGTTGAACCTCCAAAGTTGTTGCTACCATAGTTCAACGTAGCAAGTTTATTCGCATTCACGAAATGGTAGAGGAGTTATTCATGATGAAAAGAATCGTAACACTAAGCACACGCAAACTGATGGACACTGCAAAACACGGCGGATGCGGCGCATGCCAGACATCTTGCCAGTCTGCTTGCAAGACTTCCTGCGGCGTAGCCAATCAACGTTGTGAGAATGACATGAACAAATAACAAATAGGCAATGAAACTCACCGCCGTCCTTCCAAGGACGGCGAAGTTGTTTCTATGGATACCACCTGCAATTTGTAGACAAAAAGGAGCTTGATTCGCAGTATGATTCATCAATACCAACTGAACGGATACAACATCGTGATCGACACCTATAGTGGCTCTGTGCATGTTGTTGATGACCTGGCGTATGAGATCATTGCGCTTTATGAACAGGAAACACCCGAACAAATCCTATCGTTAATGAAGGAAAAACAATATTCAGAAAAAATTATTCGAGAAACGATCTTAGAGGTCGAGGAACTTATTAAGAATGAGCAGCTTTTTACCGAGGATGCGTATGAGGAGCTGTCTATTCATTTAAAAACACGTAAAACGTATGTAAAGGCGCTCTGTCTCAATGTCGCACATACTTGCAATTTGTCGTGCGAGTATTGCTTCGCCAGTCAAGGGAAATACAATGGTGATCGAGCAATTATGAGCGTAGAGGTTGGACAAAGAGCTATTGATTATCTGCTCGAAAATTCTGGCCATCACCGAAACCTCGATATCGACTTCTTCGGCGGGGAGCCGCTTATGGCTTGGAAAGTTGTCAAAGAGATTGTAAAGTACGCACGAAGCAAAGAGAAGGAATGGAAGAAAAAATTCCGCTTCACCTTCACAACGAACGGCATGCTGCTCAACGATGAAGTTACTGAGTTTTTAAATCAGGAAATCTACAATGTCGTCTTAAGTCTGGATGGAAGAAAAGAGGTTCATGATCGGCTGCGCACAACCGTTACCGGCAAGGGCAGCTATGATTCTATCGTACCGAAATTCAAGGAATTCGTCCAAAAGCGCGGAGACCAGGAATACTATGTGCGTGGAACGTATACGAAGAATAACATCGATTTCACCAATGACATCTTCCATATCGCAGATCTTGGTTTTGACAAAATCTCGATGGAACCCGTCATCTGTGATCCACGGGAACCCTATGCGCTTACCGAGAAGGATCTCCCGGAGATTTATAATCAGTACGAAATTCTCGCCAAGGAAATGATTAAGCGCAGTGAACAAGGCAAAGGGTTTACTTTCTATCATTACATGCTAGATCTTTCAGAAGGGCCTTGTATCCAGAAGAGAATCACGGGCTGTGGTTCAGGCACAGAATATCTTGCCGTTACGCCATGGGGCGAACTTTTCCCTTGCCACCAGTTCGTCGGGGATGAAGCGTACAGCATGGGCAACATCTGGGATGGCGTCACGCGTCCTGAGCTGCAGTGCCAATTCAAAGAGAGCAACTGCTACACGAAGCCGGAGTGCCATAATTGCTGGGCGAAGCTCTACTGCAGCGGCGGCTGCCCTGCCAATGCCCTGCATGCGACAGGCTCCATCAACGGAAGCTACGAGTTTAGCTGTGACGTGTTCCGCAAACGGATCGAATGCTCAATGATGGCCAAGGTCGCCGAGTCGATTCGAGAGATGGAAGAGAGTGAAGTGTAGATAAATGAAAGAGGGGCTCACCGCCCCTCTTTGCTATTGCCGCTAATCATTCTCTGTCATATTAATCTGAATCAATTTGTGAAACATACTATATAGAATGATAACATCATCTATTCCCTACGTTGTGCCTGAATGTGCTTGCAAAATTCCAAGAAGGAAGGTGCTACAACTATTACATCTTCAGGGTCGTAACTCTCTTCGTAATCCATATATTTAATTTCCCCAGTTTGGATATCAATCCAAAAATCATTATCCGCATGATTGTCGGCAAAAGGGATATGAAATAGAGTGAAATTTTCAAAATCCTCAGAATAATCTGCCCTTCTATCTTTTGCTTTTTCCATAGACATTGTGTAATGAGAATCTTCTTCATCTTCGAATAATGGAATATGAAAAAAACTCCCAATCTCTATCGATAAATAATCCTTGTTTGTTATTTCATAAAAATGATCAGGATAAATATAAGCTCCTTTAGTAAAAACCCCGCCATTATTAGCAAGGTAAAACGCGATAAAATCTTTTTTACCTGGAAACTCATCAGATACAACTTCATTTATTTGGGATACTGATATCGTCTTCCAAGATTCCTCAAAACAAATATCATGATTCAGAAATCTATTATTGTTTCCTTTAGAATGGTTGTTCATGTAGGTTCTACCTCCTACTTTGGATTCTTTTATGATATTTTTGAGTAAGTTTCGATTAATAATTCTTCCAACGAATTATTTAATAACTCCACATCTCCTGAATCATGCAGAAAAATAAATAGTTTTCCTTGTTCGTTCATTAGGATTGGATTCCCAGAACCATCATCTGAAATAACATATGAATTTTTTAGTAATAACTCTACACTTTCGCCTTCAAATTCCATGCCATTAAAATCAAATATATCTTCTTCAAATATCTTTCTAAATTTTAGAGTAAGATCGATGACTGTTGACTTTCCAATTAAATCTCCATTGTTAAAAGCACTGATTGCTAATCCTCCATAAGCCCCGCCAAATAATTTAATAAATTCTATATATTGATCATTAAATTTTACATGTAACATCTTTTCTGCATTTTTTATCTCTTGTATACTCGCAGGTTTACCAATAAGACTGCTGTTTTCTTCTCTTTTCAAAAAAATTTCTATCTTATTAAGAAGCTCTTTGTTCATTTTAATCATTCTCCTTGTTTAAAGTTTCTCCTCCCATATCCAAATCGGCTCCTGAAGAACGATGGATGTAAGATTACGGTTGATTTTTTTGGAATTCACCGTCATCTCGTTGCTAAGAACGATCACTGTTAATTCCTCGTCCATTAGCCGTGTAACATAATGACGGAAACCACTTGGGTATCCCCCTGGATGCCCAACTGCTTTTCTCCCCATGACATCTTGCGTATACCATCCATATCCATATTGAGACGGAAACTTTTTGGCATGGGTCATACTCATCAGTTCTGATGATTCTTTGCTTATCAATGCATGATTACGCAGGGCTCTGTCAAACCGTTCTAAATCTTCAACTGTAGAGATAATATCCCCAGCTGCAAACGCTGCAGAATTATGCATTACGGGTCCGACTTCCCCCTTTATATGTCCTTCCGCTTTTGGTCTACCAGCCGAAACCGTAAACATAGAATTCAACATGTTGCTTGGCTTAAAAATATGCTCTTCTATGTAATTTGCATATGACTGTCCGCTAACTTTTTCAACAATAAGTCCTAACATCACATAACCAGTATTACTGTAACTAAAGCTTTTACCTGGGGTAAACTCTAATTCAGAACCACTAACGGTTTTTACAATATCATTTGGATTCCATTCTTTGCTGTAGTCAAATTTGAAATTCGGCTTTAGATAGTCCGGAATTCCCGAGCTATGACTTAGTAGATGACTTATTGTTATGGACTCTCCATTCGGAAAGTCTGGAAAGTATTGCGAAATTGGATTATCTACGTTCAGAAGTCCCTTTTCTACTAGCTGCATGACTGCTACTGCAGTGAATGTTTTAGATAATGAAGCAATCTGATAGAGCGTGCTTGGGCTATTCGGTAAATCAGTGGCTGCCAAGCCATAACCTTTTGTAAATAAAATTTCACCTTCCTTTGCAATTAGGACGGTTCCCTGAAATTTTTCATTGGTCAAATATTGATCGATTTTATCAGAAATACTTCCGGATAAATTACTATGGTTGTTACGTCCAAATACTAGCAAAGCTCCTATAGACACGATTACAATTACAAGAATAGTAATAGAGAAAATTTTCAAGAATTTTTTCATATGTATACCTCTCAGTCTATTCTTTAAACGAAACCAAAACTCTGACCTTTTACCCCAATTAACAGTTTTTTATCATATATAAGCTTCCCTATTTCATGTAGGCGTTCTCCTGGAACTGTCCACAGCCAATTACCTTGCCCTATTTCCTCCAAAGCACCATGTTCGGGATTTTTCACCCAGTCTTTAAATGAAAAGGTAGCATTCTCATACTCTAAAAATTCACGATTTATGATGTTGATTGGATAGATATGCCTTAGTTTAGGTGAAGAATTGTAAAGGATATCCCTATTTCTTGGATTTAAGGCAAGCCACCAACTATGATTATCCTCCATATATAAATCTAAACTTTCACCTTTGCTCCAAATCGTGTCATATGAAAAATATCCAAAGTTGATTATTTTATCATCTATATAAGCTTTTAATAGATTTACAAGAGTTTGTGTATGGTTCATTTCCAAGCTTGTATTGAAGAAAATCTGTAATTCTCTACTGGGTTTATCAAACCTTACCCCATATTCCCAAGAGCTTGGAACCTTCATGCTTCTGCCCTTAAATATCGTAAATGAAAATAAATTTTCCAAACTTTCTTCATTCATCTCAGTAATTTCACTCTGAAACTTGTTAAGGCTCTTCCTCTCTAACTTCTGATAGTTCACATCATAGCTAACACTTTTTAGAGGGAAACCATTGTTAGAGAACAACTCAACAGATTTTTTTATCCATTCTGCGACACTGCCACAATAGCCATAAATATTACAGTAAATTCTTCCGTTTTCTGTATCCATTATTAAACCTCTTATCAAGATTGTTTTATGAAGAAATAATATCAATATAGTCTTTATATGCTAAAGGAATTGGTCTATCGAAAATCAGATCTTTTAAAGGATCTACGTTTTTCCCAAACTGATAACAAAGATATAATCGTTCATTAAATTCTGGATATACCCGGACATTGGTTAGCTCATATTTATCTATGGTCTCGTTATCTGTAACAGGAATTGAAGGCATAATTATTTTCGTTTTATAGCTACCTGCAGACATGTCTTCTTCTATTAACCTGCCTCCACCTTGACCCAGTATCAATACTTTCCGCTCATTTGTTGTTCCTTTCCATACTGTCACATGTCTACTTCCCATACCTAAAGAATCTATTTTATAATTAGGAAGCTTGTAATTTGTAAGGGGTTTCATGCTTTGGTTATAAATATTACTATTTTTAATAAACTGTCTAGTTACGGACGTACTAAATAAAATTGGAACTTCGCATGTTACGAATAAAATCTTTCAAGATTTTCAAGAAAATCAAAATCCACTAGATTGGTACCATTATATCCAGCTTCTATTAAGACCTGTCGTAGTTGCTGCAATAACTTGAGCCATTCATTTATAAATAAATCAGTTTTCATCGTGATACTCCGATAATCATTTCGACTCTCCCATTTAACGTTAATATTAGATTTTTCAATTTTACATATCCATGTTTCGAAAAATGCTTGACTTGGGAAAGTTACGACAAACCGCTCTTCTCTTTCTTTGATTGCCTCTAACATCCTAACAACATCACTTATGCCATCGGCTATTTGTGTTCCATAATTAATTCTTAATGAGATATCATGCCATTTCATTGTAAAGTGTTGGTTATTAACATGCCTATTATCTAGTGCTTCCGATATCGTTGTATCTTCTGGATCACGTATTCCAACCTTAAAATTTGAGTTGATTATGATTTCAAATTCCACTTTACTCACCCCAAGGACATCTAACTTTTGCATGACTATCTTTTCTAACAAAAAAACATATGTAAAGAAAGAACTTAAAACGTCTTCTTCATATATGTTTCGGACACTTACATGATTTCAAATCTTTAAGCACATATCCTCGTTTACCTAGGACAACTAAATGGAGTTCCTTTCTTGCAACAGATTATTTATTTCATCTTTTTTGTGAGAGTAATGTCTCTTGTCAGGATGAAATGAAACCTCTCTTAGTGATGGGCACTCTAACAATGGCGATAAATCTCCACTTTTACAATTCCAAAAATTTATTTTCTCTAAATTATTCATAGATTTCACAAACTCAAGAGAATCAACATCTGAGACCTGTAATTCTTTTATCGTACGATTGCCTGTCAAAAATGTTAGATCAGTAAGTTGTTTGCATTTTTCAATTTGGAGTCTTTCAAGTCCTTTTAGTTCACTAAGAGCATGTGCATCTTCTAGATGATTTAGATACTGGAACCAACACCATTTCAAGGAGTCTAAATCCTCTATCCCAGCCAACGAAATTAGCTTAGTTGAGGAATCAAGACGTAAAAACTCTAATGATTTTAGTGAACCAAACTCTTTACAATCTGGTTTCATATATTTAATTGCGTATAAGCTTTTTACATTTACTAGTTTATGTAAGTTTAGATAGTGATCTTTTTTAACAACAACCTCCTCCAATTTTTTGAAATAGCTCAAATCAAGATTTATTGGCTGAGCTAATGTGATTTCTGTAAGATTAGTTAATGTAGATAAAGCTTCAGTATTTTGATACTTGGATAATTTAAAATTACTGCTAATCCGCAATTTATTGATAAATGTTTTGTTATTGAAAGATGCAAAATCTAAGTGACATTTCAAATCTACTTCGGAATTCAAATTACGAATGCGAATGGAATGGTAATTTTCCTTCTCAGCAATCTGTACTCCTTCCTCAAGGAAAAGTGGATCTATCTCAAAATAGCCAATACTATCATTAAATGCATAGTTCATCATTATTACACCCGCTTTTAAAAGGTATTCTTCTACGTACATTGTGTAAAAAATACACCTGCATTATTCTGATCCACATTTTTATTTACAAACAAATATCCGGTCGAGTCACTGACGCAAAATATATCATGAAACCCTTCAGGGAAATCGCCGCCATAAATTTGTAGGCAAAATTGATAATCATCCAGACCCAAATCTTCTATTTGTAACAGAGAGGGGGTATGGCCAATCAACGAACCACAGTAAATCTCTCCATCATCCAACTCTTCTCCATCTACTTCTTCTTCTAAATCTAAATTCAATTCATCCCCTAAAATGAACTCTTGTGCTGGTATGAGGAACTCTGATTCATTTCGAATATTACCCGCTTCATGTAATAAAACTCTCGTGTATCCTTTTCTAATATTTTGTAACTCTTCGTTATCACCATGAAAAGTGATTACATCTAGAAAGTAATCATCTTTGTTATACGTTGTAAACACGGATAGTACATGTTCTTTTGGCAAGTTTACATCTAACGTTTTATTAAGAAAATCCGTTGGCAAGCTTAATACGAGTGTTAATTTATCTCCATCTGGGCTTAATGGCCAATCCATATTTTCAGGCAAGAAGCTATACCCGCCAAGCCGAGGTACAACGGATTCATTTTCAACATCTCTAAAGGTAATTTCAACTGACATCTTTACAACACCATCCTTGTCGTTACTTTAAGAATCTTTAAATCTCTCCTGTTAATCCCCCTGCTATTCACATTCCTATATAATTACGTCCTGTTCATCCTCCCACCATACTTCGACATAAATCGAGTTAAATCCTACCAATAAAATGAACTGTATTTAAAACGTCAAAAGCCTGCCCAAAGGCAAGCTTTTTATTTGAGACATGTCCCATATCGTATTATTGATGACCCTCGCGACAGTTGAGTAGCATCCAAGCCACCTTTGAATTTATACCATTAAAGCTCCACTTCACCTGCTTGATCTTGCTCTAGATGAACAAGTGGAACAGGCGAGTAAATAAACGTATCCCCGTCGTCTTCAAGCTTATACATGATACAAAACAAAGCTGAACCTCGCTGATCGCCACTCGGTATAGAGAAAAGCATAGCTGGACAACGCAGCTCCGCAGAATGAACGCTTGCACATAGATCTTTATAAGTAATAGCAGCGAGGGTGTCGATATCACCAAGATGCTGTTGACAATCCCCAATAACTTGCATGTAATACGCTATATTCTGATTATACTTATTCGCAAAGCTCTGCTTATACTCCTCAATGCTAAGAAAGCAACATTCCCAATCCAAAGGCGGGATACTTAATACATAGCGATAGAACTTCAATTTCCTGATTCCTCCTCTTTTCGAAATCGAGCTATTCAGAATAATTGAAAAGGGGATTTCTTTGAAAGTCCTTTTTTAATCTTTTCAATTTCTTCAATGGCTTTTTGTCTCCGATGCTCCTTAAGTCTACAATCTTCATAATAAACTCACTGATCTTAGGACTTCTATTTCGATTCTAAACTATCCATTATTTCATCAAAATTCCTTTTCCTTATCATGACGTTCACTTCTCTCTACATGGATCATTATGACTTTAGGAGATTGTTTATCGTGTCTCTTTTATGAGAGTAATGCCTCTTCTCTGGATGGAAAGAAACCTCTTTTAATGTCGGGCATTTCAGTAATGGCGTTAAGTCCCCTGATTCACAGTGCATCTAAGTTTTCATAACAACTATTAAAGAGATATAGTTGTTCTAGTTGTTTTAATCGTGAAAAATCAATAGGGATTTGCAAAGATACACTAAAATCAATCATATTTATCAAAGAGTAAAGAGCTTACCGTTGAACAGTCGACCTACTAGCCATAGAAAAAAATATGTAAAGAAAATATCAACATTTATCCTTACATATGTTTTTAAGCTACTATAGCATTTTATTTTTTTAATGAATCTAACAAAGTATAATATTCTTTTCTTTTTGGATTACTTTCATCATTACAAAGACGTTCTAATAAATGAATGGTATACTCTTTAGGTTTACGTTGTAATGATTTTACTAGTATGTCTTCATAACCATTATGATAAAACGTTTCTAAAAAACTCCCGAATGGCCCTGGACCGCCAAAATCAATATCTGGACTTCTTTCAATTAATAAAAATATGGGCTCTACAAATTCAAATGCATTATCTAACTCTTCAATTTCTTCCATGATTTCATATGCTGGGTCTTGGAATAAGTATTTATCGTTTTCCTTATCAGCTCGTTCTATTAATTGTTCTAGTTCATAAATATAATCTTCTATTTTCTTTTCCATAGAAACTCCTTTGTATTTGTTCTCGTCTATATTACTGTTCTACTTGATTTTTTTGATCTTCCACCTTAACTGTTCGACATACACCTGATTTTGTTTCATTTGTTTTGAGTATATCAATATACCTTCATCAACATACTCAAATCGAAATGTTGTAGTTGGTATACTATTTTTATTTTCATGATAGAAACCATTTCTAATAATTGTATCAACTGCTTGATTGCTATTATACAAATACTCATCCACCAAAAATGTTTCTTCGTTCAATTCCTCATCTCCGTCCAAGTCGACGTCTTTTAAATAGAATAATACTTTTTCTATCACAGTCTCTTTCAAAACTACACAATATACTTGCTCCAAAACAAATTTCATCATTATCGTTATTTAGAAACCTAAGATAAAGTTTCATCCCCTCTTCTTTTATTACAAAAACACTGCCCCATCCCTTATTTTCTTTATCATAAGAATAGTACAGTTCACCATCTTTTAACTTATTTACGATAACTCCTTCATTAGATTCAGGCTCAGTTTTATAGATTTGGGGCTTCTTTAATTGATTTAGTGCATTTTGATATGGAAAAAATTCTAAAAATGAATCACTCCAAATAACGGTATCTTGTTCTACATTTTTAGCTCTGTTTAGCATTTCTTCATATGAGTCATAATATTTTTCAAAAATTCTGAGCAGCAAATCGTATTCTTTTTCTATCGCTTTGTTCTCTATTATTTTCATGTAATCACCCTCTCACGTCCTAAGCCTGTATATAATCAAAGATCATGGCCAACCGTCCATAGGGCTGCTAATAGAACCCTATGGTTTGTATTCTTTGTCATGCTTAAAGTTTTAAATAGCGGAAATCAAAATCAATACCCTCGCCATCCAACAAGTTTCTTTTATACTCTATTTCTTCCTTAGAACTATCAAAAGTAACTTCTGCGTACAATTTTTGAATTTCAATTATCTCATTTAATAAATAGTCATTGAAATTTTTATATACTTTAACCCTTTTAATCGGATCATGAGAAAATAAATAAATCTCCCCAGTATCCCTTTTAAAGCAAATAGGATCATTGCCCGGACTTTCAGCAAAAACAATATATTTATCTGTTTCTTCTTGTTGAAAATACAATGATACAAATTCCCATATAGAATTTGTCAATGGTTCCCACTCATCCATTTTCTTAAGGTTGTACATGAAATCAGAGCTTTCTATACCTCCGAAATGTAAGAAATAATCTTTCGTTTGTGAGGGAATTATCCAATCTAGATATTTCTCTGTCTTTTGAAAATTTTCAGTTTCTAATGAAATCACTTCTACATCCTGATCCTCAAGAAAGCATGTCAGGTTTTCAACCCAATTGTCTTCCCCTATTTGTCTAATTGGTAATATGGGCTCTCTATTCATCTTCATACATCCTCCTTTAATGATAAGATTCTCTCGATCTCTTGGCCGGATTCATTGTCTGCAGCGCTGCTTCTCACCATACTTCGACATTAATCGAGTTAAATCCTACCAGAAAGGGAGTTGGTCATGTTTTAAAACGACAAAAGGGGCTGTCCAAAAGTCAGCTTTCAATGACTTTCTGGACAACCCCCTTTTGGTCTTTGTGTACAATTATCTACTACCATTCTCTTTCTCTAAGGGCATCCTCAATAACAATATCGATTTTATGATATTGTAAGACCGATTCTACTGTAGCAGCAATTGATTCTCTTGCAACAGTCTCTAGTTCACTATTATTTTGCCCAAACTCATCTGCCAAATCATTAATGGCTATTGTCATTTCATCAAGTTTACTTTGAATCTTATTTACATCACGATTCCCTTTTTCTATAAATGGAACAACGCGCAAAATGCATTCCTTTACTTTATCCACTAAAAATTCTGGGTAGAAAGGGTCATTATACATCTCAATTAGATAACTGATTTGGGCTGCTTCGTTCTCATTTTGTCGATTCCCGTCTTTATCCTCTACTCCATATTTCGGAACCCCGGCTTGCCACATCTCTTCGACTGTTTGTAACGGATAGTTATCGATACCAAGCAATCGCTGCTCTTTTAATGGATCGATCCATCGGCCATTCTCAATCGATAGAATTAAGCGACGTACGAATTCGTAACCCGTGTTATACCCAACAATTTCGTAGTTGTTTAACATGTTCGGGTCATTTCTATCAATATTGTATTGGATAATTTCATTCCCCATAAGACCCTTATCACCGACTGTGGGATCGATTCTCACCAAATTGTATATGAGTTCAATATCACTAAATTCAGACCGATTTCCCCACTGTCCCCTGTCACTACTAATAAAAATCTCTGGTATAGGGATATTCAAATTAGGTTGTACATTTTTTAGTTTCCCTACGGAACACTGTTTAAAAAACCCCTTTAACACCATACATACCCCAAAAGGTTTAAACGTATTTAAGTCAAGCGGCTTCTCATCAAAATGATTACGTTCACTCGTTATATTAAAAAATGCAACGTATGGACTTTCTAATAATTGAGCAATGATGTATACATTTTCTTTTAATTGGATGGAATGAATATCATTTTTCTTCCAAACAAATCTTTTTAGCATATCAGCACCCCTTTTTTGTGAGTATCTGGCCATAGAATGACAAAAAGCTCTCCAGACGATGGAAAGCTTCCTCATTTTAGTAATTATAATTGAAATTAATGATGTAATCATTAATACAGTTTCTCTGAGATTGATTTTGCCGTTATCTCGCGGTATTTCATAGCTTCATCCTTTATTTTCAAAGAAACCCCGACATTCAAAATATCAATAACAGCTAGCTGGGATATCTTTGCAGCAAGTGAGCTGCCTTGTAATGGATTTTCTCTAGCCACCATTAACAGTTCGATATCCGCCAGTTTGGTTATAGGGGAACGCGCATTACTCGTAATAACGACTATCTTGGCGCCCGCTTTCTTGGCTAGGCTTAAGTTCTCCAGCGTATCTTTGGTACTTCCCGAAATGGATATCCCAACAGCTACATCTCCTGGATGCATTAATGCAGCTGTCATGGCCTGAAAGTGTGTATCTGTCTTAGCGAAGCTCTGCTTGCCAATCCGGGTGAAGCTATGCGCGGCCTGTAACGCCGTCAAGCCTGAAGATCCAACTCCAAAAAAGTGAATATGATTAGCTGCAGTTAATAGATCGATGGTCTTCTCCAGCTGATCTGAACTAATAAGTTCCGAAGTTTGTTCCAGCGTCTCAATATGCATAGATATCACCTTGCGGTTTAAAGTCGCTGCATCATCCTCTTCCGTAACTTCATTATACAAGCGATCGGAAGGCTTAACCATATCTTGTGCCAGGGATAATTTAAAATCCTGAAAGCCCTGGAATTTCAGTTTCCGGCAGAGGCGAATCACCGTCGTCTCACCGACGTCCGCTCTCTCTGCAAGTTCAGTCACCGAGTGATAAATGATATCCTGAGCGTTTTCCAGAATAAAATTTGCAACTTTTTGTTCTGTTTTGGTTAATCCATTGAAATGACTTCTTATGGATAACAACGTCTTTCCCATTCCCTGCTCGTTAGACAAATCCATTCTCCTTTCAGGTTGCCTAACAAATAGTGAACTGTAGACTAACCTACTATTTAGGATATACACAAATTCCTTTAAGAGGAAACTAGTATGCTATAACAAATTACATTATACTGTGAATTTTATTTTAAATAAAATAACCCGCTACAGCCCCTACTACACCTCCATTATCTCCTAAAGAAGCCGAGACTACCTCAATTTCCCGAATCCTCTCTCTATAAACAGGAAGCAGCTGGCGCGACAGACTTTCACGAACCGGATTAAGTAAAAAATCGCCTTGCCGAGTAATGGCCCCTCCAATGACAATCCCCTCTGGATTACATGTATGGACCATATTAGCCAGACCAGCAGCAATATACTGAGTATATCTTCTCAGCACGTGAATAGATGCTTCGTTTCCTTCCTGCGCAGATGCGAATAGACTTTCCGCGGTACTAATCCCTTCTAGCTCTGTCCCAGCTTCTTCTACCATTCTCATCAATCCTGTAACAGAAGCATACTGTTCCCAACAGCCTATTCTTCCGCAATTGCATGGATAACCACTGTACTCAATAACATGATGGCCTATTTCTCCCGTAAACCCATCCCGTCCTTGATACGGCCTATGATTAATGATCAGGCAACCGCCCACTCCCGTTCCCAAGGTAACACAGATGAAGTCGCTCCATTGTCTGCCAGACCCTACCCACGCCTCACCGAATGCCATGGCATTCGCATCGTTATCGATCAATACAGACAAACCTGTCATGGAATGCAGCCGATTTCCAAGCTCCATTCCGGCCCATCCCGGCAAATTAGCTGTGGCCCCCATTACAACGCCTGTCCGACTATTCACTTGACCAGCAGTCCCTATGCCGACACCTTTTACCTTCCATCCTTGACTGCTTGAATACCTTTCTAATTCCTTCGTAATTTCGGAAATTCGATATAACAGTGCTTCCCCGCCTTCATTTGCCTTCGTCGGACAATTCAAATGGTGAATGACTACTCCCTCCGCATTTACAATCCCCGACTTTATGTTTGTTCCACCGATATCCAGACCTATAGCTACTTCCCCAGTATGTCCCATCCATAGAACCTCCTCGCTTAAAGGCTGCTGCAACTAAAATAATAGAGACTACATTTCAGGAACGTTATGATATTGAAGTATAGCATCCGTATATTTCTTAGTAATCAATTGCGGCCTGGTAATGGCTCCGCCAATTACAACGGCGTAAGCTCCGGCCCGAAGACACGCAACAGTCTGTTCAGGACTATGAATTCTCCCCTCAGCTAATACGGGAACGCTAACCATTTGACTTAAATCAGCAACTAATTGAATATCTGGTTCCTCGCTCTGCGGGCTGTAGGCTGTATAACCAGATAGCGTAGTAGAAATAAGATCAAAACCCAGTCTATCTGCCTCTACTCCTTCTGCTACAGAAGATACATCTGCCATTAATAGTACTTGGTGCTTCTCCCTTATTTCTTTAACCAAATCCGCAAGACAAACATTACCCGGCCTATTGCGCATTGTAGCATCCATAGCGACAATATCGGCTCCAGCAGCGATTATACCTTCAACCTCTGTTAAGGTAGGAGTTATGTAAACGTCAGAACCGGTATACTCCTTCTTCCATAAGCCGATAATCGGCAAATTCGTCACCTTTTTTATCGCTCTAATATCTTGAGGCGTATTCGCCCTGATCCCTACCGCCTTGCCCATTTCAGCCGCTAGAGCAAAGCGGGCCATATAATCACTTCCGTAGAATGGTTCTTCCTCAAGAGCTTGACAGGAAACAATAAGTCCGCCTTTTAAAGTTTGAATCATTGAATCTACCATCGTGCACACCTCCGTAAATAAACTGTTCATTGAGTAATAGGTAGCTCATAATATGTACTCTTTCATTTCCTTAGAATCAGTAACAGCCACCCCTTATTATCAATAGAGTGGCTGTCTGCTGAGTTTTTCTACTCTATCGTTGTTATAGAACCAGATCGTCCGGCCAGTGGATTTGAACCCCTTGCCTTTGAATCAGCGCTTGATAGGCCTGAAGATGCTCCGAATTGGCGTGAACCTCATGCGGCGTCACTTGATTCTGCAGCGCATAGGCCGCTAAATAACCGACCGATTCCCCAATGTTCCATTCTGTCGGGTGGAGGCGGTAGCATCCGTTCGTGATCTGAGTGGTGCCGATATTTTTACATGCGGGAAGCAAATTCTTGACCCGGATCGGCAGTAACGCACCAAGCGGAATCTCATACGGATAGTTCGGAATATAGAACGTCCGGTTCGTGACGGTCGTCAAGTGAACATCCAGATGATAGCTGCCTACACCGACGCTATCGTCGTAACGGCGAATTCCTTGTTCCCCGCGGATTTCCTTACTAACATCCTGCTCCGTAATGGTATACATCGCTTGAATCCGGCGCGACTCGCGAATATACGGGTACTTCGCCAGTCCGTCCTCTGTACCCAGTACATCCGTACGCAGCCGGATGCCTGGATACCCCCGCCCTCCGTCCGGACGAGGCGTCTCGGTCTGGAGCCAGTAGATCAGTGAGAGGCTTAACTGTCTAGCACTCGCCAGATGCTCCTCCCGTTCTGCTTCAGGAACGTCAATAATTGAACCTAGAAAATAATCGTTCTGCGGCCAATTGACCAAGGTGATGTCACTCTCATATAGCCCAGGCTCAAATAAAGCCGGGTCGATGACACGACGATACGTCCACAGCGACAGCAGCTCCCGTCCAGAAGCGTCCTTGCGTTCACCTGGAAATAGGGCGAACTCCTTCATTTTCTCTACGTCATCCGTATCGTTCGCATACCAGCTTAACAGCGGAATATTCGTATGCTTCGGTACGAACTGGCGCCAGAAATCATATTGCTCAGGCTTCTCAATCGTGAAATCGCCACCCTCTACATAATCGAGGGCAAACACATGGGTGATCGACTGCACATCGAGCGGATTTGCCTCTTCCAGCGCATGCGGCTCCCCTGTCTCATGCCTGGACTCCGCGCCTATTACATATTCAACCCCCGCTAACGGCAGTACGTCTCCACATTCCGTAGCATCGAGGAAGTACGCTCCCCTTAGTACAACTTCTTCACCTGAGCTTATATGTGTAACGGTTACACTCTCTATCTGATCTTCATTCACTGAGGCTGCAGTCGGTCTGAAATGATACAATACCGTGATACGGCCGCTGTTCACATATGGGGCCAACATATCCTCGATGACGCGCAGCGCCACCTTCGGCTCATGGCATAAGCGGCTTACCCAACCGTTGCCGGGATTAAGCAGTTCATTATTCTTCGCTTCCTCTGACATCGGATAGTTCTCTCGATAATAAGCACGCACCCGGTCTCGAAACTCGCGATACGTCTCTGTGCAGCCGAATTCCTCGATCCACCGATGTTCATCCGGCGGAACCGCCTGACTTGTCAGCTGACCGCCGAGCCAATCCGTCTCCTCTGTCATGATTACACGCACGCCCATTTTGGCTGCAGCCAATGCGGCCATACATCCGCCCAACCCGCCGCCTAGGACGGCGACGTCTGTCATTCGCTCGTTATGCATCTCTCGCTGGCTCCTTCTCTGGCGCTTCCAGCATCCACCTGAGCTGTTCATGCACCTTCTCTGTTATTTGCAAAATTTGTAGACCCTCGCAGCATTAGCGAAGCTCGAACCCTCGTCGTACTTTATTGTCCTTGCTTCGTATCACGGACATGGGTCTTCAATCCGACCTCAAACATCCGACTCCAAGGCATATAGCAATCGTCGATCACGATCTCATAATTATTCTCTGGATCATGCAAATGCTGCTCGATGAACCGAGTCAATTCAGCTCTGACCTGCTCGGCGATTTGTCCCCGCTGTCCGTCGATCGAGAAATAATTGTATTCCGTACCAGGCAGCACCCGATCACTTACATTCCTGCGTACGAAGGCACAATAGCCCCCATCCTCGACATAGCGTAGTGACAGGAAATCGCGATGCTGCGGCGTATTGCCATTCACGGCATAGATCATGCCTTGTGCAATGCAAGTTCCAAGCGTGTTGCCACTTGTATTCCAGCCTGCATAACCGGCCAATTCGAACAATAGCTTCTTATCGCGAAGCAGCTGCAGCAGTTCAAGATCTGCTCCGTTGGCATAGGCTACATCAGCGATAACACAAGGCTTGCCGAGACGGTGAACAATATCATCAGCCATCTCTACCAGTTCAACTAGATTCCGGTACACCTGATACCCTAAAGAAGACTGCCCTTGATCATTCGACTCCATCATGCTCTCGCCGGGTGAATTGATGCATAGGGCCATATCGGCTTCTGCCAGGGAAGGCGACATAAGTCCTCCTGCCGCCATAATCTGATATTTGACCGATTCATATAGTACGCGATCTTCATAGAGAGGCATCACGAACGGCCCTTGCATACTGGCAAAATGAACATGCACCCGTGGCTTGCGACGCTCAAAATGATTGATCATGCGGGCAAGAAGCGTACATCCCACTTCGTCGGCCCCTGGATACATATAGACGGACAGCTGCTGCTGACACTTCTTGACATGCTCGCGAACTTGCTGCTGATCCACCGCAGTCAGTCCATAAGGAGCCGAGTCATCCTGTGGAATGATCATGAAATCGACGGCCCCGTCCTGCACCAGTTCGATTGCTCTCTTATTCGCTGTTAAATTAACAGCACGGCGCTCCGTGTAGTCCTGCCACATAGATTCAGGTAACACGCCATCGATCTGCTGCAATTCATGTTGCTCTTCTTCTGTCGCGATACCCAGCTCCAACCGGTGGCGGATATATCCGCGCCGGAAAATCTCCCTGCCCCAATTCTCGTAATAATCCGGTTCTTCATCACTGCTGGAATAGCGCGGGCAACGCATAATGAGCTGATAAGCAAATACATGCAAAGCCGGGTTGATCCGCTTCAATTGACGGAGCTTCTCTAATTGCTTCCCGCATTGTTCCTCCGTCATCTCATGCAGCCGCGAGGGGATTATTCCCCCGTATAGCAATGTGTCCAAGGCCACAATCGCTCCGTCTGCATCGCGCGCCTGCTCGAATAGCCAGGCCCATAGCTGTTCGATGTCTCCAGGGCGCTTCTTCAGCCCCATCATGCTCAAATCCGGACGAACGACATGATAATCCGTTCCCGCGGCAAGCAGTGCCGGAAATTCGTAATTGCACGGACGTTCGTCCAGCGGAATATATATAATTTTTCTCATGTGAGTCGTGTCCTCCTATCCTTTAACTGCTCCGGATACACCTTCCATGTAATATTTCTGGGTGCACAGGAACACGATGATAATCGGTATAACCGAAATGACGGTCCCGGCGGCAATCCAGCCAAAATTATAGGAAAATTGGCCATTTAAAAAGCTGAGCGCGGACGCGATTGGATACTGCTTCGTATCATTAAGCACAATCATCGGCCAGAGGAAGCTATTCCACATCCCCATGAACTCCAATAGACCAATAACGGCGATCGCCGGCTTCACAATCGGCAGCGCCAATTGCAGCCAAATACGAAATTCGCTGGCACCGTCCACTTTGCCGGAATCGCGCAGCTCATGCGGCATGCCCATAAACGCCTGTCTCATTAGGAATACGTTGAACACGGTAACCGCTGAAGGAAGCACGACTGCAAGAAACCCGCCCATCAAGCCTAGTGCTTTTACCGTCAAATAGTTAACTACCATGCCGGCTGCAGCGGGAATAATCATCGTCGCTACCAGTAGTGTAAAGATTAGATCCCGGCCTTTGAAACGGAATACGGCAAGCGGATAGGCTGTAAGACAAGAAAAGAAGATGTTCATTACAACGCCCATCAGCGCAATGATAACGGTATTCATTAAGTATCTTGGAAAGTCCATGTAATTCCACACTTGGACATAATTAGCAAAGTCAATAAACGTCGGAAAAATCGCCGGCGGAGAGCTGAACACATTCTTGCCGGGCATGAGCGACACACTTACTATCCATAGAAATGGTCCCATCATAAAAATGGCAAACAGAATCAATGCTCCATACAACAATAATAATTTCACTAATCGAAGTGGTTTTTTTCTCATATCATGCATCCATTAATATGGATTGACACCACCCTTCCGGTTGAATCTGAAGATGACGATACTAAGCGCACCAATCATGACGCTGACAATTAAGCCAAGTGCCGAAGAGTAGCCGAAATTAAATTGCTGGAAACCCTGCTGATAAATATACAAGCTCGATGTTAAGGTAGCATCCCCCGGTCCACCCATCGTCAGGATGAACACTTCATCGAACACACGGATTGCCGCCATTAGTGAAATAAGCGTGCAGAAAAAGACATACGGTCTCAACAGCGGAATTGTAATTTTACGAATCGTCTGCGCCCGACTCGCGCCATCAATCATCGCAGCCTCTGTCAGATCCTTCGGAACGGATTGCAATCCGGCCAAATAAATCATCATATAGTAGCCAAGGCCCTTCCACATCGTAATGAACATCAGTGTCCACAGTGCTGTATCTTTGTCGGACAGCCAGGTAATTTTCTCTTTCATTAACCCTACATTGGACAGCACATAGTTTATGACCCCATTCTGGTTGAGCAGCCAGCCCCAAATAAGCGCTACCGCGACCATAGAAGTAACTACGGGGATGTAATAAGCCGTACGAAATAATTTAATGCCTTTGACATTGCTGTTGACTAGAATCGCCATAAGTATAGATATAATCTGAATAAATGGTACAACAATGACGTATAGCAATGAGTTGAGCAGTGACGTGATGAAGCTCTTATCCTGCAACGCCTTAACGAAGTTATCCAAGCCAACAAACTCGGTCTTGCCTATGACGGAGTAATTCGTCAGCGCCAGCGGTACGCTATAAATAATCGGCCAGAAGACAAATAGGGCCAGTAGAATCAAACCCGGTGTCATGAAGAGCCAAGCCACTGCCGCTTCAGATTTGCCGAATCTAGTAAAGAATTTTCTCATGATAGTAATCCTCCACCACCACTAATTAGGTAGTTCAAAAAGTCCACTTTTGAACATCCATTATAAGAATCGGGCAGGACAAGCCTGCCCAATTTGAAGTATTTAGTTGCCCAAGATTTTGTTAACATCGCTCTCGGCCGTAGTCAATGTCTTCTTCACGTCAGTACCGTTCAAATAAATATCCTGCAATGCTTTGGTGATCGTCTGATTAACGTCTTTAGCACTCTCAACGCCAATGTAGAAATCCTCGGCTTTATCAAGGCTGACTGCAGATACGGTCTTAGCGACCCCTTCTAGAGTTCCGTCATTCTCCGAGAAGAATGGATCTTTGGCGCTCTCTACCGTGGAAGGCAATGTATTAGCGATCTTGGAGAATTCCACCTGATTGGCCGCATTCGTGACGAATACAGCGAAGTCAACCGCTTCTTTCTTATGAGATGTTGCCGAAGGCACGACGATGTTCATCGTGTTGGAATAGCGGATGCCCGCTTTGCCAACCGGACTTGGAACGGCAAGCATTTTGTTGTATACATCCGGCGCGGCTGTCTTGATCTTGTTAATAAACGGCGAGCTGGATAAAGACATGGCTACTTGCTCACTCGCGAAGTATTGCACTTGTTTATCGTAGTTGATAATGTCTTTTGGAATGACGCCGTCTTTTAACAGTTGTACATTCTCATTGACATACGCTTCTACTTCCGGTGTATTAAAAGCTGCCTTCTTATAATCCTCAGTCAGGAACGGCAGGTTCTCTTCTAACAGAGTCCGTGCTTCCATCGTGAATATGTAGCCGTAGGCACCGGTTTTCTCTTTGATCTGGCGGCCCCATTCGTTCAATTCCTGTTTCGTCTTCGGCGGATTGTCCGGATTCAGTCCAGCTTTCACCACCAGATCCTTATTCATGAATAGGACAGGCAATCCAGTGTACCAAGGGAGTGCGAACGCTTTGCCGTTCATTTCTGTTGAGGAGTAGATTCCTTGGAAATAAGCTGCCTTCTGATCCGCTGTCAGCTCTTGGTTGAAGTCAACCAATGCATCCTTGGTTCCCATCTGATTGGCCAGCTCCGTATTAAGGTTCACCACGTCTGGCGCATTACCGCCAGCGATATTCGTCATGAGCTTGTTCAGTACAGCATCGTAAGGGTAGTCCTTCCAATCTATCTTGACATTCGGATTCTTCGCTTCATAATCCGCAATCAATTTGTTGAAGTAATCATTGAAGGTCGGCTGCAATGAGATTGTCCAGAATTCTACCGTGACTTGTTCCGCGGGCTTCTCGCCATCGTTGTTTCCACTTGAAGCAGCCCCCTTGTTGCTCGATGAATCCGAACCACAAGCCGCCAATAACCCCACCATCATCATTGATGCCAATAGTAATGAAATCAACTTTCTACCTTTGAAACTCATGCCACAACACCCTCTCTTCTTTATAAGCTCTCTCAAACTCTCTCTCAAAGCTAGGAGAAGAAATGACTATAAGTCCGAAAACGGTAGCGCTTACAAAAAAGCCTTATTATTCTACGCTATATCTGTAATTGCTCCAATCCATGAATGATTTCGGAATAAGAGTCGTTCCTGCCACCTTTTCCCTTCTTGCATGTTCATTGTAGCACGCATTAAACAATTTCTCCACTATTTTTAAAATATTTGGAGATTATATTCTTCACATACTGATATAGCAATCGTATTTACAAAAACTAGAGAATTCGGGGTGCCAAAATCGATCTGCGACACCCCGTGAATTCATTAGAAATTGATGAAGCCTACATATTGCAGTTTCAACTTTGTCGTTATTCTTCGTAGTTCCCTTTATCATTACCAGCGCGCTGAATCGTCACCGTGTAGTTTTTCATTCGTCCATCTTCTGACATCACTTGCAACGTAACCAGATTCGAGCCCACTTGAAGTGGTACGGGAATGACCGAATCATTCTCAACATTCTTGCCACCTACGGAAATAACTGAATGCTGATTACTTGCACTCGCCGTAATATTTAGCTCCGTAACCGAATGCCCGACCTTTACCTTGTAATCATACGTCGATGGTGAGAAGGAAGGCGTTAACTTCATTACCTTCTTCCCCGAGCTCACCGTCAATTTACTTAATTGCGTTTTCGCTGTTTTTGAGAAATAAATGTCTATCATTTTGCTGCCATAGTCCAAATCATGTTTCATTCGATTCTTCACTTCTGTATTGATCGAGTTGCTCGCAAGAAGTTTGCTTATGCTGTCGATCCTCTGTTTCACGTCACTTGCAGTCTCATCTGTCATATTGGGATTCGCATGTAGATCCTTTACAGCAGATTCAAGTTTCTGTATTAGTTTTGCGCCGTCCTTACGGCTCATCCCTTGGAAAGGAACGTATATCTCATTGATTTTACGGATAATTTCTTCCATCACGGTCGCTAGAGGCTTAGTCGTATCATATTGAGGTAAAATTGCCTTATTACGATACAACCCAATCTTCAGCACCTTGTCATACTTATAATTAAATAGTCCTTCGTATTCAAATAATGCGGCTCCAGCTCCATCATTCTTGGTCGCTTCGGTGATTTGATCCACAACAGCCGATGTAGGATTGCCTTGGAACGTGTCCAGACCCGATGAGACGAATGCATTGTCCCCCGCTAATGCCATCGAGTTTCTCAAGTCCGTTACCGTTAATTCGGAACCCGGTGCATAAGACATATGGAACAAGTGATCGATCAAATTATGATCCAACCAGTATTTCGCTTCTTGTGCGTGCGATTTTGGCGCTTCCTCATAATTCGGCCATACCGCAGTTGTAATTTGTAGGTTTGGTTTGATTTGATGCGCCTCGTTAACTACCCGAACGACCCAGGTATTGATCATGTCCGCACGAAATTGCAGCCACTCATCCCAGTAACGATCTCCTGGATGAAGGTCAAGCGGATCAACGCCATATTTCTCGCTGAACAAATTGCGGGTATACGTGTCGTAACCAAAATCATTCGTGTAATCTCCGGATCCTGGATACCTCGCATAATCCAAATGCAGTGAAGCTATGTCATATTTTGTGACGAGTTCATCGTATACAGAAGCAACGAAATCTCTAGCTTGCGAGAGCGCTGGATTAAGCCAATACCACTTAGCATTGTGACTGCCTTCTTCATAATCAATACCTTTTCTGCTTTTCATAAGCCAATCAGGATGATTCACCACAACCGGCCCGCCGACAAAGAAGTTCTCCACCCAGGCATGAATTTCAATCTCCTGCTTTTTGCCTTCCTCAATAAATGCTCCCAGTACATCAAAGCCTTCATACAAAGGATTTAATTCGGTATCTGGCAAAGACGTTGGCCAAGTGGTATATCCATTCCACCACGTTTCTAGATAGATGGCATTGATACCGGTCTCTTTGATTTTCTTCACATGATCTCGAACCTGCTCCACGTTCTTTTCCTTCGGCCTCATCCAGAGACCTCGAGTCTGTACTTTCGGAGACTCAAAATTCATGTAACTTGCTTCCGTAACTTTCTGATCCAAGTCATTCAGTAAATCCATTAATCCGTTGGTACCGCTTTCATTTAAGCGCTGTTTGACCAACTCATAAACGCCCTTCGCCTCTACGATCTTCTGTTCAATTTCAGCATACGGCACATCCATAAATTGATTCTTGGATAACTGGAGCGCCTTCTCTGCGCTATTGATACTTATCGAGGCTTTATCTAAGTAAGATTCTGGCGTAAAAATAACCAACACTTCTTTTTTAGCAAAATCCAGACTCAATTTGGCTCCGACCAGTGCGTTGTTCTTTAACCAAGTGTTTTTAACCCCATGACCGGATAATACGTAGCCGCCTTCAGGAATTTTACTGTTGTTCCCGCCATTGTTCGTCACATACCCGTCCGCATTAACAATCACTTCATTGCCCCATGGGTTCGTGCCAGTCTCCGTGCCATAATTACGATCATAGACGATCAACTGATTCGATCCACGAAATCCTGGATAGGACACATTGCCAACATTGTCCCAGCCTCCGGGATTATCTTCTTTTACTTTCGGATTAAATGCATCAAACGAAGTTCTAGCCGCTTGGTAAATTAAACTATCCGTCACGAGCTCAACCTCTGCGCCGATACGAACTTGACCCGCTAGTTGGTTATAGAATGGACTTGTCGATTGAATCGACAGTACATATCCATCCGCTGGAATGGAGGAATTGTTATCAAGATAAGCCCCTGTGTTGGGATCGTATGCAATCGCCACGACGTTGGTCACCTTATTGCCAACGACTGTAAGCTCCATTCCCCAAGCATTCTGATTGGTGGTTGCGCCATAAGTAGGCTGGTACAACACCACTTCTCCCGCTCCACGCGGCCCATTTATTTTATCAATGCCTACCGCAATACCATTCACTTTCAAATACTTGCTAGGCAGAATAGGAATATCTACGTTAATCGCTTGTACGGACTGCCCCACCTCCAAATTCAAAGATGACGCAGCGTTGCCAGAAGCCGAAATGACATAACCGTTCGCGGGAATGTAGGTTCCACTCTGACCATGAACACCATATGTGCTTTCCACGACCGACACATCATTGGTGATGATATATTGAACGGTATCTTCAGAGAATGGTCTTGTCATTTCACCAAAATGACGTGTATAGACGGCGATGGTGTTCGCCAGTTGGTCCTGATCAACAACGTCGATTGGTATAGTGCCCTGCTCTGTGATGAGCTGTGGACCTCCGACTACCGGTGCAGGCAGCGTGTAGCCAACAATCTCAACCGGGTCTCCCGGACTCATATTGTCTTTAATCCACTGTTCACTCGATCCGTGACCAAACAGTACAAAACCATTCGTCGGTATTTGTACAGCACCTTCACGATAAGTGACGTCCGTAACGCTGTAAGTGCCTTCATGGTAGTCCACGACTGCAGCAGCCGCATAAGGGTTCGAATCTGTGAGCTTACTACTATTTTCTCGGGTAAACAGGATCATTTCATCTGAAGCTCCGATGGCTCGATTCACTGCTGTAATGCTGATGGTGTTACCGTTTGCAGCTTTCGCTGTGATGGTGTTGCCATCTGCATCTTTTGCTGTGATGGCTTCATCGGCCAACACAGTCAATGTCGTCCCTGAAAAAATGAGAGCAAAACATAAGATGAAAGACAGCGTATTCTTTAATCTCATTTTCAAACCTCCCCATGGGTTCATGAAAAAACAGCTTCCCAAGCACTCCATCTTATGTACAACTAATCTCATCTATAAATCTATTTTTATGCCGAGTTTTCTACAAGCATCACCTCCAACGATCGTTATGGGGTATTCCTCTTGATCATAACAGACAACTCACATTCGAGGAAGGATATTTCCACTTATTTTATGTATAAAATTAAATTATTCCTCCATTTTATTTTTGCTTTATATGAACGGAATCCATCCCTACCGTAAAATGGAAGCCGAAACGCGAAACGAGCCTTAGAAGCGATTCTAAAGGCTCGTTTTTGTGCAGACTTTATTGTTTTTTACAGTTACCTGCCATCATAAGCATCTCCATATGACTCGAAATTGTCAGCCAACCAAAACCAATTTTCACCTTTACTAGCGTATAAATGCTCTAGCAGTTCCGTAAAGCTTTTAGCAATAATCTGACTATCCCCTGGTGTTGCATGGGTTGTTCCTATTCAAAGTCTTGTTTGTTCAGTAAATGTGGAAAACTGGCTGTAATTGTTTCCTTCATTCCCTTGGTGTGTCGCGGCAATAGATGAAGTTTCCTTATATTTTTCAATTTTAGAATAGGCGTAATATCTCGGCTCTTATTCTCTAATGTCAGCATCAAAGATAAATACTCCAATCGCATTAATTCTCCAACAGGCTCAAAGCTTTTAACTGGCTTTCCCGTCCCACTCATTCGTCCATGATTAAGACTTAATTCCTTTATATTCGATAAAGTGGCAAGAGCCGTTAAATCGTACAAGTGATTCATGCCATAGATATATAAGGTTTGCAGGTTCTGTAACCCTATCAGAAAGTCCAAATCTTTTACTTGGGGCAGATTCGCCAGGATCAACACTTCTAAGCTATGTAAACATGACAAATTGGGGAGATCCTCCATTTTTCCAGAGGAAATCTGCAAGTACTTTAAATTCGGCAATGTAGAAAATATTCGTAGTCGTTCTTCATCTAGATCAGTAAGGTAAATCCCTTCTACCATTTGATTACCGACCAGCGAATCATAATTCACATATTGCTTCTTATATTTTTTCAGAGGCGTAAATAAGTCAACAATCCGTGTATCTTCTTCCAATGTAGCAAGATCAAAGTTCTCCGCTCTCCGCGTCCCCTCAATAACGCCCAAATGAGCATAATAGGAAACAGGAGATTTCTCGTCCAGCAAATATCGATCCCAGTTCATCTTGTTCTCTCACATCCTTCTCAATGACGACCGTGCTGAATTAGCATGAGCGCTATTCATATTGAGAACATTCATACAACAAATTGTTTTTAAAGTCATCCGCGGATACTCTCACAACGTCTGGATCTTCCGGAACTTTGAATACAACTACATGCGTTCCCTCTTCTGACAGGTTAGGCAATATCTCGTCTAAGAGTGTATCTAAATGTATTTTTTGTGTTTGACAGTTCTCCCATTCATCTTCGATACATTTCATAGCGTACTCTTTAAATGGCCAAATCGGCATAGACAGATTTCCCTCTTTATCTGAGGTAGTAACATACCCATCATTTAATTTCAAAGACCACGCCTCTTCCCAGTCTGCAATACGTTTTACGGAATAAATATATCGATCTCTAGCTGATCTTTTTATCATTGCTTTAAACTCTGGACTTGATTCAAATCCTTTACTCATCGTAAACTCCTCATTTCTTCTCTATTAAGCCAACATCAAACTATCTTTATTTATCAAGATCTACAGACCAATCAATCTCTTCCCTAAACCAATTGTTCAATTTTGTTGACCCATTATCCATTTTCAATGGGATTTCTCTTGCCCACATTTTAATGTCATCTATGAACATCTCTTTATCAAGTCCTTCAAAGTTGTGTTTATTTAGCGCAGTGTTTAGGAACTCTAAAAATAGATTCCCCAAATAATACCGTTGCTCTACTTTATACATTTTTTCATATTCTTCTACCTTGACTGCAAGATCGATTGTCAGATAGTTATCCTTTTTAGTGTATCTAATAAATGACCTTCTTCCATAGGATTCAGGTAAACATCTAAAAGCTATCCCGATCGAGACATCAACATGACCATATTTTGAGTTTATGTTAGATTCCAATGCGCTACTTAATTCACTAGCCAAATCACCAACTCTCGCACCTGCAGTATCTGAGACTATTGAGAAATCCATGCAGCGCTCCTCCTACTCAGAAATGATTCCTTTCTTTTTCAAAAACAAAACCCAATCATCCTGTTCAGAATCCGGGATCACCCTGCAATATCCAGATCCAAACACATCATTTATCAAAAAGAAATCTAATTCTCCAAAGCCATTCATCGTAGTTCCGTCTTCATCCAATTTATAAACATTCCCGTCATATCTGTTCATGATTAATGGTTCATAAAGAATCTGGCCTATTGCTAACCATGATTCTTTATCATCTTGCATATCAGAGAGAACATATTGATTACGCTCTAACTCACTGTAACTCCATAAATCAATGTCACCGCAACGTGCTCCATTTGTTACTTTTAATAAGTCGTAGTATTTCCCTAGCTGTAAAGAATCAGCTTCTTCATGAATCCCCGTGAACCCATCATTTAATTTTCCAAAAATAATCGTTGAGGGATCTTCTTTTAAACCTTCTTTTAGGCAATCAATGATTTTTGTAATTTCCTCGTTCATTCAAATCCATCCTCTACTTAAAAAGAATCTTGAATTCTGTAGCCTGCTTTTTGTGCCAACTCCTTAATTTCATTAATGTCAGTTGATGGAACCGTGATTAGAACGTAACAGTCACTTTCGATATCCAAACATGCCAACGAGATTCCCTTTTCACTTAGCCTTTTGGAAATTTCATTTAAATACTGAGATGTCGGCAGCTCATCAAATTCTCCATCCTCAAAGTCTTCCCAGCTTATGCACGCCATTTTCTTTCTATCAAGCAATTCATCAACAACATCGCATAGGTATAGACCTGATTCCTTCCAATCGATTTCAAATGCCAAATCATGTTCAAGAAGTGCGTCGACCAACGAAATCCATGCCAATTGATTAATCGGGCTATCGATCCCTCTTTCATCTAATCGATCTTTGAATTTCTCGAAATAGGCTTCTGGCTTTTCTATAGCTAATGAAACTTCTGAATAAATTACTTCTTCCACATCATATGAAAGCCTTTGCACAAGTAACAGCATTGCATTCATACACTCACTCCTTTTCCAACTACAGTTGAAGGTACCTCATATTCTTTTTAAAACTTCACAATCAAGTGTCTTTAACGTATGATGCGTTGCGAATCAGGTACTTTTTCATTTTGAATTACGAATTGCAATATCTCATCCTCATCAATGTTATACCCTGGTTTATCCTTTGGAATTTCGGCCAGAGGTGTTTGAAGCAACGGATGATCTATATTAGGGGTAGCTAGTCCCTCTTTTTCTCTAATTAGTCGAATGCAATAATAATCGTAAGGAATACAGTCGAACGATAAAATTTCACTTAATTTATATGGTGTGTCGCTTAAACTATAGATGTGAAAATCACATAGTTCATATAGGTACTCTCCAAAATGATTTGTATCGTTCCAACTGCGCATTAATTTTTGATAGACATGATCTTCCGGTAAAATATCAAACAATTCAGGCATGTCTCCCGTTTTCCATTTGTGATATAGGCAAGTCATAAAAACATGATGCGTCTTATTCTCCTCATAAAAATCTCGATCTTTCGTGAACATATTCGTTGCATATTTGTAGGCTAGCTCTGTAATATCTTCATAACCCCACAATAAGGAAAGCCCGATAAGCCCACCTATTTGTCTGTCCGATACACTTCCTCTACTCGGATTGCTTTTGATCATTTGTATCAACCAAAAAAGTTGCTGCTCTAATAAAATCCATGCTGATGGTTCCCCGTTTAGTATTCTATGTTTTGCATTCATTTCAAGGTGAACACCTATTCCCATTTTTAAGCGATCCGCTAAACGATTTCTTTCGTTTTTTTCAATTAAGTCCTTCATTTCGTTCATTCTATTATCTCGTAATTCCTTCACTTCTTCGTCTGAGATTACTCGTTTTTTGTACTCTTTCATCGCTCGATCAAAATACTTCCAATATTTATTCGTGCGCATTCTTCCACCCCTTCACATTAAGAATATTGCCAATAACTTTGTATGGGGTTCTCAATCGAACCTTCTAACATTTGTGCATATAAATAGATAGCACCGAACGCAAAGGGATAACTTTTTCTCGGCTTTATGAGTGTATCTGGATACCCATCCTCATCGACCTGGAATATGAAATCAAAACCGTTTTCATGCAACTCCTTATAGTAATACTTTTCTCCCTGGATATGCCTTGGAGTTCCCCCAAATTTAATAAGAAAACGTTCTTCAAATGACGCTTTATCACTTACAATGTTGGCTTCTGAAATAAAGTGCTTTACTAAATCAGGATTGGTAAAAGTATCAAGTTTACTTTCTTCTGTTTTAGGATGTTTCATTGTGAATAATGAACAATCTGGATATCTATTTTTCGAAATACGATCTTCAAACTGTTTAGGAGCGAATATGGAGAGCATCTCATTATCATCAAATGGGTTAACGATAGACAAATAAAAATACCTCTCCATATCCTTATTTACCATGTCTTCTAGTTCATCAAAATAAGCCGGTGCATTCCCTCCGATCCATCCATTACGACTATCCTTTTCGCTCGTTTGACAAAGCATACACTCTTTTCGTTCTTTAAGCATTTTGAAATCTCCCATTGTGATCTCCCTTCTCTATTTACATTTCGGGTGATACCGTCCTGTCCATCTCCTCAACATACTTCGACATTTATCGAGTTAAATCCTACCAAAAGAATAGGGGTGAGCTGTGTTTAAAAACGTCAAAAGCCCGCCAAAAGGCAGGCTCTCGTTCTTAATTGGATTTTGGCGATGGCATCAACGTGTTACCGTAGTCTACTCCGATGGTTAACGTCCCCATATAATATCTCTCTCCCCATTTCGTAAACTTAGGCCACCCTCCTTGAACCCCATGAGATAGCGTAAGAACAAAATCATTTTCATTGATGTAGGGACTGAGTTGTCTTGAATTGTATGGTGGCAAGGATTCAATTTCATAGGTAAGCTCTTGAGGGAAAAATAATTGCGTTGTTAATATTTCTTTTAAACCATCAATTATTTTGATGTGAATATGAGGCGTTCTAAGATGATACCACGCTGGGATTATAGTCAAAAACTCAACCATGCCATTCACGTCTGTAAACTGGCGCCCACGTAGAAATGTTTTATGGTCTGTCGGTGTGGCAGTTTGTCCTGGAGCGAAGCTACTATTTTCATACCCTGAAAATCCTGAATAAACACCACAGGCGTTACTATTCCAAATATCAACGGCCAACCCACAGATGGGTCTGCATCCCTTAACATCAACCACTCTTAATCGAAGTAAGAGGTCAACCCCATATTGGTCTTCTCGAACATCTTTTCGAATCATGGAATTCTTCAGATAAAAGGGCCCTTCACTCGTAGAACTCGTAAGTAGACATCTATCTGTATCCTCAAAACTATAGCTTACAATACAAAATTCGTTATACTGCTGTTTCAAGATATTTTTCTTGACCCATTGATTACACGGATTGTTCATATCACGGAACATACATGCGGTTCTCCTTTGGGTTTCTGATTATATCCTGAGCATATGCCTATATTCCGTAAAAAGTGCAATTTGTTTAGGAAACCGCTGTCAGGCGATTCATGAATGGGAAACATCCCGATATCTGAGGGAACGACAATTGACTCAGGTAGAAGTGATAAAGGATTGGGAAAAGTTCTATAGAAGAAAATAAGCTCAAGCGTCGGTCTGGGAAGCCCGGCGCCTGAACTTTTATAAGGGATTAGTGGCAATTCACATTACACTGAACCGGATACGATATTGCCCCGGAACATCGTAGCGACACGTTTCGAACTTCTTGCGATAGCTTCAGCCGAACAAGAAGCTTCAACTAGCACCATATTTGCATCGTCTCCGACTTTGGGCCACACTCTTTCACCATTATCATTTAATGGTGTCTTGCCATCGGTAATAAATTGCAGCGTCCGGGCTAATGCCCGCTCATCGGACCATCCGTACATTTCCGCCAAACGACCAGCGCGTTTCAAAATATCCCCATCTCCAAAAGGCGACCACACGTCAAAAATATTATCGCATCCGACGGCAACCGTAACACCTTTCCGATGTAATAAACCAACTGGCGGAAACTTGCGGTTTATCGGTACGCTGGTAATGATGGAGATCCCTGCATCCGCCAGAAGCTCTCCCATGACTTCCGCTTGAGCTTGAGGGATATCCCCCAACCCAAAGGCATGGCTGACGGCAACCTTGCCTTGCAATCCTGCTTCTTTTGTTAGCTCGGCCAATCGTTTTATCGTAAACACACCAAGATGATCGGCGTCATGCAAGTGCAGGTCAATGCCCGCATTTCCTTCTACGGCTAGCTCCACCATTTCCTGCAAAGAAGCTTCGAGATCACCATCCACCGTGGCTGGATCGACCCCGCCCACGAAGCTTGCTCCTTGGCGAAGGGCTTCCCGAACCAACTGTTTCGACTTGGAACGCAATAAACCATGCTGTGGAAAAGCAACGATTTCGTAGGTCAGCTTCCCTTCAAATGTTTGCAATGCTCGCTTCACTTGTTCCAAATTCCCCAATCCAACCTCAGGATAAACATCGACATGCGTGCGCACATGCCTTACACCAGACTTCACATAAATATCTAGCAGCTGTTCCGCGCGTTCTTGCGTCGTTGTTTCCAAAGAAGGAAGTGCTTGCTTCTCGATGTCAAACCGTTCAAAAATATGGCTTGCAGGTGTTACCGCACGCCACCGATCACCAAGTAATGTTTTATCCAAATGACAATGTTTTTCGATGAATGAAGGCAGCACCAGGCGCCGTTTCGCATCTTTCTTAGGGAGTTCATCCTGAACGAGCTCAACCGCTGGGACGATCTTCGCCAATTTCCCCTCCTGGATCAAGAGATGATAGCATTCGGTTTCGGTACCCGTAATCTCACCGTTATCTTCCTGAAATCCCGTTTCCAACAGGACATTGGTTAACCAATAAGCAGTATTCAAAGAAGCTCATCCTTTCTACGTTCTATGATAAAAGTTCTAAAGTTCTCCGGCCGCCAGATTCCCCTGAAAGATAACCGCGACCCTTCTTGCTCTTCGTCCAACCGCTTCGGCTGAACAACTTGCATCAACGAGAACGAGGTCGGCAGCGTCTCCGACATTAGGCCAGATGCGTTGTCCATCTGTATTTAAAGGTGTTACACCGCCTGTAATATACCCCAGTGTTTGTCCAAGGGAACGTTCGTCCTTCAGGCCGAATCGTTCCGCTAATGTACCTGCTTTTTCAAGACTATCTCCTTTGCCAAAAGGAGACCAGTGATCCGTGATGCTGTCATCACCGAGGGAGATTTGCACACCCTTTTTGCTTAAGAGCGGAATCGGAATTGTCTTTCCAAGCGAAACCGAGGATGTAATCGTAATCCGCTGCTCAGCTAACAGGTCTGCCACTTGACTTGCCTCTTCCAGAGAAATGTCAGCCAATGCCAGAGCATGGCTGATGTTGACTCTTCCTTGCCACCCGGCTTCCTCTGTTAACGCGGCCAATCGTTGGAAGGTAAAAATGCCAAGATGGCCTGGATCATGGATATGAAGATCAACACCCGCATCCGCTTCCACCGCAAGCTCCATCACCGTGTTCAGCGACTTCTCGATATTGCCGTCGATGGTTGCAGGGTCAACGCCACCAACGAGAGCAGCACCGCTTCTTAATGCTTCTCTTACGAGAGAAACAGATTCACTGCGTAATAATCCATGCTGGGGAAACGCCACAATTTCAACCGAAGCTTTTCCTTTGTAAGTTTCTACGGCCTGAAGCGTGGCTTCCAAATTCCGTAGTCCCACGAACGGATCGACATTACAATGGGTACGAATACGGGTCGAACCGGCATGGGTCAGCAATCCCAGCAAGTTCTCCGCCCTTTCCTTCGCGACAGGCAACAAGCGCGGGAGTAATTCCTCTTCTTCCTCCAGCCTTGTCAAAAGTCCTTTGCGTGGAATCGTTGGCGCTTTCCATGGGCCGCTGTAATATGTCTTATCAAGATGAATATGCATATCGCGGAAAGAGGGAAGCATCAGATATCCATTTGCATCCCGTGTAGGCATATTCGTTTCTAAGGGTTGATCTGCGGGAACGATCTCACTGATTTCCCCATCTTCAATCTGAACATGAAAAAGCATGGTTTCTGTCCCCGTAACGATGCCATTCTCATATTGATAGCCGGTTTCCAACCGAACATTCATTAACCAGTAAGCATTGTCTGCCACTTCAGTCTCCTCCTTCACTGCAACTGTTTTCCCAAACCAGCCAGTAAGACAACCATTACAAGCAGCAAGAGACGAGACATCTTCTCGGCCTCCTTTATCGTGCTTTACAAATATGCTAACATGAAGGCGATCAAACGAAAAATATATAATAAATAAGTCATCTATATGTTTTTCATATACGAGAAAGGAGTCTATGCAATGATGGATATCAGACAGCTTCGCTATTTTATTGCGATTGTGGAGGAAAGAAGCATATCAGCCGCAGCGAGAAGACTTCATATTTCTCAACCGCCTTTAAGCCAACAATTGAGAGCAATGGAAGAGGAACTTGGCGCAATATTGTTGGAGAGAAACGGTAAACACATGGAAGTAACGGATGCAGGAAAGACCTTATATTCCTATGCCTTGCAAATGGATCAATTAATGCAAGAGGCAAAAATGGAAGTGAATGAGGTCGGAAATGGGGTAAACGGCAAATTGACGATGGGTGTAAATACGTTTTCGGTTCCTGATTTGCCTGAAATCCTCCATCAATTTCAACAGCACTATCCAAAGGTAACGTACAAAATCCAACAAAATGAGTCCGCTCATCTGTGTCAGCTAGTCCGGGATCGGGCTGTCGAATTAGCATTCATACGATTACCGCTTGAATTGGACGATTTCTCAGTTCTTCACCTGTATACCGAACCGTTTTATTTGATTACATCCCAGAAACAGAAACGGTTTGAACATGAAGTAACGCTTGCGGACATGGCTAACGAGCGGCTCTTATTGCCAAGCACGCAGGGATTAGGTGTACACTATTTAATCTTGGAGGCATACTCAAGGCTTGATATGCATCCCCCTGTTGTCGGCGAATGTTCCGACATATCGCTGTTGATGGAGTTGGTATCCACTGACTTTTGTTCATCGATCGTTCCGGAAACATTGCTTCATCGGCATAAAGGGTTTTCGATTCATGCGTACAAAATTTCTTCTACCGTTGGGATGTCCTCTCCGCTGGGGCTAATATGGCTCAAAAATCACCGTTTATCCAACACGGCCCGGAATTTTATCGATTTGTTCAAAAAAGAAGGAAGGTATCTTCAGCATCATGCGCATAAAGAAACGGATTGATTGAATGGACTGATTCAAGCCCTATTGTGGAGTCCAATTTTTTGTGGCATGTGGAAATTAAAAAAAGACCCTCGGATCATAACGATCCGAGATCTTTTGGGTCATCTTCAAACGAATGATTTCACGTCTTTGAAGCAACTCGTACGGAGAGCACATCAGACGCGTTGTGGAGAATTTAGATTTTTCAATCGAATTCCTGTGAAAATACTGCTCAAGAGCAGTACCAATCCACCAAACAGATAAGGCAAGTCGAAATGGATTTCAAACAAAATACCTGCCAGCATCGGCCCAAATATCGTACCGAGACTCGTGTAGGCATTATTCATTCCTGCCACAAACCCTTGTTCATTCCCGGCCACTCGGGACAGAAGCGTATTGATCGTGGGGCGCAAAATGTTATTAAACGTAAAGAATAACATCGTGAATACCATGACATAGAAGAAATGGCCAGAGAATAATAGGAATACAAGGGACACCGCCGATAACAGCAACATGGACACAATAATCTGTTTTTCCCCGAAGCGTCGTGTAATCCGGTCGGTCAGCAACAGTTGGTTCAACGTGCCGATGAGCGAACATACCGTTAGTAGAATAGCGATTTGACCCGTCGTGAATCCGTACACCTGTACGACAAAGAGCGGAAAAATTGCTTCAAAATGCGTCAGACCGAAGGTCATCGTGAAAACAATGAGCAGCATGACGAAATAGCGAGACCGAACCGAAAGCACGATTTGCCGGAACACATTGTCCCTCTTTTCCTTCATTTGACCATGCATCTGGCGAATGTTCACCGACACCGATTCAGGCAATCCCCAGAAGCTGCAAACCATTGCCACCACTCCTACACATGCGGAGGATACATAGAATGGCATCTTGATGCCCCATTCCGCAAGCAATCCGCCGACACCCGGTCCGATAATAAACCCAGATGTCATTGACGCACCCAACCAGGACATCGACTTGCTGCGCTGATCGTCTGCTGTAATGTCAGCAATATACGCAATAATGGACGGAATTAAGGCTGCTGAGCCTATTCCACCAATCAATCGCGATGCGAATAATAAAGTTAGATCACTTGCAAATGCTGCAAGCAGGTTGGAGAGTGCGAACAAGACCAAACCTATGATAATCATTGGTTTACGGCCGTATCGATCTGACAAATTGCCTGCAATGGGTGAGAATAGAAACTGGGTCAAGCCGAAGCAGGAGACCAGATATCCTGCCGCCTGTCCGCTTGCCGAAAACTCCTCAAGAAGTTCCGGCACGATCGGAATGACAAGACCCATACTTAGATTAGCGAGAAACATGTTCAACAGCAGTAATGGAAACGCTGATTTAGTTAACATTAATGACCACCTATATCGAATTGATAAAAATTACGAGTCGGGAACACTGCTCTCCCTCTCTATTTGCATTTGTATATGTTAGCATGTGGCTATCTTCAATAAAAATATGAAAAACATATAGGGACTTAATATTTTTAATATACATAACATCCTTTGTGGATTTTGACCGTTCATCATTGCTTGATTGATGAAATTCGAGGGAATATGCCAACTACCAGAATGTCGATCTAAGTTAATTATTTACAACCATAATCATATAGGTTACTTTTAACCTATGTTACTTATAACTTAGTGTAGTTATGTAAATCCAATCAGCAATATTAGGCTTACTGAGTGGGAAGTCCTCAACAGGTGATGAACCAAACAAGATTTTGAGGATTCGAAAGAGAAGAAAGGGAGAGATATCATGGAGAATATATATAAATCAGAAGTAGGCAAACGAGAAGTGTTAGGACAGTACCGAAAAATACTTGCTAACTGGCCAGTGGAAAACCACCAATACGAAGTTGAGACGAGCTTTGGATCGACTTTTGTCATTGAGTCAGGATCAAAGGACAATCCCCCACTAATTCTTCTGCATGGAAGCGTAGCGAATTCTTTCGCTTGGTATGGCGATGTAGCTTCACTTTCACAAACTCACAATGTTTATGCAATCGACATTATTGGAGAAGCAGGATTATCAGCAGCAAGCCGACCAAGCTACGGGAGTGGTGCATATGCGCTATGGTTGAATGAAACCATACATGCACTTCGATTAAGATCCTGTTCCATTGTAGCTATGTCATTAGGCGGCTGGATGGCATTGAGCTTCGCTACCACTTATCCGGAGAAGGTTGACAAGTTGGTTTTGCTTTGTCCCGGAGGGCTTGCACATGAAAAAGCCAGTTTCCTATGGAAAGCAATCTTTTTCTCCCTTCTTGGAAAATGGGGTCATCTGCAAATACTTAAATTAGTGGGTGCTGGTCATATTTCTTCATCATCGTTATCCGGATTAGAAGTAGATCTAACATTCGCATCACTAATATTCAAAAATTTCAAACCGCGAACTGCAAAAATGCCGTTATTTAGTAATCAGTCCCTTTCACAATTAACGATGCCGATTCTGATGCTTTTTGGCGATTCTGATCAATTAATACCTGCTAGCAAGAGTATGAATCGACTGAAACAAGCTGCACAACATGCTAAGATCGAGCTGCTGCCTGATACGGGCCACCTCATTGTCAACCAAACAGATAGGATACTACAATTCTTGAACCTCCAAGACAGTTGATAGGTTATGCAAACAATAAAAGGGTTTCCCAACATTAGCACCTCCCGCCTAACAGCCGAGAAACTCTATGTCCGGAAACCCTTTGTTTATGGGCATTTTTAGCCCTGTTATTTAGTACTACACACTACTACACACTACTACACACTCTATATGCGAGGAGATGATAGGAAGTACAAATATGTAAAGTGGTTACTCAATTTTCTAGTTTAATTCCTAATTCTTTGATACACTATTTATTGGAATATTTTATAAACTAAGTTCCGGAGGGTCATATGGATATTAAAATTTTTGTTGATGAACTTCTAAATAATAAAAACCCATCCTCATCTTATGTGATGATTGAAACTCTGATTTTCAAGGTGCTATCAAAATTGTTTGAAGATAGCAATAAAGAACTCATAACTAACTATAGAGTCAAAAATGTCGCCTCAAAAAGTATCTTTGAATTTGATGCATATGCACCTGAGGGCTTTAACGATTACGGAGGAGCAACTGTATTTGAGATTAAAGCATATAGAAATAAGAACTCACTAAGAAGTCTATATGATACATATTTAAAGCTCTTGCATGTGATTAAGTCTACAGAAATAAGAGTAAAAAACATTATATTTATTGTTACAGTAGAACTTACTGAAGAAGAAAAAATTAATTTCATTAATAAATTGAGCAATGAAAATGAATTTAATATTGATGTATGGGATTTAAATAATCTTCAAGAAATATTTAATAAATACCCTGAAGTTGTTTTTAAAACAGTTGAGAATATCTCTGAACTTGTACTAAATAATCAGGTTTTTCAAGGCATAAATAATGAACCAGATTTTATTGAAAATCAAAGAGATAAATATATTGATAACCTTAGAAGGTGTTTCTTTAATGATGAATTAGTTTTATTTTTAGGTGCAGGAGTGTCGAGAGATGCAAAAATCCCTATGTGGGATAATTTAGTAACCGATTTATTAGTTTCATTATTAAGTAATAAACTTAAAGAATTTAATATAAATTTATCTGAAGATGAAAGAGATTTCATTATCAAAAATATTAAATATTCAAATGGAAACTCTCCACTCCTTATGGCACGTTATATTCGGCAAGGATTGAAAGAACTCTTCAATGAAACGTTAACTCAGATTTTATATAAATCTTGTGTTAATGAATCCAAATTGCTAACTGCTATAACCAAACTATGTAAGCCAGTCAGAAATGGAGTAGGCATACGTGGCGTTGTAAATTATAATTTTGATGATTTAATTGAATATAACTTTGCAAAACATGACATTAGTCACCGTACCATTTTTCGAGAGGGCGATATTCCAACAAGGGATGAGTTAGGAGTATATCATGTGCATGGCTTTTTACCACAGGATGGAAAGGATCGCACTGAATTAACAAAAAGTCTCTTGGTTTTTTCTGAAGAAGGTTATCACAGCCTAATGCTAGACCCCTATAGTTGGTCCAATTTGATTCAGCTAAATTATCTTAGAGAGAACACTTGCCTATTTATTGGATTATCTTTAACAGACCCTAATTTAAGAAGATTACTAGACATTGCTTCAAGAAAGCAAGAAAGCAATATTTGTAAACACTATGCTATCTTGAGGAAAGAATTATATCACATGAAAGACTTAAATGATTCTAATATTAACTTAAGGAACATCAAAACATTTGATACTGTCAATCAGAAATTACAGGAAGAATATTATAAAGAGCTTGGGCTGAATGTAATTTGGGTCGATGACTACAGTGAGATCCCTAGTATTCTTGAGAAAATTAGAGTATGATGTTGTGTCTTAATTAATATGATATTTAAGAAAAGATGTGTATCCCCCCCTCTGAACTATGACCCGAGAGATGGATACTTTAAAAAAAGTGCCACTCTTGGGTTCTTTACGTTTATAATTTAATTTATTTATTGTGAACGGAGTATGAGCATGCGGTATAGCGAGTTATAGATAAATAAACTTGAAGAAAATCCAAACGTAATGCATGTATCAGAGTCGAATATATTTTTCACTCCAGCCTTCAAACTTGCTGCAGTTAAAGCCTATAAAGGTGGGAAAACGCCAAAAGAGATATTCCTTGAGGCTGGCATTGATTTAGATATGCTTAGTTCACGTAAACCAAAGGAAAGTTTGAAGCGTCGGAGATATATTTATGCCGCTCATGACGAAGCAGGTCTTCTTGAGGAACGGCGAGGCAAGACAAGCATTAAGTACATCATTGCGCTTCGAGCTAATTAATCGAACCATTCGTCAATATAATATGAAAGGTTTGACTCGCCATCTCTGCTCACTTGCTAAGGTAAGCGTTAGTGGTTATTACAGGTTGCTTTCAGCCAAAGATACCCGCCAACTAAAAGAAGAGGCCGATGAGCGTGATTTGTTGCTCATTAAGAACCACATTGATCGGTAAACGAAAAAGCTGGCGCGCTCGTAATCAAAATGAATCTCGAGAACGTGAATAACGTGGTAATGAACCATAAAAAAATTCGTCGATTCATGCGCAAATATAAACTCATAGCAAAAAAGTGCGTCGGGTTAACCCTTATCGGGAAGTGGCTCAAGCTACTCATGAACATACAACGTGCGCTAATATGCTTAAACGCCAGTTTGATCAGGCAGAGCCGGAGAAAGTGCTGCTCACAGATATAACATATCTCAAGTACAACCATGGGCAGCAATGGGGATATCTCTCTTGCGTAAAAGACAGTTCTGCGAATGAGATCTTAGCACATTAATTATTGACTTCACTGGAACTGTCTCTGTGAATCGAACGTTAGACAAGCTATTGGAACGACTGGATGGCAATATTCATCCCGAAGACACTCTTCACTCGGATCAAGGCATGCATTATACACATCCTGAGTTTCAAAAAAGTGTAAGTGAAACTGGATTAGACAATTCATGTCCCGAACAGGAAATTGTTATGATAACGCACCAATGGAATATTTTTCGGTGAAAGACGAACTAGAGTACAAAGATTGTACAAGTATTGACGAACTTCGGGATCGCATTAACGAGTATATTCACTTTTTACAATACCGAGCGATATCAGTGGACATTAAAGAAGATGACTCTAACGAATATAGGAATCATCTTCTAGCAGCATAGTACTTCCTTTATCTTGTCCACATTAAAGGTCATGGTTCAATCGGAATAACTAGGGTTTTTTTAATGTCTATTCTAAGGGGTGCACTGCATGACGATCCGGGATCTTTTTGGCCATCTTCAAACGAATTATTTTACTACTTTGAAGCAAATCGTTTGAGAGCACATCAGCCGCGTTGAGCAGAATTTATATTTCTCAATCGACTTCCCGTGAAGATACTGCTCACGAGCAGTACGAAACCGCCAAACAAGCTCCTTATTAAAAGTAGCTAAAAACTATTTATTACTTATATTATATCCTGATAATGTTACGTAATCATTAATAGATATAAATTAAAATATAAGGAGGGCATGAAATGAGCATATCTAGTTTATGAAATCGCCGAAATTGCTAAGGTCTCAACTTTTATCCTATGCGTCACAAGATTTTCGATACTTTCAATAACAACATTACAGATCATTATTAAATGATCTGTTTCACCAAAATAAGGGCAGTTCCCGTTTTCTCAAAACTTCTCCACATTAGTAATACTGCTCAATATACTTATAGGCCTTATCAAAAACTTCTTTGTCTTTTATTTTGTACTTGATCCAAATAACACTCCTAAGCGCTTTTTTTACTTCCTGCTTTCCTGCATTGGTGCTCTGCCAACCTTCAAATCGCACAATCTTGACGATATCATCAATATCATTTACAATTCGCTCGACTATAATTGGGGTCTTTGAATTCTTCACCCCATCAAAAAGTTCTGTTAATGCCGCCTTGCCTTTATCCACTTCTTCCTCAGGCACTACTTCTTGTTCAGCTTCTGCAGCTTCCCGAGCAAGTTCTAATAGCAGTTTAAGAAACTCAATACTAGTTATTAGTGCTTGTTCGTGTTTCTCACGGAGATTCTCAAGTTTTTCTCCTAACTTGACGAATTTAATATCATTGCTGTGTTTTCGAATTTTCGCGACCAAATCAATTTCAACTTTGATCGTTGTCTTTCTCAGATCCTTTTGTTTTTCAATAAATTCATCGATTAAATCTGCATCCATCGTAAGAATTTCCATATCATCATGGACTTCTCCTACTTGCAGATTCTCGTGAACCAATTCCAATGTCTTCGCCCCAAGAGAAGCCCAAATCAACCCGCCTCTTCCATCAGTAGGTTTCACTGATTCAAATACTCTTGTCAGCCATTGAAAGTCGTATTTCATTGGATTCAGAGACGGATCTGGCGATAACGCATCCCACGCTCTATTGAGCACTTTATAATCGGCTCCAAACTCGTCTTTGCTTTTATTAGTTGGCAAACATTCTTGTGCAGCAATCAAACCTTCCCAACCATCTATTGTACGGTCTACTCCCATGAAATAACTCAAGCACTTACGCATTAGTGCAGGGATCTGCTTTTTGACTTCTTCAATATTCGAAATGACCTTTTTCATACTCGATTCATCAAAGTCCAAAGCTGTTGCTACATTATCAAAAATACCTATGTAGTCAACAATCAAACCGTGTGTCTTCCCTTCATCATAGGTTCTGTTAGTACGACAGATGGCCTGCAGCAAGTTATGATCTTTCATTGGCTTATCAAGGTACATAGCTTGCAATATAGGTGCATCAAATCCAGTAAGAAGCTTTGACGTTACTATTACAAGCTTCAGTGGGTCATTTGATTCTCTAAATCTGTCTAAAATTTTTCCTTCTGCGTCCCTATCACGTCTATAGGCTTTATATTTATCTTCCTTGTCATTATTGGTGTCCATCACAATTGTAGTTGCATCCGGACCTAGCAATTTATCAAGTTCTTCTTTATACATAAGACAGCACTGTCTATCATAACAAACAACTTGACCTTTGTATCCGTTCGGTTCAATTTTCCCCTGGTAATGCTTGGATATATGCTCACATACCTTTCTGATACGCTTGCGGTCATACATAATTGCTTTCATGTTGACCCTTCGAGATAACTCTGCTTTATCTTCTTTAGATAAATTCTCTGTTAATGCTTCAAATTCAGCATCGAGCTTTTCTCTATCAACATGCAGGTCAACTGGTACCGGTTCAAAATTCAATGGTAGTGTCGCATTGTCACGGATTGAATCCGAAAAGGAATACTTGCTCATGTATCCACTCTTATCCTCAACTGCACCAAATGTATTGAAAGTATTTTTATCAATACGATTAATAGGTGTACCTGTAAGGCCAAAGAAAAACGCATTCGGAAGAGCAAGACGCATCTTGCTACCTAGATCACCTTCCTGAGTTCTATGAGCTTCATCAACCATAAGAATGATATTGTCTCTAAGGTTTAGTTCTTTTTTAATATCACCAAATCTAAAGATAGTTGTAATTGCAATCTTCCTCTGATCCCCTAAAAAGAAAGCTTCTAAGTCTTCCTTTGAGCCAAGACTCACGAGATTAGGAATATCTGATGCGTTAAATGTAGCAGTTATCTGCGTCTCTAGGTCAATTCGGTCGTCAACTATAACTACTGTTGGGTTGTTTAATTCAGGTATCATTCTAAGTTTCTGTGCTGTAAAAACCATCAGCAATGATTTACCAGAACCCTGAAAATGCCAGATAAGTCCCTGTTTTGGGTATCCAGCCTTTACGCGTTCCACAATAAGATTCGCACCCTCATATTGTTGATAACGGCATATGACTTTATATTTACGATACTTTTTATCTGTTGCAAATACTGTAAAGAACTGAAAAATGTCCATGAGCTTTTCAGGTGTAATCATATCTTCAACACTGATTTTTACATCAGCAAGACTTCCTTCACTTCTATGGTCCGGAGTATGCCACGGACCCCACATTCCAATCGGCATGCAAACTGAACCATACCTATAACATTTGCCTTCTGTAGCAAAATTGAATATGTTAGTCACAAACATGCCTGGTATGCTCTTTTCATATGCAGCTATGTCTCCAGCAGCATCCAACCATGTTATAGAATTACGAACAGGCGTTTTCAACTCGCCAATCGCCACAGGAAATCCATTTATCAGAAGTACAATATCTAGCCTTTTACCATTCTCTTTTTGTGGATATACCCATTGCTTTGTGACAACATATTCGTTCAGAGCTAAGTCTTCTTTAGTCATTGTTCCAAAAAAACGAATCGGAATCATACGGCCATCTTTGCCGAATGGGTAAGAGTTCTCTTCAAAAACCATCTTCTTGAACAGTTCATTCTGCGTTACCAGGTTGTGTGGTTGAACTGTTAGAATAACAGTGCGCAGTTTATAAATAACTTCATCTGCTCGAGATGGTTCTTTTGCAATTTCAGGGTTAAGACGAATTAGCGCCTGTTTTACCATAGGTTCAACCATTACGTCAGAGTATTCACGTTGCAATCCTTCGGATGGTATATACCTCCAACCATTGCTTTTGAGCGTTGTAAGAACCATTTTCTCAATCGTATTATCTTCATTAAACATCAGGTGGTCCTCCAATCTTAATAAAAATATCGATATTGATTGCATGTATAATCTTTGCATTCGTAGTAAGCGTCCCCTACGAGCTGATTTCGATCAGAAGTACAAATTTTGATTTATCGCTCTTCCAGACAAAAGCTTCAAACTCATTTTGAAGTTCAATCGATGGCGAATTGGATATTGATCCAGAAACATATTTGGGACTCTTTGCCCGCCGGTACTTGTCATGACCTTTTCTGCGTCTTGCCTGAAATTACTAATTCGAATGATTGTCAAGCTGAACGGAGCTTAGTGTCAATTAACTTCTCACCCATATCGACCATAAAATCTCCCCCTTAATGATGTAATAACATGAATTAGAAGGAAATCAAATAGCATTACAGTATTACTATGTCAGCCTAGATTCTCGGAAATGATTTTCTTGTAAGTGAAATCCAGCTCTTTAAGTGCTTGCTCCAGTTCAAATTTTGATTTATCGCTCTGTTTAAGAACCTCTACAAATAAGTTTTGTAGTTCTATTGGGGGGTGTGGATAAACGATTTTCCGTATCTTCTCCATATTGATTGCAGCTTGTGTTGTTGATGAAGCAAACCTTACTACATAATCCCTTGTAATCATAAACAAATAAGCCCAATATTCTGGCGAATTTTTTATCTTATCATTTAATGAAATTTTTGCTACATTCGGCGCAAGGTGGTATCTGTCATCTTCGTCAATCAAGGCTACTTCTCCAACTGTTCCAACATATGTAAGAACTATATCCCCTTTTGCGAGTTTAGAACGTGGCAAAAGATCCGAAGTAGCTTTGTCTACCCAATATATATCATCAAGAATAAGTTTGGTTTTTTTACAATTTAGTCCTCTAACCATAATAATTTCGCCACTATCTTGATATTTGATATACTTTGAATATTCAAACCCTGCTAATTTAGTAATAAATGAAATATCCCCCAATGCAACGGTGGGCCATTCTTTAGAATTGGTTTCCGGATCACCAAACATCTCGATAAATTGAGATTTTACCAACTCATCTGTCTTCTGCAGCAGTTTTTGGTAAGTCTTTTTAGTTGTGTCTATAGCCCACAGGATTTTCGCCAACTCACGTTGCTTGTCCATATCTGGCAGTTCAAATTCATAGTTTTTAAGGTTCTCCCATTTGACACGCGGCGAAAGAGAACCAGCTGACTTACCAACTGCAAAGTCGAACAATGCATCGTTCTGAATTATGAAAGGAAGCAATTCCGGAAGTATCCTTTCAGGTATTGACTCGATAACTGTAATATCTCCTGAACAAATGCCATCAAATGGAGCGACTGCGGCCTTCTTGAGATAAGCTCTACGACGCCCGAAAAGAATATCCCCTTCGCGGAACAGTTTTGAAAAAGTATTCTCTTTGCCTTTATCCCACGCTGTCAATGTAATTTCTTCTGGAGTTAGATGTTCAAGGCCTACAATTGGATATCCCTCTTTGCTTCCCTTACAAGTTTCTCTGCGTTCTTTAGCAACATCACCTAAGAGTACTTTACTCATTACTTCCAACCTCCTTCCCGATCATTTCATTTAATTTCATATAGCGTAGTTTCATGATTTCTGAAGCAGTTCTCCAATTTTCATAGTACTCTTGCAGAGATCGCTCATCTTTTTCGATATCCTGACCATGATGTTTTACATATAATGGGATACTCAAAGAAAAGTTGTTTTCTTCTAAATCCTGAATTGTTACAACACATGCGAAATCGCTATCCGTTTTATATTCGGCGTAAGCTTGAGCAATTTTTTGAATATGCTTTTCCTCCAAAAAGCTCTGTGCATTTTTGCGTTCAACTTCCTTGACTGCATTGATGAATAGAACTTGACCACGTCGTTCTGGTCGCTTATTCATACGGCAAATAATGATACAAGACTCCATCGGAGAATTATAGAACAGATTTGGTCCTAACCCTATTATGCATTCAAGCATATCATTGCGAATAAGGTTTTCGCGCATCGCGCTCTCTTCATTTCTAAATAGCACGCCGTGCGGGAACAGAATTGCACAGCGACCTGTTTCCTCATTAAGGCTCTTGATTATATGCTGTAAGAAAGCATAATCAGCACGCCCTTGTGGAGGTACACCAAGGAAATTTCGGCCGTATTTATCGCTAGCGAATGCTTCACGATCCCACTGGCTAATAGAGTAAGGTGGATTAGCAAGGATCAAATCAAATTGTCTTAGCTGACCTTTTTCAATAAAAGCTGGTGCTTTTAATGTATCACTATTGACGATGTCAAAGTCTTTCACACCATGAAGAAAAAGATTCATCTTACCAATGGCTGATGTAAGTGCATTAATCTCTTGTCCAAAGACCGCAACATTTCGCCATTCTTTATTCTGATCCTTCAAGTATGCAATCGCTGAAATCAACATCCCCGCACTGCCGCATGTAGGATCGTAAATGGATTCGCCGGATTCGGGTTTTAGCATTTCCGTCATCAAGTGTACCACTGTGCGGTTCGTATAGAACTCCTGCGCGGTGTGGCCGCTGTCATCAGCAAATTTTTTTATCAGATACTCATACCCCTGACCGAGCTCATCCTCTGGGCAGTTCATAATAGAAAGTGTTTTAGTACTGAAATGTTCAATTAGCTCTTTCAGTAACCGATCAGGGAGACGATTTTTATTTGTCCAGGCGCCATCGCCAAAAACACCTTGCAGTTTGTCGTAGTTTGCATTTTCGACTTTTCGAAAAGCGTTCACAATCGCAACACCGATGTTCTCAGATACTGCTCGAACATCACGCCAGTGAGCGCCTTCCGGCACAATGAAACGGTGATTTTCCTCCCACTCCAGAGCTTCTTCATCTCCACCGTACTCTTCAAGAATTTGTTCACATTCCTCATCATAAACATCGCTGATACGCTTGAAGAACAACAGCGGGAATATATATTGCTTATAAGCTCCAGCATCGATATTTGTACGTAATAGAACAGCAGAATTCCAAAGGTAGGACTGCAATTCTTCAATTGTGATACGCTTACTCATTTACATATCCTCCCTCCAGGAGTAGTTTCATCATTTCATCTTCGGCTTCAACCATCTCGTCAAAAGCTTTAAAATACTCTCTTCGAACCTCTGCGGGCGGCATAGTTTCTTGTTTTTTCTTTTCAATATAATTGCTGATTGCCAATGTGTAATCCTTACCGCGAATATCGTCTTTATTGACGATCTTCACGTGTTCGATTACATCCTCGTAATCAGTGTAGTAATCAAACACTTTCCGAATGTCATTTTCAGTCATAATGTTCTGTCCACGCTGAGGAGTATAATTGCTTGAAGCATCAATCATGCATATTCGACCTTTATGCTTATTCGATTTGTTATTATTCAGAAGTAGGATACAAGCCGAAACACCTGTTGAGTAGAAAACGCCGCCTACTAACGTAATAATGCATTCCAACTTATCGGACTCGACAAGCTGTTTTCGAATCTCGCCTTCTTTACCACCACGAGACAATACACCTTGAGGAAGTACAACAGCGCATCGTCCAGTATTTGGATCCATGGATTTAACCATATGCTGCAACCAAGCAAAGTCTCCATTAGAGTCTTTAGGGCATCCCCATATATTGCGACCGTAGATGTCAGAACTAAACTGTTCCGCACCCCAATTCCTTAAGGAAAATGGCGGGTTTGCAATGACACAATTAAAGGTTTTCAGCTTGCCGCCTTCCAGGTAATTGGGCGATCGTAGCGTATCACCTTGAGATATTTTAAAATCATGCGCCCCATGAAGGAACAGGTTCATTCTGGCAATTGCAGAAGTTGCGAGGTTCTTCTCTTGACCATAGATACGACCGTAAGTAAGTTTATCATCCTTCATATAATGGATAGCTTCAATGAGCATCCCACCAGTACCAGCTGCAGGATCGTATACGGACTCACCAACTTGTGGTGCCAATAGCTTAACCAGAAGCTTTACAATTGAGCGCGGGGTATAAAATTCGCCTGCGTTCTTCTTAGATAAGTCCGCGAACTTTTTAATTAAGAACTCATAACTGTCTCCCATAACATCAGCAGAATAGTTACTATTTCCTACTTTTATTTTTGACATATGTTCCACAAGATCTTTTAATCGTTCATCTGACAGCTTTGTTTTGTCTGTCCAATTTGCATCGTCAAAGCTGCTAAATACACCGTTAAGCGTATCTGGGTTGGCACGTTCTATTCCATTCATTGCCTTGACTATTGCCACTCCAACATTCTCACTTACTTCACGAACGTCCTGCCAGTGACAGCCATCGGGAATAATGAAACGATGGTTTTCTGGAAAACTAGCAAATTCTCCATCGCCACCAGATTCTTCTAATGCAGCTTGCGTTTCCTCGTCGTAGACATCTGATAAACGTTTAAAAAAGAGAATTGGTGTTACATAGCTTTTGTACTCATCCTGATTAATGGGACCACGCAGAATATTGCAGGCTTCAAAAAGGTGAGAAAAGAGTTTTTGACTTGTTGTTTCTTCAGGCTCTGAGGTACTGTTATTTAGCGCTTCATCAGCAGCATCCATTGCTGATTGGATCATTTCTTGTCTACCTCCGGTTTTTATATTGGCTCCGACAGACTCTTCTATAAAGCTAACGCTCCCTGAAGACTGTATCTTTTCCATCTTTGCAGGATATAGGTTTTCGAACTCAAGCAATATCTTCAGGAGCCGCTCATCAAGAAATGTCAGTGCATGCTTTCTGATATGTGTCGGTACTCCGTAGTAGGATTCTGCCACACCTCCAGTAATTGCAGCCAACGTATCACTATCTCCACCAATTGAGACAGCGTTCCGGATTGCGTCTTCAAAATTGGAAGACTCGAAAAATGCAACAAGTGCTTGCGGAACTGTTTCTTGGCAACTCTCGTTAAATTGATATGTTCCTCGAATTCCATCGAGTGAGAAATTCATGGGGTAGTATTGCTTATCAATGTAATCGCGAATTTCCAGAATATTTTTCCCGCTGCGAGCAAGAAAGACTGCAACCGCAGTAGCCTCAGCGCCTTTTATTCCCTCCGGATGGTTATGTGTTACAGCTGTCACCTTGTGCGAAAGCAATTTAGCTTCTTCGATGGAATTGGCCACATAACCACAGGCGCTTACTCTCATTGCAGCACCTGAACCATAACTGTTGTATGGTTCAGGTGTATCACTGTACATCCATTTATAGAATTTCTCTCCATAGCCGCAATTCGGATAGGGTTTTCCTATAGTTTGCATGGATTTAACAGCTTGGTCGCCCAAGTCTCTATAATCACGTTTACAGCTCATAATTGCTTCACATATAGCTAATGACATCACCGATTCGTCAGTAAAAAAACACTTATACGTTAAAAATTCAAAATCCTTCGAGAGATGATTATCCCGTTCAAATCTGGAACCGACAATATCGCCAATGATAGCTCCGATCATGTAATTTCCTCCCCTGATGCCGGGCTGATACTTTTCGCCGCGAAGTCAGTCTCAGCATAACAATTTCCTTTTTACCGACTATTTATATAACTCTTCCATTACATCACAGTTATCTAAGCCAAATATTTTTATTGTTTCACCTTCAAAACAGTATTTTGAAGTCGCTCCATTACTTCATTCCATCTATTCTCAGCAAGACGAATGCTTTCAACATATCTGGAACGCTCCTGTTCATATTCTTCTGCGATCACTTTTTGTTCTGAAACCCTAAGCAAGGGGACTTCTAGCGACTTCAAGTCTTTATAGCTAATATTGATGACGACTGTTCCTTGCTGCTTTCCTGCTAAGACTTTGTTCCCCATTGGACTATCCAAAAAAACCTTTAAGTACGTCCCTAAAAGCAGTTTTTCATTCGGTCTTATCACAATAATGTTTGATGACGCGATGCAAGGATACTTCTGTTCTTGAAAAACTGCTATTCTAATTGCCGTTCCCCGTGCTGGCAATAATAAATCGCCATCTTTAAGCAAGTAATTCGCTACTTTACGTTCTTCCTCTTCAATGTGATCAAGGCCTTCATAATCAATATCATAATCATTTAGGTTCGATATATTTACGACTCCAATGCTACCATTAGCATCTTTCTTGTTGATCGCCTTTCCGCGAAAAACTTCAGCAACATTACCTAGTTCTTCTTTTTTAATGCTTGAGTTCTGATAATGTTGCCAATCTTCATCCACCATCCCAAAGATATGATCAACATTCCAACATCCCATTTCAATTAATTCTTCCAACATAACAAATGTATCATCAATGAGAACCAGTTCTTCGATTCCATTTTTTTTGATGTTGCTTGTAGGAGCTTCATATCTTTTAATCATTACATCTTCTGTTCGGCCTGTGGTGATCGTAAACATATAGGTTTTAATAGCGGTAGATGCAAAAATCCCGGCTGGTAGCTCAGCTATTTCTTCTAGTTTATACATGCCTTGTATAAAATCTCTTAAGTCCTTTATCGAGCCCGCAGCAAAGGTTATTCTAGCTGGTAGTACAATCACTAATACACCCGAACTATTCAAATGTAAGAGCAAGTTTTCTACAGCTATCATTTCATATTCCCTACAAATGAAATTTCCATTATCTTCGCCGCGTTCTCTTGCCCCAAATACGGGTACCGCCAGAATTAAATCAAATTTCCTTGCTGAAAATTCGTAATCATAAATACTAGTCTGTTCGACAATTACATTCGCGTGCTCCTTAAACATTTCATCAAGTAGAACTTTACTCACGCTATTCATAGTAGTTATGTAGAATTCACAATCAGAATGTCGGTTTACTAATTCAGTAAGGTAAGGCACAAATTTTTCAGCTTCAGGTATCAATACCTTGCTAGTGTTTGGATTAAAGTGTTTTTCAAATTCGGTAATCAACACTTCCGGTATATAAAACATCTCTTTAGGATCTGCAGATGCAAGAGCCATTTCCCAATCAATATCTTCATCATCTATAGCCATAAAAGCACCAAAAAACGCCTTTGAATCCGGATATTGATTGTTCATACCGTGACTATCTGCTATTGAAAGCATAACCTCATAAGCATTTTGCTCAGTGGGTTGTTTTGTATTTGATATAAACTCCTCTTTAGTCTTTTTCAATAGAAACAATGCGGCAGGCAGATCTGACTGAACAGCATATCCCCTTAATGCATTGTAACGATTCCAAATATGGTTGGTCCTCTTATCGTTAAGCATCATAATAACCCCCCTTTCAAAACAGCTCACGATTTATCATACATAAAATATAGCACCGCAAAGCGTCTATTTCAATCATTATTTATTTTTGGTATTTGAATACCAAAATAGTTACGTGATTATTATCATCTTCTATTGTCTTTCACAAAATACGCCCCAATCAAACAAAGTCAACCGTCGCGTTTCTTTTCGTGCATTATCAAAGCCATCGCAATAAACAGTATCTCGTTTATTTGCAAGGCCTCAATTTTTGTCCTTTTATCAAGAAGTCCGACTCCCTGTTGAAACAATTACGACCGAATTATTATTAATACATCGTTAGAAACCTTCACACAACAGCCACTTGCAGGGTATTCCGGTGCTGTGTGAATTACAACTAAATATTTGCAATCGAAATCAGAAGTATTGAAAGCATTAATTCAGAGACCGTTAAAATAAACGGTATGTATTAAGTAAAAGAGATCTGCAAGTTTCATACGCTAGCACTCATCAAAAAAAGTCGACCATTTAATAAATCTATGGTCGACTTTAACTTATTTGAAAAATACTCGATTTCATAGGTAAATGTGGCTCTGGTCTTTTCTTTCTCTCGAGCACATACAGCACTCAACATGCGTCGTCAGCTTGGAACATGTTATTCTGGGATGTTATCTGTAGCATTCCGCGGAACCCCAGATTTGACGAGCTTTTTTCCAACATTTTTCCGTGCTGAAAGGCTTCATTCTGATTGTTTCCGTTTGATGCTTTGCATCAATTTCACATCAATCTGGATCAAGACACTAATGCAGGTTTACTAAATCATGTCGGACTCAGAATCGGCAAATTTTATACTTTCGAATATCTAAAACGCGTGCCTTCACAATAAGTAATTGATTATCATAACGTACTACGCCGTAGCTCATAAAAATACTGCACAATGGGATGCTTTACCTTCATCTTCTCGGCCATACTTAAAATTCGCTTTTTTCCAACTCGTCTGTCCACCAAAGCCAGAATATTCAATAAGATGTCATTGCTCTCTATGCTTTCCTCTATAGAAGTGGATAAAAAATGATTCGCCACAACGTTAAAATTTGATTTACTTAATGCCGTCTGAGCCGACAAAAGCTCTTTTGCATATCCGGAAATTTTTCTACTTCTAGCAATTACGATTAGACGATCCTCGGGAGCGCCCTTGGTATCCTTTCTGACCGCTTCAATTTCTTCATTGCTGATCGGAATTTGGATACCTGAATCATTCTTAATTTCCATCTCCGTTTGATACCATTTGATTAAGCTAGTTTTATCACTCATATTGAATACATTCTTTTTGTCTACCGAAATATAACAAATACCTGCTTTATCAGGTAAATAGCGATAGCTCGTTGCACGGTATTCGACCCTTCCATGTAACGCAGGACAGAGAAAGCTCTCCAGTTGCTGCTTCAATTTGCTCCAGGACATGTAATCCCCCTATTTTCTACTAGAATTCCTTCCCTAATAGTGCGAGTTCAAAAAGGCCGGTTTTCAGCACCGAGAAAGTTGGATGAAGCTAGGGCCTGAGGAGCGGAGCGTACGTTTTGGGTACATGAGCACCGGAAGGCCCGGCTGAATTCAAGATTCGATGCCGAGTCCACTTCATGATTTACTTCGTGATCAAAAGCGGACTTTTTGAACAACATCTAATATTATCACATCTTTATTCGATTTTTAGTACGTATATATTGCAAATGTCCGAACAGGCTGGACAACAAAAAGCCGCCTCCCTTATTGGAGAGGCAGCTCGTTCTATTCCAACCCGTACTCAACCCATTCCATATTCCTTTATTTCAAACACCCCGGTCTCTTTCCATCCGAGATCAACTGATTGATCGTTTCGATTAATTGCGGAAGCTCACGCATCGTATCAATCGCGTAATCTGCACCATATTGCATAAAGCGTTGCTTCGTCTTCGAGATCATCTCGGCTTTTTCCGCCGCGGACAGGCTTTCGAATTGCTCTTGGCTGAGTCCCATCTCGGAGCTGCCGACAGCAACACCAACCGACCACACTCCAGCATGGACTCCCTCTTTCACATCCGATGCTGTATCACCCACTTTGACCACTTTCCAGCAAGCAGAGAGCTTGAGCTCCTCCATATTGCGATGGATCATGTAAGGGTATGGTCTGCCATAAGAATCCGTCTCACTAGGTGTGACCAAATGATCGGGACTGTACCCCTTTTCCTTCGCGATAGGTACGATCACATCCATCATGGTGCGGGTATAGCCCGTTGTAGAGCCAAACTTCAATCCTTTCGCTCGCAAGGTTTCGATGGTATCCGCTACACCTGGAATCGGATCTGTGTATTCAGCTAGGGAGGACATTAACGCAGGCTCAAATGCCGCATAGAGCTGCTCTACATCCTGTTCTATAAATGGCTTGCCATATTGGTCTTCCCATAATGCCGAAACTCTGGGCATCGAAAGCATCGCCCGGATATGATCGATTTTCAGCATCCCCATAGGTGCTCTAGCCTCATCCATTGTCACCTCGATACCTGCCTGCTTGAAGATATCGATGAATACATTCACAGATGCAAAACATCCGAAATCGATGGCCGTCCCCGCCCAATCCAATATGATTCCTTCTACTTTATTCATGGTTGCAATGCTCCTTCATATATTGCTCAATAATATGGCATAGTTGATCAATGTCTTCCTCATAGATTTCCCCAATGTTCCCAATACGGAACGTATCCAAATTCATCAACTTCCCTGGATAAATAACGTATCCTCTTTCTTTCACATATTGATAGAATTCAGCGAATTGAAATTGTTCGTTTGGATACAGAAAGGTCGTAATAATTGGCGACTGGTAGTCCGCTATAATGTAAGCATTCATGCCAACCTTCGCAAGTCTCTCCCTGAGCAGCAGGTTATTGTGCTGATAGCGAGCTTGTCTTGCTGCGACTCCACCTTCTTCTTGCAGTTCATCCAACGCCTTGGAGAATGCAGCAACTACATGGGTCGGTGAGGTAAAACGCCATTTCCCGTCCTTGTCCATACAATGCCATTGATCATACAGATCAAGAGCCAAGCTGCGCGCAATCCCTTGACATTGCTGCAATTGATCAAGCTTAGCAATAACAAACCCAAAGCCAGGAACACCTTGAATGCATTTGTTCGCACTGCTGATTACATAATCAATATGAAGACCAGCAACATCGATATCAATACCGCCAAAGCTGCTCATCGCATCCACAATGAACGTTTTTCCATAAGCTTTGGCCAGCTTCGAGACCTTATCAATCGGATTCAGTATCCCTGTCGTTGTCTCGCAATGAACCATTGCAATATGAGTAATCTCAGGATCAGCTTCAAGCATGACCCCTAGTTCCGCCATATCCGGATACTTATCATAGTCTACCTTATGCTCAACATACGACAGCCCTATCACTTGTGCCATCTGTATCATGCGTTCCCCATAAGCGCCGTTGGAGATAATCAGAACCTTATGTTCTGGAGCAATCACAGATGTCATCACCGATTCTACGGCAAAGGTTCCGCTGCCCTGCATCAATACAACTGTATACTGTTCCGAATCCACTCCTGCAATCGTCAATAACTGAGATCTTATTTTCTGCGTAATCGATTTATAGTGATCATCCCACGTGCAGCGATCAACCAACATTTCATGCTTCACGGAACGGGTCGTCGTCAACGGCCCTGGGGTCAATAATTTGTAGGTATTCATCATGATCCAACTCCCTGTGGTTATGAGTTATTTAGCTTCTTTAAAAAACTGCTGATGTTCCTTCAATAACTCCACAGTTAATGGCTGATCGAACTTCATCGGTTTCGCCGGCTTATTGACCGCATCTGTGGATTCCCCTTTGTACAAGGCAACAGGATAGTTCGTAATCAAATCTATTCTCGCATCCTTACTGATCGTCTCCGCCATTTTCATAGCGAGATCCGTCACTTCGTTCTTCTTATTGATAACCGCAATGGACTCTGTCAACGAATAATTCCCTTCTGTGGGATCAATATAATCAATCGGAGCTCCCTTTTCATGTGCACGTACCGCCTGATGACGGAGTCCAAATCCAGCAGCTACTTCTCCTGCTTCTACTTTCTTAATCGGACCTGAACCAGAGCTTTCTAGATGTGAGCCTGCATTGGCAATGAGATCATGGAGTACAATCTTCCCTTCCTCTTTTCCATAGGCACTGATGATAGCCTGCATGAGCAGCCATCCTGTAGAGGAATCTAATACATTTGGAATCGATACCAGATCTTTATACTCAGGCTTCGTCAAATCTTTGATCGATTGGGGAGCCTGCAGCCCTTTTTGCTTCAACACTTCCGTATTCACAAAGATAGAACCTGTATTTGCCAGAATCGGCGTATAGAAGGACGGATACGAATCCATAGCTCCTGTCTCAAATGTTAAGTCTTTATACATCTTGTATTGGCTCTGTGAACTGTCTAGGAAATACGAGCTCATGGTCACAAGATCAGCATCAATCTTATCCCCTTCAGCCATCAGCTTGCCGCCTAGTTCTGACGTCCCCATCGATTGGAGTTGATACTGCCCTTCATAGCCTGCGGATTTCAGCGCAGACTCCATCGCTGTTACTGCTTCTTCATCTGCATTGGTGTAAATAATCACTTGCTTCGATTCCTTTGCACTGCCAGCACCACAGCCTGCCAGTACCACCAACATGCTTATTGCGAGTAATGACAAGAGCACCATCCTGAATCTTTTTGACATTCCAACCATCGTAATCCCTCACTTTTACGATTATTTAGGCCTATCATAGATAAGCATTAAGCCTGTCTAACGATGAATCGCGAGTCTCTTTTGTCCATAATCACATAGCAATTTCACAATCAGATTGGTGAAGAAGATCAGCATCGACAATACGAAAATGTCATTGAATTTGGCAAAATGCTGAAGCTCCTTGATTTTACTAGCAACGACAGCGGTTTGGGTGGATACGAGAAATATGATGCCGCTGATCGTAACCATCGCATTGAGAAAATAATATCCCAGCATCTCGATCACCGTCGCAGCCGAATTAGGCAAGACTACCCGATAGACCGTCTTGAACCAGCTATCTCCGAGTAGTTCTCCTGTCGTTTCCCATGAAGGATTCATCTTGGAGAGCGAATTCTTCGCCATCAAATACGGTGTTGTAAAGAAATGCACGATATTACACAGCACGATGATTGTAACGGTCCCTTTTAAGCTGCTTCCATTAAACAAAAGCAAGTAAGAGATACCAAGCACCATGCCAGGCACCGTATTCGTGATCATGGAAGCCGTATCGGTGAGTGATCTTGCCCTTAATGAAGTCCGTACATTGAGAAGCGCAGCACAATAAGCAACCAATGTACCAAATACGGAAGTCAACACCGCAATCCAGATCGAGTTACGATAGACCTTCGTTAAATCACTGGATTGAAGTACACTTAAGACATGCTTAAACGTAAACGTAAGATCATAAGGATATCGGCTCAACCACGGTGCAATAAACATAATGGCGAATATCGACAGCATCATAAAGACGATGACAGAAGACACGGTCACGAAGCTAATATCGCGCACCCGATGTGTCGGCAGCTCGATTTCTCCAAGTTGATCATAGTGAAAGTTAAGCTTCTCTAGAGACCGCAACAGCCATATTGCGAATATCGCTGGCACAAGCATGAGCACGGCGATGACAGCCCCCTGATTCAGATCAGGAATCGAGCCTAGCATGACTTGATACAGCTGACTAGCCACCACGGAATAGGTTCCTCCCACCGATGCCGGTATCCCAAAGTCCGTGAAGCTTAAGATAAAGGACAGCACAAATGCCCCACCCAATGCCCCTGCCAACGGTCGAACAATCGTATTCGCAAAACTTCTTAATGGTCTGTCGCCCATCAGGTGAGACACGATAATAAACTTTTTATCGATGTATGTAAATGCGTTATGAATCAATAAAAAGGCTGGCGGAAGTGTATAAATGACGTAACCGATCAGCAATCCATTAAAGCCATAGATATCGAACAAATTTCGTCCTGCAAGCTTGGTCAGTAATCCCTGATTGCCAAGTGAATACATCATGGCAAATCCATACGTAATTGTCGGAAGCAGCATGGGAAGAACGATTGTCATCTTCAGCATGCCTTTGAAGATCCGATGAGCACGTGTACAGTGAATCGTATACGCCGGGATGAATGCCAATATCGTTGTAATAATTGCGGTCACCGTCGATACCTTCATGCTGTTCCAGGCAGCTATCATCATCTCATCATTCATCCAAATCGAGCCGTAATTGGCTAATGAAAAGCCTTGCTCTGTCTCGAAGGATCGAATAAATAGGACAAGCAGCGGCAAGAACAAAGTAACGGTTAACAAAAGGAGTATGGCAATGAGCAGAACCCGCATTTCCGGCTTTACTCTATGCATATCGCTCACCAAACAGATTGAATATATTCTGCCGCTTAATCTGCAACTGCTTGATAATAAACTGTTTTACAAAATCATTGCTCGGCTGCCCGATAATCTCGCTCGGCGTACCATATTGCGAGATTGTGCCTTGATTGATAATCAAAATTTTATCGGAAAGGGTTAATGCTTCCTCAGGATCATGGGTAACAATGATCGTCGTGAGCTTGAACTCCCTGGCAATCGATTGGATCCGTTGCTTGATCGATTCTTTAATGACGCCATCCAATGCGCTGAGCGGTTCGTCTAGCAGCAGAATCTTCGGCTTCGTAACCAAAGTTCTAGCTAAAGCTACTCGCTGCTTCTGTCCGCCTGATAATTCACTGATTCGCTTGTTCAGATGCGGCTTCAGTTCCAAAAAATCAATATAGTCTTGAACCTCCCGCTCACTCACGCTTCCTTTCTTATTGCGCAACCCATAGATGATATTCTCGTAAGCATTCAGATTCGGAAATAAAGCATAATCCTGAAATACGATATTAAAGCCGCGCTTTTTCATGGATACATGTGTCATGTCCAAGCCGTTATACATAATGCTGCCATGATCCAGCTTCGTTAGGCCAAGAATAATATTAAGCAGTGTCGTTTTCCCGCTCCCGCTTGGGCCGAGAAGCGATACAATCTCGCCAGAACCTATCTCTAAGCTGATATCTTGGAGCACCATTTTGCCGTCAAATTGTTTGCTGATATGTTGCAGCTTAAGCAAACGGCTCACCTCCCTTAGTCACACCCCCATTATATAAATCAATGATCAAATCAAATGCACTTTTATGTAAATGTTGAGTAAATCATGCATATATACTTCATATATTTTTCATATATTTTGCATATATTGTGCGCCATATTTCATGTTCAGTTGAAATATATAGACAAATTTAATTGAATGTGAACGGTGCAGTCGTTACACTATAGGTAAACAATATCAATCGATAATAGGTGAACTTATGCTGCCACTTGAAAGACAACAGAAGATTATAGAATTGCTTACCATCAAAAAGGTGCTTAAACTGCCTGAGCTGGCAACCGAATTAGCGGTCTCCGTGGATACACTACGACGAGATCTGAATCTATTGACCAAGCAAGGGAAGATCGAAAAGATATATGGCGGTATTAAAATCGTGGAGTCGAAGTATGGAGAATCCTCCATGGATGAGCGAATGGTTAGCTTATTTGAGGCCAAAGAAAACATCGGTAAAATATGCAGCGAGATGATCGACGATGGGGATTGCATCTATATTGACAGTGGCTCCACCACCTATCACATAGCCAAGTTTATCAAAGGCAAGCACAATCTCACGGTGGTCACCAACTCCATTCCCGTGATCAGTGAGCTCATGAATACCGATGTTGAACTGATTATTATCGGAGGAAAAATCCGCAAAGAGGAACATTCCGTAGTCGCGTACGATTATATTTTCAATTTTCATGAATTAAATATTCGAAAAGCGTTTATCTGCTGCAGCGGCATTACGATGGAACGAGGGATCTCAGATTACAATATGGAGGAAGCCATTACACGCAAGAAGATGATCGAACTGTCTAAAGAGGTGTATATCGTGGCAGACAGCACCAAATTCGGAAAAGACGTTAAGATTGCCATTACACCACTAGATAACGTAAACGCCATTATTACCGATGCGAATATCGATCCCAATTACCCTCCGCAGTTTACGTCGATACGAACGAAGCTTATCATTGCAGAGTAAAGTGAATCAACTGGCTTATTTACCATCAGGAGAAAGATGGGTCATGGAAACTGCATGCTTATGTATGGAATCAGGTAATCATGAAAAAGAGGGGCCTTCGCCCCTCATAGGTTTATAAAACTCCCTACAGATAATCCAAACTATAAAAAATCATAATCGCCCCCACGATACACATGACCCACGAAACAGCCGATCCCGAATGCTTCGAAAGCTTGATTTGAAGCCTTTCTAATGGTCTTTTCATCACTCGCCCTAATAATAAATGCAATGTAAACAGGATTAATGGCGGTAGAACCATTATAAAATTATAACCTACCATAATTGGGAGCCACTGAAAAACAGTTAAATTTGAGGTATTCATAAGACCAATCGCAGCAAAATACGGAAATGCTGCACCTACCTCAATCAATGATGTCGTGAAACCGAGTGCAATCATGGATGTCTTGCTTTTTGATTTCGGCCTTGGCAATTCCGACTTTTTACTCTTTGGATAGTAGAAGCTGGCTATAAACAGAATTCCCCCAATAATCAGCATAGCCCAACTTACAATCCGATTTTGAAAAATGGAAGAGAAACTAGCCAGAAACGCATCCAGACCTAACATGAAAGCAACGCCTACTGAAAAATAAATGACTGCGACCGTCAATAAATAAATCATTAAGCGTGAACCTAATCGCTCCTTTTCAGTCAACAGCAAATATACCGTCACACCCAATGTTGCAGGACTAAGCGTATCTAATAAGGCTAATCCCCCTACCATAGAAAGGAGTTCAAGAGTCACGATTCTCCTCCTTGCTCCATGGAAGAGTTCTGTATGGAAGAAATGTGAATATCATATGCTCGCTCCATAAAATCAAGAACTTCCTTATCTATAGGATAAAGTCCGAGACTCTCAGATTGCTCTGGGGATTTCCTCAGATCCCATAGTTTATTCACAAACTCGTCTTCTCCTTTGAATTCTTCCAGTTGTTTTTCTATCATACGCCGTATTATGTTTTGCACTCGTGATGAAGCAGGATCATCTTTCGTATAGCGTTTTATCTGACCTAGCAAAGCAATCCACTCCATAGAATCAGGGTCTTCTCCACTCATTTTTGGGAGCTTTGTCCAAAGCTTCATTTCCTTATCGTTAAACATGCTTTCCTTGATGGTCGGCAATCTTTTTTTATGTTGATTCGATAACTGAATAAGTTTCTGTATCGCAAGCCGTTCATCCCCGTCTTCAACCGCAATCCCGGTTATCAATTCCCGCAGGGACGACTCTATACTCCTTAATCTTTCTTGCTCTTCAAGGATATAGGCTAACTGGTTTTTCAAACTGTTTGTCCAATTCCATTTAGAGTCGTATAACATGCTTTTAATCTCTTGCAACTTGTAACCAATTCCCTTCAGAAATTGGATGTATTGAAGCTTCTTCAGTTCCTCTTCTGAATACAGACGATGGCCCCCTTCTGTTTTGGACGGTGCCGTCAATAATCCGATCTGATCATAGTACCGAAGTGTTCTGACCGTGATATTCGTTTTTTTTGCAACTTCTTTAATATGTATCAATTACAGACACCTCCGACAATTCAGATAAGATCAATTTTCTTGATCTTTATATAAACCATGTTTGATTAAATATCCTAATCCTAGACCGACTAATACGCCTGGAAATGCTTGATCAATCATAAGTCCAATTCCTGCTCCTATAATTACACATGCATAAATAATGATGTCTCCTTGTTTCATATCTACTCTCCCCTTTTATAATAAATCTCCTCTTCCCCTTAGCCGACTTAACAACATAAGTGATGAAGAGCTTACCCATTGGCTTGATTATACAAAATGACGCAACGTCACTTTCAAGTGTTTTCATTAGAAAATTCTTTGATTGCACAAGTTAACTTGATGTTGACGCAACGTAATCTTATATAATCAGTTCACAATCATGAAGAATAATGATGAGGTGAGAAAATGAAAAAATATTGCATTGGTTTACTTTTGGTGGGGATGCTTTTTCTTAGTGCATGTAGTTCTTACCAAGAAAATGCTGCACACGCTGTGTCATTAAAGGGGATAGAAAACATCCATATTGACCACGGCAGCACAACATTAATAGTAGAATCAGCAGATATAGAGTCACTTGAAGCAATTAGTAATGGACCTGAAATTGTTATAGATAAGGAAAAAGACAACATCAAAATTCAGCTTAAGAGTGATATTAGAAACATCGTAAATATCGGAAAAATGCCTCAGCTATCCGTTCGTATTCCAAACAATTATGAGAGAAAAGTAACGTTAGACGGTTCTTCCGGTAATGTAAAGATAAACAATCTGAGCACACAGAAACTCGATATCCAAGGAAGTAGTGGAAATGTATCGCTTGACTATTTAAGAATAAATAGTGACATCAATATTTCTGTCAAAAGCGGCAGCATCCTTTTAAATCTGGAAGACAAAGACTCCAACATAAACTGGCTTTTGCAATCGGGTAGTGGCAGACGAGCTATGGGTATTCCTTTGAATCATTCTCAACAAAATAACAGAAAGACACAGGGACAGACGGGGAATGGCTCATTTAATGTGAGTCTCCAAACAACTTCCGGAAATATAACGGTTAAATAAATAACAGTGATCTACAAATAAAAGCCTGTTTCCAATCATTCGAATGGAAACAGGCTTCGGGGCTCAAATGAGAACGGGAATGGCCTTCTTCGGGTATTCTCCCCTAGAGCCGCGACTTTGCTTTGGTCACCTATGGTAATTTGGCCAAGGCTATCTGCCTCATTAACAATCGTCCTCGTAAATGTCTAGGCTGGATGTCTGCTCACGAAGCTTTCATGGATGAACTGTCGCACTTAGCTTGACAATTCGTCATATATAAATGTGTTTATTGTCTCTGTCAATTTTGGCCTAATGCCTTTTCTTCCTCACATTACTTCGTCTTAATAAAAACGCCATGATCGACAACTTGTTTTGTATTCTCATTTATATCATCACGATTGTATACCGTCTCATCTTCGCTAATCGACGTGTCTTGCTCGCGCACACGTTCAAACTCGCCATGCTCAGTAACAATACGTCCAGCAAGCCACTTGTTATGTTCTATCTCCTCCGGTGTCAGCTTTACGGGTGCGTAGAAGTACGGATTATTCGGATCGTCGCGCTGTTCATGCTGCTTCAGTGGTTTGTAAATTGCGTTGTGGTTCCCGAAAACGTAAGTAGGAATTTGGGAGCCAGCGTAACTTTGGATCGCCAAGGCAGTCATAACGACAAGCACCACAGCGGATACGCTGATTAATAATTTCTTTTTCATTATTACTCACCTCAAAAAGCGAATTTCCCCCTACTGGAAAGCAGGGGGATTTTTTTAGCCTACATTTGATCAGTTGTAGTTGTAATAGGCGTTGGCAAAGCCATTCCCAGCTAGTTCATGATTTCCAACGTTGTATATTACAATTTCATAATCTCCCGGAAGCACTTTTGTCCAGCCAATAGTGTAGTTTTCACTTGTGTATGCGCCATTTACAGGAACTCGGTCAGTCTCGTTTCCCGTATCTTTGTTTCTCAGGGCATACTCCACTTTAGGATTGTAAATGGATGACGGAGACCATTGTGTTAATGTGATGTATATATCACTCTTCTTGGTCGTCTTTACAGATTGCTTAGACGAGATACTACTATTTGATCCTAAACCCGTAAATTGATAGTAAATGTCGCTAAGAACAACGAAGTCATCATTTTTCGTCACTTCACTGAGATTTACGTTTGTAACGGGATTTCCAGGAGCTTTTGGCGTAACTTGCCCTTGAATGATTGGTGTAGGTGCGTAGAAGTCGTCAGACTGGAAATTGGATTAGGCACCATCGCGGATAGGTAACTGCTGTTTACGACTGCTCTGCGCCTTGACTGCCCGCATAATAAGGTTCTCCCGGATCTATATCGATAACAACCCGGTGCGGTGCGGCCAGCCCATATTGGTGCTCGCAGCGCCAGCGCATCTCTTCGGTGAAACCAACTGTTTCCCCGTCGACAATAACGTCCCCGCGGTCGAATAAATAATAGGCGATATTAAGCAAATTTCCAGCTACTTCATCAGGCTCCAGATCGTAATAATGGCACTGGACATCCGGAATGCCAAGCGCGGCGAGTCCCAATGAATCCATCAGACCTTCAGGGCGGCCGCTACCTGTGCCTTCAACATTATAAAAACGAATGTTCAGTGCACCATATAACAGTTCCCCTTCTTCAATCGCCGCCAGATAAGCGCTGGGTTCGACGAGCTTGTCGCTTTCCCGGAAATAGATGGCGTCGCAAGGAGCCGTTTCCAGCACCGCCCGCAGCGAGCCGGTGAACAGCTGCAGCCGCGATTTGGGATCAAGTCCCGATGCCATCATGTCGATCAACAGCAGCGAGTGCTCGCAATCACTCACGACTTGAGCGGCTTCCCGCCAATGCCAGGACTGCTGTATGGCGGAATCGTAGTCCGTAACCGGGCGGCTTTCTGTATCCATCAGGCTGGTTTGTGCCGGCATTTCGCCTTGAGAATATTCAACCATATAATTCAAATGGAAAAATTGCAGCAAATTCTGATCTTCCTGACTGTTCGCTTCCCACACAGCAAGTCCTGCGGCATCCGGATGATGTTCTCCGCGATCAACCTTACCCGTGTAAAGCTCCATCTTCTCGTACAGCATGTTTCGATCCAGCTTCGGCGGCTGCTTGTATTTTAACTCCACAGCGTACACCCGGGCAAAACCAAAGTCCTTTTCCTGTTCAAGCATTTCATTCGCCTCAATATCGTTCTTCACCGAAGCAATTGGCTGCCCCTCTTGATGGTCTGTTAGGCCAATCTCGTGACGGCTCCACGTCAATAACAGCAAAGTATCTTCATCCTCTGGATCAAGTTTATTCGCCATTTCGAATGCTGTTACTGCCTCCTCATATTGCGATAGGTAGTAATAGGCATAACCTACACGAAAATGCCAAAGAGGGTCGTTCTCGCCTTGCGTTTTGATCGTCCAAAGTTGCTGTAATGCTTCATCGTAACGTTCTAGATTGTTTAATACTCTCGCCAAATGGCTAACTATATCATAATCTCTGTCCTGTTCGGGAATTTCTGCAATCTTGCCTACTATTTTTTCAAATTCATCCTCTTCATGCCAGAGGTTTAGCTGTTCCAACAAGTCTTTCTCCATAACATTACCTCCTTAGTTTCTAAAAGCCTCTTAGATGTTTTTCTCGTTTTATTTCGGAATACCTCCTTACTTCGCTAATAGGAAACCAACAATATCCGACATTTAACTTTCAAGACAGTGTTCCGAAACGATTCCCCCTCTATAGCTGAGTGAACGCATAGCGCAACGATAACGGGGAGATAGATTTCGGTTCTCTTCATTTCCTTCAACGTCAAAAATTAAAAAGGTACTATTTTTAATAGCACCTTTTTAAATCATTATTCTATTTGCGTTCCCACACTAGTACTTGAAATCAAGGATTTCCAGCTTTACTGTCTTCGTAGCAAAGCAACCGACTCCACATGTGGAGTCGACAGTAACAGAAACGGCTGAAACCCTTTTTTACAAGGACAACAGCCGTTTCTCTTTTGGTTATTTGTCATTCAAATGAACAGCCTTTACTGGATCGCATCACAATTGTAAGACTCCATGCTGTCTTCGTAGATAGTATGTCATTAACAATCACTATTTAATAACTTCAACCTTTTTTTCCCCTGCTGTCTTCGCCGGCTGAGTACCTTGGGCATCGACTGTGCTGGCTGTAAGCAACATAGTCACGACTAGAGCTGTGCTGAGGGCTGCGGAAATCATTTTTCTTTTGCGATTGACCATGACCATACCTCCAATATCTATCTTTTGATAAGTCGATCATGCTGTCTGATAATTGAATTATAACGTACTGGTAGTGGTTGTAAAGGGAGTTTTTCCCTTGATGAACACAGCAACGACTAATCGACTTACCACTTCAATCAACTCAGGGATTTTCTCATCTGTAATACTCTCCAAAACCACTCCACTACTGCATTCTCAGCTATCTGTGCCATTCCTCACCAGCAAAGCCACTCATCTAAATACGGGTATCGGATTAACGAACATGATTTACTACAATTTTTTAATTATGAGAGGGTTGAGGACTTTAAAAAGTTAAATACCATTAGTTTAAGCCGCCGAGAAGTCGGCGGTTATACATATTCAGAAAACATAATCGGCTTTGACCGTGGCTACAGGAGAACACGTTAAAAACTGGCTCGGCTTTCACCAGTCAATGTAGCCCCGCGAGCACAACGGAGCGGAGTGAACCCTCTGAGCGAAGCGAAGCCTTGACCAAGCGAAGCACAGGGCAAGAAATAAATAACCACCCCACGGGCGGGAAAGGCAACAGAAAGTAAAGCTCTATATTCCACAATGGTATAAATAAAATTTACCTTCGGACAATCTATCAGAAAATGAAGTTGCTGTAGCCATCTATGGTGACAGTCTTTGTAAATCTGCGCCTATCCATTATACGTCTAAAGGCTTGATAGACTTCCTCTGTCATCTTAATTCGTCGGAAACCACTCTTTGTTTTTGGTTCATCAATGTAGTATCCAGTTCCTGTGCAGTATAACAACTGATGGTTTACATCAATAATTCTGTTTTCTAAATCTATATCTGCATCTGTCAATCCGCACAACTCGGAAATACGAAGTCCTGTACCAAGCAGTATGATTATATCATCATAATGTGGAAATATCCGGGTTTTTATACTATACTGGTGTCGTTAAGGCACGGAGGACGGGGAACGCTGTCCGGCAGCCGCCCCATCGCCTAGCGTTCCGCATGGCATCGGGCGGGCAGCAGCCGGACAGGACGCGCCGCCTGTCGGCGCTGCGCTTCGCCCTTGCCTTGGGGACGGGAACGGCGTTACGGGCAGATGCAGCGAATTTATATTTTCGGAAGTAGGGAAGAAAAATGATTGAATTAAGAAAAATTACCCACGATAATTTTGAGGCAGTGTTGAAGTTAAGCATAACAGACGAGCAGAAAGGAAATGTGGATTCCAGCATATATTGTTTGGCTAAAGCCTATGTAAAGATACTCAACGACGAAAAACCTCCTATGATCTTCGCTATATGCAACAATGATGAAGTCATAGGATATGTCGATATTGGATTTTTCGAACTGGCGGAAAGTGCATTTTTATGTGAAAAATATGGAGATAAATCTACTTATGGACTTAATCGCTTTATGATTGATAAAAAGCATCAAGGCAAAGGATTTGGCAAACAAGCAATGATGAAAGTTATTGATTACATAAAGTCGTTTCCACAAGGAAAAGCCGATGCAGTTGCTACATCATATTGGATGGTAAACGAAGCCGTCCGGAAGTTGTTTGCGTCTGTCGGTTTCGTTGAAACAGGAGCGATATGGGACGGACAAACAGGGGGTAATTGGAATGCAGAAAGAAAAGATATAGAGTATGCAGAAGTAGGTGCCAGACTCGGATTATAAAGCTAACAATTTGAATAGTGCATCGTACAGTATAAGACCAACTATGCGAAGTCAATAGCAAAAATGCAAAAAGAAAGCACAACATTAGCCGTGCAAAAAAGTGCACGCTTCCGCGACTGCCCACCCCCTCACAAGTCATCGGCAAGTCAAATGCTAGTCTGTATTGGCAAGGTACATTAGTTAAGAAGATTTTACAAAACCCACACTATGTTGGTGATCTGGTTCAAGGTAGAGAGGCAACTTTGAATGTCACAAATAAAAAAAGGGTGTTTTTAAAAGAAGAGGATTGGGTTGTTGTCCAAAATACTCATGAACCAATTATTTTGAGAAAAATATTTGAGGAAGCAAAACACCTACTTGCAATGAGAGCAAGAAGGGGGCATGGCGGAACTAAAGCGCAAAAACACCTTTTTTACTAATATTGCTTATTGCTCTGATTGTGGAAAGGGTATGTGGTATCGCTCAAACCGAAAAGGATACATTTGTGGCACCTATGCAAGGCATGGGAACATCGCTTGTACCAATCACGCAGTTAAGGAACAAAACCTCACAGAAGTCATTCTAAGCGACTTAAAAGCGATGTACGACAAACTGAACCTACCTGATCTGGATGCCAAGGTCAAACAAAGAATAAACGCTAACCAAAAAAAAATAACAAAACAGCTACAAGCCATTGATAAACAAATACAAAAGCAAATGGATATAAAGAAAAATGCTTTACAGAAGTTTGTCAGTGATGCTATTACCAAGGACGACTATGACTGTTTGGTTACAGATATTGAAGACAAGTTGCTGCATTTTCGAAAAAAGCCAACTTCAAAAAAGATGGAGGAAAGCTACTCAGCGAGTAAACTTTTCTCCATCAAAGAACAATTTAAAAAAGCAGTGGCTTTCGATACTTTGACTACAGAGACTCTTTTACGCTTCGTTGAAAAGATTGAAGTCAAAGAAGATAAAAGCATCAAGATTTATTATAAGTTTGCCATGGTTGAGGGGTTATAATCCACTCAACCTTCTTCTAAAACTAGCAGTGAAACACACTCCACATGCGTAGTCTGCGGGAACATGTCCACCGGCTGTACCTCAACGACGCGGTAGCCTCCACCCGCCAGCACTTGCAAATCGCGAGCCAGCGTCGACGGATTGCAGGACACGTATACGATGCGCTCTGGTTGCATGGCGAGCATCGTGTCGAGCAATGCAGGATCGCAACCCTTGCGCGGCGGATCGACGACGATGACGTCTGGCGTCACACCCTGCTCCTTCCAGCGAGGAATAACGTCTTCTGCTGCGCCAACGGCGAATTCTGCATTGGTCACGCCATTCAGCTCGGCATTGCGGCGCGCATCGGCGATCGCTTCCTCGACGATCTCGACGCCGAGTACCCGCTTCGCGCGTTGTGCCAGGAACAGCGAGATTGTCCCGATGCCGCAATACGCGTCAATGACCGTCTCTTCCCCTGTCAGGCCAGCATATTCTACAGCCTTTTCATACAGCACTTCCGTCTGCACCGGATTTACTTGGTAGAAGGAACGCGCGGAGATTTTGAACGCGATATCTCCGATATAATCTGTAATATATTCTGAACCCCACAATACGCGGGTCTTATCTCCCATAATAACGTTCGTGCGCTTCGTATTCATGCTCTGGCAGACGCTCTTCAACTGCGGCAAAGCCTCAGCAAGCTCCGCTACGATCTTCTCCTGATGCGGCAGCTTGTCCCCGTTCGTCACGAACGTGATCATCAGCTCGTTCGTGCGGAAGCCAACACGCATCATCACATGACGAAGTAGGCCTGTATGCTGCTCTTCATTATACGGCACAATGCCGTATTTCCGTACAACCTGCTTCACGGCACGCATCGCGTCGTCATTCACTTCGTGCTGGATCAGGCTCGTATCCGTATCAACGATCCGATGGCTCGCCTTCGCAAAGTAACCGCCGATTAACTCGCCTGTGCGCTCATTTTTGCCGATTGGCATTTGGCTCTTGTTCCGATAGCGCCATGGCTGCTCCATTCCGATCGTGGGCCATACCTTGATCGGCTGCTCCTGCGCAGCATTTTCAGGTGCAGCTGCTTCGCCATATGCTTGCTCCACTTGGAACTTCCCAATCCGCTCTAGTACGTCCACGACATGCTGCCGCTTCCATACCAGCTGCTCACTGTACGCCATATGCTGCAACTGACAGCCGCCGTATGCATTTACCGGATGCTCCAACTTCACGCGATGTGGGCTGTCTACAAGACGCTCCAGCACCTTTGCATATCCGTACTGTTTCTTCACCTTCAGCACAAGCGCACGGACCTGCTCACCCGGCAATGCCCCTTGTACAAACAGCGTGAAGCCGTCTGTACGACCGACTCCTTCTCCATCATGCGTCAAACCAATAATATCCATTACAACCTCATCGTTTTTCTGTACCGGGGCATTATGCACGCGTGCATGTGCCGCGCGTCCACCTACCGCTTCTTGTGAACGCGTCGCAGATGCAGACTGTCCTCCATTTCGACGCCCCGGCCGCTTGCTTTGCTTGTTTCCTTTCACCCTGATGCCCTCCTATTTATGTGTTAACGAATCCATCTATTTTGAATGCTCTCGCATTGCTTGTCTAGCTCATGTTCATACTCACTCTTCTGCCGGAAACCCAAAGATACAGTACACGATATCTTTCTCAAAAATCGATAATAGCCCGAAAATATACAAATAACTACGCTCGACTCTGCATCCATACGTAGCCTCGAAAACGTCATCCTCATGGTATCCAGCTGTTCCGCATGTTGAGCATGGCATCATCATACCATAATCCACCCGCCAACAAGAAGACCCGGCGCCTTCACGCCTGCACAAGCTCTAATTACCTTTTTCCTAACGACAAAGAATCCCATTATCCGATCAAACAGCATTTTAGCATTATACATTTATCTTATCTGCATTTCAGTTTAGCATTTAGCCTTCTGCCTTCTGCCTTCTGCCTTCTGCCTTCTGCCTTCTGCCCCTAATTATCGCTGTTCCCCTCACCACGTCAACAACAATAAAACGGCTTGACCCGTGCCCTCTACAGCAGCTAGTCAAGCCGAACGTCCACCATCTGATCGTGGAACGATATCATTCTATTTTCCATTGCCATAACAGCTCGGTACATACGCACTTCTCTCCAGCTTACAAAGCCTCTGGATCATCCGCGAAAATACGCAAATGGGACGGCAGCACCCTGAACGTCGCTGGCAATAAACCGCCGAATTCGCCGTCTAGATTAAGCTGAACTGCATCCGGCGATGTAACCGTAACTCGATTCGTCTGCTTGTGAATGACGAGCGGATCATTAATATGCTCTCCCCGAAGAGCCATACTAGCTACCCGAACGAACTCCACAAGATTGCAGCGTTTCAGCATAATGACATCGAATAAGCCGTCATCAATTCGCGCCTCAGGCGCCAGCTTCTCGAAGCCGCCAACCGAGTTCGTATTCGTAATCAAGAACAGCATGAATTCCTCATGATAGACGCCGTGGCCTTCCAGCTCAATACGCAGCTCCGTCGGACGCAGGCGAGTCATCTTCTCAAGGCCCTTCATATAATAAGCGAGCTGCCCGATAATCGTCTTCAGCTTGCTTGGCACCTCATACGTCAATTCCGTCAAGGAACCGCCGCCTGCAATATTAATGAAGTACTTCTCATTCGACTGCCCAAGGTCAATAACCCGAGTTGTCTGACGCGTAATAATTGAGCAAGCATCCTCCCAATTGCGAGGAATACCCAACGCCCGTGCGAAGTCATTCGTCGTCCCAAGTGGAATAATGCCAAGCGGAGGCCGTTCCGGCTTGTCCGCCATCCCATTAATAACCTCGTTGAGCGTACCATCGCCACCAGCTGCGATAATCATATCATAGCCGTTATCAATTGCTTCTGCCGCACTAGCCGTTGCATCTCCTTCGCCTTCCGTCGCATGCGTCGTCGTCTCGATGCCAGCAGCATCCAGCATATGCAATATATCCGCCAGCCGCTTCCTGCCTTCCTCCCGGCCAGATGTCGGATTATAAATAAGCCTAGCTCTCTTTACCATGAATGTTTCACCCATTTACAATCTATTCACGTTCAACCGATTTCACAACCTTCTTCGCGAAGGCTTAGCTGCCAGCAACATTTCGCCATATCGTCCAGTTCTAGTCACTTTGCCTCGAACAGCAAAACAACCTGTGTTATGAACCATACTACCATAGTAAGCTTCTTCATATCCACATCATGCCTTGTTGGAGACATCCTAACTTTACAGCAGCCCTGCGGACAGTTATAAAAACTCCGAACCACCAACATATATTCTTATGTATTAAGATGCATCGTGGCATTCTCACGCAATTCCATCTGCATCGTCACATCATACAATCTATTCTTCTCATGATAACACAATCGTTCCTCAAAATGTTCGAAACTGACGGGATAATCGCCCTAGCAACTTCCGTAAGCAGACTTTCAAACGATCCCAATCCCGGCACCAACTATTGAGATACATTCCCCTTCATCATAGCCAGTAAACGAACCGCTTCCTGCTGCAGCCATCTATTCAAGGCGGAGTGCGGCAGCAGAGCTTCGCCATCATACATGGCAGACACATCACTAAGCCGCTGCGGAATCACATGAGAAGTGAAATAACCTCGACTGAGGAACACAGGAACGACGGCAACACGGCGTTCAACAGTCTGTTCTCCGCACGAGCGCCCTCCAACATCATGACCATCGAAGACATCCATACCGCCGAACGAGTCAAGTGGAACAGTCAATTGTTCCGCCCTGCAGCTCCAGACGATTTCATCTTGACCAATCGTCAATACGCTCTGTAAACGGGTCACCGCTTCCGCAATATCTTCACAGCAGAGCAAGGCATGTGAGGCTCCTGCACACGAGCCACGCAGCACAAGCTTCCGCTCCAATCGCCGTAAGCTCTCATGCCAGCGCGAAGCAAATGGCTCGTATCGACTTCCGTGCGCAACGAGCAGCACTGCATCCGAGTCTGTTCGTACCCCGAGTCCACGCAGCCGCTCCTCCACCATCTGAAGGAGAACATCCTCCTGACTGTCCACATCCGCAATCGAACAGCTTCGATCAGACTGTGCCGACAATCCTAAGTAAGAGCCGCTTTCACTCCCATCTCCACTTTGCTCAACATGAGCAGAGAAGGAAGATTCGACAGCTCGCCCGTTCTCTTCAATTCCTTCTCCTAGCATAGATGACGCACTTTGCAATGGAACAACATTCCCTCCGTCAAGCGGCCGACCATAATAGACGCGAGCTTGCACTCGGAATGGCTCCAGGTCTGTCTCACAGAGCGGAGCAGGCTTAGCGCCAAGCGCATATGCTATCTCATCGGCATGTGTACTACCCGCAGACACGAACAAGGGGATGACCCCAATATGGTTCACCCCTTGCGCTTCCAATGTATTAATGCCGTATTGTATATCTTGTTCCGGTACACATTCCAAGTAAGAGGAGACGACAGCAACCCCATCAGGCCAATCCGTCTGTGCGATGGCTTCCTCTACCAGTGTAACCCAGGATTCATCTCTTGAACCGTGGCTGATGATAAGCAGTCCCGGCTTCATCTGATTATTTACCTAAGCGTTCTAATGCCATTTTATAACCATCATTGCCGTAGTTCAAACAACGCTTCACGCGGGAAATCGTGGCTGTACTTGCTCCGGTCTCCGCTTCAATCTGATTGTACGTACAGCCCTTGCCCAACATGCGAGCAACCTCCAACCGCTGGGATAAGGATTGAATCTCATTTACCGTGCACAGATCATCAAAGAAAATATAACACTCTTCCACTGATTTCAGCGTCATAACCGCCTCAAACAGCTGGTCGACTGACTTATCGTTCAATTTTTTCAATTGCAACCTTATCCACCCCTACATCAATGCTTGTTACCCTCATTGTACTTCCTTTGACATACCTTTTCAAGCATTACAGTTGTCATGCGTTAGTGAATTACTGTGAAAATAGAGCGCTTCCATAGAAGATTGGGCGTCCGTCTACGGGCGATCGTCCAATCGAGTTGTTCGCCTATCACATACAGTATATTATCCCATACCAATGCAGAAAGCACTAGAGAATGTTGATTGGAGTACGTTAAGACTATGCAAACCTGCCATACTTATACAAAAAGGTCGTGATGAGATGAACAACCCTCGCCAATATGAGAGGGCTCCTTTACCGTCGCAGCTGATGACCGTCCCCAGTCTTCCCAAGCAAAAGGAAAACAAGGCGCATATCCGCAGCTTCAGCCCTGAACCTGCGCCCTTCTTGCCATCATTCACTCCACCGCCACCGTTAGAGACAACAACAGCCATCGTTCCATATAGCCAAGCAGCCGAATCGCCAATTGCCACGGTTGTTGAGGAGACCACTGCCAAGAAAAGCGGCTTCTCGATCGGTGACATCAAGCAAGTCATTGATCGCATGGGCGGAATTGAAGGCATCGTCGAGACGATGGGCAAGGTGCAGAAAGTGATGAACAGCGTATCCCAGATCGCTCCCGTCGCCAAGCTGCTCATGGGCACACTCCTTCCAGGCAAAAAGAAAGACGGAGAAGACGGTGACGAAGATGATCATTGGACGAAAAATCCGCGCAGGCGCCGCCGCAAGCGTACAACAGGAAAAGGGAAATCGCCGCTTCCAAGTAAGCAGCGCCGTCGCACCTCCAAGACGCGTCGCCGGTAATTACACACAGCAAAAGAGCCGACTCCTCCATAGAGAGAGCCGGCTCTGTGTGCTTCTATTTAAAAGAATAGATCGATGAACTTGAAAATAATCATCGCAAGTACCGCACAAATCGGAATCGTAATGAACCAAGTCACTACAATTCGACCTGCTACGCCCCACTTCACCGCCGAGAAACGCTTGGCGGAGCCTACCCCCAAGATCGCGGAGGTAATAGCATGCGTAGTGCTAATAGGCAAATGCGTCAGCGTTGCCGACATAATAACCGAGGCTGCAGACAAGTCTGCGGCAAAGCCGTTAATCGGTTCGATTTTGAAAATTTTCGTTCCCATCGTTTTAATGATCTTCCAGCCGCCAATCGAAGTACCAAGTGCCATTGCTGTTGCAGCAGCAAGCTTAACCCACAGCTGTACTTCCATTTCGGTCTGCAGTTGTGCAGTGACGAGTGCGAATGTAATAATCCCCATTGCCTTCTGCGCGTCATTCGTACCATGAGTGAATGATTGCAGAGCAGCCGTAATAATTTGACAGGTTCGGAACCCTTTATTAACGGTATGTGGACTATGATTACCAAATATCCATTTTAAGATTGTCATCACGACATAACCGACAGCGAAAGCAATAATTGGCGAAATAATAAGACCGAGAACGATGTTTTTAAATCCGCCCAAGTTCAAATAATCTGATCCGGCACCGATGAATACTGCCCCTGCCAATGCGCCAATAAGCGCATGCGAGGAAGATGACGGAATCCCGAACCACCAAGTAACCAAGTTCCAGATTATAGCCGAAATCAGTGTCGCCATGACGATTTCAAGGCCATTCTCCAGCTTTGCTGGATCAGCAATACTGCCGCCTATCGTCTTGGCAACCCCTGTAAAGGTCAGCGCCCCGGCAAAGTTCATCACAGCGGCCATCAAAATGGCAACACGCGGCGGAAGCGCCCTCGTTGACACCGACGTGGCGATCGCATTCGCCGTATCGTGGAAGCCATTAATAAAGTCAAAGGCAAGCGCCAAGAAAATAACGACGCCCACGATAATCATCGTAATATCCATGTTCATTATCTATGTGATTGCACAGCACTAATTATCATCCGTCCGCGCAATCCCTACCTCCTTCGTACACTAGGGCTGGCTTATCTTATGTGTTACGACAGATATTAGGAATTTCGCATGACGATCGTTTCAAGCTGCTTCGCCACATCCTCACAGCTGTCGGTCGTCTGTTCAAGACGCTCGTATACGTCTTTGCGTTTGATCAATTCGATTGGATCCTTTACTTCTGCGAACAAGGCACGAACCCCACGGCGGTAAATGTCGTCTGCGGAATTTTCCAGCTCATTGACACGTATGTTATGCTCGCGGATAGCAAGCAGTTTTTTCTGTGACAACAGTTTGATTGCCTTCTGTATTTCATATGCACTGCGCTTGATAACATCGGCGAACAGTACCACGATTTCATCACGTTCAATCATTTGGTACATGTCGAAACGCGAAGCACTGGCCTCCATCCCATCAAGAACATCGTCGAGTGCTGTCGTAAGCGCCATAATGTCCTCGCGCTCAATCGGCGTAATGAATGTTTTATTAAGCTCTGTCAAGATCGTATGTACATAGACGTCACATTTGCTTTCCAGATCCTTCATTTCCTTCGTAAACGCCAAGACATCCGTCAAATCTTCTACGCCTTGTGCGAACGTTTCTGCCGCTAGAACGAGCGTATCCGCCATGTTTTGCAGCGTTTCGAAAAACACGTCCCTTTTCTTGAACATTCCCGAGATCTCCTTTGCAACAAAAATTGCATGTGATGTAATCTTCTAAACCTTACATATCTTATCATAGGATACGGTGGTTTTGTAAAGAAATCGTAAACCAAACGTGAGCAAATGTCGAAACTTCAGCCCTATTCACCGCCAGAAATTCTCCCTTATTCGACAATTTTCGCCGTTTTTCATAAAAAGTACAGCAAAATACCGTTCTCACGCCGTTTTTCGCTCATCATCCAATGTTTCCCACGTTGGAATGTTGGATATGCCATAGACATGGGCTAGCAATCATGCTGCGCCCACCATACGGTATAGTTTCCTCCTTTTTCTGCAAAGACATACATAAGATCGGCATGTGTTCGTATTCACCCCAAATCAAAAAAGACGAAGCTGCTATGCCCTCCGGCTGCCACTTCGTCTCACATTCATAATTGGATTATCTCACTACCACACCGTTATCAAGCTATATACTCCAGTTCGCCCATTCCTCCTGCCGCTTCTCCCACCGCTTCAGCCATTGAAGTGTACAGGTGAACAGCTTCTCCCGATGCGTCCCATCCGAATACGTATGATCAGCTTGGAACACAATTTCCTTATCACATTGACCGTCGCTGCGCAGCCAGAACACCTTCTGGAACAGAAAGCTGTAATCCGCCGGTATGACATCATCACTTGTGCCGTGTACAAGCAGTACATCGCCATTGAACTTACGTGCCTCTTGCAGCGGCTGATGAACACCCAACGCATTGAAGTAAGCAGGCGTGAAGGAATATCCTAGGTAATCGGCATATCCTCTTGTCATTGCCGTATCGTACTGCTCTCGCCCAACTATCCGCACAATATCATTGAATGGGTAGGCTACAGGCGACCAGAGGACAAGCCGCTTAATACGCTGATCGCGCACAGCGGTCAATATTGCAATCGCTCCACCCAAGCTATGGCCGATCAGCGTTACCCGCTGCGGATCGACATCACCGCAGCCGAGCGCATAATCGAGTACTGACTGCGTCTGACTTATCATGTCATCTAGACCAGTATGCCCATAATCGCCCGTGCTCTCGCCGCATCCGGCGAAGTCGAAGCGCACAACGATGTGCCCTTCCCCTGCTAGTTTGCGCGCTGCATTCACGAACAAGCGGTCAACGCCGATTCGGCTGCCGACGAAGCCGTGGCAAATAATCGTTACAGGGGCGCGCCGCTTCACACCACGTTCAAATGGAGCTCTCTCCTCTGGATAATGAATCGTCGCCGCCAACCGTTCTTCTTGCCATCGAATATCAATATGTCGCTCCATCTTACACTCCCCTGCCTTCTGCATCACTCAGGTGCGTGCAGTGCACCCGGCATCATTTATATCATATAATTCCGATTAATATACTATGTTTTAAATTGAGTGTACTCCTCTATCCGATTGCTGTCAAGAGTACAGACAAGAAAAAAACCGCAACACCGCGCAGCGGTATTACGGTTTTGATTAGTAATGCAGTCCGTACGAACGCTGCAGCATCTGATGCGTCTCCAGCGTCCCATCCATCATCCCCGCCTGTAAATGCGAGGCAGCCTGATCATAATCGTCTGTGTCCGCAGAGTCATCCGTCAAGGATGACTTGCTAGCTAAATGGGACTCTTTAACCGCGGACGCTTCGCTTGGCCCCCTCGAATGCTCCTGATTGAGATACAGCTGTGTTAACCCTTGTTCTGAATCGCTCTTCCCTTTCATCCTTGTCACCCTCCTGCCGTATGTCATGATTGGCCTATACGACATTATTATGGTGTGTAAGGAGAATTTTATACGCCGTTAGAAGGACGTTCAGACAGAATGCCATGACAGAGCATCGTCGTGATCTGGTCAGACAATGTGCGTACGTTCATCCGCTCATCCAAATTGCCTGGCTGGAGGAAGAACTGCTTCATCGACACGAGATAACGCACGATCAAATGCGGAGAAAGCTCTTTGCGAATCTCTCCCCTCTGCTGCCCCCGGAAGATTGCCCCTTCAAACTCCGGGATGACGTGCTCCTCTTGATAGGCCATCATTTTTGCGAACAGATTTGGATAGTACTGCGTTAAATCGGTAACGAACGTTAAAGATATCCGATCAAAGGGCTGGTATTTTAGCAAAAGGTCGAATAGTTCATACATATCCTTCGCTTCTTCCATCACACGCAGCAAAAATTGATGGCTCTCCTGCACCATCCGATCCGTAATAGCCTCAAGCAGCCCTTCCTTACTTTGAAAATATTTATATATCGTCATTTTCGCAACGGGAACCGCCTCCGCAATCTGCTCCATACTCGTCTCTTGGATGCCCCGTTCGAAAAACAACCGCTGTCCGACATCCATAATTGCGATCGCTTTACTGTTCAACTGGCGTAAGATCCCCTTTCCGTGCGGACAAGGCTCTGCCGCCTATGCCGTCAAGAGAGGGACTGCATCTTACAGATCCCGCTTCGACAGCACAAGCCAGCCGAAGAGCAGCCCGCCTGCATATATCCCTATCGTAATGAATACACCCTCCCAAGGCAAGCTGCCTGCGTCGAATAAATCTTTGCCATTGAAGACCGTGAACAAGCTGATGTCCGACATCCAGGCTAACGACTTCTCCATACCGGAGAGCAGATGAAATAGGAACGATAAGATGACGATTCCAATACTAAGCGACATTCCGGTTCGCTCGGAAGTGACGAAGACCGTCATCACATATCCGATTCCGGCAAATGCCAGCGCCGCCAGCAGGCCCGCGATCGAGTAGGTGAGCAGCAGCCCTGCATCCGCCACGGTACTGAACAGGTGCCCGAACCATACCGTCACCCCATAACTGACCGCTGCAATCAAGAAGAAGGCAAGAAGATGCGCGCAGGCTTTTCCGAGGAACAGCTGCCCACGAGATGCTGGCAGGGTGAACATAAAATCCACTGTCCCTCGATCCCTCTCCCTAGCCACCGTGGAAGCCGCCCACATCGCAGCGAATATGCCTAACAGCATCATGTAGAACACAAGCGGCTCGCCAGCCATCCAGCCCTCGAAGCTGCCGAACATCTCCACATGCATACCGAATCCTTCCAGCAAGGCAGGAGGAAACTGCTTCAAGGCGTCCAACAGCGATGTATTGCTCGTGTACATGTCGCCGAGTCCAGCGAACATCATCTGGAACACAATAATGATGCCTGCCCATATGAAAAAGCTGCGACGATTCGTTCTCCATTCATAACGAAACACCTGCCACATTACGCTTCTCCCCTTTCGCTCTCAGAACGCTCACGTGAATGCCCAGCTTGCGTTGGCTTCTCTACTGCATCCTCCCGCGAATGTCCAACCTGCTTTGGCTTCTCTACTGCATCCTCCCGCGAATGTCCAGCCTGCTTTGGCTTCTCTACTACGCACTCGTGCAAGTGCCCAGTTTGCGATGATTGCTCTCCTGTGCACTCCCCCAATTGCCCAGCTTGCGTTGATTGTCCCGCTTGATCCTGAGAATGATTTCCCCCATTTCCGCTCGCATCGTACTCCGCCATGAACAGATCCTCCAAAGAAGGCTGCTCAATACGGATATCCCTTAGCTCGTGGGCAGCAATACGCTGCAGGGCTAGGTGCAAATCACCTTGCAGCACAAGACGATGCTCCATGCCATCGTATACTGCGTTCGGATCGATATTTCTCAATCGGTAAGCCTCTATGCAATTACCCTGCTTCTTGAATTGAATATGTGCAATCCGGCGATCCTTGCCTGGAATCCCATCTACATCACTTACTCGCAGCAGACGACCTTCTCGGATGAACGCGACACGGCTGCACAACTTCTCTACCTCGCTTAGAATATGGGTGGAGAAGAAGATGGTCGCTCCCCGTTCATGCTGCTCCATTAATATCTGGAAAAAGGTGTGCTGCATCAACGGATCAAGCCCTGATGTCGGTTCATCCAGTACAAGTAAATCCGGCTTATGCAGCAGACACTGTACAATGCCAAGCTTCTTGCGATTGCCAAGTGAGTACGACTTCACTCGCTTACTGACATCCAACTTTAACTGATCTGCCAATGCCATTGCAGTTGTATGTTGCAACAACAGCCCATTCATTCGCGCAGCGAAGTCCAGTACTTCTTTGCCTGTTAGCTCCTCGTTATAATGCACTTCTGACGGTAAATAGCCGATTCTCCTGCGAACATCAGGACGTTCCTTGTTCATTACTTCTCCGAACAATTCCACTGTCCCCGAGGTAGGGCGAATGAGCTGCATAATCGTACGAAGCGTAGTAGACTTTCCCGCCCCATTCGGTCCAATAAATCCGAAAATCTCACCCTGCTGTACTTCTAAATTGACTTCGTGGATACCGCGCTGTGATCCGTACCTTTTTGTGAGATTGCTCAACTTGATAGCGTTCATGCGGCACACTCCAATCTATACTATAGTTAAATTATGAGTATATCTTATTCCGCATATATTCAAACTCACAAGTCCGTTTTATACTCAATCAAGCATGAAAGTATACCATTCTCCACTCATTAGCTCTTTCCTGCTCATCATTTCGAATCAGTGGAAAAATAGGCGATCGAGCTCAGATATCCGAGAATGATCCCTGCAACTTCCCCTTCGATAACAAAAAAAAGAGGAGCATCGCCCCTCTTCCTCGTCTATCTTGTCTATACTTGTATTCGTTCTGACTTCGCACCGATGTCACTGCGGTATTGCATCCCACTGAATTGGATGCGTTGAACTGCCTCATATGCCTTCGCTTTGGCTGCTGCCACATTGTTGCCTATGCCGACAACTCCTAGCACTCGGCCTCCTGCTGTCCGCCACGTTCCATCCTCATCACGCGCCGTGCCCGCATGGAATAAGAGAGCTGATTCCGCTGCCTGCTCCAACCCCGTAATGACGTCGCCTCTGCGAACATCTCCAGGGTAGCCTTCTGCTGCTACAATGACACACATCGCAGCATGATCATGCCATTCAAGCTCAATCTCCTGTAGACTGCCTTCAGCGACTGCCCACAGGACTTCGAACAGGTCTGACTTCAACCGTGGGAGTACAGACTGCGTCTCTGGATCGCCGAAGCGTGCATTGAACTCAATGACCTTCGGTTCCCCATCCGGCGTGATCATTAGTCCAGCGAACAGCAAACCATGGAAGGAGCGGCCCTCGGCAACCATCGCCCTGGCAGCCGGTTCAATGATCGTCAGGCGCGCCTTCTCTAGAATGGACGGTGAGAATTGCGGCAAAGGGCTATATGTCCCCATACCACCTGTATTCGGTCCGCGATCGCCATCGAAGATTGGCTTGTGATCCTGCGCTGGTTCACATACGCGCACCGTTTCTCCATCTACGAAGGCCAGAATGGACATTTCCTCACCCAGCATAAATTCTTCAATGACAACCTTGCTGCCAGATGAGCCGAACTTTCCAACTACCATCACCTCATGCAATACTTCAATTGCCTCTTCATGCGTATGAGCAATAACTACACCCTTGCCCGCCGCCAGACCATCGGCCTTAATGACGACCGGCAGCATATGTTGATGGACGTACGCCGAAGCCTCATTGAAATTATCGAACGCAGCGTAGGCAGCGGTCGGAATTTTATATTTGTGAAGCAGATGCTTCATGAACACCTTGCTTCCCTCAATCTCAGCTGCCTTACGATCAGGGCCAAATACGCGCAGTCCTTGTGCTTTCAGTACGTCAACAATTCCGCCTGCCAGTGGATCATCAGGTCCTACGACAACAAGGTCAACTTCCTGTTCAACTGCGTATCGGGCAATGCCTTCATAATCGTGGACTGGCAGCGGCACACATTCGGCGAGGTTCGCAATCCCTGCATTGCCTGGCGCACACAGCACCTGCCCAACTTGCGGGCTATTGCGAAGCGCCCATACCAGTGCATGCTCGCGTCCGCCGCTGCCGACGACCAATACCTTCTTCCCTACGTGCTCCATATTCATGAACACCTCCTTAGTGCTTAAAGTGACGTACGCCAGTCATCACCATGGCAATACCATGCTTATTTGCCACTTCAATGGATTCGCTGTCTCGAACTGAGCCTCCTGGCTGAATCACTGCCGTAATTCCAGCTTCTGCTGCCAAGGCCAGCGTATCGCCCATTGGGAAGAACGCATCGGATGCAAGTACAGCGCCGCGCGCCTTCTCACCGGCTTGTTCGATTGCGATGCGAGCTGCACCTACCCGGTTCATCTGTCCGGCACCTACACCAACCGTCATTCCATCCTTCACGAGGACAATCGCATTCGACTTTACATGCTTCACGACATTCCATCCGAACAACAGCTGTTCCATCTCCTCAGAGGATGGTTCACGTTCTGTTGCGACCTGTACACTGTCTGCTTTCATGGAATGTAAATCAAGATCCTGCACAAGCACGCCACCATCCACTGTCGTCAGCTGCCGTGATGATACCCGCTCGTCTGGGGATGGAATTGTCCCTGTTTTCATCAGACGGATATTCTTCTTCTGTGTAAGCACCTCAAGCGCTTCTTCTGTGAAGCTAGGAGCGATGACAATTTCTAAAAATATTTCATGCAGCAAACGGGCTGTATCGCCATCGATTTCTCGGTTAGAGGCAACGATTCCGCCGAATATCGACGTTGGATCAGACTCATATGCCTTCTCATAAGCTTCCAGAACCGTAGCACCGATCCCTACGCCGCATGGATTCATATGCTTCACTGCAGCCACCGCAGGTGTACGGAACTCACTAACGATCGCAAGCGCCGCATTGGCATCGTTAATATTGTTGTAGGACAGCTCCTTGCCATGCAATTGCTCAGCTGTTGTAATACTGCCTGCGCCCGCCAATGGTCGGCGATAGAAGGCCGCATCCTGATGCGGATTCTCCCCGTAGCGAAGCGGCTGTGCCAGTTCATACGTCACACTCAATCGCTCCGGCCATTGCTCACCAACCTGCTCAGTCAAATATTCCGCAATGATGGAATCATAAGCTGCCGTATGGCGGAATACCTTTGCCGCAAGACGACGACGAGTCTCGATTGTTGTATCGCCACTAGCGCGAACTTCTGCGAGAACAGTCTCATAGTCCGCTGCATCGACGACAACCGTGACATCTGCATGATTTTTGGCAGCAGAGCGCAGCATTGTCGGGCCACCGATATCTATATTCTCAATCGCATCCTCATAGGACACGCCTTGCTTTGCGATCGTCTGCTGGAATGGATAGAGATTCACAACGACAAGATCAATCGTAGACAAGCCAAGCTCATCCAGCTGCTCCATATGAGCCGGATTGCCGCGCATCGCCAGCAGCCCGCTATGAACGGCGGGATGCAGCGTCTTGACCCGACCATCTAAAATTTCCGGGAACCCCGTCACATCCGATATCCCTGTAACCGGCACTTGCTCCTGCTCCAGCAAAGCTTTCGTTCCACCCGTGGAAATAATCTGCACACCCGCTTCCGTCAAGCTGCGCGCAAATGCAACTACGCCCGTCTTATCGGATACACTGATCAATGCTCTTTGAATCGCCATGTTGTCCTCTCCCCTGCTAAACTTTGGCATTTTAATTAAATATCATTGTAATGCGTTACCGTATGGAAGTCTATATTATGGCTCCCTGTTAAAAACGAACCTTATCTACCCGTCAGAATCTTCTACGCAAATATCTCAAATATCGATCAGAGCCCATCGTCTCAGTCTCGTCTCGCCAACTACTATTTCGCAATAGCGGCAGAAACATGTCCCTGTGCAGTGGAAAAACTGATAAAATGTCTTTCAAATAGTGGACACAATGTTGCAATAGAGATACCTTTCCCCAAACCTTAACCAACACAATATATAGATGAAATGACACTTAAACTTCTACATGTAGACATATCTTCATCTGCAGCAATATAACCCTCTGTGTCCACATTAGCGTGGACATTTTCCCAATTTGTCCTCGAAGGAGATACAAATATGTTGTGCAGGCATTCTTGTATAATCATCGGTAGCATCAAAAAAATTAGCTGATTGCAAGAAGCTCCGCAGAGAGGAGATTCTGCACCACTTGCGGGTACAGTTCGTGCTCAGCTTGCTGGATACGCGCTGACAAAGTATCTTCCGTATCATTAGGCAGGATGGCAACAACCTGCTGCGCCAATATTGGCCCTGTATCCATCCCTTCATCAACAAGATGTACCGTCACTCCCGTCACCTTCACGCCGTAATCCAATGCTTGGCGTACCGCGTGCATGCCCGGAAATGCTGGCAGAAGCGAAGGATGGATATTGACCATGCGTCCTTCATAAGCTCGCAGCAATACGGGGGTTACAAGGCGCATATACCCTGCCAGCACAACCCAGTCAATGCGTTGCTTGTGCAGCAAGCGGAGAACGTCCTGCTCATAATCCTCACGAGAAGTATATTTCTTCGGTTCAAATATGGCAGTCTGCACGCCGGCTTGCTTCGCACGCTCAATGACGCGCGCATTAGGCTTGTCGCATACGAGTAGGGCGATGTCAGCTTTCAGACGCTGCCCGCAAGCAGCCGCATCGACAAGCGCTTGAAAGTTCGAACCCGATCCAGAAGCAAACACGACAATGCGTGGGAGATGCTGCTCTTTAGGCTGCTCTTTAGGCTGCTCTTTAGGCTGCTCTTTAGGCTGCTCTTTAGGCTGCTCTTTAGGCTGCTCTTTAGGCTGCTCTTTAGGCTGCTCTTTAGGCTCCGATTTGGCACTAACTTCGACTCTAGCTTCTACGTTACTGAGCGAGTTTGCATTTAAGCACGGAGATGCATCAGCGGACGTACCACTACCATACATCTTGCTTGGATCATTAGTTGGCATCTCCATTGTACGCTTGCCTCCATGCAAACCTTCCTGCTTACCATCATGCTTACCTCCATACAAACCTTCCTGCTTACCTTCATGCATATTTTCAGGCATACTTTCTGGCACATCCTCGTTCCATTCCGATTGCCGCATTACAAGCCTACCCCCGGGATGTGAACTTGACGGCTTCCTTCCGTAACTCTTCCAATGCGATATACAGCCTCGCCGCTTTGTTCCAGACTGCGGATTGCGGTATTCGCTTCCTCTTCCCCAACAACGATCACCATGCCGATTCCCATATTGAACGTCGTGAATAATTCAGAAGCGGTAAGCTTGCCAATTTCCTTGCACCAAGTGAACACAGGATGAATCGGCCATGCCCCATACTCAATCTCAACAGACGTACCTTCAGGAAGCACACGCGGAATATTCTCTAAGAATCCCCCACCTGTAATATGAGCCGCACCCTTCACATTCACTTGCTTCATCAGTTCAAGCATGGAGCACACATAAATGCGTGTCGGCGTAAGTAGTACCTCTCCAAGTGTACTGCTGCCATCAGGTGCTACATCCGTCAAACTCAGTCCGCCTTGTTCAAGCAACAACTTGCGGACGAGTGAGAAGCCATTGCTGTGCAGTCCACTCGAAGCAAGACCCAGCACAACATCGCCAGGGCGAATCGATTCACCAGTAATGATTCGGCTCTTATCTACGACACCTACGCTGAAGCCAGCAATATCGTACTCATCTGCCGAATACATACCTGGCATTTCAGCCGTTTCACCACCGATTAGAGCGCAGCCCGACTGTGCGCAGCCTTCCGCAATACCGCTCACAATCGCTTCAATTTGCTCTGGAACGACCTTCCCGCAGGCCAAGTAATCAAGGAAGAATAACGGTTCTGCACCTTGGACGACAATATCATTCACACACATCGCCACAGCATCAATGCCGATCGTGTCATGCTTATCAAGCGCGAACGCCAGCTTCAGCTTCGTTCCCACTCCGTCCGTACCTGATACAAGAACCGGTTCTTTGTAACGCTGAATATCCAGTTGGAACAAAGCTCCGAATCCACCCAAATCGGTTAGCACTCCTGGCGTAAATGTGCGGCGCACATGCTTCTTCATTCGTTCGACCGCTTCATTCCCCGCCGCAATATCGACACCCGCTTGTTTGTAGGCTTCTGACATGATCGTGCGTCTCCTCTCTCCCTGTAAGCAGGACAGGAATGCATCCTGCATTCCCGTCCGTCATCGTTAATGTGAAATGAATGAAATCTTGAAATCTCGAATTATTCAAAATGTATATGTTACGAATCTCGGCCCAGCAGGCGACATCCCACAGCCCGAGCGATCACTTGGCAATCATTTAGAAATTCATTTAGAAATTCATTTAGAAATCACTTCGCAATCACTTCGCAATCACTTCGCAATCACTTCGCAATCACTTCGCAATCACTTCGCAATCACTTCGCAATCACATTTGCAATCATTTAGATATCAATTTGCAATCGCTAAAAATCACTTGACAGCCTCTCACACTCAACAGCCACAGCCTGAGCGTTCATTGCCCGTCCCCGCTGCTGCAGGGTCTGTATATAGATTCGTTGGATAGTCCTTATCGAAGCAGGCTAAGCACAGCCCTCCGTTGGACTCCTTCGCAAATGCCCCACCAATTGCACCAATCATGCCGTCTTGGCTCAGAAAAGCAAGGGAGTCCGCCCCCACCAGTTCACACATCTCTTCCACCGTGTGCGATGACGCGATCAAGTCCTCGCTGTTCGGCGTATCGATTCCGTAGAAGCACGGATGCTTGAACGGTGGCGAAGCGATGCGCAGATGAACCTCCAAAGCCCCCGCTTCGCGCAGCATGCGCACAATTCGGCGTGATGTCGTGCCCCGCACGACCGAATCATCGATTAGAACGACCCGTTTGCCCTCTACGACACTGCGCACCGCACTCAGCTTCATCTTCACACCCTGCTCGCGCAATGCTTGGCTCGGCTGAATAAACGTCCGGCCCGTATACTTACTCTTAATCAAGCCCATCTCATAGGGAATTCCCGTCAGCTCTGCGTACCCAATAGCAGCCGATATACTAGAATCCGGCACACCACTTACGATATCCGCCTCTACGAACGATTCCCTCGCAAGCTGCATGCCCATTTGTTTGCGTGCAGTATGCAGATTGACATCATGCAGCTGGCTATCTGGCCTTGAGAAGTAGATGAACTCCATCGCGCATAATGTGCGGCGTTGTAGCGGTGCGAACCGTTCCGAACGATGACCGAGCGCATCTACGATGAGCAGTTCCCCCGGCTCCAAGGAACGAACTAATTCCGCACCAACCGCTTCAAGTGCACATGTCTCCGAGGCAAATACATAACTGTCGCCTAGCCTGCCAAGCACAAGCGGCCGGAGGCCATTCGGATCGGATGCGGCAAGCAGCTTGTCGTTCGTCATAATGAGGAAGGCAAAGCCCCCAACCAGCTCACGAAGCGCCTCCTTGGCCGCACGAACGACGTCGTGCTCCGAGCGAGCGATAAGATGCGCAATCACCTCGGTATCACTCGTCGTCTGGAAAATAGAACCCTTCTTCTCCAACTCGCGGCGAATTGCAGGAGCGTTGACGATATTCCCGTTCGTCGCAACTGCAAGATCCCCATCGCGCGTCTTGAAGACGAGTGGCTGCGCGTTTGCCAGCCGGCTGTCGCCGGACGTCGAATAACGTACATGGCCGATCGCCCGATCACCGCGCATATCTTGCAATCGCTCGGCATCGAACACTTCCTTCACAAGCCCCATTGCACGATGATAGTGGAAGGATTGACCGTCGGACGTACACATGCCTGCACTTTCCTCGCCACGATGTTGCAGCGTGTGCAGCCCGTAATACACCATCGAAGCCGCCTCTTCATAACCAAACACACCGAATACTCCGCATTCTTCCTTCAAGCGGTCAAATGGCCCATCCTTGCCGCTGCCCTCATTGTAGTAAGCCCCTGTTACTTCATGAGACATGGAATCGCATCCTTCCATACCTGTTCTGCTTGTTGCCAAGGCATATTCAAAGCATCCGTTCCATCTACCCGAACGTGGATCTGTTCACCTCCGACTGTACCGATGCCCTCTACCGGAACTCCTGCTTCCGCGCAGCGAGCCTTCACTTCTTCCAACTGCTCAGCACGTACCGACAGCAGGATACGGGATTGGCTCTCGCTGAACAGTGCGATATCCGTACGCAGTCCTTCTGTGCTTAGATCAAGCGTCGCACCGATATGACCGCTGATGCAGCTCTCCGCAAGCGCAGCCGCGAGACCTCCGTCCGATACATCATGTGCCGACTGCACTAGTCCTGCTTGAATCAGGCTCAACACGGTCTTCAGCAAGCTTGATTCTGCATTCAGATCGAGCTGTGGAGGACGACCTTCTACCGAGCCGTGTACAATGGCTTGGAATTCACTTCCGCCAAGCTCTGCCTTCGTACGGCCCAGAAGCAGTACTGCATCTCCCGCCTGCTTGAAGGCTTGTGTCGTAATGTACTGCGTATCATGAACGAGACCGACCATGCCAACGACTGGCGTTGGATAGATGGCTCCCTTTGCATTTTCGTTATACAAGCTTACGTTCCCACCGATAACCGGCGTATTCATCACACGGCATGCTTCAGCCATGCCATCAACAGCCTGCTCCATCTGCCAGAAGTTCTCCGGCTTCTCCGGATTGCCGAAGTTCAAGTTATCCGTAATTGCCAACGGCTCAGCACCGGAGCATACAATATTGCGCGCTGCCTCACAGACCGCAATGCGGCCTCCCATGAATGGATCAAGCATCACATAACGGCCATTGCAATCCGTCGTCATCGCGAGCGCTTTGTTCGTTCCGCGCACAAGCACAACTGCCGCATCCGAGCCTGGTGCCACTGCTGTGCTCGTGCGAACCATCGTGTCGTACTGGCGATATACCCATTCCTTGCTTGCCACAGATGGTGAGCCAAGCACCTTCAATAGCGCTCCGTTCAGTGCTTCAACCCCGCTTACTTCTGGGTAAGCCGTTGTGTCCACGGAAGCGTTAGCCTCATAATAAGCAGGTACAGCAGAAGGCTTATTATAAATCGGACATTCATCCACAAGTCCGTTAACCGGCATATCGCCGACAACCTCGCCACCATACAGCAGGCGCAGGCGCCCATCGTCTGTAACGCGGCCAACCTTGCGGCAAATAACGCCCCAACGTTCAAAGATTTCCATCGCAATTGGCTCGTTATGCTCTTCAATAACGAACAGCATGCGTTCCTGCGATTCGGACAGCATCATTTCATAAGGTGTCATGCCAAATTCACGCTGCGGCACCTCGTTCAAGTCGAGCTCAAGCCCGTTGCCTGCCTTGCTCGCCATCTCCGCGCTCGAACAAGTTAGACCAGCCGCCCCCATATCCTGAATCCCGATCACGATGCCGGAAGCTATCAGTTCCAAGCATGACTCCATAACCAGCTTCTCCATGAACGGGTCGCCTACTTGTACCGCCGGACGCTTCGCTTCCGATTGCTCTGTCAGCTCCTCCGATGCGAATGTCGCACCATGAATGCCATCGCGTCCTGTCGGTGGCCCAACATAATACACAGGATTGCCGATTCCGCTCGCCACGCCCTTCTGGATATCTTTGTGGTCGATCAGCCCAACGCACATCGCGTTAACGAGCGGATTGCCTGCATAGCTGTCATCGAAGACGACCTCGCCGCCCACCGTCGGAATGCCGATGCAGTTGCCATAGCCAGCAATGCCTGATACAACATGCTCGAATAAATACTTCACCCGCTCATCCTGCAAGCTGCCGAAGCGCAGTGAATTCAGCATAGCAACCGGACGCGCGCCCATCGAGAAAATATCGCGAATAATACCGCCTACTCCCGTAGCCGCACCTTGAAACGGTTCGATGGCAGAGGGATGGTTATGGCTCTCGATTTTGAATACAACCGCTTGTTCGTCCCCAATGTCGACAATGCCCGCTCCTTCGCCCGGACCAACCAGTACACGGTCGCCTGAAGTCGGGAATCGCTTGAGCAGCGGCTTCGAGTTTTTATAAGCACAATGCTCAGACCACATGACACTGAACACACCGATTTCGGTATAATTCGGCTTCCGGCCGAGCAGCTCGCATATGCGTGCATACTCATCTTCCGTTACGCCCATTGTCCGGTACAGCTTCTGCTCCTCAATCTGCTCAGCAGTCGGTTCCTGCTTCATATGGCGAAGTCCTTCAGCAAGGGATTGTTCCTTCTGCTTCGCGCTGCGTGCTGCCGCCTGTTCTTGTTCCATCGTATTAGTGAGCGTTGACTGCATGTTGTTCCCTCCAAGCTTGTAAAATGGATGTAAACAAGCGAACGCCATCCGCTGAGCCCAGCAGTTCGCTAACCGCACGCTCGGGATGAGGCATCATGCCGAGCACGTTGCCAGCCTCGTTGCAGATACCAGCTATATGTTCAAGTGAACCGTTCGGGTTCTGCTCATACGTAAATACAATTTGATTGCCTTGCTTCAGCTTCGCCAGCGTTGCCTCATCGCAATAATAGTTGCCCTCGCCATGCGCGATTGGGATGTTCAGAATGTCGCCCTCGACATAATCCCGTGTGAACGGCAAATCTGCACGAGTTACTCGAATCGGGGCAGCGTGACACCGGAACTTCAGCCCTTCGTTTCTCCGCAGTGTCCCTGGAAGCAATCCCGCTTCCGTCAAAATTTGAAATCCGTTGCATATCCCAAGCACATAAGTGCCTGTCTCAGCAGCCTTAGCGACCGCCTTCATAACAGGAGCGAATCTGGCAATCGCTCCACTGCGCAAATAATCACCATACGAGAAGCCACCTGGAATGACGATAAGGTCATATCCGGTTACATCCTGCTCCGTATGCCATACCCGATCCACTTCGACATTCAGCGTATCTTGTATGGCATGGACACAATCTAGGTCACAATTCGATCCGGGAAATACGAGCACCGCTGCCTTCATCGCCTATTCCTCCAACTCGTACCGATAGTCTTCAACGACTGGATTCGCCAGCAGCTTCTCGCACATTTGCTCCACCTGCGCCGACGCCTGCTCGCGATCTTCCGTGTTGATATTGAACTCCATATATTTGCCGATGCGCACTTGCTCCACACCGCTGTATCCCATCGTGTGCACCGCCTGCTCCACTGCAGCCCCTTGCGGATCCAATACGCCTGCCTTAGTCGTTACGAAAACCTTCACCTTCATCCCTTTTTCCTCCCCATCAGTCCATACTGTCATGAAATTTGAACAAGTCTACAAAACTGTAATGAATACGATTCATAAAACAACGACCAAACTAGTCAGCGTTGGACGATCCTCCATAAAACTAGAACATTCAACAAAACGTTAAAACATTTATAAAACGGAAGATCATTCAGGCCATGCTTGCTCTGTAATGCGCTCATACAGCTCGATATAGCGGCGGCGCGTAGCTTCTACTACCTGCTCCGGCAGCACTGGCGGCGTCCCACATTTATCCCAACCGCTTGCAGCCAAGTAGCGTCTTACTGGTTCCTTATCCAAGCTATCGATATCCTGATCCAGCACATACTGATCGACCGACCAGAAGCGCGATGAATCCGGGGTGAACAACTCATCAATGAGTACAAGTTCTCCGTCAATAGTTCCAAATTCAAATTTGCAATCGGCGAGCAAAATGCCCTTGGATGCGCATATTCCAGCCGCATACGTATACAGCTCGATGCTGACCTGACGCAGCTGCTGCGCAAGATCTGCTCCCAAATCCTCGCACATAACCGCAAACGGCACATCTTCATCATGTCCCTCATCATGCTTGCGGGACGGTGTAAAAATCGGCTCCGGCAGCTTCTCATTCATGCGGAGGCCAGCAGGAAGCTCAATTCCGTTGACAGATTGGTTGGCCGTATACTGCCTCCAACCGCCGCCGGTAATATAGCCTCTTACGACGCATTCAAAGTCAATGCGCTTTGCTCGGCGAGCAATTGTCATTCGATCTTGTAGGGAACTTAATATTGCGGATAAATCCTGGGGTTCGAGATGTTCATCTCGGCGATTCAAGCTTTCTGTATTTCGCTCAGCTTGATGCAAAGCCGTGTCATGCCGTTGTATTTCTGGATGTGATTCTGGGTGTGTATTCTGGTGTTGGTCTTGGTGAGAATTCTCGCTGTCCTGATGTGAATCATGACAACAATGCATATCATTAGCTGAATGTATGCTGCTACGGTATTGCTCCAATCGCTTCTCCTGAGTCTGCTTCAGAAGCCCTTCATCGAATGGAACCACATGGTTCGCAATGACATGCTTCGTCTGCTCGAACCAGAATTGGCTCAGCCTGTTCAATACCTCTCCTTTGCCGGGAACCTCCGGCTTCAATACGGCGTCGAATGCAGAGATTCGATCCGATACAACAATTAATAAATGGTCTGGGTCCAGTTCATACAGCTCGCGCACTTTCCCACGATGGAGAAGCGGCAGCGGAACGATGTCAGTCTCAGTCGCAAATTGAGTGTTTGTAGACATCTCCTGTGCTCCTTTCGGCATTACGCCCATTTAGTCAAAAGCGCGTGTTCAAATCAACCCGCCCACATTATCTGCGGATAGAATCGAACAACCTTTAAAAGGAACCCTCCCATATATCGCACCCGTTGCAGCAGTCTCTTCCGATCGTGGTTGGAGGGAAGAAAGAGACCGCCTGCATTCGGCCGTCAGGGCGACAGCCTACGGGAGCTGCCTACACGTCATCATAGGGGGACGAGTAGGAATCAAGCTCATCATTCAATTGTGTACTAGGTAATGTTAGCTCGCTAGGGATGCAAGTGCCGGCTGCCAGTCGTACAGGTCACGACTAGTTCAAGGCAGCTTGGAAGTTTGCTACTCACCACACTGCAATTTCGCGCTAACCAGCAACCTTGCTGCTAACCGCTACTATCTGCTTCTTCCTGCTCCAAGCCTTAATCAAGCAAGCCCACTTGGCGGAAGATCGTATCTACATTTTTCAAATGCCATGCAGGATTGAACGCATCCGCGATCTCTTCCGCACTAAGAACAGCCGTAATCTCAGGTGTGTTCTCAATAATGTCGCGGAAGCTGCGCTGCTCTTCCCATGCCTGCATCGCACGAGGCTGTACCGTGTCATAAGCCTGTTCACGCGCCCAGCCCTTGTCGATCAGCTTCGTCATGACGCGGCCGGAGAACGGAACATCGAAAGTGCGCTGCATGTTGCGCTTCATATTCTCTGGGAACACCGTCAAGTTCTTCACGATGTTCATGAAGCGGTTCAGCATGTAGTTCAACAGCATCGTCGCATCCGGCAGGATGATACGCTCTACCGAGCTGTGCGAAATATCGCGCTCATGCCAGAGCGGCACATCCTCATAAGCGGTCAGCATATATCCGCGCATTACGCGGGACAAGCCGGAAATATTCTCGCAGCCAATCGGATTGCGCTTGTGCGGCATTGCCGATGAGCCCTTCTGGCCCTTCGCAAATGCTTCTTCCACTTCGCGGAACTCACTCTTCTGCAAGGCGCGAATCTCAGTAGCGAACTTATCAAGCGATGTCGCGATAAGCGCAAGCGATGCCATGTACTCCGCATGACGGTCACGCTGCAGCGTCTGCGTCGAAATCGGTGCTGGCTTCGTACCAAGCTTCGCGCATACGAACTTCTCTACAGATGGGTCAATATTCGCATATGTCCCAACTGCACCGGACATTTTGCCGAACTCGACGCCTTCCGCTGCGCGACGGAAACGCTCTAAATTACGGAGCATTTCTGCATACCATAGTGCCATCTTCAGTCCGAATGTTGTCGGTTCTGCATGCACACCGTGCGTACGACCCATCATTGGCGTATCTTTATATTCAAGTGCTTTATTTTTCAAAATCTCGATGAAATTCAGCAAGTCGCGATCTATAATCTCATTCGCCTGCTTCATCAAATAGCCAAGCGCCGTATCCACGACGTCCGTTGACGTTAAGCCGTAGTGAACCCATTTCCGCTCTTCGCCCAGCGTCTCAGATACTGCGCGAGTGAAGGCGATCACGTCGTGGCGCGTTTCTGCCTCAATCTCATAGATCCGTTCGATATCGAAGCTTGCATGCTCGCGGAGCTTCTTCACGTCTTCATGCGGGATGACGCCAAGATCAGCCCATGCTTCACACGCACACAACTCCACCTCAAGCCAAGCCTTAAATTTATTTTCTTCCGTCCAAATCGCCCGCATCTCCGGGCGCGAATACCGTTCAATCATCGTTTGCATTCCTCCACAAGTCCGTTAAATTCATCCATTCGAGCGCAGTAGCGATGTCCGGCCCTAGTATGTTAATATGCCCCATCTTGCGCTTCGTCTTCGCTTCCGACTTGCCGTACCAGTGCAGCTTCGGCGTCACGCCAAGGCGGCTGGCTGCCGGATCGTCAGCACGGAACCATTGTACCATGTCCAAAGCGTCTTCGCCGAGCAAGTTCACCATAACGACAGGGGTATGGAGCTCCGTACTGCCAAGCGGCAAGTTGCATATCGCGCGAAGATGCTGCTCGAACTGCGAAGTGCGGCAGGCATCCATCGTGTAGTGTCCCGAATTGTGCGGGCGTGGTGCAAGCTCGTTCACAAGCAGGCGGCCGTCAGCGGTCAGAAACATCTCAACAGCAATGAGGCCAACGACGTCCAGCGCCTCGGCAATACGGCGCGCAAGCCGCTTTGCTTCGTCCTGGATATGCTGCGGAATGCGTGCAGGCACAATGGACATATGCAGAATATGATGCCGATGAATGTTTTCCGCAACTGGGAACACAGCGATCTCGCCGCGCGGGCTGCGCGCTGCAATGACGGACAGCTCCAGCTCGAAAGGAATGAATTCCTCCAGCACGAGCTCCGAGGTGAGAGCGGCGAGCGCCTCATAAGCCCCTTCCGCTTCGTCTGGGTGGCGAATGATACGCTGGCCCTTGCCATCGTATCCGCCGATTGCTGTCTTCAGCACACCTGCCCCGCCGAACGCTTCCAGCCTCTGTTGAATCTCAGCAGCGGAAGCTACGGCTGCATATGGCGCCACCGGTACGTTCGCGGCGTTGAGAGCTTCCTTCTCCCGCAAGCGATGCTGCGTAATGCGCAGCAGATGGCTGCCCTGCGGCGCGTAAGCTTCCCGCTCCAATCGCTCCACCACTTCGGCCGATACATTCTCGAACTCGTATGTGACAACATCCGCGCGCTGGCCTAACTCGTGTGCAGCGTCAGCATCGTCATAAGCGGCTGTAATCAACTCGGCAGCAGCGCCACATGGCGCGTTCTGCGCTGGATCGAGCGCTGTGAAGCGATAGCCCATGCGCACGCCTTCAAGCGCCAGCATGCGGCCCAATTGGCCGCCGCCCAGCACGCCAATCGTTGCACCGGGAACAAGCACCGGTGCGTCCACCCGGCTCGGGCGCTCTTGCGGCAGCGTGCGGCCGTTCACAGGCGCGCTCATTCGAGCGCCCCCGTGTCCTGCACCTGCTGCCGAACAGCTTCCCTGCGCGCCGCGATGCGCGCGCGCAGCACTTCATCGTGCATGCCGAGCATCTGCACGGCCAGCAGCCCGGCGTTCGTCGCACCCGCCGGCCCAATCGCGACGGTCGCCACGGGTACGCCCGCCGGCATCTGCACGATGGACAGAAGCGAGTCCATCCCGTTCAGATGCGATGACTTCACCGGCACGCCGATAACCGGCAGTACCGTCTTCGCCGCTACCATGCCCGGCAGATGCGCAGCACCGCCTGCTCCGGCAATAATGACACGGATTCCTCTTGCCTCCGCCGTCTCGGCATAGCGGAACATCTCGTCTGGCGTACGGTGTGCGGACACTACCTGTTTCTCATAAGCAACGCCCAGCTCCTCCAGCACTTCGCACGCCTTCTTCATCGTATCCCAATCGGACTTGCTTCCCATAATGACGCCTACTACCGGCACAATGCCTTGTTCGTGACTCGCTGTGTTCACCATCGCAATCCCCCGCTTTCGACAATGTCCAACCTGACCACTACTACATAACAAAAAAACGTTCAGGAGTTCCCCCTGAACGTATCATCGACTAAGTATACGGAATGAGCAAACAAGCGGATTTCTTCCGCTCTGGGCAGAATGATCAGGCTCCCATCAAGCCCCGACATCTGTCGGCGACGTGAAAAAGCGAGAACAGTCTTGCCTGTTCGTCATTCCCGTAGTCCAAAAATTTACGGTTCTTGGGTAGAAACTTCCGGCCATATTCCCGGAATTATACGAGAAACAATATTCGTTTATCCATCTTGTGCCTACAGTTTAACAAGGCTTAACATAGCGTGTCAACAATAAAATGCGAATAATAAATAATAAATAATAGTTAATGTTCGTTTATTGGCGATTTTCACATTGTTAGCATCATTAAATATTCAGAATCCTTGATTAATTCCGACCTATGATTGGATTTATGATTAATTTAATGATTAGTTCAATGATTCAATTGATAATTCAATTTATAATTCGTATATCATTCAACTAAAAAGGCCAACAGCAGGATACACTCCTACTGTTGGCTTCTCTCTCGTATACTTATTATACTTTGCTTTCATAATGCTATCATTCACTGATGCTTACACTATATGCTTTCACCTATGTTTTCATATGCTAACAATGATACTCACTCACATTGATACGTTCACATTCAACTTCACTTTTCGCCTTACTTTTCCTATTTCGAGATCAACATGATCATATACCTCTTGCTTGCCTACTTGCCTCTACAAGATCATGTACGACCAGCAGGCCAATGCATCATTTAATGACCAATACCGGGATCTTTGCATGCTGCACAACATGATGGCTGACACTGCCAAGCACGAATTCCTTCAACCCGCTCAAGCCGCGGCTTCCGATAATAACAAGATCCGCATTGAACTCATCTGCCTCATCAATAATTGCTTGACCAGGAGGGCCTTGCTGAAGGACAACCGTCGCTCGTTCGCCAAGCGCTGCAACCTTGCCCTCTGCTTCCTGCTGTAAACGCTCTGCGTATTCGTACAGCTCCTCGTTTGTCTCCGCTGAAGCAGTAGCATAAGCCGTACCAACAAAATATTGCGGGAACTGAAATACATGCACGACGCGTACTTGAGACTGCTCGCTTGCTTCCGCGAGTCCTACCGCGTGCTGTAAAGCCTTGCGGGACGGTTCCGATCCATCATATGCGACAAGAATGCGTTGAAATTTCATAACTCCCACCACACTTCCCCATAATTTACTAGTGCTGTGCTTATTATTTAACCAAACCGCAGCAAAATAAAACCAAACACAAAAATATTCACCAGCAATATAAACGGCACGCCTGCTGTAAAGGTAACATGCTGTGTCTTATGGCGCTTGTTATACATCGCTGTCAACACGCCCAGCGCACCGCCAAGCCAAGCTGACAAGAACAGCTTCCGCTCTGGAATACGGCGGCGATGCCTCTGTGCCCGCTGCTTATCCACAACCATCATTTGATATCCAACTACATTTATGATGAGCAAATAAATGAATACGATCCAAGTCCAATCTTTCATCCTATGTAACAGCCCCTTTCTCTCCCTATTATACAATGAGGCTATTCCAAAAGTATCGTGATTGGTCGCATTCACCGGCTCAGATTCCATACTCAGACGTTCTTTTTACCCGGGTACAGGCAACATTCGCGGATCCTAATGTGCTTCTGCTTCATTCACGCAACATAACCGTTCACGATACCGTTAATGAGTACGAAGGAGTTGAGGCTGCCATATGCAAAAGCTACTTGCCATTTTCACTATCTCATGCATGATGCTTATACTGACAGCTTGCTGCACGAGTGAACAAACGGAGACGAGCGCAAGCTGGCCCTACAACAATATGATCATCTTCCACGGGAATCGATATGTTGGCAGTGATGATCAGGTTCAACAGATCGATAAGCTGTTGGGAGAAATCCAATCATCCTCAAATCGGGAGGAAGACTCAAGTCGAGATAGCTTCTCTAACACTTACCCCGTAGGAACAAAGCTGTATAAAATAAAAGAAATTAATGAAGAAACAGCAATCGCTGTTGAGGTGAAGAAGAACCTCTTTATTAAGGCTGGTAGGAAAGAGAATTAAATACCTTTCAAATCCTCTTTGCTAACGAGCGCCTTGCTTTTCTGATTCTGGTACATCTCCATCTTTCCATCCTGGAGCGTCTGGTTCGTTACCTTCATGAAAATCGAGGTATCCTCATTCACGACGCGATAGGTACCGTCCTCATTTTGCTTCAAGAACAGAATGGATTGATCTCCTTGCTTCAATGGAGTTGTATCGTCTGAGACGACAATGGCTTCCTGATCGCGTCCACCAAGTTGAAGTACATTGATCGTACTATTTTTGAGAGATGCGTTCCCTTTGAGTACCTCCGATACTTGGAACTCAGATACAGTTCGGTACGTTTCAGGCGCACCGCTGCCTGATTTGCGAACCCCATTCTCCTTCACAACCTGTCCTTCTACGATTGCGTCAACAGCGTTGGCGAGTGCTGTATAGTTTCTGTACCCATATGCCCAACTAGCGTCAATATGCACAACGGGAGTCGATGGATTCGCTTGCGATAAAGCGATCGTCCCGTATTTCTTCTTAACCGTGTCCTTATCAGCAGATGTTGGGGATGTATTGGTTCTAGCAAGCGATCCATCAGACCAGAAGGTAAAAGATTTCATAACCGACGGTTCGCTGTCATTATGTGCAAGGCCCAATGCATGCCCTAATTCATGTGTGGCAACTCCCTCCGTAATAGAAGGGGAATATCGACTTTGGGTTGTGTAGTATTCGTTTACCCAAGCACGCGTTTTGGAGGCAATCCCATTCGAATATGTAGTGTAGCAAATTCCATCCCAATCATTATCTTTCGTTGGCGATACTTTCTGATTTCCTGCCCGAAAATCATATTTCGTGCCTGTCCCCATTGTAACATTGCCTGTCCCGCTCCACCGACTTGCTCCTGTATTCCAAATTCCTTTATAGAAGGTATTGGAACCATCATTGTAGAACTGGATAGAGCTTGAGCTGAACTTCCACGGATTTTCAGGAGTCGCTGCCTGGGCAGTTCCCATAAGTGCAAAGACAAGAACCATAGACATAGCCGTACTTAGTAATTTCTTTTTCAACCCTTATTCCTCCCTGTTCATTTTTATACATCATCTTATTTTCCTGTAAAAAATTTCATAGGCGCCGATTCATATATATGTCTCATTCCTGAGAAAATTGCTTTTGCACGAAAATTAATCACGTCATTCAGCGCTTTATCCATGAGTACAGTCAAAAAAAGGCACACCTGCCGCAGCTCATCCGAGCTTGATCAAGTGTGCCTTTTCTTTATTTTCCTTTATTGTGGATAACGACACCAATCGGTGCCTTCAGCGCTGCTTGGCGCTCTGCCTCTGTCATCCAGCCTAAATCCTTCATACGCTTCAATACAACATGCTGACGCTGGAGAGCCAGCTTCATATTCTTTGCTGGGGAATAGCGCTCAGGTGCCTTAAGCAATCCAACGAGAATCGCTGCTTCTGCCTTGTTAACCGTAGGAAGATCGCCATTGACTCGTGTCGTCTTGCCGAAATAATAGCGTGCTGCATTCTCGATGCCATATTGTCCATGTCCGAAATATACTTTATTCAGGTACATTTCCAAAATCTCTTGCTTGCTAAAATTCCACTCCAGATTGGCCGCTATCGCCATCTCCTTCATTTTGCGGGAAAATGTCTTATCATGCGTTAAGAACAAGTTGCGCGCCAGCTGCATCGTAATCGTACTGCCGCCCTGTGCCTTCTGCTGCTTCGTCACATTTATCCAGACTGACCGCGCCAGCCCGATCGGATCAATGCCGGGATGAAGCTTGAAGCGATGATCCTCAATGGCCATCAGTTCCTGCGGTATAAAGGAAGCCATATGCTCCAGTTGAACCATATGCTGTCCCTTGGCTGTATTCGCTTCTTGTGCAATCTGCTCACGGAACGTCATGAGCTTGCCTTGATCAATCCAGGCCGTCCCTGTTGCCGCCATCCCTACCCACCCAATAATCGGGGTAAGAATTGCAATGATCAAGCTATATATGACCCAACGCTTCCACTTCATTCGGTGTGGCATATGGGCAGGTTGTGCTATCGTTTCCGTTTGTTCATGTATCATAGTTGTTTCTTTCTTCGTAGGACGATGAGGCTCATCTTGGGCCGCACTCGGTACCTTGCGATGTGCTATTGTTTCTTGAGCAGGCAGAGGCATAAATACCGATGCTTGAACCAGATGACCTTTTCTTTGTTTTTTCATTCGTAACCGCCTCCCCTTCTTATATGTAAGAGCTATTATTCATTTTGAAACATAACCCTTACCTACAGTGTATACGTTGACCTCATGCCATGACATCGAATTGACTTGCAGCCAGCTTACAATGATGAAAGAAAAGGTGAAAGTAAAGCAGAAAACAACTTTTCTATGAAATAGAAGACGAGTGAGTCACAAAAAATGTTGTTGGTATATTTTCCTTGTTGCAAATCATGTCGAAAGTATGCTAAATTAAGATTCTGTTGAGCAATCAATATGGCGGTCGTGGCGAAGTGGTTAACGCATCGGATTGTGGCTCCGACACTCGAGGGTTCGATTCCCTTCGATCGCCCCATATCATTTTGCCGATGTGGTGGAATTGGCAGACACGCCGCACTCAAAATGCGGTGCCGAGAGGCTTGCCGGTTCGAGTCCGGCCATCGGTATACGACAAAAAGAGTTATCAAATTGCGTTAAGCAATTCGATAACTCTTTTTTTATGCCATTTGGATTTCTCTCTTCCTCGGAAGAGAGTTATTGATCGATCCACTTCATTTTTCCAGCATCATTCTAAGTCCAGAGAACATATAAACTACGTTTTTATCGGCATCCAATGCAACTGACATTTTTGTCTCTTTATTTTGAACGAAGCAGAAATCACGGGCTGATTGATCCCATTTTACTTCAAGTCCCTGAATGTCCATATTGAACAATTTTTTGGCAATCGGCGCGACTATTTCTTTCACTTCTTTTTCTGTTACTGCCGTGCCTGCTTGTTTTCGCGCAACGTCATATACATACTCTGTCTTTCCTGTTTTTGCTTCGACCGCCAGAGTAATATGATCACCTTTGAACTTCCACATATCACCTTTGGCGCCAGCATAATAACCAAGCTCTGCTTTCTTCACCTCAAATTCCTGATCGAGAGCTGTTTTCACTGCATCCGCTGCCGTTTTGAGTAATTTCGGTTCTAGCTCGTTCTTGTCTACTTGAATAACGGCTGCTCCAATATAATTTTTATTCTTCGATTGCCCAGGTGGATATTTCATCCAAGAAATCATGAAGTCTTTTCCCTCTAATATATAAAAGGTTTGTGAAACCTTTCCTTTGTCATAGCTTTGAGTGATTTGAACCTCTTTATGAAATGCATAGGCTTTCTTGGCGTACATCCCTTTCAACTTGTTCAGCAGTTCCTTTTGATCATCCTTGCTCACTTTATCAAGCGTTTGAATCCCCTTAATATTGATCAGTTCTCCTGTACTTGGCTTAAAATCTACTTTGTATAATTCGTCTGCCGAAGGAACCGTTGCCAGATCAAATGGATGTTTAAAGGCCTTCTCGAACTTCAACTTTATCTCTTTCCCTGCAAATTGATTCACGGCCTTTTGCAGATTGGCAGCAACCTTTTTATCAACTTGAATACTGCTGCCCGATGCTTGTTCTTGCTTTTTGCCTCCTGCTGCTTCGGCTCCTGCAAAGGTCGGGCCCGCAAGTGTAACGAACATACTGGATACGAGCATCGTTGCTAAAATTGCTTTTTTTAGATTCATATTATCTTCTCCTTTGTATTAAGGTTTAATCTCTTTCTAAATCCTCCAGAAGCATTCTCACTCCAGAAAACATATAAACTACGTTTTTATCGGCATCCAATGCAACGGTCATTTTCGTATCTTTCTTTTGATTGAAGATGAAATCTCCTGCAGAGCCGTCCCATTTTACTTCAAGCCCCTGAATGTCCAAATTGAACAACTTCTTTGCAATTGGCGCGACTATTTCTTTCACTTCTTTTTCCGTAATCTCTTTGTTCGTCATCAATTGTTTTCGCGAAATATCATAAATATATTCGGTTTCCCCTGTCTTTGCGTCCAAAGACAGCGTAATATTACCACCTTTAAGCTTCCATGTACTTTTTTTATTCGTACCTCCAACCCAAGCCTTCGTCACATCAAAATTATGGCCTAAAGCCGTTTTTACTGCCTCAGCTGCCTTTTCCAGGAGCTTTGGATCAAGCTCGCTCTTGGCAACTTCGATTTGGGCTCCAACATGAATCTTTGTCGGCCATCCCGGATAATTTTTCATTAGTATGGCAGAGAATCCTTTCCCGTTTAACGCATACATGCTAAAAGGTGTCTTTGCTTCTACATCGTTAAGATCGACATGAACTTCTTTATCAAATGAATAGTCTTTCTTTGGGTATAATCCTTTTAACACTTTAAGGACTTCGCTCAGATCCTCCTTACTGATTTTATCGATGCTTTGATAGCCTCTAACCGTAATAATTTCTCCAGTTTTTTCCTTGAAGTTCACACTATATTTTCCATCTACCGACTTAACCTGCACCAGATCGCTGATAGGTTGGGAAGCGTCCTGCAAATTCAGCTTAATTTCTTTGCCCGCAAATTGTTTTACTGCCTTCTCCAGCTTGGCAGCCAGCTTCTGATCGATTTGAATCGTCTTACTATTCGATTGCTGCTGTTCGTACTGTTGCGCTGTCCCGGCACCCGCAGGAATCGGCCCTGCCAAGGTAACCAACATACTGGATACGAGCAAGGATGCTAGAGCTGCTTTCTTCAAATTCATACTAAACCCCTCCTATGTTTCACCCTACTTTTGAAGTTTTTGAACGTTTTTTATCAGTAAAATGGTGATCACCTACAATGTATAACAATTTCACTCCTCTCATTTGTGACATCATCTCTACTATTCTGAATGAAAATGGTTTCAAATAAAAAAATCCACCGACGCAAAGAAGCCAGTGGATTATTCGATACGGAGTCAAAATATAATGAATATGGTTCGTTTGCAGACGCTTATTGGGGTTTCACTTCCAAATCCGCTGCATACCTAATGATCCCAGGAGCAGCAGCTCTTCCGACTCGAATGTACACGACCTTTTTATTTGCATCCAATGCCGCTCTTACATTCATGCCATTTTTCTTGGTGAAAGCAAAATCCCTTTCTGTTCCATCCCATTTCACGCTATATCCATTCATGTCGATATTAAATACTTTCTTCACTATTGGGGCGACCGCTTCTCTCGCCTCTTTTTCGGAAATGCCTTTATTTTCGCGTACTTGTTTTCCAAGCTCATTGTAGATACTATTGATTTTCCCTGTATTGGGATCTGCATAAATCGTAACTTTGCCATCATGGAACACCCATGTTATATTGGGTTTATTCTTTGAGATAATTGGCGATAAATCGACGCGAAGCTGAGCAGTCGTCATTTCAAACTTATTTGTAGAAATAGTTTGAGCAGCATCAACAACTGTTTTCAGCAGTTTCGGATCAAGCTCTTTCTTATCAAAGTCAATCGTGATATGACCGATATGTTCTGGTATGCCATCTAATTTGTGTAAGGAAGCGGAGAAATCCTTTCCTTTCAATTCGTACGTCTTCTCCTCTCTAACCTCTGCTTTTGACGTTTTTGAGAGTTTCTCATCCGTAAATTGGTGAATCACCTCAACTTCATTATCAAATGCATACTTCTTCTTTGGATATATCGCTTTCAACCACTTTAATACGTCTTCCTGTTCCTGCTTGCTGATTTGGTCAATAGTAGCGGTTTTGCCGCTTACCGTCCAGATAACCCCTGTATCATAATCAAATTGTAATGAATATTTACCATCTACAGATCGCACTTCTGTTATTTTAGATGCATTCTTATTATTGAAATCGAGCTTACCTACCTTTTGCAATTGCACGTCTTCTCCGGCAAATAATTTTACCGCTTGATTCAGCTTTTCCGTCCACTTCGGATCTATTTGAATTGTCCAGCGATCCAATTGCTGCTCTTGCGCAGCCCCTGCTCCTGCAGGAATTGGATCTGCCACGGCAACCAACATACTGGATACAAGCATTGATGCTAGAATTGCTTTTTTGATATTCATTTTATTTCCCCCTATGTATGATTGTATGGATATTTATCTCTCAAATTACGCTATGCAATTCAATAACTCTTTCATATTCAAACCTTCCCTATTCAGAACCCACTTAATGCTCTGACACCTGATGTTAAGAACACTATGTTCTTATTGGCGTCCAGTGCTACTCTCAATACGGGTTGTTTGTCTTTAATGAAGTAGTAATTTTTAAAGGTGCTGTCCCACTTCACTTCTAAATCCGCAATGTCCATATTGAATAATTCCTTAGCAAGCGGAGCAACCGCTTCTTTGGCATCCTTTTCCGTAATCCCCTTGTTGGTCGTTACCGTTTTACGTGTTTTATGAAATACGTTAGTGACCTTTCCCTCCTCCATTTCAAGCGATATGTCCTTATCTTCAAGTGTCCATGTAAAGCGTCTTAGGTCAGCGGATGTAACTTCCAAATCATGATTGAATACTGTTTTTATTGCTCCGATTGCCGTTTCCAACAACTTCGGGTCGAGCTCTTCCTTGGTGAAGTTTATTGTAAACGCACTAACTGCATCTTTCGGCATTTTAGCAGTATTCTCTTTGAAGAAATATACCTCAAAGTCCTTCCCTGTCAGCTTATACGACAAACTTACACCTAGCTTTTCTTTATCACCATCATACCCTCGCTGCATAATCACTTCTTTAGCATAGACATATGTTTTATTGGCATATGCCCCTTTCAACACTTTCAGGACTTTCGCCTGATCCTCTTTACTAATTTTATCAATTGTGACCTTTTCTTCAATCTGCCATATCCGACCATTTCCAACATTAAAGCAGATAGCGTATTTTCCGTCTACGGATTCAACCTTTGCACCATCATGAGAGGATTCTATCTTCTCGCCGACACTCTTCAGCTTAATCTCTTTCCCTGCATATTGTTTGATTGCTTTTTGCAGCTTGGCGGCCAGCTTCTGATCGATTTGAACCTTCTTGTTATCTGTTTGCTTTTGCTCTTGTGCAGCCGCGGCGCCTGTTGGAATCGGGCCTGCCACAGTAACCAACATACTGGCTACGATCATAGATGCTAGAATTGCTTTTTTTAGATTCATAGTAATCCTCCTATGTATTAATACATGAGTACTCTCTTCATGCCAACATTGAACAATTAGATTCAACTTAATTCGCTTATTGCTCCTACTTGGTTTCCCGCAATCGGTCTATTATTTCTTGCCCCTTGATTTGAAGCTCGGCAACCGCATTGTCCAGCGATTTCTCTTGGTTAATTAAGGATTTCAGCGCATCCGACAATAACGAATCGAATTCAGCTTGGAACCCTGGTGGAATACTTTTTTTATCTGACACACTGCTAGCTTCCATTGGCTTCAGGAGGTAAAAAGCCTCCGTGTCCCGCCCCCTAAAATCCTTGAAATAGTCTGATCGCGTAGGCAGCGTATCGTTCATTGCCTTCCCAGCAACTTGCGCCATTTCCGGCCCGTTCACGAATTTGACGAACTCCCAAGCTGCCCGCTTGTTCGGAGAATCCGCAGATATGGCATAGATCTCTGACAATTTCACGTAAGCCGATTCATCGGGCTTAGCAGGATTAACAGGCGCGGCCGCGATGCCCCAGTCGATCTCCGGTGTCTTTGAGTAGTAGGGAATATCCCGTAAAAAGGACGCAAACCATGGCGCTTGGATCGTCATGGCCGCTTGACCCATGTAGAATAACTCGTTTGATCGGCTGTACTGTTTCAAGTAGTCTCTATGTTTCTCAAAGTCAGTATCATCGTATCCATCAAGTACTTCTCCTTCCTCCATTGGTGGAGGAGCATAGGCTGCATGATTGCGGACGGCATCCGCCGTCATCTTCATTGCTTCCTTCCAACCATCCGAATCGATCAACAGCTTGCCTGACTTCGCATCAACGAGCTTAAGTGCCGATGCAGCGGCGATATCATACATCAAACTTGCCGGCCCTCTCGTTTGATACAATCCAAAAACTTGCTTCTTTCCTGATTCGACGCTCGAAAATCTCGCTGCCAGATCAATAAGCTCCTTCCACGTCATTTTCCCGTTTGGCGGCTCGATTTGATGCTTCTTGAACAAGTTGCGATTATAATAGATGACATTCGTTTCGAAGGAAGGAGTGAGCCCGTACAGCTTCCCATTCCCTTTTGCACGCAGCCTGTCGATAAGACCAGGCATGAATCCGTCCAAATTGTATTGATCCTGGCTGATGGCCGGCTCTATATCATACAACCTTCCTTCTTGAGCGAAGGCCTCAAACATGCTTTCATTCAAAAACAGCACATCCGGCTTAACTTTATCGAGCAGCTTTTTCTTTTCCTCAGTCAAATTGAATGCCTCGTTTTTTTCGGCTTCGTCAAACAATTCTGCTTCACTGATAACCTCAATATCGATGTCGGGGTTCATCATCTTAAAGAAGTTCCCATAGTCACTATAAAACCGATCTTCATCTTGATAGACAACCCTGATCTTCCCTTTACCGTCTTTTAATGGCGCTAGCTCTGACCGTTCTCCGAAGCAGCCGCTTAAGAGAGACATGATCGTCAGCAGCATAATTACGGTCTTCCCACTCTTTAACACGTTTCTACACTCCCTATTTCCCTTTATCCTTGTTTGCAGATTCTCGCACTTTTAAGAGCAGTTCCTGCGCTTTTACCTCCAACGCGGCAGCTGCTTCATCAACTGACTTCTCGTTCGCAACTACGGCCAACAGCTCCTCACGAAGCGGTTTATAAAATAATCTGAGGAACTCGAATGGAAGACTTTCATAAAGGCTGCTCTCCTGCCTGATCTTCGGTATATAAAATGCATCCGTACTCCTGCCCTTTATATCCTTCATATAACCGTTACGTGAAGGAAGCTTACCTTCCAATGTCCTCGAACGGGCCTGCGCCATCTCCGGGCCATTCACAAATTTGACGAATTCCCAAGCCGCCCGCTTGTTGACTGAGTCGGCCGCAATTGCGTAGATGGGAGAAAAGGTAATGGATGAAGAATCCATTGCAGGATCTACCGGAGCCGTAACTACATTCCAATCTTGCTTGGTCAATACAAGCTCCCTAGTTTTGTGAGCGCTGCCTATCCCCATAGCAACTTGATCTCTAAGTTCTTGTGTGTAAATTTGGCCTTCAGGATGCAAAAATAAAGATTTGCTGCGTACAGCATCCGTTACCTGCTTGATGGCTTTTTTCCAGCCATCTGAGTTCAGAAGCACCTTCTCTCCCTTCGGGTCGAGCAGCTTCAATCCGGAGGAATCGGCAATTTTGTACAAAGTGGATCCTATATCCCCATGCCATTCATAGAACCCGTACACCTTATTGTCTCCGCTTCCGATATTGGCAAATCTCGCTGACAAATCAAACATTTCCTTCCAGGTCATATTGTTCTTCGGCGGTTCGATTTGATGCTCCTTGAACAACGCTGCGTTATAGTACAAAACTTCCCTATCCACATAAGGAGCAAGCCCATATAGCTTGCCGTTGCCTAAGCTTTTAATTTTGTCGATCAGCCCTGGCAAAAAGCCCTTCATATCATAGTCGTCCTGCCGGATCATTTCTTCCAATTCGTATAACCTGCCAGCTTCAGCAAATGATTGAAACGTTTTCGCATCACCCAGCTTTATTACGTCTGCACCGGAGTTCTCCAACAGCTTTTTTATTTCCGTATCCCAATCCTCTGCACGAATCGTTTTCCCTAGATTTTGAAGCACCTGAGTCTCGGGGATAACCTCGACCTCAATCTGCGGATATTTCATATGAAAATACTTCCCGTAGTCGTGGTAAAAGGCTTCCTCATCCTGATAGATCACCTTGATTTTGCTTGCTTGCAAGGGCTCCAACACTTCCTTCTTGCCAAAGCAGCCGCTCATTAAGGAAACGATAGTTAGCAGCAAGATCACAATTTTCCATCTATTATGCATAGTTCTAGCTCCCTTTTTATTCAAGCACAGTTTGCAATTGACCCTAACATCTAATTCCCCACCATTAACCCTGGGCCATTTGATACGATATACACGGGTTTCTTATCAGCATCTAACGCTGCTTTCAATACCGCTTTTTTGTCTTTAATGAAGTAATAATCTTTAAATTTGTTATCCCACTTCGCTTCCAATCCCGAAATATCGATATTGAATAATTCCTTGGCAAGCGGAGCGACCACTTCCTTTGCATCTTTTTCCGTAATCTCTTGGTTGGTCGTTACCTTTTTTCTTTTTTTATGAGATACATTCAAGACCTTTCCTTCTTTTTTGTCTAGCTCAAGCGATACATCGTTATCCTTAAGTAATAACATTTGAACCTTATCCCCATTAGAATGAAGTTGGGCATCTGTTATTTCAAAATCATGATCAAATGCCGTTTTTATCGTTGTTGCTGCCATTTCCAATGATTTCGGATCAAGCTCCTCCTTGGCAAGCTTTATTGCAACTTTACTCACAAATTCGGCCTCACCCCATACTTCCCACTTTGCTTCAAAGTCCTTCCCTGTCAACTGATACGAAAAATAATCATCCTTTAGTTTTTCTTTTTTTCCATCATAAAGGCGATGCAGAACTACTTCTTTATCAAGAACGTATGTTTTCTTCTCGTATGCTCCTTTCAGCGCTTTCAGGATCTTCTCCTGAGCCGCTGTACTGATTTTATCGAGTGGAATCGTTCCGTCCAACGACCATATTTCACCTTTTTTAAAATTAAAGTAGACAACATACTTTCCATCTACCGATGTAACCTTCGCCTCTGAATCATTTATAGATTCGGCAGCCTCCTGCAACTTTATCTCTTTCCCCGCAAATTGCTTTACTGCTTTTTGCAACTTGGCGGCCAGCTTCTGGTCGATCTGAACCTTCTTATTATCCGTTTGCTTCTGCTGCTCTTGCGCAGCCTCGGCTCCAACAGGAATTGGCGCCGCCACGGCAACTAACATACTCGATACGATCATAGACGCTAGAATTGCTTTTTTCATGTTCATTTTATTTCCTCCTTTAATGGAACACTTGATAGCTATAATGCTAATGAATGGAATAGAACTTAACCACGAAACTTTATATGAATAAAAATTAAGAGAACATTAATGTTTGGACAGAAGTAACGGAGCATATTAAAAAAAGCACCCTTTCGGATGCTTCAAATGGATGATTTTCACTTACCTTTTTGCATTATTCTTCATCTAGTCTGCTTGCAACAGGGTCTTCCCCTCCAAAAAGTGCATTTGCCCCGGATTTAAGGTACACTACCTTTTTATTGGCATCTAATGCCACTCTTACTCTGGTTTCTTGATCTTTAACGAAGCAGTAGTCTTGATATAAGCTATCCCACTTTACTTCGTATCCCGTAATATCGATACTGAATAATTCCTTGGCGAGCGGAGCGGCCACCTCTTTTGCCTCTTTTGCCGTAATCGTCTGGCTCGTCGTCACCTTTTTGCGCGTATTATGGAATAAGTTAGTTGCCTTCCCGCTCTGTTCATCTACGTAAAGAGTAGAGCTGCCGTCCTTTAATTCCCATGCGTTTTTTTTAGTATTACTAACAAGATAAGCCTCTGTTATGTTAAATTGATGATCTAACGCCGTTTTCACCGATTCCTCCGCCGTTGTCAACAGCTTCGCTTCAAGCTCTTCCTTAGCAAATTCGATCCGGGCTTGATTAATATAATCTTTTAGATCCGGATCATTTTTAACGAGTGATGCATTAAAATCTTTCCCCTTCAAATAGTAAGTAGAATTTTGGCTGAACTGTTCCTTTTTATCTTCATAGTAACGTTCCAGGAGCACTTCTTTATCAAAAGCATATGTTTTCCCCGAATACATTTTTTTCAACAATTTCAGAACATCGTCCTGATCCTTTTTGCTGATTTTGTCGATCGTTGTTTTTCCGGTCAACGTCCATACTTGTCCTGTTTTATGATCAAAAAATAGTTGATAGACCCCGTCTACGGATTGAACCCTCGCCATCGTGTCAGTCGAACGAACTAGTTCGCCAACATTTTGCAGCTTGACATCTTTGCCGGCAAATTTTTGTACAGCCTTTTGCAGCTTGGCAGCAACCTTTTTATCAATTTGAACACTGCTGCTTGATGCTTGCTCTTGTTTCTTTCCTCCTGCTGCTTCGGCTCCTACAAAAGTCGGGCCCGCCAGCGTAACCAACAAACTGGATACGATCATGGATGCTACAACTGCTTTTTTCAAATTCATACTAAACCCTCCAATGTTTCATATTCTCATGGTGTACCACTGGTATATTCACCTACAATATATAACAATATCAATTCGCTCATTTGTGACATCATCTCTACTATTCTTTCCATAGAAGTGTGCTTTGCAGCGGGCTGTTCCGATATTCCGGTTTTAACTTTTGTCTTGCCTCATCAGCAGTCTTATAAATATATCCTTTCTGGGCAGGAGATGCTTTCGAAGCACTTATATATTGTCTCCTATGCGAATATCCAAATGTAAAAGAGTTATCAAATTGCGCCATGCAATTCAATAACTCTTTAATGTCCAAACTCGCCCTATTCAGAATCCGTATAATGCTCCGACACCAGCTATTATGGACACTACGTTCTTATTAGCGTCCAGTGCTGCCCTCAGAACCGGTTTTTTGTCTTTGAAGAAGTAGTAATTTTCATATTCGCTGACCCACTTCACTTCCAATTGCGCAATATCCATATTGAATAATTCCTTGGCAAGCGGTGCAACCACGTCTTTAGCCTCTTTTTCCGTAATTTCTTTATTAGTCGTTACCGCTTTACGCGTTTTATGAGATACCTTAGTGAGTTCTCCCCTCTCCATCTCGACCAATACATCTTTATCCTCAAGCATCCATCCAATGCCGTTAGTTAGCTGAGCGTTTGTAACCATCAAATCATGATTGAATGCCGTTTTTGTCGCTTTTACTGCCGTTTCCAGGAGCTTCGGATCGAGCTCTTCCTTGGTAAACTGTATCTTAAAACCACCAACAGTACCTTTTAGCTCTTTAGCGGAATTTTCCTTTGCAAAGGAAACATCAAAATCTTTCCCTGTCAACGTATACGACAAATTCGCACCTAGTTTTTCTTTTTCGCCATCATAGCCTCGCTGCATGATCACTTCTTTGTTAAAGGCATATGTTTTATTTGCATATGCTTTTTTTAACACTGTCAAGATTTTCTCCTGATCCTCTTTACTGATTTTATCGATTGTGACCTTTTCATCAATCTCCCATATTTTACCGTTATCAATGATAAAGCGGATAGCATATTTTCCGTCTACGGAATCAACCTTGGCACTTGGAGAGAATTCTATCTTCTCACCGAAATTCTTCAGCTTGATCTCTTTCCCTGCATATATTTTGATAGCTTTTTGCAGCTTGGCGGACAGCTTCTGGTCGATTTGAACCTTCTTATTATCCGCTTGCTTCTGCTCTTGCGCAGCCGCGGCCCCTGCAGGAATCGGGCCTGCCACGGCAACTAACATACTCGATACGATCATAGACGCTAGAATTGCTTTTTTTATATTCATAGTTAACCTCCTAGGTATTCCTTCTGTTTATTAAGCATCTAACGAAAATTAGAATTTATGTATTTCATTTGAGCCTGTATATTTAGTCCGATAACGTCTAATGCCCCCCCAATAATGCTGTGCCACCCGATATGAGGTACACCACGTTCTTATCGGCATCCAATGCTGCCCTCAATACCATTTCTTTGCCTTTAACGAAGCAATAATCTTTAAATAGGTTGTCCCACTTTACTTCTAATCCCGAAATGTCGATATTGAATAATTCCTTGGCAAGCGGAGCGACCACTGCCTTTGCATCTTTTGTCGTAATCTCTTGGTCGGTCATTACCTTTTTTCTTGTATGATGAAATACATTCAAGACCTTTCCCTTTTTTGCTTCCATCTCAAGTGATACATCATTATCCTTAAGTGACAACATATGATAGTTGTCTCCGTTAGAACTAAGAGACCCCTCTGTTACATTCAAATCATGATCGAAAGCCGCATTTATCGCCTTTGCTGCCGTTTCCAGCGACTTTGAATCGAGCTCTTCCTTGGCTAACTTTATCGAAAGACTGACATACTCTACTGGCGTCTCTCCCCGCTTATCCTTGGACAGAAGTGCTTCAAAATCTTTCCCTGTCAATTCATACGATAAATAATGATCTTGCAGTTTTCCTTTTTTATCGTCATAGCGCCTCTTCATGACCGCTTCTCTATCAAAGACGTATGTTTTCTTTGCGTATGCTCCTTTCAGCATTTTCAGGGCCTTTTCCTGATCCTGTTTGCTGATTGTATCAATTGGAATCGTTCCATTGATCTCCCATACTTCTCCTTTTTGATAATCGAAGTGGACTGCGTACTTTCCATCTGTCGATGTAACCTTTGCATTTGTAGCAAATGTAGTCTCGGCAGCCTCCTGTAACTTTATCTCTTTCCCTGCAAATTGCTTTACCGCTTTTTGCAGCTTGGCGGCCAGCTTCTGATCGATATGAACCTTCTTATTATCCGTTTGCTTATGCTCTTGCGCAGCCGCGGCCCCTGCAGGAATCGGGCCTGCCACGGCAACCAACATACTGGATACGATCATAGATGCTAGAATTGCTGTTTTAATGTTCATTTGTTCTATTTCCTCCTATGTTTCATTTTGAACCCTCTTTTTATGCTAACATTGAACATGTAATACTCAACTTAACATTCAATGAATAAGTTTTAAGAATAAAATCAGAAATGAAATGTGAACGACCAACTCCGTAATGCCAGTTTGCAAATGAAAACTGATACTGTTTGTTACATCTTCCTTCTCTGCTTCCATACAAAAAAAGAGTTATCAAATTGCACCAGGCATTCGATAACTTTTTTATTTCATCCATAACTATGAATATTTTCTTATTTTCCTTTTCTCGCTCAGCATCTAATTTCTCTTCCAATCCCTTCTGCATAGAATTGAGTACTTCCTCAACTGAATTTTTATGCTGTACGATTTCCTTCACCGCATTAGTCATTGCATAGCGGATAGGAAGAGACAAAACAGAAATGATGCTCTGCGCATTTAACCTCGACATCTCGGTGCATACATAGGGAATACGCTTACAATTAACTTCATTCCCATAAGCAAATAAAAGCATCAATATTAGGATTTCAAAACTTTTAATGGGTGAACATGAAGATGTATGGGAAAGAATTATGAACTTGGAGTGTATAAGGTGTGGATGGTTGTTAAATTACCTAAAGTGTAAGTGGCACTAATCTGGCCCTCACTGAATAAATATTTTACGATTCAATTATCTTTGAAACTTATCAACGTGTGGATAAGTGAATCATTGCTAGAATGTGTATAACTTCGTAATTTTGCGAAATATCGAATTATTATCGTGTAGTTATCCAACGTTATGAACACGTTTTCAACAGAAATTGTGGATGGGACGGCTTATATATGCGAGATTGTTCACTTTATAAAGTTATCCCTCTGTGCATATTTCTTCAATAACATACCTATTCATCGTTGTGGATAATCTGTGGACAACAAATAACCCACCAACTAAAATAGTTAGTGGGTTATTTCATTTGCTTGGCGACGTCCTACTCTCCCGGGACCCTGCGGTCCAAGTACCATCGGCGCTGGAGGGCTTAACGGTCGTGTTCGGGATGGATACGCGTGGAACCCCTCCGCCATCGCCACCAAACAGCATTGGCTAAAGCCAATATGAAATTCAAGGTTTGAACCTTGAAAACTGAATGCGAAAGTTAGTGCTAGATGTTCATCCGGGGCCCCCGGAAAGTATTCGGTGTTGCTGCAAAGCTTCACTTCACTTTTTGGGGTTTAATCTTTTAGGATAAGCCCTCGACCGATTAGTATTGGTCAGCTCCACACATTACT